>CAZWSL010000008.1:0-120108 GCA_964636495.1 uncultured Desulfobacula sp. | reverse complement strand
TTCAATCTGTTTCATGCAATAGTGAAAAACAGATTTGTCAAGCTGTTCTTTCCACGTATAACCAAAGATATGATTTATTACTTGCAACATTATGAAGCGTCTGTTATTAAAACTGGAAAAGTAAATAAAGTAAATTAACCTGTGAATATAATTCAAAGGACTGCTGGTGATCAAGGTCAGTAACATTTCTAAACATTTTGGTGGCATCAAAGCTGTTAACAAGGTAGACCTGCAGATTGAAAAAGGTTCAATAACAGGTCTTGTAGGACCTAATGGTGCAGGCAAAACAACTCTTTTCAATCTGATTGCAGGACTCTATAAACCAACATATGGATCAATTTATCTTGAAAATGAAGACATAACAGGCTTAGATTCCCACGAGCTGTTTCACAAAGGTCTATTGAGAACATTTCAAATTGCCCATGAATTTCCCACCCTTACTGTTTTTGAAAATTTAATGATGGTACCGGCAGAACAGATTGGTGAAAACATCGTTAATACCTGGTTCAAACGCAGGCAGATTCAGGCCCAGGAAAAAAAACTGCAGGAAAAAGCTGAAGAAGTTCTGGAGTTTTTAAATATCATACATCTTAAGAACGAAAAAGCAGGCAGACTGTCCGGCGGTCAGAAAAAACTATTAGAACTTGCCCGTACAATGATGGTAGATGCCAAAGTAGTACTGCTGGATGAAGTTGGCGCCGGAGTGAACCGGACGCTGCTCCGCCAGATTGGTGATGCCATAATAAAACTGAATAAAGAGAGAAACTATACGTTTTGCATGATTGAACATGACATGGATTTTATCTCAAGGTTGTGCAATCCTGTTATTGTTCTGACAAATGGCAGTTTTTTAACCCAGGGAACGCCTGAAGAGATTATCAATGATGAACGGGTTATTGATGCCTACCTTGGCAAAGGTATTAAAGAAGAGGTGCTGGCATAAATGGCGTATTTATCCGGAAAAAACATAACAGCTGCATATGACTACTCTGTCCCCATACTCAATGACTGTTCCGTGGAAGTAAACAAGGGGGAACTTGCCGTTATTGTAGGACCTAACGGAGCAGGCAAGTCCACTGCAATGAAAGTCCTGCTCGGCATGCTCAAGCAGAGCAAAGGAACAGTGACACTTGATGGCAAAGATATATCTGACTTATCTGTACAAAAAAGGATAAGCCTTGGCATTGCATTTGTACCGCAGACTGATAATGTCTTTCCCACAATGACAGTTCAGGAAAATCTTGAGATGGGAGCTTTTCTTAGAACAGATGACATAACAAAAACCATGGAAGAAGTGTATGACCTTTTTCCTATCCTTTACAGCAGGAGTAACCAGTTGGTAGGGCAGCTGTCAGGAGGACAGCGACAGCAGGCTGCTTTTGGCAGAGCAATGATGACTCAGCCTTCGGTAATGCTGCTGGATGAACCCACTGCAGGGGTATCACCAATAGTGATGGATGAAATTTTTGGAAATATCCTGAGCCTTAGAAATTCAGGCAGAGCCGTAATGATGGTGGAGCAGAATGCAAAACAGGCTTTACAGATTGCAGATAAAGGATTTGTTCTGGTGTCGGGAAGTAATGAACATACAGGTACAGGCAAAGAACTTCTTGCAGACCCTGTGGTGCGAAAATCTTTTCTTGGAGGTTAAATGCCTGTACTGACTGATATTCTTAATTCTATTATTTTGATTTCTAATTTTCTGGTTGTACCCGCTCTCTCCTATGGTTCCCAGCTGGCACTTGGTGCACTGGCAGTAACTCTGGTATATGCTGTATTACGATTTGCCAATTTTGCCCAGGGAGATACCATGGCATTTGCTACTGTGGTGACGATTCTCTCCACATGGGCACTCCAGAATGCGGGCATAAGTTTCGGGTTTCTGCCTACGGCTATTCTTGCAATGCCCATAGCGGTGGCAGCGTGCCTGATCTATGTCATACTGATCGATAAATTTGTTTATGAATACTATAGAAGCCAGAACAGCAAACCCATTACAATTGTAATGGCCTCTGTTGGTGTAATGTTCATTACAGGAGGTATTGTAAGGTTTGTACTTGGCCCAAGCCACCGTATTTTTACTGACGGTGCCAGATTTATCATAACGGCAAGAGAGTTCAAGGAGATAACAGGACTTTCTGAAGGACTTGCAATTAAAACATCACAATTTCTTACCGTAACAATTGCAATTATGCTTGTTGGCTTTGTATTTTATTTTTTACAGAAAACAAAAACCGGAAAAGCGATGCGTGCTTACTCTGACAATGAGGATCTGGCATTATTATCCGGGATTGATCCAGTTAAAGTGGTACGGATCACCTGGGTACTGGTAGCCGTGCTAACAACAATTGCAGGCGTTTTATACGGTCTTGATAAAGGCTTCATGGCTATTTCATATCATCATCTCCTGCTGCCAACTTTTGCAGCCGTTATTGTCGGAGGGATAGGCTCTCCAGTAGGAGCGATTGTCGGTGGTTTCGTAGTCTCTTTTTCAGAACTTACATTAACATATGCATATAAAAAATTTTTAATTTACCTGCTGCCGGATGCATTGGAACCAAGCGGTCTGGTACAGTTTCTCGCCACTGAATACAAATTTGCCATCTCTTTTGTAATCCTGGTAATTGTTCTACTATTAAGACCCACAGGAATTTTTAAAGGTAAAGTGATATGAGCCAGTATAATGCAAGACTGTATATAAGTTTTTCCCTGATGATTCTGCTGCTGCTGCTTGTTGGCATTTTTCAGTCCTGGGCATTATGCCTTACCATACTTAATTTATGCCTTATTTCTGCAATAATGGCACTGGGAGTCAATATTCAATGGGGATATGCAGGTCTTTTCAATGTTGGAATAATGGGATTTGCAGCGCTGGGAGGCATGAGTGTTGTACTGATTTCCAAAAACAGTGTTCCAGAAGCTGTTCAGGCAGGTGGATTGAATATGTTGATTGCACTCTGCATACTGGTTGCCACCGTCATAGCCGCTTTTATCATCCATAAAAAATATAAACGCAAATCATTTGTTATTCTAATCCTGCTCATAGGTTATTTTATAATCAGATACTTCTATACCCAGGCGACTCATTCCATTGAAAATGTAAATCCTGCTCTGACAGGATACCTTGGTGGACTTGGTCTTCCTGTACTATTCTCCTGGATTGCCGGAGGGTGCTGTGCAGCTGCCGCTGCATGGCTTATTGGAAAAATTTCACTTGGGCTCCGTACAGATTATCTTGCCATTGCAACCCTTGGAATCTCTGAAATAATTCTGGCTGTAATCAAAAATGAAGACTGGCTTGTACGGGGTGTCAAGAATGTAACATCCATACCAAGACCGGTTCCCTATGAAATTGATTTACAGCAGACTGCCTGGTTTCAGGATCTTGTTGCAAAATTTTATTCCAGCAGCCTGGAAATACTCCCTGCAGCTGATCAGGCCGCAGCATTAAAGAATTATATAAGCGATGCTGCAATTTTATTTGTTAAACTCAGTTACACCGGTCTCTTTGCTGCAGTTTTGCTTCTTTTTATCATTCTTGCTTCTCTTGCTCTTAATTCACCATGGGGCAGAATGATAAGAGCCATCCGTGATAATGAAACAGCAGCTTCAGCCATGGGTAAGAATATTACGCAAAGACATCTGCAGATCTTTGTTTTAGGTTCTGCCATTGTTGGAGTTGCCGGTGCCATGTTAGTTACCTATGATGGACAGTTTACTCCTGGCTCATATATACCTCTCCGGTTCACATTCCTTATCTGGGTTATGGTAATTGTTGGTGGATCCGGTAACAACCTTGGATCTGTTATCGGTGGATTTGTAATATGGTTTTTATGGATTATGGCTGAACCTGTCGGTTTCTGGCTGGCTGATTTAGCTACATCTTTTTTAGATAGTGAAAACTTTTTCAGGCAGCATTTACTGGAAAATGCCCAATATATAAGATTAATGTTCATGGGAATTATCTTATTGCTGGTTATGCGTTTCAGTCCCGACGGTATATTGCCTGAAACAAACAAAAAATTATAATCTAACAGGAGGATTGTATGAAAAAATGTATTAAAATGATCGCTGTTTTACTGTTTGCAATGAATTTTGCTGTTGCAGCTTTTGCCGGCGGTAGTGTTAAAATCGGTGTTTTACAAGGCTTTACAGGCCCTATTGAATCTCTAACCCCGCCAATGGCTGCTGCTGCTGAACTTGCCATTAAAGAGGCTTCCGATTCCGGAGCGTTTCTGGGTGGAACAAAAATTATAGCTGTGCGTGGTGACTCAACATGTATTGATGCTTCTGCTGCTACTGCAGCAGCTGAAAGGCTGATAAACTCTGAAAAGGTTATTGCAATAGTCGGTGCAAGCTGTTCCGGCGCAACAACAGCAGTTGTCAACAATGCATCCGTACCAAACGGTGTAACCACCATCTCATCATCAGCCACTTCTCCAGCCCTTACCATGATCAAGGATAATGGCTATTTTTTCAGAACTGCTCCATCAGATGCAAGGCAGGGCGAAGTGCTGGCAAACATCGTTTCTGCCAGAGGAATTAAAAAAGTTGCTATAACTTATACCAACAATGACTATGGTAAAGGTCTTGCCAATTCATTTTCAGGATCCTATAAAAAACTTGGCGGGGAAATTTTAATGACCGCTTCACACGAAGATGGTAAAGCTGACTACGCAGCAGACGTTGCCTCTCTCTCTGCTTCTGGAGCCAATGACCTGATTGTTTTCGGTTATCTTGATCAGGGTGGAAAAGGTATTGTTCAGTCATCCCTTGATACGGGAGCCTTTGATCGGTTTATATTTGCAGACGGTATGATCGGTTCTGCTTTGACAAATGACCTTGGTAAAGATATAAACGGCTCATTTGGTACCATGCCTGGCGGTGAAAGTGAAGCTGCCGACAAATGGACAGCAGTTGCAAAAGCTTCTGGTATCCCCCTTGACGGACCTTTCCGGGATGGTTCCTATGATGCGGCTGCCTTGATTATTCTCGCGGCACAGGCTGGAAATTCAACAGACAGAGCAAGTATCCAGAAAAATATCATGAAAGTTGCCAATGCTCCTGGTGAGAAAATTTTTGCCGGTGAACTGAAAAAAGGTCTTGAAATCCTTTCTAAGGGAGGAGAGATTGACTATGTTGGTGCTAAAGACATTGAATTTAACGAAATTGGTGAAATTTTCGGTTCTTATCAGGAAATGGAAGTCAAGAGCGCTAAATTTGAAACAGTCAAAGTTCATTAATATAACATAATTTGAACTTTTAAATTTTTGCACGGTAGAATTGATTCAAACTGATTTTACCGTGCATTCTATTTTTGATTACAATTTCTTTTTCAAATTGATAAATTCACTTCTTTCAAACCCCAGTTTCTTGAAAAAGGAGAGGACATCTGTTGAATCCCACCGAACAGATGAGTATAAATATTCAATACCACGTTCCTTATAGATCTCACATATTTTTTCTGCAAGCTTTAACCCTATTCCCTGTCCCATAAAATCAGGATGTACCCCTATTGCCATTATCCAGGCACTCTTCTTGATACCAAAACCAGCATAAAGCGTTGTACTTATCATATAACCTGCTATGCTTCCATTGACTTCCGCAACCAGGCTTGCCTTTCTATGGATATCTTCAACTCTCTTCCCGATTAATTTTGAAGAATCAATATCAGCATCATCCTCCGATATTGCTCTTCTTATGTTCTGGATTGCTTCTGCATCATCTTCTGTTATTGTCCTGATGTTTACTCTGTTTTCCACAACAACCTCCCCTTATTTTATGAAAATCTCTCTATGAGATATGAAGATTTTCACACTTTGCTATGTCAGACTTTACATAAAATCCAGCCTGAATTCAGCTGTTATTCAATCTTTATAATCTTAACTGTATGGCCGACCCAGTTTGGAGGGAGGTAAATTCTTCCACTGTTACCACTGGATTTTACCTCTTTTTCAATCATCTCCTCGCCATAGACCTCAAATTTCACTTTAGTTGGCGATATGCTCTGTTTTTTATTCTCTTTTTCTTTACCTGCCATATAACACCACCTGCCTTTTGTTGAATTCCAAATCAGGCTAACATTTATATCTGTAAATATTTGACCAGCACCCGATCCCTGTCTATTCCGAACTGCTCACACTGTATGCGTATGATATGCAGCAGCAAATAAACAGGTATGAAGCCCTGGCCGGATATTTACATCATAAGCCGAATATTTACTTATATATTACATTATATTCACACATCAAATAGCTTTATTTCATCTATTATATAGCCACACTATAAATTTTTTCAACTATTTTCAACTATAAATTCATATTTTCCAGAAATTCTTATAAATATAAAAGGCAGATGCGAAACAAAGTTCGTCACCTGCCTTTTTAAAATAAAATTAGGTTATTATGAAATCACTGCTCAATCATTTAACTCGACTATATCAATGGTTTGTAAACAGCACTCTTCATAATAACATACCGCATTGCAAGATCTCCTGCAATAACGGATGCCAGCCTTAGAAAGATCAAAAAGCCATTTGTGTCACCACCCCACATTATAAGAGTCAGCAGAAAAGGAAGGACAACACCAAATCCTGCAACGCCAATAAAAGAAACCCTCTTTAAGTTCTCATTTATCAAATTTTTAATGGATTCCTGACCAATGCCACCTGAATGCCAGGTTCCCCAGACATAGAGAAGAAGGCATAGAAAATAGGCAAAAAAGATAGCTTCAGCCCACACTTCCATCCCTGAAGCAAAACTGTCAGAGGCAGAAAAAACCGCCATCATCTGCAGGAGTTGATGACCAACCCAAACACCAGAAATTATTGACAGCGGCAAAACCATTGTGGAACTCCATGCAGGAAGGGCTTTAATAACATTCATGGTTGCAAATCCATGGGAAATAATCAGTAGACAGAGAATTCCCATAATTGTATTAAAAACAATATTAAAACCACCAGATGTTACAATCTGCAGAAAGCCGACTGCTGCAAACGCCCCAATTACCCATATACCGCGGGCAAGCTCTGAAGTATTGGGTTTCATCATCATGCGCCAGGCCCTTGCAGGCTGGCCAAGATAGAGGATATGGATCACTCCGCCAAGGACAAGAGTGATGAGCCATCCCAATATTATACCTGCTTTGTATCCGTAAAAAAGTGAAATAAAGTAGAGCCCTGCCCCTATTTCAGAAAAAAAGAAAGCCAGCCAGAGAAATATCCCTTTATTATCGATCCACTGCTGCTGACGGGTCGGGTTTACCATCCACTCATAAGGTTTTAACCCGCTTCCATCAGGAGGAAACATGGTTTTCTCAAGTTCGTGAATTTTATTACTCATTTTCAACTCCTCCTTTAATCCTTATAGATTTTCACTGCAACAGCAGTTTCCATGTTACCGGCAACCGGATCAAAATATTTCAACTTTGAAGGCAGCAGTTTACAGAAATTGGATCCTTTACCTTTTGCAATGGGACGACCATCAGCCCACAGACCCCCTTGACCGGCAATACCGATAACTTTGGGACTCTGGGCTTCCATTGTCTTGACAATACCATTCTCCTTGACACCGGCTTTGGTTTCAATCCAGATGATATCCCCATCTTTCATTCCCTTATCCTTTGCAAGGGAGGTATTCAGGGTAATGGTAAACGTATAGGGACACATTTTAGAGACTTCATCAATATATGGATTCTGAAATGTTGTGTTATTTGTGTGCAGTATATCCCTGTATGAGAATGCCAGAAGATCAAATTCCTGATCAAGATCTTTATGAGATTCAGGCCAGAACCAGGATGGCAGGGCTGAATACTGATCCAGATCTACCTCAAGGTCAAAACCGGTCTGCTCAAATATTTCTTCCATAGCCTTTCTGTCATGCAGCAGGTATTCCATATAAACAGGGCATCTGGAATCAATATCCCATCGCCAGTAAACATCTTCAATGGCTTTATGCCATGTGGCATATCCCTGTTTCTGGATTTTTTCATGATCGTTACCATAAACCCACTTCATGAACCGTTCTCCGATTTCTTTCCATGATAAAACTTCACCCGGTTTTATCTGCAGTTCAGGATCTTCAACTCCATAGTAATCGTTGAGTTTTGCATTAAATTTATCGAGAACGCCAACCCTGTTTGCTATGTCAAGATATACATCCATGAAGAAACGTGACTCGCCAATGGGTTTGGCAACAGGCTGCTGCAGATGGACATACCAGTCTTCATAGGAAGGAGAACCTGAAAAGAAGAATGCATCAATCTCTGAAGACCAGCAGTCTTTTTCAAGATAGGAGAGGTCAGGCAGAATGATATCACCAATGGCCTGATCCGTCTCATTCACCCAGAGATCATTCTGGACAACAAAGCAGTCCTTGAAATTTTTAACAGCAACATCCCAGTCAGAGTTGCTGATAACAAAGTTTGCTGCTATCCCGAAAATCATCTCAGGTTTGGATTTCATACCGAATTTTTCATGAATATAGTCTACTTCATCAACATATGGAATATGTGAAAGCGTACAGTGTGTCCATATATCGACACACCCCATGTTGGTTGCAGGCAGGCTCGGTTTATGTACAGGCCATGGATCATGAGAGTAAAATACTGAAGGAACAATAACGCCATCTGTTCCAACGCTGCAGGTCTGTTCATACTGCCCGCCGGGATATGCCCTTCTTATGGCGGGCCATCCAAGAGTTCCTCCTGGAACATCTTCTGCTCCGACAAGCTGTGACATAAGATCGATTGCTGCAACCTGATGAATACCGTTTGAGTGCCCCTGTGAACCGCGGAAAGTAACCGAGGAAACCGGTCTGTATGGATATGATTTTCCTTCAAGTGTTATTGTGGAACCGATCTGGGCATTGTCTACCCACGCTTTTGAAACCTTCAAAATTGTTGCAACCGGAACTGTTGATATTTCAGAAGCCCATTCCGGAGTAAATTGTTTCAGGTGTTCTTTAAAAGGAACAAAACAGGGAACTACCTTTTCACCATCATATTCGTACTCACCATAAAGAGAACAATCTTCAAATGCCAGGGTCTCATCATCATACTCTTTGATCTTATTCTCCCTGCTGTCAAAAATGAGAGGCTTGTTACTATCTTTATGACGGATGTAAGTGCCATCGGATCTGATCAAATATGGAAAATTGGTTTTGGCTTTAAGGTAGAGTTCATCGATTTCACCCCGGGTGTTAACAATATAGTTGGCAATGGCAAGCCCGACTGCTGTATCTGTTCCAGGCAGAATGGCAACCCATTCAGTTGCCTTGCCGCCGGCAAAATTACCCATGGGATCAAAAACGACTTCTTTAACACCGCGTCTTATTGCATCTGCTCTCAATCGTGCATTCGTCATGGCAGAATGTCCGGACCCTGTACCTTTGCTTGAACCCCATTTCAGTACATATTTTGTATATCGCCAGTCCGGAGCTATGGACCAGGCTCCGTGAATCAATCCACCAAGCATGTGGCAGGCGTTCCCGCAATGAAGGCTTCCTCCTCCAATAATGAAGTTCCCGTTATTTTTTACGCCAAATGCCTGGGCATAAAAATATGGATGGTTATGCGGACCGTCAGAAGCTCTCATGGTTTGGTTGGTAAACAGGATCTTGTTGGGATCATCTTCCATGATCTTTTTCATTTTAGTGGCTATGATATCAAGGGCTTCATCCCATTCAATCTCTTTCCACTTAGGGTCAACACCTATGCCTTTTTCAGGATTTGTTCTCAAAAGTGGCTTTTTAATACGATTGGGGTCATGATAGTACATCAGCCCTGCTGTGCCTTTCCCGCAAAGCCCGGAACCATCACCGCCCATGGTGCTGTCTTTAATTCCTTCAATTTTGACTGGTACGCCGTTGACCACTCTGACTTTTGCTGCACAGCCGCAGTAACATACGCCACAGGTGGTATTTACCCATTTATCTTCCCAAATTTCATCTGTTTTATAGGTCATGTTTCCCCCTGTTTTTTAATCAATGTAATAGACTGCCGGTTCAGTCCCGAATTCTTTCCGGAGTTGCTTGCCTTTTTTCTCCATGATCAGGCGGTTAATCTCACTGTCTGAATCATCAAGATCACCAAAAATTCTTGCATTAACCGGGCAGATATTCACACATGCTGGAGATGCATCCTCATTCTTTCCTGGCTCAAGACCTTTTTTCATACCATCTTCAAGTCTTTCCGAGCAGAAATTACACTTAATAACTGTTCCTATTTTAAATGGATACAGCTTTTCTCCGAGCAATTCCATCTCTGTCTTACCCTGGCCTGGAAAAAATTCTCTATCTTTAACTTCCTGATCATAATAGGTCCTCTGCTGATAGGGACAGCTAACAAGACATGCCCTGCAGCCAACACATTTCTCATCATCAATTTCAACAATCCCGTCTTCTCTGATATAAGTGGCTCCTGTCGGGCATGCATCTACACACGCTGCCTCAGAGCAGTGATTGCATAAAATTGGATAGATCAGTTTACTGGATGATGGAAACTTTCCTGTTTCTCCGATAAGTACTCTGTTAAAAAATACTCTGGGAGGAAGAAAGTGTTCCTCTTTACATGCTATGGTGCAACCCCAGCAAGCGATACACCTTTTTACATCTATTACCATTCCCCATCTCGGCATAACAGCTCCTTTATTTAAAATAGTTATGAGGCATGGGCCGTCAGGTTTTACATCTGAGATTTGAGATTTGAAATGGTCTGCACACTTCACTTCTCATTTCCCACTACCTGCTGCTCATATCTCGTATAATTTAACTTCTTCAAATCCTCTTTTTGCACACACAATATTGGCTTCAAGCTTTTTTCCGGAAAAATAATCCTGTAAAGCTTCACAGCAGGGTTCAACATCCAGCATACCTGACATTTTGGCAAAAGCTCCGGCAATCACTGTATTGGGTATTGAAAGACCAATTTCCTGGATTGCAATTTTATTGGCATCAATAATGCCAACCCGTTTTAAATTTTCATGGGAGACGTTCAAGGTGTCAGTACTGTCATTTATCAGCATCATACCGCCTGGCTCCAGCCCTTTAAATACAGATTCGGAATTTTTCTGGCTTGGATCAAGCACAACAATAATATCCGGGTTGTATATCTGTGTTTTTTCTCTGACAGGTTTATCTGAAAATCTGCCAAAAGCCGTAACTGGTGCACCTCGTCTTTCAAATCCGAACATTGGAAAACTGGCTCCAAACTGTCCTGTTCTGGCAAAAGCATTGGCAAGTATTTTCGATGTTGTCACAACACCCTGACCTCCTCTGCCGTGAAATCTTACCTCGCTCATTTATAGTCTCCTCCTTTTAATCCTCTAAAGACACAGGAAGCTGACATTCTGCTTCCAATACACTCAAGCCAGCTAACATACAGTATTCATACTCTATATCTTCTTGAATAACCTCAATATCTTTTTCACTGAGGTGAGCAAATTTTTTGATTAATTCAGTATAAGTTGATACAGGTTTGGCTTTTTTTACCGTTTTAGAAAATCTGATTTTTCCATTTTCCGCTTCCCAGAGAGGAAAATAATTTGTTTTCACTGCTCTTCTGCATATTTCAATTGTATTTTCAGGTGCATATCCCCACCCTGTCGGACAGGGAGCAAAAACATGCAGAAAAGCAAAACCGTTCTCTTTTGCCTCTTTTGCCTTGAGAAGTTTTTTTGCCAGATCCTCGAGATCGCTCAAAGTTGCTGTGGCAGTATATGGTATTTTGTGCATTGCCATTTTTAAGGCAAGGCTCATTCTTCTCAAATTCTTGCCTTTTGCGATTGACCCTGCAGGTGTTGTAGTGGTAGTTGCTCCGAATGGAGTCGTCCCGCTTTTCTGAATGCCTGTGTTCATGTAACCTTCATTATCATAGCATATATAGATAAAAGGTTCATTTCTTTCTGCTGCTCCGGAAAGGTTCCCAAATCCGATATCAGCTGCTGTACCATCGCCGTTAAAACAGACCACTGTATTATCAATACCGGCTTTTCTATAATATCGGGCCAGTCCGGTTGCATTTGCAGCCGCTCCTGTCATCAGAGTCCCGAAGTATGAAAGCGTATGCCACGATTGATTATTCTGTCCAAGGAGCACCGGAGCTGAACATGAAGGTGTGCCTGTAATGACTATATCATTCCCCAGCACCTTTGGAATAAGTCTCAGCAAAAGCTCAAGACCACAACCCGGGCAGAATGCAACACCTTTTGAGAATGGATCTTCATGTTTAAAATAATCCAGGACTTTGGTCAGTTTACCTCTTTTTTTCTTTGTCATGTTAAAGTCCTCCATTGTTTGAGCGTCCGTCTTTCTGAGCTTCAGGATATGAAACCCATGTCACTTCACGCACCTTTTTACAGGCAGCAAGATCACAGATCGAATCAATCATCCGGGCAACATTGGCTGTTGTAATATCTGTATTTGCAATACCATCAATAAAACTGATCATTTTTGAACCTTCAAGCTGAGTTTCAAAAGCTTTCAGCTCAGTATAAATAGGGCCTCCTTTGAAACCGAAACAGAGACTTCTATCAACAACACCAATCGCTTTTTTACCTTTAAGCGCCTTCACCATCACCTCAGAAGGAAATGGTCTGTACATCCTGATTTTTAAAAGCCCCACTTTGATACCGGCTTCTCTTTTTTCATCTATAACAGATTTAATGGTTCCGCACATGGATCCTGACCCAACAAGGACAACCTCTGCATCATCCATCCTGTACTCTTCAATCATACCACCATAACTGCGGCCAAAAATCCCATTGAATTCTTCATCAATCTGATCAAATTTCGCTTTAGACCTTTCCATTGCCCTGACATGTTTGTACCTGAGTTCCAGATAACCACCAAGAATACCATGGGACCCGCAGCCCAGTTTTTCACCCGGCGTAAGGCGGGTGCGCTCTGGCTGTTCTTTTAAAACAGACAAGAATTTATCCACATCTTCCTGAAACGGGATATCAACGCCCTCTGAAAGATAGGAGAGATAAAAACCGTCATAATGTACCATAACCGGGAGCTGTATATCATAATCTTCTGCAAGGCGATAGGCTTGAATAACAAGATCCGTAACCTCCTGGCAGTCTTCTGCAATAAGAAAAATCCAGCCTGTATCCCTTGTTGAGATCATATCCTGCTGTCCGGAAGAGACTGCAATAATTCCAGGTGTTTCACGGTTTACATTAACCATTACAACAGGAGCTCTTGCCCCTGCGGTTGCAAGGACTGCATCATACATGAAAACAAGTCCCCATGAAGAGGTGGCTGTAAATACTCTTCCACCGGCAATAGAAGCTGCCATAACCGCATTCATGGCTGAATTTTCACCTTCAACGGTTATCAGTTCACAATCCATTTCACCATTTGCATGAAATCTGGAAATCTGTTCTATTACCTCTGTCTGGGGGGTAATGGGATAAGCTGCCACCACATCAGGACGAACCAGTTTTGCACCAATAGCTGCTGCTGCATTTCCAGTGATAACCTGAATTTGTGATTTTTGTTTTGTATTCATTTCAGAACTCCCTCTCTGCTGTCATGGTAATGGCATTTCTGGGACATTCTTTGGCACAGATTCCGCATCCTTTGCAGAAATCAAGGTCAGGAGTAAAGTGTGAATTTTCAACCATTTCCATCACCTGTATTGGACAATATATAGCACAAAATCCACAGAAAATACATTTTTCCTCATCAACGACCGGACGTTTTGTCCGCCAGTCTCCTGTATCAGAACACATCAGGGGATCATTTGCATCTGACCAGGGCCCTTCATGCTTGAAAAATTGATTCAAAGACATACAAACATCTCCTTTGTAAAAAATAAGCAACACTATATGAAATATGACTCTGCATGAAATACCGCCCTATTCCTACAACTATTTCATAGCTATTTAATAGCGATACTCTGATTGCTCTGTCAAGTAAAAAAAAATAATTTAAAAAAAAAATGCTTAATTTAAATAATAAGAATTGATAGTTATAGCATTTACACTATTGTAACACTCTGACTATTAGTTGATTGATCAACCAATAGTCTGCCGTTATGAAATCTTCAGTAATAAAACATCAGAATCGTGTAAAACCCACATATTTTTATCAGACACAATACAAACAACAAAAGCGGCATGTAAGGTACCATACGTGTTTTTACTGATTATGTCACATCCGTAGAACTGAAAATAAAATATTTGACTTATATATGGCCTGAATATAATATTCAGCATGATGGATATTTGACAAAAATTGAGGTATGTGCAGATGATTACGGATAATGTAATATCTCTTCCAAAAGGTGGCTATCTGATCCATACACCTGAAGGAGTTCTACAATTTGGTGCACCACCTGAAACGATAAAAGACACCATGATAATGGAGTGCTCTGTACCAAGAATTTTCGTTATGCCAAGGTTTATGTTCCACTGGACCAAAGGCATCAATCTTTCAGATATGGAATTCCCGATTTATTTCAATTTTTTTATCCAGAAGAAAAAAACCTTGATTATCTGTACTGAAAGTCAAGCCGAGACTACAAAAATTGTTCTTGAAGAAGCTGTTTTCGGGCCCAAAAAAATTAATCTGCAAAAAGAGATTCACCCTTCCAGCAATGATATTGAAATTCCTGAGATTGAAAAAGAGATCGCTTTTTTCAAAGGAGAGTCCACTTTGGAAAACCTTTGTGAATTCGGTATTTTCAAGGAGGGTTCCTACACCCTGGGAGAAGTCACGATCAGACAGGACAGCTGCTATAATTTTGATGTTTTCATAGGTGATAAAAAATATGCCCATATTCCGGGAACTGTTGACTATAAAGCTGAATACGCTATTGGTAAAAGGCTTCCGGAACCGTATAAACCCCCTCTGTTCGGAGTCACCTGCCTGGGTCCCAGTCACGGTTTTGATCCCCTTGAAAACACTTCAGGATTTCTTATCTGGCTGAATCATAACGGCATCATGGTGGACCCACCTGTCAACTCTACTGAATGGCTGAAGGATTCAAATGTAAACCCCAAATTAATTGACAGTATAATCCTGACCCATACACATGCAGACCACGATGCAGGCACATTCCAGAAAATACTTGAAGAGGGAAAAATCACCATATATTCAACACATACCATTATAAACAGTTTTCTTAGAAAATATTCAGCACTTTCAGGAAAGCCAGTGAAACAGCTTAAATCACTTTTTACATTTCAGCCGTTCTATCTGGGCGCACCTGTCTTCATCCATGGAGGGGAATTTAAAATCAGTTACAGACTGCATTCGATTCCCACCATTGGATTTTTGCTTAAATTTCAAAATCAGACTTTTGTTTACTCCTCTGATCACCAGAGTGATCCTGACGTTCATAAAAAACTGCTTGACAGTAAAGTGATAACAGAAAAACGTTATGAAGAGTTCCAGTCTTTCCCGTGGGATTCAAAAGTAATCTACCATGAAGCCGGCATTCCCCCTCTTCATACCCCCATAAAATATTTAAGCTCACTTGAGAAGGAAAAACAGAAAAAAATTGTTGTCTACCATATTGCCAAAAAAGATTTTATTGAAGAGAGTGATTTAACCCTGGCAAAATTCGGTATTGAAAACACTCTATATTTCAAGACCAAATCCCCTGAATATGAAGAGATTTATCAAATATTAGGACTTGCATCCCATCTTGAATTTTTTGATTCCATGCCTGTCAGTAAAACACAGGAGTTTATCAGTATTATTCAAAAAGAAACTTTCACCAAAAATGAAGTGATCATCAAAAAAGGAACAATGAGCAGTAAATTTTACATTATATTTTCCGGTAATGTAATTGTAAGAGACAAAAATTTTGTAGATGACAAAATTATGGGAGAGTGCGAGTATTTTGGTGAGGTTGCATTATTAACAGGACACCCCGCAACTGATGAGATAATTGCTGTGACTGATGTTGAAGTCTACACCATTGAAAAAGACAAGTTCAACAACTTTATATCAGGAACCCGGTTTGAAAAAACCCTGCACCGGTTAATCAGAAACAGAAGCATGGAAACCTGGAATATCCTCAATTCAAACCCCATGGCTCAATTGATGACCACCTATCAGAAAACCTGGCTGGAATCTATTCTTGAACCTGTTGAACGCAAGGGAAAAGGAATAATTATCAGTGAGAGTGAGGTGCTGACCAGTATTTATATCATTCAGGACGGAAAAATTGACGTATCCTGTAAAGGGAAAAAAATCACATCAATTTCAAGAGGAGAGTTTATTGGAACCCCCCAGAACCTGATCCATGGTAAAGAAGAAGGATATACATTCTCCCATGAAAAGAGCATCAAACTGTTTCAAATAAATGGCAGAAATGCCCGTGATTTTTATAATAAGAATCCCGGCCTTGCCATGAAACTCCGTTATAATTTATGAATATTTTTTACAGTGACGTCTTCTTATGAAGATATTTTGCACCGAGTTTCATGGAGATAAAAACAGACAGGAGGCATATTACCGGAACAAGGCCAAAACTGACTGCACACCATATGATTTCATAAGTATTGAGTATTCTGTGTCTGATATCTGCCATGAAAATCGTATAAACAGGGCCTGCTTCCAGAATAATAATGCTGCCCACAAGCACGGCACTGGAAATCATATATACCATTCCTCCAAAACCTGTGACGCTTTTCATGGGGTTTTCCAGATTAAAATCAGCAAAGATACTGCCAGTACCTATGGCAAGAGCAATTACAGGCGGAACCATCATGGCTGCTGTTGCTATGGAAAAGATCATCATAAATTGCGTGACATGTAAAAGCATATTGGTAATTACAATTAATATCATGGTCAGGATGAAAAGAGGAACAAGATATACAAAAAATTTTATCCACAGCAATTTTGAAAGCGATATCGGAGATGACTGAATAATCCAGAAAGCTTCTGACTCCATACTTATGGCAGGATAGGCAAATCTTCCTGCAATGGCAATTAAAACAAAAAATGCAAGCCCCATATTTAGAAAACTCAAAAGATTCTGCAGGTAGAACTCACTGATGGGACTCTTGTCAAGGGGCAGCAGCGTAAAATTATAAACATAGATAATAATCAGGGCGAATACCAGAAAAATCTGACTCCACTGTGTCTGGTCCCTGAAAAACAACTTAATTTCTTTGCCTGCAAGAGCCGTGAAAGCAGAAGAGACCCTTTTTTTTAGAAGTTGATTATTGTCCGGGCTTTTTATTCTGCTCTCTGATTTGCCAAGACTTCTGGACAATCCTCTTTTATACAGAAAATCAGCAGTCAAAATTAACAGAAGCATTCCAACTGCTGAAAAACTCAATGAAAGAGCAGTTGCCAGAAGTGCTGAAGAGATATTACCCTCCAGCAGATTTCTAATGCTGTCAAATACCCATGTGCCGGGAAAAAATTGAGAAGATGGCGTTTTTAATGAAGATATATATAAAAGTACGGTGTTGAAAGCCTCTGGATTGACAATCTGCTCCGGTTTGATCATACGGCCGAAAATATATAAAAGGCAGAAAACCAGTATACCGGAAATAACAAAAATACTTTTAAGCCTTCCGGCAGGAACAATAATGACAAGAGTGGTGACAAGTATTGCTCCAAAAACAGATGCAGTAGCTGCCATGGAAATTATGGACATTCCCATTATAATAAAGGAGAAAAAACCTCTGTTAAAAACAATAAGATAAGAGAGTAAAACAGGAATGATATAGAGGAGAACCATCCATGAACTGTCAAAGAAACTGACAAGCCATCTGGAAAAAAAAACACGCCATGTTGCAACGGGCATGGCATGTACACAAATCAGATCTTTGGAAAGATAAAGTCTTGATATGGAAGTGATTATCGAACTTATGAAAAACAGAGAAAATGCAACTGCAATAATCATGGACAGAAGTTTATAGGATAAGATAAGCCCGATTTCTTCAATGGATGAAAAATAGGTGAGCACTTTATGGGAAATCCAAAAAAGTCCTGCCCAGAAGAATACTGCAATTATGGCAAGGATTAAGAATCGCCACCGGTTTTCTGTGCCTGATCTGTTTAGAATCTGGCTTCTGATTCCTGAAAATTCCGGGATTAATAATATGAGTATATCATTCATGGGAGTGTTCCTGACCGGTCAAAGAGAGAAAAAGATCTTCCAGATTTTGGTGGCTGGGTTCTGAATTATCCCTCAGCTCTGCCACACTCCCCATGGTAAGAATCCTGCCTCTATGGATAATGGCAATCATATCACATATGTTTTCTGCAATCTCCAGGGTATGAGTTGACATGAATATTGTTTTCCCCTGGTCTGCAAGGTCCCTGAATAACTGTTTCACGAGAAGAATTGCAGCCGGGTCAAGGCCTACCATGGGTTCATCCACAATGATAATATCAGGATCATGAATCAAGGCAGAAGCCATTACAATACGCTGTTTCATGCCATGGGAACAGGATTCAATCAATTTGTCAGCATAGTCATGCATTGAAAAGAGGTTTACATATCTCTCCTTTGTATCTATAAATTTTTTTGTACTTACTTTGTAAATATCAGCACAGAATTTTAAAAACTCACTACCGGTCATTTTTTCATAAAGATATGGTCTGTCCGGAATAAAACCAATTTTCTGTTTGGCCTGCTCCGGATAATCACCAAGATTGATCCCCGCAATCTCAATGCTCCCTGAATCAGGAAGCAATATACCTGATAAGATCCTTATTGTGGTTGTTTTTCCTGCACCGTTCGGGCCTATAAATCCAAAAAGACACCCTTTTGGAATAGAAAGATTTAAATTTTTCAAGGCTTTCTGTCCCTGGTAGCTTTTGTTTATATTTTGGAGTGAAATCATTTTATTTCCAGTCTACTATTTTAATATTAATTTTTCCCAGAATTCCAGCCAGTTCCGTTCCACCACCCTCTTTTGAGGATGAGATTTTGACATGCGTCACATCTGCCGGGATCTGATTGAATACAGAATCAGCTGTTATCCACTCTCCTGCATGAAACGCATTCCAGGCATGATACATGAATTTTCCATTCATATAGTATAATCCCGTCTCAATTCTGGATGGAATTCCTGCTGCCCTTCCCAATGCAGCCAGAAGCACTGCATGCTCATTACAGTCTCCCTGTCTGGTATGCAGGGTGTATAAAGCATCAGGTATAAAAGGAGCCGGCCTTTTCTCAATATTGTCATATACCCATGAAACCAGTTTTTTGATTTTTCCCATATCAGAGGTCTCATTCTTTATAATGGTATGTGCAAGGGCTGTAATTTCAGGGCTATCTGACTGGATCAGAGGACCTGGTGACAGGAAATCAGATTTCATAAAGGCAGGTTTGAATTTTTCCCCATCTATAATCGGTTCTTTTCTGATTGTCAGTTTATTCCCATCAAGGGTCTGACGCCGGCTTTCCAGCTGGTAAGCCGGCAGATCAAATCCAGTTAATTCAATAGTCAGTTCTGTCAAGATCGCTGGATGTTCAATGGGTTTGTCAACTGCTACAGCAGCAAGTACAGTCATATCATGAACCGGTTTTTTACTGATTCCGGACAGAGCTTCATTTTTTGTACCGGTCACAAGTTTCATGCCAAGCATGCCTTTTTCCAGTAGAATCCTGCCGAATCTGTCCGTCCATATTGAATGTGACATACCCTTTAAAAACAGTTTTAATGCAATTGCTTCTGTAGGGATGCCGGCCAGATCAATAGTTTCAGTCCCCATTATTTTTACTGCAACCGGGATAAATCCCATGGTCAAAGGATCAAACATGGCATATTGATACGCTTCCCCTGTTTTTTTTGCAAAAACATGCATGAGAATACCGTTTACAGTATATGGCACCGTTCTGATATTAATGCTGTATTGATTTTTACTGGAACCTGCTCCCCTGGTTCTGACCTTCATGAAGGAGTCATCAACATCTCCTGAAGCCCGGAAACTGAAAAGATCGGAATTAATTGCCATATCAAATGAATCCAGGCTGAAATCATCTTTCAACTGCTCAGTTGTCTCCATGATAACTGCCTGCACAAGGCCCATTGTTTTAAAGTGAAAAAAAACCGTGTTGTGAATCAGATATCCCATGCTGTTTTGAGACGTTTTTGAAACAGAATAACCGGATTTTTCATTATTGATAAAGATACTTTTCCAGATTTCATTATTAACAGAAATCTTCACACTCTTATCTGAAGTATCCATAAATGGAACAGGAACAGCAGCGTGTCTGTAATATCTGGCCCAGTAGAGCAGGGAAAAGATTGATACTGTCAGAACAAGGCAGATTACAAACCATTTTTTTCTATAAAGATACATAAATCACCCAATCAGCACCAACAGATATTAACAGACTCACTATTCATTATTTTAACTTTTAAGGCAGAAGTAAAGCAGGTGAGAATAGAGTAATTAACCCGCATGATGTATTCTGCGATGAAATGGTCTAATCTATCTGAATATTTCACTCTCCTGGCACTCTTGCTGCCGGCAGAATAATCAATCCAGACAGAGTTTTCGACAAAATTGTACTCCCTGTCCAATAAATATTTTTTTATCAATTATATAGATATTGTCAAGATAAAAAAATGGGCTTGCAAAAGCTTCAACAGCAGGATGATCAGATAATTCAGCCGCTTTTTTTTACATTGATAAATTGCAATGGATATGGATAGAGTTTCAACTGATAGCACAGATTGATCAGTATCTTCATATCTTTTTGATGACACATTTTGAACTTTACAAATTATTCACGCTTTTGGCGGATAAGAGAACCCGGATTGGAACGGGTTGCAGCAACTATTAAAACCGTTAAACCTTATGTTACATATCGGGTTCATGAAATAAAATATTTTAAAAACATCCCATTCTATGTTACCTATTAGCACTCAAAGGTCATAAACTTGAACTTGGCAGTTTACACGATTCTGGGGATACATATTGCCAAAAATGATATTATGAAGTAAACTGAAATGGTGATTAATTGAATATATGGTGAAAGAAATGACAACAGATATGACCATGCCGGCCAAACTTGAAAATCTGGAGGTTTTACAAAATTTCATATCTGAATGTGCTGAAGAACGTCAATTTAAACCTGCCCGCATACAGCAGATGCAATTGGCTTCAGAGGAGGCTCTGGTCAATATTTTCAGTTATGCTTACCCTGAAGATGCTGAAGGAGATGTAACCATCACCTGCAGATATGATACCAGCAACATGTTTCATGTGAAATTTGAAGATTCAGGAGTGCCTTTTGATATGCTTTCCATGACTGCTCCTGATACTGACTTAACCCTGCAGGATCGACAGATAGGAGGCCTGGGAATCTTTTTCATCAAAAAGATGGCAGATAAGGTTGACTACTGCAGAAAAGATAACAAGAATATACTGACCTTGACCTGGAACCGCCTGAATTAAAAATCTGCAACCTGCTGTCTGAATAACCGGTTTCAATACAACATCGCAGACACTGTCTATAAAAAAAATCTATCCCTGCAGCCCTTCCAACCCGGCAGTTTTATACTCTCTCAATCCATGTATAGTTCAACGTTTTTTGACACTGCAGTTTCAGAACCAGATACGATTCAGGATGCAGGCAGGTCTGCAATACTGTCATAGCATGGCATAATGGCTGGAAAACCTGAAATCTCAATCACCTCTTTAATATTACCTTCAAGCCCTGCAAGGCACAACTCCCCTTTAAGGGTTTTTAATCTCTTTGCTATAACCAGAAAAATCCTGAGCCCTGCACTGGAAATATACTCAAGGCTGGCCAGATCCAATACAATCTGGAGACTGCCTTCCTCAATTGTCTGGTTTAGACTCTGCTCAAGATCCGAAGCTGTTACAGCATTCAGACGACCCTTTATTCCGACTATACATCTGCCGTCTTTTATCTGTTTTTCAGTTTCCATTATTATCTCCTTAGTATCGCTATTTCTTTTTGAAACGATCTTTTTTTATTTCCTTCACCCTATTTACTTATGATATAAAAAAAGTTATGTCAATTTTAAGTTTTCTATCTAAAGATAAACAATTGGAGGGAATATGCGTAAAACTGGATTACTTATCGTTATTTTTTCATTATTTGCTTCATTATCCCTGGCACAGGATCCCACCGGAAGGCAGATTTTCGAGGAACATAGAGACAGGCACAGTATATCCAACGTCCTTGACCATGTCGTTATGCTGCTTATTGATAAAAATGGAAACCGTAAAATAAGAAGCCTCAAACGATATAACAAAAAATTTGAAGACGGCTTAAAGAGAAGCATGATTGTTTTTCTGGAACCAGGTGATTTAAAAGGCACCACTCTTTTAACCAGGCAGCTTGCTGAAAATGAATATAAACAGTGGATTTACCTGCCAGGCAGGAATGCTATGCAGCGAATAGCATCAAGGTCACAGCGCAGTGCATTTATGGGCAGTGATTTTACATATGAAGATCTTCAGCCGGATTTACTCGATAATTATAATTTTTCAACTCCTGAATCTGAAACAATTGAAGGCAAGGATTGTTTTGTCATTGTTATGACTCCTAAAAATAAAAAAAATACTTCTTATGGCAAGAGAATATTCTGGATAAGAAAAGACATCTATTTTACTATGAAAATTGAGTTTTTTGATCATCATAAACGTTTGATAAAAACCCAGACCAATCACGAATTAACCACTGAAGGTAATGGAGTCTGGTATGCAAAAAAAGTACTTATGGACAATCACAAAAAGAAACATAAAACACTTATGGGATTGAAAGAGAGACATGAGAATAAAGAGATTGACAATACATTTTTTACCCAAAAAAATATTTTAAAGGGAATGCATATGGAATAAAATAAACTATTCTGAAAATTAACAGCTATGTAGTTTGAAAAACCTGTATTAATTTTGAAAGGAAAGTAATTGTGCGCAAATTAATGTTATTTAGCCATGAACACCCCTGGTTGATAATAATATTTTTACTGATGAGCAGTATAGTTGCGGCCTTACAACTGCCAGGACTGCATAGTGATTCATCTCTGGATGGTTTGAGAATAGAGAAAGACATTGAAAAAAACACTTACAGGGAAGCCGTTAAAACATTTGGTTCTGATAAAATTAATATTATCTATATCAAAGATGATGCTCTTTTTTCTCCTGAAAAACTTTTAGAGCTAGAAAACCTGGTTATTCTGCTGGAGGCAGTGAAAGGTGTCCAGAAGGTGGAAAGCATTTTTTCCACCAATAATTTCAGCAATGAAGATGGAATGCTTGTCACAGGACCTCTGGCCGAATGGGTACCGGAAACAGTTGAAGAGTCCGAACACCTGCTTGCTGATGCAAGGAAAAATCCAATATTAAACGGTAATCTGATTTCAGAAAAAGAGACAAGCATTGCAATAAACCTCTTTTTGGAAACAGACAATCGTGATAAGAATTTTTACAGGGAACTTACTGTAACTATAGATGATCTCATCGAACCATTTGAGAAGAAATTTGAAAAAATTTTTCAAATAGGTGAACCATACCTGCGACACCAGATCTCAAAACTGATGATAAAAGATCAAAGATGTATAATCCCTATTTCTGTCCTGGTGCTGCTTATTACTCTTATTGCTGTAACACGGTCGCCATCCTGTGCCATACTTCCCATGCTTACCTCCGGCACCAGCATCCTCTGGACAGCAGGTTTTATGTCCGTAGTGGGGATCCCCGTAAATATTCTGACAATGATAGTTCCATCCCTTATCCTTGTTATTGGCTCCACAGAAGATGTTCACCTGCTTCTTGAATATCAGCACGGATTAAATATCAAGAATTCAAAAAATATTGCTGCCCAGTGGATGATAAAAAAAATGGGGGTGGTTGTAATGGTAACTGCCATTACTACATTTATAGGTTTTTTATCCATATGTCTAAACAGTGTCACTATTTTAAAACAGTTTGGGATGGTTGCCTCTTTTGCTCTGTTTGCAAATCCTGTTGTTACATGCCTTATTACACCTGTCTATTTAAAGTTATGGCCTTTTGATTTCAAAAAAAAGAAAAACAGTGGACTCCATTCAACTCAAAGAGCAATTGAACAGCTTGCAAACTATATAAGCATTCATAAAAAAAAGATATTCATATCAGCTGTTATTATAACAATTGCCATAGGAGGATTCAGCTTTCGTGTAAAACTTGAAAATGACACGGTTTCAATGTTTAAAAAAAATGCAGAAGTTTTAAATAGACTCGACTTATTAACAGATGATTTTCCGGGGGTTCAAACTTTTTTTATCAGGATTAATGGAGGTCATAAAGAGATATTTAAAGATCCTGAGAACCTCAGAGAAATAGATGCTGTTCAAACCTGGATTAACAACAGCGGAAAATATGACAAAACAGTCTCAATAGTAGACTTTCTTAAGCTCATCAACCGGGAAATGAATGGAGGCACTCCTGAAATGGAAAAACTGCCTTCTTCCAAAGCCAGGATATCCCAGTACCTGACATTTCTTGAAGATGATGAAATTGAACGTTATGTGAATAATGATTTCAGTGACATCAACATAATGGTAAGACATAATATTAACTCATCCCACGATCAAAAACATGCATTGAATAATCTTGAAAAAGAGATCAAAAATATCCTGAACCCCCATTTTCAGTTTTATATTACAGGTGACGGCATACTTCTCCTGAATGGTGCTGATGCCATTGCAGACGGACAGGTAAAATCAATTTTCCTGTTGCTTTTTATCATTTTCTTAATCATGTCCGGACTTTTTATGAATATAAAAGCCGGATTCCTATCCCTGGTACCCAATATTATTCCTGTAGTGATAAACTTTGGAATCATGGGTCTTTTTTCAATACCCCTCAATGTTGGGACTGCAATGGTTGCTGTAATTGCCATTGGTATTGCAGTGGATGATACACTTCACTTTATGACCCGCTATAATGATGAAATGCACCAGGTTAAAAACCAGGACAAAGCTATGAGAATATGTATCAGCAGTGAATTCAGGGTTGTTTTTGCAACCTCTATAGCATTAAGCCTTGGCTTTGCAGTACTGGCATTTTCCAACTTTGTGCCAATTATCCAGTTTGGAATACTCTCTGCAGTTGTCATGCTGGTAGCTTTTTTCTGTGATATATTTGTTACACCCATACTGTTGTCCAATACCCGCCTTTTAACCCTCTGGGATATTTTAAGTCTCAAACTGAGAAAAGAAGTTATTGAGAAGTCAGAATTTTTCCGTGATATGAAGATGCGTCAGATAAAGAAGATAGTGCTGCTGGCACGGATAAGAAACCAGAAAAAAAATGATATCATTTACCGGGAAGGTGAAAAAGGAGATTCCATGTATCTTATTTTAGAAGGGAGTGTCCAGCGTTACAGTATCCAGTCCACAACCGGAAAAGAGGTACGGACAGGATTTTATTCACCTGGAGATATTTTCGGACATATAGCTGTGTTAGATAATAATTGCTACCGTTCTGCAAACACCAGCGCTGTAACTGATATAAAATTTGTTGAAATAAATGGTGAAAGTCTTGATCGTCTACAGAAACTTTATCCCTATATCTGGGGAAAAGTATACAAAAACCTTGCACGCATTCTCGGAGATCAACTGGTGGTCTGGCATGGTGTGTTTGCTGAAAGAGGAGGGAAGTAATTTGAGAAAAATATTTATTACATTATTAATTAATTATTTTATCTTTGGTATGGTGGCAAATGTATGGTCCAGTGCATTTGTACTGGATGAGCTGAATGTATTGATGAAAAAAGATTCACCTGAAAAAAATACAACCGATGATAAGTCGGAAACAGCCACTCTTTTTAAGCAATTTTCCAGAAATCTTGATCTGGATATCACCTCAAACTATTCATATTTTTTTGAATCTGTATCAGAAAAAGATGATCATGACCTGGAAATTCGTTCAAACTTCAGTTCCTGGGCAGGTAACAAGGAACAATCTTTCCATTTTTCAGGATGGTTTGAAAATGGCACACAGAAAGATACCTATGCAGGAATTACCCGGTTTTTAAGGGATGAAGAGAGGGAACGACGTATTGTGGAAATCAATGAGCTTTATGGAGTAGTGGATACAGGAGAAATTGAGCTGACAGCAGGGAAAAAAATACTGCCTTTTAATACTAACAGCATTTATCCTCTGTCTGGTTTTTATCACCCCCTGGACCTAAATGTTCCTACAGAAGCCAGAATACTGGGTTTATGGCAGGTCAGTGCTGATGTTACCATTAAAGAAACAGACATGTCAGCATATATCTTCCCTGTTTTTCAGGACCACAAAACACCAAGTTCACAGAGCAGATGGATGCCCAACTCAGACTATGACATATACTGGTATGAAGATGAATTTGGTCTGTCTGCAGAGTTTAACTTTATCAGAGAATTTCTTCTCTACTATTTTGGTGACACCTTTGAACTGAATGATGTACTGAAAGATCTTCTGGACAATGAAGATGTTATAATTATAAATGATTTGCCTCAATTCAAACTTGATGAGATAGGCTATGGAGGTGAAATAAAAACATCTTATAAAGATATTGATCTTTTTGGAAATTTTTATTACGGCCCCAATCCATATCCTGTAATCAGAATTGTTGACAGAGGGAGTCACATGGAAGTTATAAAAAACAATCCACAGGTATGGCGCCTGGCAACGGGTGGTACAGCAACATGGCGTGATTTTGAATTCCATACCGAGATCATGTATAATGCTGCTGTAAATGGTACAGATGATGACTATATCTCCTATACAGGCGGTTTTACATACACAAGTGACTTTCTCGCATCTCTTATGCGTATTGATACGATTCAGACCCGCTTAAATTATTCAGGGGAAACTATAACAGACAAACAGGATCACGATGAATACTATTTCAGTTCCAAGGATATCCGACAGTTTAGAAATGATATCCTCTTTAATCTGACAGCGCAGATCAATGACGATATTAATTTTTTCTACCTGCTTGATGCAAATTTAGACGATAGTGCCTGGTATCATCGTATTGCAGGCTCTTACAGGCTTTATCCAGGCATTGTTGCCGAATGTTTTGTGGAGCTTTTTTCCGGTGGCAGTGATTCATTTATCAGTTCATGGAAAGAAAACAGCAGAGCCGGCCTGAAAATGCAATGGACATTTTAAGGAATTCACCATGATAGTCATTACTAGTCTGCTATTGAAAAGCGTGGCTGTTTTTATTGTTGCAAAACTCCTTCCCGGGATAGAGATAAAAAATTTTGGAACAGCCATTATTGTTGCTCTGGTTTACAGTGTGATCAATTTTTTCCTTGGAAAAATACTGTTCTTTTTTGCACTGCCTGTAATAGTTGTAACATTGGGACTCTTTACTTTTATCATTGATGCGTTTCTTTTATGGCTGACAGATAAGGTCGTAGATAGTTTTAAAATAAATAATTTTGGTACAACAATTTTAGCAGCATTTTTAATAACATTGTCAGATAAAATGCTCAACTGGATTATCTTTTAATTTGTTTTTCCAGTACAGAAATTGGAAAATTATCAGCATGTTGATTAAAAAAATTAAATCGCTTTAATCATAGTTGATGTTCACAAAAAATATTGATAAGCTCAACAACTGAGTTAAAACAGCTGTGATAGATATTCACTAAATAAAGAGGCAGTACTCATATGACAAATCCACGGCAATATCTTTTTTGGACGATATTATATCTTCTGGTGGTTGCAGGAGTTTGCGGTTTGCTTTTTTCTCCCATAAAAACTGCATTTATGGCGAACTGGGGGTTTAACCTTCTGATTTTTGCCGCTTTAATTGTTGGTATCGGCATTAATATCTTTCAGATCCTGCGTCTGGAACCAGAGATAAAATGGATCAAAATTTTCAGAACCGGAGACCCGGGACTTTCAGTTGCCGAGCCGACAATTCTGCTGGCACCGCTTGCCAAGCATCTTGAGGAAATTCATAGAGAACAATTCAGATTGTCTGCTCTATCTCTTGGTACAGTACTTGATGGAATACGCGGACATCTTGATGATTCAAGAGAAATTTCAAAATATATGATAGGACTTTTAATCTTTTTAGGGCTTCTTGGAACATTCTGGGGACTGCTGCAGACCATCGGCACAATAGGGCAGGTCATACACGGACTTGATGCAGGAGGAGATGATTTTGCAACTGTCTTTCAATATTTAAAACAGGGGCTTGAAGGGCCGCTGGAAGGGATGGGGACGGCATTCAGTTCCTCGTTGTTCGGTCTTGGAGGCTCCCTGGTTTTAGGCTTTGTAGATATCCAGGCCGGCCATGCCCAGAATCGATTTTTTAATGAAATGGAAGAGTGGCTTTCCGGAGTCACAAGACTTGTTGAAACAGAAGAATCCTATCAAGACAATGATTCCCTCCCTGATTCCATGCTGTCAGAGATCAACAACCATATTAAAATATTGATAAAACAGACCCACAAAAACAATCAGATAATGAATGCACTGGTAAAACTGCACGCTCCCACAGATAAAAATGAACCATCTTCAAAATCATAGCAGGAGCTGTTCATAATGGGAAGAAAAAGGCGGATATCAAGCCCTATAACAGCCTGGCCAGGATATGTAGATGTCCTTTCAGCTTTATTGATGGTGGTCATTTTTGTGTTGATGATATTTACCATCGTTCAGTTCATGCTCAGCAATATACTGAACAGTCAGAAAGATGAACTGGCAAAGCTGCACGGGCAGATTACTGAACTGACTGAACTTCTTGGTCTTGAGACAAAAAAATCCCTGCAGTTAAAAAATGAAGTCAGCCGTTTATCCGATACAATAGTGGGACTGACGGAAGATAAAGAGATTCTCGCGGCAGAACTTGCTGATTATTCAGCCCAGAACAGAATCGATAAAGCTGAACTGAAAAAACAGATGCTGACCATTGCAAGCCTGAACGAAGACATCAATGCGTTGAGAGAACTCAAGAACAAACTTGAAAAAAATGTAATTGAACTCTCAGATAACCTCTCAAGGAGTAAAGATCAGTTACTGACCATAAGAGACAGATCAAAAGCCCTGGAAGCCAGGCTTGCCCAGGAGAGTGAACTGACCGCTCTTGCACAGAAAGAGATAGAGGAACAGAGTATAAGGATCCAGGCTCTGGTTGCAGTACTGGACACCCAGAAAGAGAGCATTGATAAGGAAAAACAGCTGTCTGCCAGTGCAAGAGCTGAAGTAACACTTCTTTCAAAACAGATCAAGGGGTTACGTGATCAGCTTGCAATGATAAGCAGTGCCCTTGAATTGACAAAAGAAAAAGTGGGGAAAAAGGAGGAAAAAATTGCTGAGCTTGGCAGACAGTTAAATATTGCTCTGGCCAAGAAAGTCAACGAGCTTGAAAAATATCAATCTGAATTTTTCAAGCGTTTGAAAATAATCCTGGGTAAAAATCCTGCTATCCAGATTCAGGGAGATCGATTTGTATTTCAGGCAGGGCTTCTTTTCAAGTCAGGCTCTGCAGATCTTGGAGAACAGGGTCAGGATCATCTGGCAGCACTTGCCAGAACACTGAAAGATATTGCCGGTAAAATCCCCAGTGATTTAAACTGGATATTGCGAATAGACGGCCACAGTGACCGGATTCCAATTCATACTAAAATATTCCCATCAAACTGGGAATTATCGACAGCAAGGGCTGTTTCTGTAGTCAGATTTTTAAGCCGTCAGGGCATCCCGCCCCGGCGGATGGCTGCAGCAGGATTCAGCAAATACCATCCAATTGATCCGGCAGATACCCCTGAAGCTTATCAGAAAAACCGGCGCATTGAAATCAAGCTGACCAGCAAATAAAATTGATCTCTCTTTTATTTTGCCTGCTGTTTCAGGATATCATAGTAGAGCAGAATTCTGCCAACATAATGAACAGGCTCCCTGCCCCGGGCATATCCGTACGTTGTCTTTTTATAGTAGTCACGCTTGGAAAGGAGAGGCAGAGTCTGTTTTAAGGATGCCCATTTATTTTTATCCAGCCCCCTCTCTTCTGCTATCTTCTGTGCATCCTTCACATGACCATACCCCACGTTATAGCTGGCAAGGGCAAAAAGCAGTCTCTGATGATCATTTTTTATTTCACTGAATTTTTCATACTGGATATTTAAATATTTTATACCAGCCTTAAGGCTCTGTTCCGGATCAAGTCTGTCCTCTATTCCCATCTGATCAGCCGTAACCTTTGTTACCTGCATCAATCCAAGCACTCCTGTGCGGCTTTTAGCACTGGCGTTGAAATGGGATTCCTGATAAACGACCGCTGATATCATCCGCCAGTCAAATCCATACTTACTGGAAATTTTCATTATCATACTCTTGTATTTCGGAAGCCTTGATTTAATACGTTCATGAAATTTTTTAAGGTCAAAGTAGTCAAAAATTTCAATACGTCCATAATATTTTTCATAAATTTTAGCAAGGAGACCTTCCTTTTCAGCCTTGTTAATAAATTCATTGATCTGTTCACAAAGTTTCTGATTATCCTTTTTTACCGCCCATCCAAGAGATTCCTCCTCCTGTATGGACATTCCGATAGTTAGATCAGGGTAATACCTGCGGTTCAGCAGGGCAATATTGGAATCAGCAATGGTATATTTAATCTCTTTGTTGTGAATCTTTCTAAGAATCTCCTCTGTTGAAATGTTAGACAACAGTTCAATATTGAAATCAATACCCTCTTTTTTTATCTCTTCAAGCCGTTCCTGGTAGGATGTCCCCTGCCTGATGTGGATGGTCTTTCCTGTAAGCTGTCTGAGGTTTTTTATTCCGAATTTTAAATTATGGTGGATAAATTTCTGTTGAATAGTCATATATGGCTGTGAAAAAAGAAAGGATTTCTGTCTCTCTTCTGTAATGGTAAGACCAGATGCAATGAAATCACCTTTTCCACTGTTCAGAGATTCAAAGAGTGCATCCCAGCCAGGCGTAATAATTTCCAGTTCAGCCCCGAGATAATCTGAAAACGCTTTGGCAAGCTCATATTCAAACCCCATGGGCATATCCCGATATATATAATATGATGTTGCATTATTATCTGTAATCATCCTTATTTTTTCAGGTTTTTTGATTTTATAGACCTCCTCTGTAATCTCAGGAGGAGGAGCTTTCCGGAAGAAAAAAGATATAAATATCCCTGATAATATCAGCAATAAAATACCTGAAGATAAAAAAACTCTCTTTATAATTTTTCCGTTTAACATAAGATCGTAATTTTAACACTGCTCTCAATAAAAAATATAATTCTATTGGGTGGAATATTGAGAGTCAAGATAAAAACAGAATAATCTGGATATTTGCCATAATAAATCTTTCATACCCGTTCCAGGCTGATTGCCTTACATCCGCTGAGATGGACATTGCTACAAACTCTAAGATCCCTTACACTGGCCACCAAAAACTCGGTCATGCTTCCCTCAAACAGTTTGGTGGCTTAACCGTTACAGGAATCAAAAGTTTGTACGCAAAGATCCATATGCTCCTGTAAGGCAATCAGCCTTTCACTGGCGTGTTCAACAGCTCCTCTCATACGCTTTTTATGGAGTTTAAAGGTTAGAGGTTTGCCTATTGTTACTTTACTGCATCTTTTACATTTCTCGGTAGATTCAATCCGGGAAGCAGTAATGCGTGCTCTTGTATCTCTTATGAAATCGCAAGATATTAGAGCATTTATGGGAACTGTTTTTTTCAACACCCTTTTTTATACCAGCAGGTACCTTCTTTTATTTCTCTGCCGTTAAAACCGACAATACGCAGGACTATTCCTTTATTTTGTCTTTTTTTGTAAACAAAGATATAAAGCCGAAGGATAAGGAAAATAAAAGAACTCACCAAAAAAGTCAGCTTCATCAGGACCATAGACTTGCGGGATATCTTTACCCCAAGCAAGCGCTTTTATAATACCTGCCTGCTCTCTTTGTGCAGTGTGCCTGGTAAATCTGTCTGCTGTATTTTCTGATGCTTACATATTTGCAATATGCAATAGTTGCCAGTGAAGATGCAGGTTGTCTTGTCCAACCGGTCTGCCTGTAATTTTAGTAAAAGTTCAAACAATCTGTAATGGTTAAGACAGCAAACTGTCTGAGTGAGGAACGAACGAGTTTTTGCTGTCCAATGGAAGATTGTTTAGAACTTTAAAAAATTATTCAGGCTTCAGGGCGGATAAGACAACCTGCATCTGGGCTTATCATACAAAAAATCAGGTAGCCTGGATACTGGAGGCATTAATATGACCGGATAAACGATTTTAAAAATAACAAACAGCATATAAACATAAAGTTGATCATAAACAAAAAATATTTTATATAACTGTATCGTTTTAAATTTATAAAGAGATGAAAATAAAATTAATCTTTAAACAGGCAGTGATTTTCTATATAAAGATTTATAAAACACTTATTGAAAGGGTAATAAAATAGAGAGAAGGGAATCCTATGCTCACAGATCTGGAAAAAAAGATTATCAGTGTGCTTCAAACTGATATTCCTGTGGTTAAACGGCCATACCTTGAAATGGCAGAGAAGATTGGCATAACTGAAGATCAATTCCTAAAAATATTAAAAGACCTTGATAAAAGAGGAATGATAAGAAGGTTCGGTGCGACACTGAAGCATCAGAAATCAGGATTTAAAGCAAATGCAATGGTTGCGTGGAAAGTGGATGAAGATGCGGTTGAAAAAACCGGTAATATCATGACAAGCTTCCATGAAATTACCCATTGCTACAGAAGGAATCCGGCTTCCGGCTGGAGATACAACCTCTATACAATGGTTCATGCATCCAGTGAAGAGGAGTGTTACGCTATTGTAAAAAAAATTTCTAAGGCTGTAGAACAGGATGAATATGAATTATTGTTCAGCAGGCAGGAGCTTAAAAAAACATCCATGAAATATTTTGAAGACTGATCCTCCCCATATCCTGTGCATTAATCCCTGGATCCACGATTTTGCTGCTTTTGACTTCTGGGCTAAACCCCTTGGTCTTTTATCCATAGCCGCCATCCTGAGAAAAACCGGGATAAAAACCAGTTTTATTGACTGCCTTGACAGGTTTCACCCAAAGGAAACCGGCAACTTAAAAGTATACTGGGATGGAAGGGGTCCTTTTAAAAAAACAAAAATCAAACTGCCCGGAGAGATTAATTCAGATTTAATCAAAAAAACCGGTAAACAGTACTCACGGTATGGTATAGAACCCGACTGGTTTGTTGAAGATTTAAAGCAGATAGAGAAACCAGATATTATTTTTGTCACATCTTTGATGACCTACTGGGCATCCGGGGTAAAAGAAACCATAGATGTTATCAAGACCGTTTATCCGGATGTGCCGGTTATTCTGGGCGGGATCTATGCCAGCTTGAATTTTGAACATGCAAAAAAATATACCCTTGCAGATATGATTATAAAAGGCGCAGGAGAACTGCAGCTGAAAAAAATCATAATGGAACATTCAGGATTTGAAATTAATGACAGCTGTATCTCATGTCACATCAATGAATACCCTTTTCCTGCACTTGATATGCAGAACCAGATTACCTATGCCCCTGTTTTAAGTTCAAGGGGATGCCCTTTTTCCTGTGACTATTGTGCCTCATCCTATCTTGAGCCTTTATTCAGGCAGCGGTCACCGGAAAATGTATTTCAGGAGATAAAACACTGGCATAACAATTTTAATGTTAAAAATTTTGTCTTTTATGATGATGCACTTCTGATAAATACAAAACAGCATGCTTTCCCGCTGTTTGAAAAAATTATAGACTCTGGTATGCAGCTTTATTTTCATACTCCCAATGCCATCCATGTAAATGCAGTCACAAAACAGGCTGCAGCATTAATGTTTAAAGCCGGATTTAAAACAATTCGCCTTGGACTTGAAACAACTGATTTCTCGAAAAATCGAAACTATGATATAAAAGTTGTAAAGAGTGATTTTGTTCAGGCAGTAAAAAATCTGAAATCTGCGGGATTTGAAAAAAAGCAGATAGGAGCATACCTGTTATGCGGTTTGCCTGAACAGAATCTCAATGAGGTAGAGACATCCATGCAGATCGTAGCTGAATCGGGAATAATGCCTGTCCTCGCCTATTATACGCCTATTCCGCATACACCAATGTGGGAGAGAGCAGTGGAACATGCAAAATTTGACTTATCTGAACACCCTGTTTTTACAAATAATACCCTGTTCCCTTGTGTCAGTTCACCTGCTGATCTAAAACGGATTTCGCAATTGAAAAATTTATAAAATTAATATATAATTCCCTTTGAGATATGGTTATATATAAAATTAATATATTCAAAAAATTGATCCTTGATAAAACAGGTGAGACAGGAGGTTGTGTTTATATTTTTACACAGATATAAACAGGTTTTTTAAGATGATAGTATTTGATCTGGAGTGTCTGAACAGACATACTTTTGAAGGCTGGTTTGAAGATAAAAAAGATCTGGAAAACCAGCAGCAGCAAGGCATTTTAAAATGCCCTGTCTGCGATACAACGTCTGTTATTCAGAAACTGCATCCCATTGCCATTAAAAAGACATCGGGCCAGACAGGCCAGAAAGCCCTGCAGATAAATCATGAAGCCATTGCAGAGCTAACTGAAAAAGTGACAGAATATGTTAAAAATAACTATGAAGATGTCGGGTCTGATTTTACAAAGCAGGCTTTGAAAATGCATTATGGTGCTCAAGATTACAAAAATATCAGGGGCACTACAACAAAAGAAGAAGATAAGATTCTCTCCAAGGAAGGAGTGCCGGTCTTAAGACTTCCTGTTACAAAAAAGCCAAAAGATGATTTAAATTAACCCACTATCTGAACATTCACACGTCTGTTTCTGGGTCCGTCAAACTCACAAAAATATATTCCCTGCCATGTGCCCAATACAAGTGAAGCATTTTCCAGAGGAATAGTTTCAGAAGGGCCAAAAAGGCTCACTTTTATGTGAGCCGCTGAATTTCCTTCCATATGTTTGAAATGGTCATCCCATGGAATGATTTTGTTTATGGTGTTCAGTATATCTGTTTCAACATCTGGATCTGCATTTTCATTAATAGTGACTGCAGCCGTGGTATGCATTGAAAACACATGAACAAGACCCTGTGTAACCCCGTTTTTTGCGATTAGCTGCCTGACCGCGTCTTTAACTTTGGATGTTATATCAATCATCTGGGTTCTTGCACGGGTTTGAATACCTATCTGCATGGCCTGTCTCCTTTTTACCCTTGCCGGTCTGACACGGCGTATCTGTTTTATCTGTTACAATTCAAGTGCTTTCTCCACTATATTACTCACAGATATTCCATACTTCTCCAGCACGGTTCCACCAGGTGCAGATGCCCCGAATTTATCAATACTGATTATTTTACCACTCTCTCCAGTATACTTCTCCCATCCCATGCCGATTCCGGCTTCAACTGCAATCCTTTTCCCAATTTCAGGCGGCAGAATTCTCTCTTTATAATATTCAGGCGATTTTTCAAAAAGCTCCCAGGACGGCATAGAGACAACAGATGCATTTATATTGTGTTCTCTCTTAAGTATATCAGCAGCCTGGACACATATATGGACTTCAGAGCCGGTTCCGATAAGAATCATGTCAGGGCTTTCAGCTTTTTCAACAATATAGGCGCCTAATTCAAATTCACCATCCCGTTTTGATACATCAAGTGTCGGCAGTTTCTGGCGGCTCAATATCAGTGCGGTAGGCGAATCAAATGTTTTCAGAGCCTGTTGCCATGCAGAGGCTGTCTCATTAGCATCGGCCGGTCTTACAACATTCAGCCCGGGAATGGCACGCAGAGAGGCCACATGTTCTACCGGCTGATGGGTAGGACCATCCTCTCCCACTGCCACACTGTCATGTGTAAATACATAAATGAGAGGCAGTTTCATTAAAGCAGACATGCGGATGGCAGAACGCATATAGTCGGCAAAAACAAGGAATGTACCACCATATGGTCTTACACCGGAGTGGAGATACATGCCTGACATGATTGCACCCATTGCATGTTCTCTCACACCGAATCTTATGTTTCTTCCTTCATAGGAGTTTTTCTGAAATACCTGTGAGCAATTAAGAAAGGTTTTATTTGAAGGCGCCAGATCAGCAGAGCCTCCCATTAATGAGGGCAGGTTTTCAGCAATGGCATTCAGCACCTGACCTGAAGCAGCACGTGTTGCAACAGGAGCATCATCCGGGGAAAATTGTGGAATGTCTGAATCCCAGTCTTTAGTTAAAAATCCTGAGATAGCGTCAACAAACAACCCTGCCTTTTCCGGATTTGCTGTTTTATAGGCATAAAATCTTTCCTGCCAGGTCTGTTCATATCCATTTCCAAAATTTACCGCCTTTCTACAGTTCTCAAGAACTCTGTCCGGCACGTGGAAATCCTTATCTTCCGGAACACCGTAAAATTGTTTGACAAGTTTTACCTCTTCAACACCGAGTGGAGCTCCATGGGCATCGGGAGAATCCTGTTTGTTCGGACTCCCATAGGCAATATGCGTTTTTATCTGTATAAGCGTCGGACGGGCAACAGCATCTTTGCCGGCCTGAATGGCTTTTTCTATCTCCTCCAGGTTATTGCCATCATGTACCACTACCACATGCCAGTTCTGGCTTTCAAATTTAGCCTTTGTATTCTCAGTAAAGGTTATATCTGTGGAACCTTCAATAGTAATGGAGTTATCATCATAGAGCATGATCAGTTTTCCAAGCCCCAGATGGCCAGCCAGGGATATGGCCTCCATTCCGACACCCTCCATCAAATCACCGTCTCCACACATGACATAGGTATGGTGGTCAACAATTTTCACATTATTGGTATTAAATTTTGCAGCAAGGTGATATTCAGCAACAGCCATACCGACGGCATTGGCAATTCCCTGACCCAGCGGGCCTGTTGTTGTCTCAACCCCGGGAGTGTCCCCATATTCTGGATGGCCTGGTGTTTTTGATCCCCACTGCCTGAAATTTTTTAGATCATCAAGTTCAATACCATAGCCAAAGAGATAGAAAAGGCTGTAAAGAAGAGAAGATACATGCCCTCCTGAAAGTACAAACCGGTCTCTGTCAAACCATGCCGGGTTTGAAGGGTTATATTTTAAAAAATGTTTAAATAAAATATATGCTGTAGGAGCGAGCCCCATTGGAGCACCTGGATGGCCTGAATTAGCCTTCTGAACCGCATCAATGCAAAGGGTTCGAATCGTGCTTACACTTAATTGGTCAAGATCTGTCTGGGTCATAGTTATCTCTCCTGTATCATTAATATTTATTTTCTATAAATCAAATGGTTGTATAAAGTGCGGCATGAAATACCTGCTGTCATTTTCCCTGTTCACACTTTTTTTTCTACAATATTCTTATCTGCCTTTATTCAAAATTTAATTCCTGCAGGCTGAATACCCTGTTTATAATGCTCTCATAAATTCCGGTTTAAGCTCCACATCACCTTCCAGGGCACGGGATATCAACTTAAGGGTTTTCTCCTTCTCTTCGGGCAGTTTCGCCCTGATGGGAAGATAGTTAGATGCATGGTTGGCATGAAAAAGGCCATTGGAAAGATTGGTGGATGAGATCATCAAACCCAGTTCCTCAAGCATCTCTTCAGGAGTGAGCAGTTCAAATTCTCCTTTTTCAAATTGAGTGTTCAGTTCAGTACCTGGTACGAGTATCAAACTTAAAGCGCCTACGAAATCCGGATCCATGGCAGATAAAATCCTTCCTGTTTCAATGGCATGCTCTTTAGATCTTTTTCTCTCTCCCAATCCGACAAGGACAGTAACAGATAACTTCATACCTGCTTTTTTCACCCGTTGACCCATCTTAACCATTTTTGAAGAATCAGCTCCTTTACGGATCTCTTTTAAAATTTTATCATCGCCTGATTCAAGGCCCATATACACAAGGCTGACACCCAGCTCTCTTAATTCTTTTAACTGCATATCGCTTTTCATTCCAATACTTTTTGTATTGGCGTATAATCCAACCCTCTCCACCCATGGAAGCCTGGTTTTAATCTGTTTTAAAATTTTTACCAGTCTTTTCTGGGGTATAATCATGGCATCACCGTCACAGATAAAAAGTCTGTTCTGCGCTTTGCAGTATTCTCTTGCAAACTCAATATCTTCAAAGATGACATCATCTTTTTTAATATTAAACCGTTTACCCCTGAATGTACCGCAGAACGTACATTTGTTGTGTGAACACCCCAGGGTTACCTGTAACAAAATACTGCTGGCCTCACTGGGAGGTCTTATAATCATACCTTCATAATGCATCTGCGTATATTTCCTTAAAATCTTAAGATCCTAATAGCAGTTATAGTTGAAAAATTCAATATTTTGATTGTTAAATACTGGAGCAGGACCTCCGGAATAAACCGGGTTATGTTCTGTCTACCCCCGACCTTTTCCTGCCCCCGGGCCATTTCTGAAATTTCAGGCTGAAGTAATACAATCACATCAACCGTCTGAAAAAAATGTTTTAATCTTCATTTACGATTGCCACAGGACGGGCCCATCCCGCACTGGCACCTTTAATCTTTACAGGAAAGCAGCAAACCGTAAAACCGTAAGGTCTGCCAATGGCAGATAGATTTGCGAGCTTTTCCATATGACAATACCCTTTTTCAATACCTGCAAAGTGGGCTTCCCAGATAACCTTGGGATCCTGGTTCTGATGGAACTCTTCTGCCTGATAGGGTAAAGGGCGATCCCAGCTCCAGGCATCAATTCCGACTACTTTAATGCCCTGATCAGTGAGAAACAGAGTGCTCTCTCTGGTCATGCCCGCACCCCTGACCAGATATTTCTCACTTCCCCATGCATCATCAGCTCCGGTTTGAATTAATACAATATCCATTGGTTTGAGTTTATACTCAATACGCTTAAGCTCATTCTGAATATCATCTATGGTAATGCCTTCTCCATCGGCTTTGTACCGGAAATCAAGAAGCACGCCATTATTGAAGCACCACTCCAGAGGAATCTCATCAATTGTCAAAGCTTTCTCCCCTCTGTCCATGGTTGGATGGTAATGATACGGAGCATCCAGGTGCGTGCCGGAGTGAGTCGTAAGCGTCAGCAGCTCAATTGCCCAGCCAAGCCCTCCGGGCAGATCTTCATTTTTAAGTCCAGGGTAAAACGCTTTCATCTGCTCTGCTCCCATATCGTGATTCATATAATCAATTTTAGGGATCATTACAGGTGGATCGCTGGACAGCTCAGGTTCAATACTGATACTCAAATCAATAAAACGCTTTTGGGCCATGTTAACTCCTTTCACTCTTTTTTGATTCAGTTCCTTTGTCAGATGGATGCTCCTGGAAGGCTTTTCAGCAGGGAGAAGCCTGGAAAAAGTGGATTCAGCAACCGGGTTTGTTACACTATTTTTTTATATGCCGGATTAATCCTTCCTGGACAACACTGGCGACCAGTCTGCCCTCTCTTGTAAAAACAGATCCCATGTTCAACCCTCTCCCCTTTGCCGCCCTTGGGCTTTTCATTACATAAAGATGCCACTCATCCATTTTAAGGTCTCCATGAAACCATATGGAATGATCCAGGCTTGCCACCTTCATGTCCGGAGACCAGAACGTTTTAGCATGGGGATACAGAGCTGTTCCAACAAGATGGAAATCAGACGCATAGGCAAGCATATAGCGATGGGCAGCAGAGTTGTCTGGAATTTTATCAATGGCCTTGAACCAGACAAATTTTTCCGGAGGCATGGCTTTTGCGTTAAACGTATCCATTGGATTTACCACTCTGATCTCAATGGGTTTTTTACACAGCAATTTTTCAACAATCTCTTCAGGGATTTTATGGGCAAGCCTTCTGGCCATTTCAACTTCTGATTCAAGGCCCTCGGGACCATCAATATCCGGCATGGTATCCTGATGCTCATATCCCTCTTCCTGCCTGTGAAAAGATGAAGCCATGGAGAAGATAGCACGTCCGTTCTGAACAGCCACTACCCTTCGGGTTACAAAACTTTTCCCGTCACGGATGCAGTCTACAGTATATGCAATTGGCTTTGCTGCATCTCCCGGCATCATAAAATAACCATGAAGGCTGTGTGCGTAAAAATCGGCAGACACAGTTTGTGATGCTGCAGATAAAGCCTGTCCGACTACCTGACCGCCAAAAACATTACCAAATCCGAGATCCTGGCTCTGACCACGAAAAATATTTTCTTCTATCTTCTCGAGTTCTAACAATTGAAGTAACTCTTCCAGCACATTCCCTTCTGTACAGACATTCATTTCATCTACCTTTTCATATCTGATTAAGCTGTCATGTTCGCAATAGTTAACAAAATGCAGTATCTTAATACTGTTTGCTATTTTTTTCAATCCTCCTGCAAAACCGGCCAGAAAAATAAAATTTCAGGTAACAGATGGCAAAAAAACTGCCTGGTTTTAAAAAGGGTACAGCAGCAATGAATCTTGCTTTAACAACCTGCCGGGCCTGCAGTATTTCTGGTTTCTGCATTCTTGATCAAAGTTTAACAATTGATTTTGTCATTTTCGATGATTATTATCTGTTTAATTTAAAACTGATTATGAAAAACAGACAGGAGATTTATCATGGGTAAAAAAAAACAGCGGGCATGTAAAACATGCAAAAAAAAGACAAAAAGAGCCGGACATCTTTGTAACCCTACTGAAATAACCGAGGCTTTTGTATGTAAAGACTGCGGTGCCGCCTCCATGAATGCAAAACATGTCTGCAAACCAAAGCTGAAAAAACTGAAATATACCTGTAAAAAATGTGGCAGATTATCTGTCAAATCTTCAAGGCTGTGCAAACCAAAAAAAATATGATCAAAAACAGACGATCAGTTAAAACCAGCCCGCCCCACTGCCAGGATATTTCCCTAAATTTCCATAACCTGTCTTGACATTTTTATTTTTGCTACAATTATTATGAAATTAATTTTTAATAATATTATATAATAAATAGGGGAGCCATTATGGGAACAAAGAAAACACGAAAATTCAAAACCGAGGTGCAGCAGCTTTTACACCTTATAATTAATTCGCTCTATTCCAACAGAGAAATCTTTATAAGGGAGCTTATTTCAAATGCTTCCGATGCCATTGACAAGGCAAAATTCAAAGAACAGACTGATCCGGATCTGTTCAGTGATGATAATGATTATCGTATCCGCTTAACAGTTGATAAGGAAAAAAATACTTTCCAGATTTCCGATAATGGAATTGGAATGAGTTTTGATGAAGTAAATGACAATATAGGAACCATTGCCCAGTCGGGTACTGCAGCATTTATGGATGCCTTAAAAAACTCAAAAAAAGAGGATACGCTTTCTGCTGATCTGATTGGTCAGTTTGGTGTAGGATTTTACTCTTCATTTATCGCAGCTGATAAAGTGAGGATTGATACGAAAGCCCCGGATGAAAAAATGGGCACAAGGTGGGAATCCGATGGTCAGGGTTCCTATACCATTCAGGAAATTGAAAAAGAAAAACGGGGTACGGATGTACTCTTATTTCTTAAAGACACTGAAGAGGGAGAGCAGGATTTTACTGAAGAGTATACAATCCAGCATATCGTTAAAAAACATTCTGATTTTGTAACCTACCCTGTTATAATGAATATGGAAAAATCAGAACCCATCCCGGAAAATGAGATCATTAAAGATAAAGATGGCAAACCAATTGGAGATACATTCAGAAAAGTCAGAAAAGATGAGACATTAAACTCCAGAAAGGCAATCTGGTCAAAAGCAAAAGATGAGGTTACAGAACAGGAGCATGAGGAGTTTTATAAACATATAAGCCATAACTGGGATAAACCGCTTGAAACCATTCATAAAAAATTTGAGGGTGTAACAGAATATGATGTTCTAATGTACCTGCCTTCAAAGGCACCCATGGATCTTTTCAGACCGGAAAGAAAACATGGAATGCAGCTTTATTGCAAACGGGTATTTATAATGGACGACTGCAAGGAACTGCTTCCTGATTATCTTGGTTTTGTTCAGGGTGTGGTGGATGCACCTGATCTTAATCTCAATGTGAGCCGTGAAATACTCCAGGAGGATCGTCTTGTAAGAAATATACAGAAAAATCTTGTTAAACAGATTTTCAACGTTCTTGAAGGCATGGAAAAAGAGAAATATGAAGAGTTTTTCAATGAATTCGGCCAGGCTCTCAAAGCGGGAATTCCGACTGACTTTGGAAACAAAGAGAGAATTGCGGCACTTTTAAGGTATAAGACCACCAAATCCGGTGATAAATATATCTCCCTTGATGAATATATTGAAAACATGAAAGAAGACCAGAAAGAGATTTACTATCTCACTGGAGAGAACCTCACTTCTTTGATGAATTCACCTCTGCTTGAATCTTTAAAATCAAAGGATTATGAAGTCATTTTAATGATCGATCCGATTGATGAATGGGTAACCCAGTCTTTGCCTGAATACAAGGAGAAAAAGCTCAAGAGTGCTGAAAAAGGGGATCTTGATCTTGAAAAAGTTGATGATGACAAGAAAAATGAATATTCAGCGCTTCTCTCTTTTCTCAAAGGAAAACTGGAAGAGAAGGTAAAGGATGTAGTCGTATCCAACCGACTTAAGGATTCTGTGTCTTGCCTTTCAGGAGATGATTATGGAATGAGCGCTTATATGGAAAAAATCATGAAAGCTTCAGGTCAGAAAACCCCGGACCAGAAACGTATCATGGAGGTCAATGTTAATCATCCGGTTATGGATAAGATAAAAGAACTCTTTGAAACCGATACCACCAACCCGGTTTTAAAGGACTACAGTGATCTTCTTTTTGATATAGCAGTGATCAGTGAAGGTGGCAAACTGGACAATCCTGCAAAATTTTCAAAACAGCTTGGAGATCTGATGACCAGGGCGATATGATAGTCTTCCTTGAAACCCTTGGATGCTCAAGAAATCAGGTTGACAGTGAAATCATGCTGGGCAAGCTTGTGGCTGCCGGTCACAGCCTGACAGATGATCCCGCTCTTGCCGGCGTTATTATTGTAAACACATGTACATTTATATCAACAGCCTCTGACGAGGCTGTTGATGTTATTCTGGCAATGGCAGAGTTGAAGGAGCTGGGAGAGTGTAAAAGACTGATTGTTACAGGGTGTCTTGCCCAGAGATATAAAAATGATGAAAACCTTGCATCTTCTCTGCCCGAGGTTGATGTATTTCTCGGAACCGGTGCATGTGACAATATTGTTGAAGCTGTAGAGAACAGAGAGGTAAAGACATTAACCGTTTTTCCCGACCCCGCTAACCGCGGATTTCAAAATCCCTCGGAATCAAGAGAGCTGACATCAGATATTTTCGCATATATAAAAGTATCAGAAGGGTGCAGCAGGAAATGCACCTATTGTATCATACCTCATCTTCGCGGAAACCAGCGTTCAAGACCGGTAGAAGACATCTGCACTGAAGCAGGGAATTTTACCGCTTCAGGCATTAAAGAGATTATACTCACTGCTGAAAACACAACAGATTATGGCCTTGATTTAAAAAAGAACACACCATTTGACCAGGTTCTGATTCCACTGGCTGAAACTGTCAAAAACGATTCTGCATGGATACGATTTTTATATACCCACCCCTCCACCTTGAGTGAAAAAATTATCCAGACTGTAAAAAATCATAAAAACATCTGCTCCTATTATGATGTCCCGGTTCAGCACGCTTCTTCAAACATTCTGAAAAAAATGGGACGCCCGTATACAAACAGCGATCTCTATGATCTTTTCACGACAATCCGCAAAATTGATAATGAAGCGGTTCTGCGCACTACCGTTATTGTCGGTTTCCCTGGAGAGACAGACTCTGATTTTCAAACTTTAATGCAGTTTATAAAAGAGATTCAGTTTGATCACCTTGGCGTATTTATCTATTCAGATGCTAATGATCTCAAATCCCACCATTTTAAAAACCATGTTTCAAAAGATATAGCAGAAAAAAGACATGATATGATCATGGATGTCCAGGCCGGAATATCTAAAAATATCAATGAACTATATGTTGGAAAAGTATTTGAAGTGCTTGTTGAAGAAAACCCGGAAAAGGGATTATACATAGGACGAACCAGATTTCAGGCACCTGATGTGGATGGTGTAACATTTATTTATGAAAATGAACTTGAAATTAACACCTTTGTTAATGTAAGAATTACAGATGCCTATGAATATGATATTGCAGGCGTGATTGCATGAGCCATGGTTCTGAAAACCTGAATCTGAATATTAAAACTTAAGGATTTAAAATTAAAAGTTTAAAACAGAAAATTATTGACAAGGTGCTTCCTGATCTTGAAAAGATAGAAACCACCCTTGAACAGAACCTGAATCCAAACATCAATCTGGTAAAAGAGATTGCATCCCACCTCCTTTTCAGCGGTGGAAAAAGACTCCGACCGCTTCTGATGATTCACAGTGCAAGACTTTGCGGTTACAAAGAGAGTTTTGAAATTAATTTTTCCACAATATTTGAGTATCTCCATGCTGCAACACTTCTCCATGATGATGTTGTGGATGAAGCTGCAGTAAGACGCGGTAAAAAAGCCGCCCACACCAAATGGTCTGCTCCTAAAGTTGTTTTAACCGGAGACTTTCTTCTTGCAACTGCTCTGGATATTGCTGCAAAAACTGAAAAGCCTGAAATCATTTCTGTTATTGCAAAAATCACAAGGGAGATGTCCCAGGGTGAAATAGACCAGCTTGATAAAAAGGGATGCCTTGATCTTGGTGAAGATGAATATTTTGAAATAATCAGAAGAAAAACTGCTGTTTTAATTCAGGGGGCATGCAAAAGCGGTGCTGTTCTTGCCAATGCGGATAAAACACGCAAAGATGCACTTGAACAGTATGGATTCCATATCGGCATTGCATTTCAAATGGCTGATGACCTTCTTGATTATACAGCATCTGCAGAAGAGCTTGGAAAAAATCCAGGAGCTGATATAAGGGAAGGAAAGCTCACCCTGCCTTTGATCCATTCTCTTGCCAATGCATCCTTAAAAGATAAGGAGTGGATAAGCTGTTTTATAACTTCAAACAGATTTGAACCTGATAAATTTGAAAAACTCAAAAAGAAATTATATGAATATAAAGGTATTGAATATACTGAAAAAAAAGCTCGCAGCCATGTAAGAAAAGCAAAAGAGTGTTTACATAATTTCCATGACTGCAGCTCAAAAGAGCTTTTATATCAGATTGCAGACTACTCAATTGAAAGAAAGGTATAAAAGAGATGTTTAAAAAACAAACACGCACTGTTTTGATTGTCATGTTTCTGTTATCAGTTTCAATATTCATGGGAACACCGGTATTTTCAGCTAAAAACAGTGATGTGATGATTAATGTAACCACCGGAAACAGAAAAATTATTAATCATAATACTCAGCAGGCAAAACAGGCTGCTGTTGCTGATGCATTAAAGATTTCTGTTCAGGAAGCTGTCATATCACTGGTATCAAGGGAAACCCTTGCATCCAACCTCGATTTTCTCTATGACAGGATCCTTTCCCGTACATCAGATTATATCATCACATATCGCGTTATAGGCGGAGTTGAAAATCACAACCACTATCTTGTAGGAGTCGAATCCAAGGTTGATCTTGCTTCCCTTGAGCAGACGCTCTCCCATGCAAGAATCATTAATACCAGCCGGGATAAACCTTCAGTTTTACTGTTTATCGCTGAAAAAACCCCTGCTGACCCCTTTGTACAGCACTGGTGGAACAGTGATTCAGCCCCATATCAATCCATTGCGGAAAAAATTATCCTTGATAAGATGATCCAGGAGAAATTCACTATTGCAGGAGAGAGTAATCATCGCCCTGATCCCTCTTTTTATAATATTTCCTTTGATTCCATATATGATATTGAAGCTGCTAAAGATCTTGGCAGGGAGATGAAAGCAGATATGATTATTTTTGGAAAAGCAAGCTCTTCAGAAGCCATCAACCGTATGGGTACAGACAAAACCTTTAATGGCAGAGTCAACCTTGCTTGTTATGACCTTGAAACAGGAGAAAAAGTCATTGAGTCTACAATCAAGGCCGTGGCCAAGAGTAATATGGAAGAAGAGGGTAATATAGAGGCCCTTTCAGAAGCTGCAACTCTTTCTGCTGCTGACCTGACTGACAGAATAAGCATTTACTGGCTTCAGAATTTAAGAAAAGAGCAGTCCTTTGATGTGAATATAGAGGGAGATAATTTTTTATCCAGATTTATTGCTTTAAAACAGAAGTTAAAACAGATGCCTGGAATCGAAAACCTGCAGCACAAAGAAATAGCCTCAAGATCTGCTCTGATCGAAATTTTTTATAAAGGCAGTTCTTCTCAGTTTGCCAACACTCTGATGCTGAAAACATTTGATGATTTCGGTCTGGAAATTTCAGATGTAACTGACAGTTTGGTAAATATCAGATTTATTGAAAAGGAGGAGTTGTTTACACTGGACCAGGATTCCCAGAACAGTGCAGCAGAGGAAAATAAAAATATAAAAACCACACAATAGTATCACGTTTTTCTTGACACAGCATGGGGGGTCTGGTAGGTAGAAACAAAAATAAAGGCGCGTAACTCAGTTGGTAGAGTGCTACCTCGACACGGTAGAAGTCAGCGGTTCAAGTCCGCTCGTGCCTACCATTAAAATCAAGGGTTTACGAAAAATATCCGTAAACCCTTTTTGATTTTGCTACCACTCTATTTTTCTGCTGCCAATTGCTGCCAAATTACCAATCCAAAATTAATTTTTCCAACCTTATGGCAGCAGCTGGGTTTTCGGTTCCCGGAAATCATTACGCAGCTGCTGTAGATGGGAGAAACAGCCAGTATCATCATGTCCGTGGGCCATCTCCGGTGATGCTGAAAGTCGAAGTAGCAAACGGCATTGGTGTAACATTTTAAATTTGCAAATGCAAAAAAAGAGATCATCTTTTTTGAAGCATGTTGTCCATAATAGACGCCATCAGCTCATAGCCGTCAGGCCGTTTTTTTGTCTGCTGCAAGACGATTTCAGGCGGCGTAATATAAGGCCCTTCTCCCCATTCGTGCCCAAATTGTTTTGAATAATGAACAACCATCTGACGCGTATATTCAGGATGAAACTGAAGACCGGCGACCGGTCTGTCTTCAAGGGTGAAAGCCTGAATCTGTGTGATTCCGCTTCTGGCCAGATGAATGCAGCCGGATGGCAGGGAACAGTGGTCGGAATGCCAGTGAAATGTGCTGAATTGTCTGGAAATATTTTTAAACAGATGACTGGTACGGCCCTCAGGAGTTAAACTGACTTTGTGCCAGCCGATTTCTTTGTGGATGTTAGTGGATACGGTCCCTCCCAAGGCCTCTGCTAGCAGCTGAGCCCCAAAACAAATTCCCAGGACCATCTTATCCTGGTCCAATGCATCGGCAATCAGTTTTTTCTCGGGCAGCAGCCAGGAGTAGCGTTTTTCTTCCCAGATGTGCTGGGAACCTCCCATGATTATCAACCAGTCAAACATATCCGGCGAAGGCGCTTTCTCATTGCTGCACAGGTATGTCTGGGAGACGCTGAACCCTTTTTTCTTGGCCCATCTGATAAAATAGGTATCTGACATGTCTTCCGGATCATGTTCTAATAGATGAAGTCTCATGTGTCTCCTTATGATTGCAAAAGAAATATTCTTTTAAAATGAATTGTAAATTTGGCTTCAAATTCAGGCCGAAATATAAAAATAAATTACCGTGTAAACAACCGGATACCAAGCCTTATCATACAAAAAATTTTTTTTCTGTCAACTTAAACGCTCGAAAGAAATTTTAAACTGTCTCAAAAATATGCGCTTTTAAACGCATATCGACATTTCTTAATGAAATTTGACTTCCCAGCCTCAATCTCAATAGCATTTTTTTACCTTCTTCATTAACAATAATATCCGGCCTGTCATTCACATAATATTCCTCAGCCCGAACATCCAGTCCCATATTTTTGTAATATTCACTTTACTATTAACAGGCAATAAAATACCATCTTATGCCTTTCTTTTTAATATGTTTCCCGCTGAAAAAGGGATATTCCTACCCCAATCACCTGTAAAATCCCCTGGGAAATTTTCAGTTATTTTCTGTAATAGGAAACAAACCATTCTAAAAATTCTGTGCGGAGATAAAACCGGTTTTGTCTCTGTAAAAAACGGCTGGAAAAGGATCGTTTTAAATGTCCGGATACTCAGGAAGAAGTGATGAATATCATCAGCCGGAAATTATCCTGCCTGATTCATGATCTGTATATAAATCAAGCTCATAGAACCTTGAATTATTCGATATTTTTTTTAATTTAAAACTGGGAAAAACCGCTTGGTTATGGTATATACAAGATATGGTCAAGTCAAAACCAATACAGTTTGAAAACCTTGATGAAGTCAAGATATTGCGTTGAATCTGTTTGATGAAAACAGGTTGTACAAATTAGATTAATAAAGTATTCCAAGAGCAGATAAAATCTCTTCAAGACAGACTGGTTGGCTGATTTATGACCGCATTATTGACCTTTTTTACAATTTCTGATTGCCGGAGCGGTTAAACCGCCCACAATATTAAATCTGGAAATACGTAAATTTCAAATTGGATATTACCGTGTTCAATATAACATATAGAGGCATCGGATTTGCCTTGAGGAGTGAAATTTATGGAAATTGGCGGTGTTAATCTCAGCCTTGGCGTTGAGGAAGAATATCAGATTATTAATCCTGAAACCCGGGACCTGGATTCCTACGTTCGGCAGCTCCTGGATAAAGGCGGCCATTTCACGCCGGATAAGTCATTGCAGCCGGAGTTGATGTTAAGTCAGATCGAAGCAGGAAGTTCAGTGTGTTCCAATGTGCAGGAAATCCGTTCAGAGATTATCCGCATGCGCCGACTGGTAAAGCAGTTAGCGGCCGAACACGGCATGACCATCGCTTCAGCCGGTACCCATCCCTTTGCCGACTGGAGCCAGCAGACTTTTACCGCTGGAGAGCGGTATGCACGATTTCTCAGGGATATGGCAGGAATCGGCAATCAACTGCTGACCTTTGGCCTGCATGTACATGTTGGTTTCGGTGACAGCCGGGACAACCGGGATCTTATGATGGAGATCGGGTCCCAGTTACGGTATTTTCTCCCCCATATCCTTTCTATTTCGACTTCCAGCCCTTTCTGGCAGGGTCGGAACACTGGATTAAAATCATATCGTAATGTAATACTGGAAATGGTACCCCGTACGGGCATTCCCAGTGCATTCCACTCCTTCAGCGAATACCAGGCCTTTGTGAATTTGCTGGGTCAGGTGGGCAGCCTGCCCTGGACAGACGGTCATCCGGACGCTACCATGATCTGGTGGGATCTGCGCTTTAACCCTAAATTCGATACTCTGGAGGTCCGTATTTCAGATGCCTGCACCCTTGTGGATGAAGCGGTCTGCGTAGTAGCCCTGGTATTGTTGCTGGTAGTGAGGCTTCTCAAACTCTACCGTCGGAACCAGAGCTGGCGGGATTACAGAAGGCATCTCATTGTGGAAAATAAATGGCGGGCCATGCGGTATGGTATTGAGAACAGCCTGATTGATTTCGGCAAAAAAACCCTGGTGCCTGCCAAACAGATGATGATCGACGGATTGGAAAAAGACATTGAAAATGCGAGGGAACTGGGCTGTCTTGAAGATCTGGAATATATCCGGACCATTGCGGAAACCGGCACCAGTGCAGAGAGGCAGATTGCCGTATATGAACGGGCAAAAAAAGAAGGGGCTGATAACTTTCAGGCGTTGCAGGCAGTGGTAGATCAACTCTGCCATGAAACGGTTCTGGGTATCTGAATGGCTGACAGCAAAATCATCCGTCAACCGTCTTTTTCGACTCTTTATTGTTAAAAAAAATATCAATTTATATTCTTTAATCTCCAATTTTTATTGCCACTCTCAATTATATCGAAGTGACGCATAAGACGATTCAAAAGAGCTGTTGTCATTTTTTCATCAATAAAAACCTCTGAGCACTCTCCAAAGTTTAAATTTCCTGTAACAATCAATGATGCCCTTTCAAACAGCTTGCTGCAGGAGCAGACTTCTCATATTCTCTTAATCTCAGGTGTACAATCTATGGGAAGGTCATTTTTAACTTCGGAGATTTTTGATACTGTTTTTAGCAAAAAAACAAATTCTTAACCTGTCCCCCTTGTCCTGATCGGGTGAAGATAAATTGAAAAATAAATTTCATTCAGTCTTCAATAGATGAAATTTATTTTTCAAAAAAATTATAAAATTGTTGCAAACCTGAATTATTTATGTTTTAAATTTTGGAATCCGTTAATTCAACTAAAAGGAGGAATTATGATGAGAACAAGATTTCTATCAATCACAACCTACTTATTGGCAGCGATTTTCATTATTGCTTTATGCAACACTGCAGCCGTGGCCAAAACCTATCGGTTAAAAATTCAGTCTGGGTATCCCAGGGGAGACCTTTCAATGGAGCTACTGAAAGTGTTTGCTGATTCTGCTGAAAAAAGAAGCAACGGTAAAGTCAAAATTAAAGTGTTTGCAGCCCCGGAAATTGTTGAAGGCGGCAGCCCAGCCGTTTATGAGGCCGTACAGGCCGGGACACTGGATATGGCACACCAGGCCGGTATCTTTGCTTCAGGATTTGCCCCCATTGGTAATGTCGAGTTTGGACTTCCCTTTGCCTTTGAAGTTCAGGAAGGTCTTTCCTTTCAAGAATCTGTCGCAAAAATCAGGGATTTTTACTTTAAATCCGGGATGGTGGATCTCATCAGGGAAGAATATGCAAAAAACGGTCTTCACTGGTTGGATATGCACTCATACGGATACCTGTATATTTACAGCCGGGAGAATATCACCGACTGTTCCCAGATTAAAGGCCTTAAAATCGCCAGTTGGGGTCTGCAGCAGGTGTTTCATAAAAAAATCGCCCAGTCGGCCGTGGAAATTGCACCTGAAGAGATGTACATGGCCCTGAAGTTGAAAACGATTGATGCTGCCCTGTACGATGTCAGCGCCGTTGATGGTCTGCACTGGGATGAGGTGGCACCTTACTGGCTTTCCAACCTGGGCGGAGACATGATTTTCGGCCATATTGTTGTTGGGAAAAAACAGTGGGAAAAGCTGCCGGATGATGTCAAAGAGATTATTAATGCCGCTGCCAAAGACTACTGGGATGCCACCGTTGTTGAGTACGAAAAAATGATGAACGAAACCCAGAGTAAAAAGCTTAAAAAAGTAATTCTGGACAAAGCGTGTGAAAAAAGCATAAAAGACGCTGGTAAGACCACCTGGAGTGATGCTGCAACAGATCCTGCCAGTACCAAAGCAGTGGAAATCATTCGGAACTGGAAGTGGTAATTTTTATTTATCTAAAATAAACAACTAAGAACTTTTGTTTATTTGAAAATTCTAAACTAACATCTGAATGGTTACAGGACAAACCCGGCAATGGAGAGAGAGACAATGAAATCAAAAGAAAGTGACGTGTTAAATCGGTTACAGGTCTTTATTGATCAAATTACCCAAATAGCTGCTTTTCTCATCCTTGTTATTGTGTTTGCGGTAGCCGTTCAGGTGGTTGCTAGATATGGGTTGAATAGTTTTGTCAAGGAAATTGTTCCCCTGGTTCAACAGTCATTTGCCGTTTTCATCCTGATTGGGGGGCTCTACATCACCTTAAAAGGCGTTCATATCCGTGTGACAGTACTGTATGATCTGTTCAGCCCGAAAATGAAACGGTTCTCTAAAATCACGAGTTTCATCTGCATGATGATTTTTTTGGGGATTCTTGTATGGCAGACCACATGGATGGGATTCAACTCATTTATGCATAAAGAAACCATGAATGGTATCTATAAATTTATGCCGATGTATCCACTTAAAATATTTATTCCAATCGTTTCTTTTTTCATTCTGATTGTTGGAGTGATACATTTCATTAAATCATGGAACAATGATGACTAAAATTGAAGATAAAAGCAACAATCACAATCTCTGCCGATTCCCGATTTCAAAATAATACAAGGAGCAAATAGCTGTGGAACTTGAAGTAAGTATTGGTCTGATCACGTTAATTCTCTTTGCAGGCCTGATATTTTTAGTTTTGTTAGGTGTGCCTGTCACTTTTGCGCTGGGGGGGTTAACGCTGACACTTACTTTTATTTTCGGCAGCACGAATGACCTGTTTATTGTGGCCAGTACTGCGGTCCGGCTGTTTACCAACGATATGATGACTATGATTCCGCTATTCCTTTTAATGGGGAATCTATTGGTGCATTCAGGGGTATCCGACCGTCTTTATACGGCATTGGGATACTGGCTTCACGGCATCAAGGGATCTTTAGCCGTTATTACTATCGGCGTCTGTGTTGCACTGGCCATGACCGCCGGATTCGGTCCTGGGATCCTGACCATGGGTCTGGTGGCGATTCCGTCTATGTTAAAGCATAACTATAACAAATCGCTGGCTCTGGGAAGTGTGATGGCCGGTGGGGTGTTGGGTGAAATCATTCCCCCGAGTATTATCATGATCCTCTTTGCCATGATCGGTAAGATTTCTGTGGGGCAGCTCTTTGTCGGTGGTGCGATTCCCGGTTTTGTCTGTGCCTTTTTATATGTGGTTTATATTGTGGTGCGGGCGCATCTGCAGCCGGACTTTGCCCCCCAGGCAGAACGAGAGACAGATCTTCCATTAAAGGTAAAAATAAAATCACTGGCGGAAGTACTGGCACCGTCCCTTCTGGTGGTGCTGGTCTTAGGCACCATTTTCCTGGGAATTGCCACTCCTTCAGAGGCAGCTGCTTTAGGGGTGATCGGAGCCATGATCGTATGTTTGGCTTATCGAAAATTAAATATGAAAGTACTGAAAGACTCCTGTTTTGAAACCATTAAAATCACCAGTATGGCATTGTGGATATTTTTACCCGCCATATTGTTTGGTATTTTCTATACAATGGCAGGGGTGCAGGATGCCATTCTTGATCTGCTGGGAACCTGGGATCTGAACCGGTGGGTGGTACTGGCAATGATGCAGGTGATCCTGTTTATTTTCGGTATGTTCATGGATGATTACGCCATTGTGTTTATCTGTGCACCTATCTTTTTGCCAGTGGCAACCGCACTGGGGTTTGACAAGATCTGGTTTTCCGTTCTATTTATCTTAAATATGCAGATTGCCTATCTCACACCGCCTTTTGGATGGGCATCCATTCTGGTGAAAAGTATTGCACCACCGGAGATCAGAATGGTGGATATCTGGAAGGCTACCCCGCCGTTTATTATCATTCAGGTGCTTGTCCTGATTTTGACTATGATTTTTCCACAGCTGGTGTTATGGCTACCCTCCAAAATGATGTAAGTGCCATGCCAAATGATCGGACAGCCGTTCTGCAATATTCCGGGTGGTTTCCTTTCCAGGTTTGGTCAGGTTTTGAATAAATGCCGTGTGGTGGATTATTTCACAATGGCTTTATATATTTATGTAGATAATTTGATAGATCAGTGAAAGAATCCAGATCATCTGATTTAATTTTTGAAGCAATCTAAATCAAAATGACTTTTAATCATAGTCCAGTGTAACTGTTATCTATTATCAGCGATAATAAATCATAAAAATCAAAATAAATTTTTGCGTAATTTTTCTTGACAAAGCTTGTTGAAAGTTTTACTACAAATTTTATTTAATTGTGTATTTTATTTTACATCTTACCATTCAATAAGGAGGAAGACGATGGAAATTAAAGAAATTCAAGAGATTATCAAAGAGAAAAACATTGACACAATCCGAATTGAATACCCTGATCTGTATGGTATCTGCCGCAATAAGATGATCCCGGCACACCGTGTGGAAGAAACCATTGAAAGTGGTGTAGCTTTTGCCCAGGCAGTCTATGCTGTCCACCTGTCCAATGATGTTGCCCCGGAAACAGGGTGTGGATACGAGATCGAATGGAAAGATATGACCATCATGCCGGATCCGGATACATTTGCCGTGCTTCCTTACCTTGATGGAACTGCCCGGTTGATCGGCAGCGCATTTCGAGATGGAAAACCCATTGCCGTGGATCCCCGACAGGCGTTGATACGGATTTTAAAAGAATATGAAGATATGAATATACGGCCCATCTGTGCGACAGAACTGGAGTTCTTCCTCTTTGAACCATCTGAAACAGGCAAACCGGAATTATATAATTCAAATCTATGCAGTGTCTACCAGATGGGCCCCAAATGTGACAAAATGGGTTTGATTAGACAACTCCAGAATACCTTGATTGAAATGGGGCTGGATGTTCTCTACCTGAATCATGAGTTTTTCCCCAGTCAGTATGAAATCAATTGGAAACATGGGGATGCATTAAAAGTCGCAGACCAGTCATTCACCTACAAATATGTATGCAAGGAGATGGCGGCAATGAGTAACCTGCTGCTTACCTTCATGGGTAGACCCACAACTGATGGCGGCGGCAGCGGGTATCACATTCATCTCTCCTTGAATGATCCCGATACCGGAAAGAACCTGTTTGATGATTCAAACAGTAAATACGGAGTTTCAGATCTGATGAGATGGTTTGTGGGCGGACAGATGGCCCATGCCAAAGGAATGACTGCCCTGTTTGCACCCACGGTCAACTCATACAAGCGGTATGTTCCCGATTCATTCGCCCCTTACTATCTGGCATGGGGCCTGGACAACCGGACAGTTTACTGCCGTATTCCCGACGAAAGAGGAATGGCTACCCGGGTGGAAAACCGGGGTCCCTGCGCATCAGCCAATCCATACCTGGTGATGGCTGCGGCATTTGCTGCCGGCCTTGACGGAATTAAAAACAAAATAGAACCGGGAGAACCTACGGTGGGCGATGTAGGGTTTCTGGAACCGGGATCGCTGGAAACTGTTCCGTTTTATCTTTCAGATGCTTTGAGTGAACTCAAAGCGGATAAAGTGCTGTGTGATGCTATGGGAGAAGGTTTGATTCAGGCATTTTCTGCACTGAAAGAAGACGAGATAGAGCGGTTCAGAAAGCATGTGACCGATTGGGAATTTAATGAATATTCATCACAGCTGTAGGAAGAGAGGAATAATCCATGGCTCTTGACGAAGCACGTATTGAACAGATTGTTGAAATGGTGGTTCAGCAGTTTCAGCAGAAAGATGAGAAAAAGGGTATACAAGCAGCAGATGGCGTCAGTTCAACTCACACTGCTGTTGCAGACGGCGTATTCCAGGAGATGGACGACTGCATAAATGCAGCGGTCGCTGCCCAGAAGCAACTGGTGGCACTGCCGTTGGCGGTGAGGGAGGATATCATTGCCGCTATTAGAAAAACTGGTATCGAACAGGCTGAAACATACGGTCAGATGGAGTTTGATGAGACCGGTCTTGGCAGAGCTTCGGACAATGTGAAAAAAAACCTGGCCGCCTGCCAGGTCATGGGTATGGAAGACCTGGAACCGGAAGTGTTCAGCGGAGACAAAGGTGTCACGATTATTGAACGGATACCGGTCGGAGTGATCGCATCAGTCAATCCAGTCACCAATGGTACCCCCTCTATCCTGTTTAACGCCATCATGATGATAGCAGGAGGGAATACTGTTGTGAACAATCCCCATCCCAAAACCAGTAAACCTTCCTGTCAGGTGATTAGGGATCTGAACATGGCGATCATTGACGCCGGAGGACCGCCCAACTGTATCTGCTGTCTGGAAACACCTTCCGTACCATCGGCTCAGGCCCTGATGACCGATCCACGGGTGAAACTGATCGCGGTGACCGGTGGGCACGGGGTGATGGCATTTGCGTCTCAGACCGGGAAACGGGTAGTTGCCGGCGGCCCCGGCAATCCGCCGGTGGTCGTTGATGAAACTGCAGATCTGGACCGGGCGGCACGCTGTATTGTTCAGGGTGCTTCATTTTCCAACTGCATGGCGTGCGCTAGTGAAAAAGAGATATTTGTCGTGGATTCTGTTGCAGACCCGTTCAAGGCATACCTTCAAAAATATGGAGCGTATGAAATCAGCGGTTCACAGGGCGAAGAATTAATGAAACATATTTTCAATGAGATCAAGGCACCGGGTGAGCCAGGTGTAATTAATATGGACTATATCGGCCTACCCCCGTCTGAAATTCTTAAATCCATCGGACTTGATATCAGCAGAGACACTTCGATTGCATTTCTGGAGACCGATAAAGAACATCCCCTGGTGTGGACCGAGCAGATCATGCCCATTCTGCCGCTGGTGCGGTGTAAAACTACTGATGATGCCATTGATGCAGCACTGGCAGCTGAACAGGGATGTGGACACACCATGGCCATTCATTCCAATAGTATGAAAAATATTCAGAAGATGACCAATCGGGCCAAGTGTGCAGCGTTTGTCAAGAATGGTTCCTGTGGACTGGCCAGTGTCGGCGTTGCAGGAGAAGGATATACCTCTTTTCATATTGCAACCAATGGTGAGGGGCAGACCCGGCCACGCATGTTCACACTGATCAGAAGGTGTGTGATGGCCAATGATCTACGGTTCCGTTACAGCGGGTAAAAAACAGCTTAAGTGATAGGTTTTTACTGTTAATATTGATGAAGGGCGTAAAATGGATATTGGAAGAGAAGAGATAGAACAGATCGTAATCCAGGTATTGAAACGGGTGGCTGGGAATGAAACAGCGATAACTCTGGATGCTCCTCAGACTGGCGAATTTGGTGTGTTCCCGGAAATGGAAGATGCCATTCAGGCGGCGGTTACCGCCCAGAAACAGTTCATCCAGGTATCGCTTGACGTACGGGAAAAAATAATTCAGGCCATCCGGGACGTAGGTTGGAAAAATCGTAAAGAATACGGCCGGATGGAACTGGACGAGTGTGATCTGGGGTCGGTGTCTGGCTCGATTCTTAAAATGGAGATTGCCTGCCAGGTTCCGGGTGTTGAAAGCATAGAGCCTGAAGTATTTTGTGGTGATAAGGGCGTGACTTTAAATGAACGGATCCCCGTGGGAATGATTGCCTCTATCAATGCGGTGACCAATGCAGCGCCCGGCATTGTCCACAATGCCATTATGATGATGGCAGGAGGCAATACCGTAGTAAATAACCCCCATCCAAAAACCAAAATTGTTTCCGCACAGGTGGTCAGGGACCTTAATGAGGCGATTATCGCCGCTGGCGGACCGCCCAACTGCGTTACCACGGTATCTGATCCGGATGTCCCGGGTGCACAATACCTGATGACTCATCCACTGACCGATATGATTCTGGTCACCGGCGGCCACAAGGTGGTGGAGTTTGCCAAGAAGACCGGTAAGCGCATTCTTTCAGGCGGTCCGGGTAATCCACCGGTAATCGTGGACGAATCCGCAGATCTGGATTATGTTGCTCAATGCATTATCAAAGGATCTTCTTTTTCCAACACCACGCCATGTGCCAGTGAGAAGGAAATTTTTGTAACCGCTTCGGTGGCAGACGAACTCAAAGGACTTTTGTGTAAACACGGAGCCTATGAACTCACTGCCGATCAAGGCGGAGCCCTTGTGAAAGAGATTTTCAAGGAAATCATTCCGGGCAGGACTCCTTCTGTCATCAATATGGAATATATCGGCAAATCACCCCATGTGATTTTAAAACGCGCCATCGGCCTTGACATCCCGCCGGAAACAAAAATTGCTATCCTGGAAACCGATGCGGAACATCCACTGGTATGGACCGAGCAGATCATGCCGGTACTTCCCTTTGTCCGCTGTAAGAATGACAAAGAAACTATGGATAAAGGCGTAGCAGCAGAACAGGGACTGCGGCACACCATTGTATTTCACTCCAACAACCTCAAGAATATGGCCTATATGTCCAGTATTGCAGACGCCTCACAATTTGTTAAAAATGCTTCCTGCATCGGGGGGTTAGGCGTTGATGGTGAAGGATTTAAATCGCTGGTTATCTCAACCGGCGGGGAGGGACTTTCCCATCCCAGGATGTTTACATCCATCCGGCGCTGCGTGCTAAACGATGATTTCCGATATCGCTTCGGGGCGGACATCTCCCCGATTCAGAAAGGAATTCATTAAGGTTTTGTTTGGCTATCATTATGAATAATATTATGAAATTTTTATTTCAACACACTAAACTGTTTTAGGGAGATCCAAATGCCATCTGATTTTATTTTTGCAGGTGCGGTTCAAAAACTGATCAACCAGGGAGAACGGAAAATAATCCTGTCAAAACAGGCTAAAATCTCACCGGCGGCTCTTGACCTGATAAGAGATCACGAGATCAAGGTCATTTATAAAGAAGATAGGGGGCCGGAATCACCTGAAGCCACATCTGGAGAAACGATTGATACGGCATCTGAAGCCGCAGCTGAAAAAACAATTGAAGAGGCAGATGAAGAAGTCTCTGAAAACGAAGCAAAGACAGATGAAGCCGGGGAAAAACCAGCAGACAGCGGGCTGGATTATAAAGCCAGGATAGAAGATATATCACCGGACCTTACGGAAGCCCAGGTTGAAGAAATCACCAGACGGGTGGTTGAGCGGTTGAATGCACTGAAAAAATGCACTGCCCATGAAGAAAAGTCCGGAGATGAAGATACAGCAGGAGATAATCTGGTAATCTGCCGGTGCGAAGAGGTGACACGAAAAGATATCAAAGAGGTGATCCGCAATGGTATGGCCACCCTGAACGGTATCAAACGGGTTACCCGTGCCGGGATGGGATTGTGCCAGGGACAGACTTGCCAGGCTCTGGTTACCCGGATTCTTGCACAGGAAATCGGTGTGCCGCCGGCACAACTTGAGCCTACCACTGCACGGGCACCGGTAAGACCGATCCGTCTGTCTACTTTTGCAGGGCTGAACTGATACGGAACCAAATCAGGAGTAAATATGTCAAAAACAGCAGATATTGTGATCATTGGCGGTGGTATTATGGGGTGTTCGACAGCCTACTACCTGGCTAAAGCAGGTCTGAAAGCCGTAGTCATAGAGAAATCGGACATCGGTGGTGAGGCTTCCGGCAGCAATGGCGGTGGTATCAGGCAGTCGGCCAGGAATTTAAAAGAAATGCCACTGGCCATGGCGAGCGTCCGGATGTATGAAACCCTTCATGAAGAGTTAGGCATGGATGTGGAGTATGTTCAGAAAGGAAACCTGCGCCTTTGTACCAATGAAGAAGATCTGAATTCAATGAAACAGTCGGTGGAAAACCAGAAAACCACCGGTCTGAAATTAGAAATGCTGGATAGAAAACAGGTGCTGGAAATCAATCCATATGTGGGTGAAAAAGTAATTGGCGCCAGCTACTGCAGCACTGACGGACATGCCAATCCGCTGCTGGTTACTTATGCCTATTTTAAAAAGGCACAGGAACTGGGTGCCAGGTTTTATACCCATGAAGAAGTAACGGACATCCGCCTGCAGAAAGGAAAGGTCACAGCGGTAATTACAGACAAGCAGGTGATTGAAACAGATCTGGTCATGAATGCTGCTGGTTTGAAAGGCCGGCACATTGCCAATATGGTGGGCCTTGATCTGCCCATGAAAGCAGTGTTTTCAGAAGCGTTGATCACCGAGCAGTTCCCGCCCCTGTTCCCCCAGATGATAGGCAATGCAAAAGGGCAGTTTTACGGACGGCAGACCGGTCACGGTTCTTTTTTCTGGGGTGGTTTTGTGGGAACGGAAGAGTACCTTTACCAGGATGATCAAGCCGGATACCGCGGCAAACCGCTGTTCCACTTCATCGGTCCCTCCATTGCCAGAAGCGTTATCGATTATTTTCCGATATTGAAAAATATGAATGTCATCCGGATGTGGTCCGGGCTGATTGCCGGGGTTTCTGACGCAATTCCCATACTGGGACTAACCAGTGAAGTGCCGGGATTTATCTTCTGTACCGGGTTCAGCGGTCATGGGTTTGGTATTGGACCTGTCATCGGCAGACTGATGTCAGAACTTATTTTAGACTGCAATCCGTCCATACCCATCCATGATTTCTGTTTCGGCCGGTTTCACAAAGGTGCAGATCATGAATGTTCATGCAAAAAAAATGCAGCCTGTACCATTAACAGTGCTATCTGTCCCAATAAAAGAGAGTTTCTGAAACATATATAGTAAAGGATTCAAAATGGATATACAACTCAGGGCATTTGCCTTTATCGATCAATTGCAAAAACAGCTGACCGGCTACATCGGCACGGCGGCAAGAGGTTATTATCCAGTGGCGGGTCAGTCTGGTTTGTTTGTTGAAATCGCCCCGGGTATTGAAATCAATTCAATTACGGACGCGGTTATGAAAAAAGCTGCTGTTTATCCCGGTGCCCTTGTGGTGGAACGGACCTTTGGCATGCTGGAAGTCCATGCCGATTCCCCGTCAGATGTGGAGGAAGCCGGCGCTGTAATTCTGGATTATTTGGGGTGTAAGGAATCTGATCGAATAAAACCCCAGATACTGGGATCTGATATCATTGAGAGGACCGATCCGTTCATGAATCAGATCGTGAACCGGTTCCGGGATGCCAGCATGCTGCTGCAGGATGAAACTCTTTATTTTCTGGAGGTAACCCCTGCAGGATACGCCGGATATGCAGCCAATGAAGCGGAAAAGAGTGCAGACATAAAACTGGTTCATGCCAGTGTGTTCGGTGCCAGTGGAAAGGTCTACATTGCCGGTAACTCATCAGACGTCAAAGCGGCACAGTCAGCAGTCGAGGTTTCTTTAAAATCAATGTCAGGCATAACCCCCAAAAAAGGCAAATAAACGATAGCATCATGAATTCAGCAGAAAAAAAATTTTTCAACAAGATTGCAAGGGCATATCCTGATCTGTCAGTTAAAAAAAGAAGAGTGGCTGATTTTGTCCTCCAAGACTACAAACGGGTGTCCCTGATGACCGCCAAAGAGCTGTCAGTTCAATGCGGCGTCAGTGAACCTACCATCATCCGTTTTGCTACGGACCTCGGATTTTCCGGATTTCTTGATTTTGCCCGCCATGTAAAAGAGATGGTCCAGATAACGCTTTCCAGTGTGGATCTGCTGATGAATGCTAATAAAGACAGCACCAGCACCAGTACCTTGGAACGGTATTGTAAAAATACAGTTGGTAATCTGGAAAATCTGGTGGAGATGATTTCTCCAGAAGAGATACAAACCATTGCAAAAGTGATTTTTCAGGCAAAGAATGTCTATGTGGTGGGATATCGGGCTGCCGGTATTTCAGCCAGCTATTTTGGTTATTTTTTAAAACGGATTAAGAAGAATGTCACCGTTGATACCAATCTTTCCTGGGAAATTTTAGATACTCTGCCGGCCTACGCCAAAGATTCGGTCATATTTGCAGTGACTTTCAGACGTTATTCCAAAAGAGTGATCCGGTTTCTGGAATATGCCAGATCAAACGGTGCTACGATTATCACCCTGACTGACAGTATGGTATCACCTGTCATCAATCTGTCGGATCACTATATCGTAATTGATTATAAAGGGATTTCCTTTGTGGATCCAATAGCCCATGTAATCGTTTACATGGGGGCGTTGATCCATGAGATTACATTTATGGATACGGATAAGGCCATGAAAAAATTGAAAGCATTTGAAAAGCAGGTGGCAATGAGAAACGAATTTGTGATCAACGACAGTTCATCTGCATGGATGCCGGAGATGGATCAAACAGATTCTTAAAAGGAAAATAACAATGGACTTACTGAAACGGGAAAATTTTGCCTCAGGAGCACCTTTTGAAGAAAAAATGGGATACAGCCGGGCGGTCAAAGTTGGCGGTATGGTGTTTGTCGGAGGTACAACTTCCACCACTCCTGAGGGGGTTGTCGAGGGAAAAGACGATATGTACCTGCAGTCGAAAATTATTCTCGAAAAAATTGAATCAGCACTTTTAATGGCCGGTGCCAGGATATCCGAGGTGGTCAGAGTCCGTATTTATGTGACCGATATCAGCCTGGCAGCTGATTGCATGAAGGCGTATTCTGAGTGGTTTAAACCGGTTAAGCCGGTGGTGACCATGGCCCAGATTGCCGGCCTTGCAAGGCCGGAACATCTGGTGGAAATTGAGGCGGATGCAGTGATTGGATCTTATCCGGTGCATCCCTCAAAAGGGTGAATGACAGCAGGATTAAGCTGACAGATATCAACAATAAACTTACATTACATAATTCATTTTTAAAGAGAAGTTTTTTTATTCACTTAACGTGTAGGAGGTAGATTCAAAATGGCAGGACAAGCATTGGGTATGGTTGAAACAAGAGGATTGGTAGCCGCGATTGAGGCAGCAGATGCAATGGTAAAAGCAGCCAATGTTAAAATGGTTGGCAAAGAGCATGCAGGCGCTGGTCTCGTATCTATTTATGTCCGTGGTGATGTGGGAGCGGTAAAAGCAGCAACAGATGCTGGTGGTGCTGCAGCAGATCGTGTTGGGGAATTGGTATCCGTGCACGTCATTCCACGACCCCATGGTGACATTGAAGCAATTATCCCCAGCCCGAAACCGGCAGCTGCCAGAAGGGCTGCGAAGAAATAGATGGCTTCCAATATTAGAATAATCTCTCATCCAGGTCCTGGAGTCATTGATATCCTGCTTGCCCGGATGGGAGCCGGACCTAAAAAACGGCTGGTGGATGCCAGTTTCAGTGCAGTGGGACTGGTTCAGGGGAAGCTGGTGGATATGCTGGTGGCCGCAGATGTTGCTGAAAAAGCAGCAGATGTGGAGGTGTATGATCTGAAAGGAAATTGTCCGCAGCATCTGACCATGATAGGGATATTTGGTGATATCTCCGCTGTAAAAGCCAGTGCAGATGCCATACGGATGGCAGAGAAAAAATAGCGTGGCATCAGGAGAAGTAATTCATGAAAGATGATATCATCAGCAAGGTACGCGATGCCGGTGTTGTCGGTGCCGGGGGTGCAGGTTTTCCCACGCATGTCAAGCTGGATGCAAAGGTGGAGCGGGTTCTGGTCAACGGTGCCTCATGTGAACCACTGCTCTCCAGTGATCCTTATCTCATGGAGGTCTATCCTGACTTTCTGATGCGGGGCTTGAAAATGGTGATGGCGTGTACCCAGGCGGAACAGGGAACCATCTGCATCAAAAATAAACATCCAAAAGTTATTGAAATCCTGAAAAAAACGGCTCAGAAAAAAGAGTTCAAGCAGATTGATATTTACGAACTGGAAGATTTCTATCCTGCCGGTGATGAACATGTTCTGGTGCAGCAGGTGGTGAATAAAGTCGTGCCTGAAGGGGGAATTCCTCTGGAAGTGGGTGTGGTGGTGACCAATGTGGAGTCTCTGCTGAATATCGCCCGGGCTGTTGAAGAAGAATCACCTGTTGTGGATCGGTATCTGACCATTGCAGGAGAGGTGGGGGAACCCATGATTGTCAAAGTACCCATTGGTACTCCTATTGGCGATCTTATCAACCTTGCCGGCGGCATTCTTATAGATAACTGGAAAATAGTTTTGGGCGGTCCCATGATGGGCACAGTGACAGATGATCTTACCACCCCGGTGACAAAGACAACCAGCGGTATTATCGTACTGCCGGCCACCCATAATGTGGTTGCCGGAAAAATCACCGATCCCGCCAGAATACTGCGATTGACCCAGGTGGCCTGCTGTCAGTGCATGAGGTGTACAGATACGTGCCCCCGGAACCTGCTGGGGCATGTCCTGGAACCCCACATGATCATGCGTAACTTGAGGCTGGGGATTGCCAATGAAATTATGGAAGATGCACTGATCTGTTCTGAATGCGGTATCTGTGAGAAATATGCCTGCCCCATGCTGGTCTCCCCCAGGGAGGTTAACCGTCAGATCAAACTGGCACTCATGAAAAAAGGCCATCGCCGGGAGCGTAAGAAAACAGCATTTACCCCTTCTTTTTTTATGAAAGTCCGGAAAATACCCAGCAGAAGGCTGCTTCAGAAACTTCAGATAGGTCAGTATGATACCCATCCTGATTTTTTTAAGGGGAATATTGAGGCCAAAATGGTGTCCATACCTGTAAACCAGAATATTGGCGCGCCGTCTCAAGCCGTGGTGAAAAAAGGAGACCGCGTAAAAAAAGGGGACCTGATTGCCAGGATACCGGAGAAAAGTCTGGGTGCTACCCTGCATGCAAGTATTGAAGGTATTGTTTCATCTGTGGGTGAAACCATTGTTATCGAACAAGAGGGATCTTAAATGGAATATAGAGCCATCGGTCTGGTGGAATCAAATAGTGTGGCAAAAGGGATAGAGGCAGCTGATTGTATGCTCAAAGCCTCCAATGTGGAGTTGATCATGGCAAGACCGGTCTGCCCGGGAAAATATCTTTCAATGGTTACCGGTGATGTGGGATCTGTAGAAAATTCCGTTGCTGCGGGAGAAGCGTGCATAGGTGAATTTGTGGCAGATACCTTTATGATTGCCAATGTCCATGACGATATCTTTCCGGCCATCAATTGTGCCGGCCAGATTCTCAATCTGCAGGCATTGGGAATTATAGAGACATTTTCCGTTGCATCCTGTATTGAGGCGTCCGATGCAGCAGCTAAATCAGCAGAAATTGACCTCATTGAGCTGCGATGTGCCACAGGTCTGGCAGGCAAATCCTTTGTAACCCTTACCGGGGATATCGGTTCAGTAGATGCAGCAGTGGCAGCCGGTATGACAGCCATTGAAAATAAGGGCCTGATCCACAGCCATGCCGTGATCGCATCCCCCAGTAACGAGCTTCATCAATGGCTGGTATGAAAATATATATAGACGAAGTGGTCAGGCTGCTCAACCAGCCTGAAAAATGGGATTTCACCGATGCCAGCCAGCTGTATGCCGGTGTTGATATCGGGACGTTCAAAACCATTATTGTAGTCATTGACGAAAAGGGTATCCCGAGGGCAGCAGCTCTGGAAGAGGCAAGAGTGGTTCAAAGCGGCCTGATTGTGGATTACGTCGGGGCTGTGAACGTGGTGAGGCGACTGATGGAACAGATCACAGAATACTGTCCAATGGAAATCACCAAAGGTGCCACATCCTATCCGCCCCAGACAGAGTCGTCCAATATCAACACCACCCGGTATATTCTGGAAGGGATCGGTCTTGACGTGGTCAACGTCCTGGATGAACCCAGCGCGGCCAACCTGGTGCTGAAGCTCAAGGATGGGGTCATTGTGGATGTGGGTGGTGGGACCACCGGTGTTGCAGTAATCAGGGACCAGAAAATAGTATATACCAATGATGAGGCTACCGGCGGATTCCATCTGTCACTGGTGCTGGCCGGAGCCCTGAGTGTCAGCTATGACGAAGCAGAGAAAATAAAGGCGCATCCGGGCCAGGTACGCAGTGTTATCCAGATCGTCCGGCCGGTAATTGAAAAGATATCCAGTATCATCATGTCATACCTGGAGCCTTTCAAGGAAGTTGAGACAGCCTGCCTGGTTGGTGGAACCTGTGAACTGGAAGGTATTGCCAATGTTGTATCAGAATACACTGGATTAAATGTGATTAAACCGGACCATGCACAGATGATCACCCCGTACGGGATTGCATTATCCTGTCTGTAAAGGATTCGATGCCGGAAGGGCAGAGGATTCTAAAGTGTGAATGGGTATTTTTTTACTTGACAGTCGATATGGAAAGATATTATTCATTATTAGTTTATTGATGAAATTTTAATTTCATACTATATACAAAAGGAAGAACATGCGAATCAAAGAACATCCCATATTAGGACAGTTTGAAAAGGGCAGAAAAATTGGATTCACCATGGATGGAAAGGCCATGGAGGGGTTTGAAGACGAGCCCATTGCCATAGCACTGCGCAGCAATGGTGTGATGATACACCGGCACACCACCAAACGGGATGAACCCAGAGGTATATTCTGCGCCATAGGTCGATGTACAGATTGTATCATGGTGGTTGACGGAATTCCCAATGTGAGAACGTGTGTGACACCGCTAAAAGATGGAATGGCCATAGAGACACAGAAGGGTGCAGGCCCTGAAACCCAAAGTGGAGAAAAAAAGTGAGAAGATATGAAATGGTCAGTATCGGTGCCGGCCCTGCCGGACTGGCAGCGGCCATAGAAGCGGCCAGAAACAATGTGGGTGTGGTCGTCTATGATGAAAATAACAAACCCGGCGGTCAGCTTTTCAAACAGATACATAAATTTTTCGGATCCAAGGAACATCGTGCCAAGGTAAGAGGTATCAGGATCGGGGAAGAACTGTTGAAAGAAGCAAGAGAATTAGGCGTTGAAGTGGTACTGGATAGTGTTGTACTGGGTATTTACGCCAATAATACGCTTAATGTCATGGTAAGAGACCATCTGGAACAGGTAAAAGGTGAGAGAACACTGATCGCCACTGGCGCATCTGAAAATATGGTTCCCTTTCCAGGATGGACCCTGCCAGGGGTCATAGGTGCTGGTGCGGCCCAGACAATGGCCAATATCCATGGAATCAAGCCAGGTAACCGGGTGTTGATTGTGGGATCAGGAAACGTTGGACTGGTTGTGGCCTTTCAGCTGCTGCAGGCAGGCTGTGAAGTGGCTGCGGTGATTGATGCAGCACCGACCATTGGCGGATACGGAGTTCATGCTTCCAAAGTGGCCAGATATGGTGTACCGTTTTTCATGTCACATACCATTAAAGAAGCCCATGGAAAAGATATGGTTGAAGGTGCCACTATTGTTGAAGTGGATGACACTTGGGCACCGGTACCTGGGACGGAAAAAAAATATGATGTGGATACCATCTGCATGGCAGTTGGACTGAATCCCATGACCCAGCTGCTTCGGATGTCAGGCTGCAGCATGGTGCATGAACCAGGTCTTGGCGGTTTGGTACCAGCCCATGATATCAACCAGGAAACCTCAATAAAAAATATCTATGTAGCAGGAGATGCGTCCGGTATTGAAGAAGCCAGCACGGCCATTATTGAGGGTAGAATTGCCGGGCTGGCCATTGCCAACTCTCTTGGCTATCTTGATGACGATGCATTTTCAGAACAGCGGAAAATACAGCTCAAGAGCATGAAAGGCTTGAGAAGCGGCGGGCATGGCGAAATGCGGGGAAAAGCCAAAAAACGTTTAAACAGTGCAATTGAAGGATAAGAGATATGCAAAAAGGGCTGGCCCAGACAGGCTATATTTCAGAAGAGGAGCTTGAAAATCATCCGGGTATTCCTTCTGCCAAGAGGAAAAAAAAGAGTGCGGTGGTGGTCATTGAATGCATCCAGGATATTCCGTGCAACCCTTGTGAAACCAGTTGCAAGGTGGATGCCATTATCGTTGGCGAAGATATCACCAATCTTCCCCGTATTGATGAGGATAAATGTATCGGGTGTTTAAGCTGTATCCATATCTGCCCGGGGCAGGCGATATTTGTAGTGGATGAGAGCATAGAAGGAAAAGCCAGGATTGCACTACCTTATGAATTTTTACCGCTGCCTGAAAAAGAGACAGTGGTAACAGCTCTGGACAGGTCCGGGAGCGAGCTGGGGGATGCGACAATCATCAGGGTTAGAAAATCCAAAAAGATGGATCAGACAGCAGTGGTCACCATGGAAATTCCCAAGAAATGGTCCATGACCGCAAGGGCATTTAAAATGAAATAGATTGGAACCGGTTACCCTTTGCTGGCTTAAGTTGATTATAAAAACCTTTGTTTCATTCAATAAGGCCAGAAAGTAAGAAAAGAGCAGTCAGATACAAAGATTTCAAGCTTGAAAATAATAAATTGTAAAGTAATAAAAATTTAGTAAATTAAACTTAAATGAGGAGAGAAAAATGGCAGAACAAGCACTCGGCATGGTAGAAACCAGGGGACTGGTCAGTGCCATAGAGGCAGCAGATGCAATGGTAAAAGCGGCAAATGTGAAAATGGTTGGGAAAGAACATGCAGGCGCAGGACTTGTGTCCATATACGTTCGCGGTGACGTAGGAGCGGTCAAGGCTGCTACCGATGCAGGCGGCGCCGCAGCTGAACGGGTGGGCGAATTGGTTTCTGTTCATGTGATTCCAAGGCCCCATGGAGATATTGAAGGTATTATTCCAAAATAAGCCGGGTCAATTAAGGTGGCTAATGGTTCAGGTTTTGATAGGATTATTGACCCAGGGAATACCTATAATACCTATGGATGGAAAGCAACAATAACCATTAAATATTAGAGGTGCAATGTGTGTGGTGTAGCAGGTTTTATCAGTAAAGACCCATCAAGTGATATCGGCAATAAATTTGTCGACATGCTCAAGGAACTGATCCACCGGGGTCAGGATGCGACCGGTCTGGCGGTTTACGAGACCCGTGATGATATCCAGATCCGTGTGGCTATGGCTGAACTGGAGCTTGACAAGGATCTTGAAAAAGTCATTGGAAAGTACGGCACTGTTTCAGGTGTCAGAACGTACAGAGGGGTTGGAAAATTCAGTTTTTATGAGGCCTCCATAGACATGAAACCAGAGCAACTGGAGGAGCTGAACTGGGAGATTGATTCAGATTCACGATTCTGCATCCACTCCCTTGGTGAACAAATCAAGGTGTTTAAAGACCAGGGCTCTGCACAGGTCCTGGAAGATTGTCATAAAATAGTAATCTCAGGCGCAACCCACGGTATCGGGCATGTCAGACTGGCCACCGAAAGTGTAGAAGATATCAATTTTGCACATCCCTTTTCCTCCTATCTCTATCCCGAACTCTCTATTGTACACAACGGCCAGTTTACCAACTATTTCAATTTAAGAAGAAAAATGGAATATTGGGGCATCCGGTTTAAGACAAACAATGACTCCGAAATTGCCGCTCACCTGGTGAGCTACTTGATGAAAGAAAAAAACATGAATCTGGAAGAAGCCCTTCATAACGCTCTGGATGAACTGGACGGCCTTTTTTCAATCCTGGTGGCTACACCAAACCAGATCGGCGCATTCAAGGACCGTCTGGGCATAAAACCCATACTGTTTCATGAAGAAGATGACGGCACGGTATTGTTTGGTTCAGAACAAATTTGTTTAACACCCGTTGTATCGGATGTATTTGCATCGGAAATGGAACCGGGAGGGATAAAAGTATGGTCCGTTTAGATTTAAGTAAAATGAATTCCCGGGAAGCCAATAACAAGGTCAGGGAGTTGATTAAAACAGAAGATGAGATTGAAGTGGTCGGCACCCACTCTATTCACAATTTTGCCACCGGATTGATCGGTCAGGGAAGAATTTTACTTCGCGGCAGTACCGGTTTTTATACCGGTGGTTTCATGGAAGGACCGACACTGGAAATTGAAGGTAATACCGGCTGGTATACAGGTGATAATATGATGGCCGGTGAAATCATTGTTCATATGAATACCGGTTCCAATGCTGCTCCTTCCATGGTAGGGGGCAACCTTGTCATCAAGGGTAATTCCGGTAGCAGATGCGGGTTCGGTATGAAAGGCGGCAATCTGATTGTCTGCGGCAGTGTGGGCCGGTGGTCCGGAGGCATGACCCTTGGTGGACGAATCGTGGTGCTGGGTGAAGTGGGAAAAGGCCTGGGTGAATCCATGTATAAGGGTATTATTCACTCTTTGGATCCGGATCTGGAAGAAAAAATAGGGGGCAACGTAACCATTGTCCCCATTGAAGATAATGAGAAAAAAGAGCTGGAGAAGCTCTTTAAGCAATACGACATTGAACAGGGAGTGGATGATTTTAGAAGCGTCATTCCCCAAGTTTCAGGGCGGCATGAGTATGTTATCTATAAACCGACCCACAAAAAGGTGGTGTGATGTCAAAAGAAGAAAAAATTCCAAAAGTGAAAGATGTGCAAAGAGGGGTATGGAACGCTGAGAATGTCTCTAAAGTCAGATATATGGCAGCCATGGGGAAACACCGGATCAGGGGATGCGGCACTCCCAGGAAATTCCCCAATTTTGATGATCTTGTGATGCTTCCGTCTCAGTTGAGCCGTATGTCCATTGATACCTACAGGGAAGACTGCAAAACGCAGACAGTTCTAGGGAGCCGGTTTGCCAAAGAACCCCTGGTGATCGAAACCCCGGTCATGATTTCAGGCATGTCCTACGGTGCGCTGAGCAAAGAGTGTAAAACAGCACTGGCAAAGGCCACTGATATTGTGGGGACCTCTATTAACAACGGTGAAGGAGGGTTGCTTCCGGAAGAACGGGATAACTCTTATAAACAGGTTATCCAGATCACTCCCAGCCGTATGGGGTTTTCTCTAAGGAATATTGAAGCAGCTGATGCCATTGAAATTATCTGCGGTATCGGAGCCAAACCGGGTTTATCCGGGCATCTGATGGGATGCAAGATAACAGAGGAGATTGCAAAATTCAGACAGTTGCCCCAAGGCATTGACCTGCACAGCCATCCCCGGCACGGTGATATATTCGGTGCAGACGATATGGTTCTTAAGATTAAGCAGTTAAGGGATCTGACCGACGGTAAAGTTCCCATCTTTTTAAAAATTGCTGCCGGCCGCGTCTGGGAAGATGTGAAGATTGCTGCCAAAACAATGGTAGATGGTATTGTTATAGACGGCGCTGAAGGCGGAACCGGTGCAGCACCTGCAGTGGCAGCCGATAATCTTGGAATTCCCAGTATGCCCGCTCTGGTACAGGCTGTAAAAAGCCTTGAAGATATGGGTGTTAAGGAAGAGATGAGTGTTATTCTTTCCGGTGGTGTGAAAGATGGTGCAGATCTGGCCAAAGCATTGGCTTTAGGAGCAGATGCCGTGGCTCTGGGTACGGGTGTTATGGTCGCCATGGGATGTGCGGTCTGCTTAAGGTGCCATGAGGGAAAATGTGCCTTTGGGATAGGTACCCAGGATCCGGAACGAAGAGCACGTCTGGATGTTGAAAAAGCAGCCCAGCAGGTGGCCAACTATATCCAGGCCATGACCATTGAAGCTGTTATCTTGGCAAAGGCTGCCGGAAAAACCAAATTGTGCAACCTGGAGAGAGAGGATGTCCGTTCTCTTACCCTGGAAGCGTGTGCCATGACTGGTATTCCACTGGTTGGGTCCAACTATACCTTTTCAGACGATAAATTTGGATTTTTTGGCCCGACAATTTAATGTATGAATGGTACTTTCAAGGTATAAATAAAGAAGTATATCTTAAGGGAAAAGAAGGCAAAGAGAATGAAACTTGCAAAAGTGATTGGTAATGTGTGGTCCACCAAGAAAAAGGATGGCATCCATGCGCTCAGGCTGCTGCTGGTAAAACCTCTGAAAGAGGATATGACAGCTGAAGGAGATGTGATTGTAGCGGCAGATGATGAAGTGGGTGCCGGGAACGGTGAAATTGTCATTATTACCCAGGGAGCACCGGCGATGGAAGCTATGGGAAATGGCAAAAAACTCCCGGTGGACGCGGTTGTCATGGGAATTGTGGACAGCCTTGATATTTCTTAAAAAGTGAAGACAAATGATGGAAGCGGTTGATATAAATACAATCAGACAGATGGTGAGACAGGTGGTGTCACGTCTGCCTTCCGACCCGGCCATCGATCTTTCACTCAATAAAAAATCTGGTAAAAAATCTGATAAAAAAGCAGATCACCGGCAGGAACAGAAAAAGGGTTCAATATCCAGGATAATACGAAACCCTGACGGACCAAAGATTTTAACGGTTTTTCATGCCGGAATTTTTCGTCTGGATGAGGCGTTGGAACAGGTCCGGCAGATGAATCAGAGTGCATGGAAATTCAGTGTCTTCAGAGGAGGTTCCAGCCACTCTTTTATCAGTACCAAAAAACTTCAGAATATCACACAGGTGAAGTGCTTTCTGGATAAAGCCAGACCGGCAGATCTGATCAAGGTGCTCGATCACTGCGATATTCTGGTGCTGCCTACCTTTGGATTCCCTGCCGCCGCCAAGGTGGCCAAACTGCTCTGTGATGATTGTGAATCCCGTATTATTCATGCTGCCCTGGCAAAAGGCAAAAAGGTGCTGGCCGTAAAAGATGGATACAAGGATCCGGATGTTAAAGTTGCCCCCCTGTTGATTGAAGAAACCCAGCGTATTTTTAATAAACTGGAGGGATTTGGGGTAACATTTTGTGAAACCGGTCAGTTGAGCGCCTGGTGCAAAAAATTGTGCCTGAATTCATTTGAGCCGGAATCCATTGCTGTACCTGGACAGGATCAGTTTGAAAAAAATGATCTGCAGGGAAAGAGGCTGATAACCGGCAAGGATATTGAAAAAGCGGCACAAAGTCATCAAAAAGAGGTACAGCTGGCACCAAAAGGAAAAGTAACACCCTTGGCCAGAGATCTGGCAAAAGAGTACAGCATTAACATATTGACCGTTATGCAGCCTTAAGTGCAGAAACAGAGAGAGCTGATCTCTTTTCGTTGACTCAAATATATAGCAATTGAATGAAAAATCATTAAGAATACAAATATAAATTTAAACGAAACAAAGGAGACTGATACATGGCTGAGTTAAGGGCCTATTGCCATCTGGACAGACTGCAACCCCAATTTGCCTCAGCATTTGCTTGCAAATGCCGTGGCTTCCTTCCGGTAGAAGGAATGGCTTCCCTCTTTGTGGAAGTTCTGCCTGGAATCGAGATCAACCAGTTGACCGATATTGCGTTGAAGGTTACAAATTCAAAACCTGGAGAAATGATTGTTGAACGGCGCTATGGAATGCTGGAAATCCATTCTGCGGACAGAGAAGAGGTTATGCATGCCGGCCAGATGATACTGGATGAGATCGGCTTGAAAGAAGAAGACCGTATGGCGCCGCAAATACTGGCCACCAGCATCATCAACAAGGTAGATCCTTACCAGGCTGTCATCATCAACCGGAACAGTAAAGGAATGCTTATTTTAGGTGGTGATGATGTGTATCTTCTGGAAGTTACACCGGCTGCCTATTCATCCATCGCTGCCAATGAAGCAGAAAAACACTGCAATATCAGGATTGTTGACTTGCGCTTTTTTGGTGCATCCGGCAGGGTATATCTGGCGGGTACGGAATCTGAGATCCAGTCAGCTGCCAAGGTGGTGGTTGAAACCCTGGAGAATCTGACCGGACGGAAAAAATAGGTAATAAAAAAGAACAGTTGCCACATGTTATCACCTGCTGATTGTCCTTGCTCCAGCTCGATAGCATTCAACTGAATGTTCAGACAACCGATAGAAAAAGAAGCCCGGATATATTTATTTTAATAAGATATCCGGGCTGATGTGTAAATCTTGTACCGTTACACGGCTCTTTGTGATTTTATCCAACCAGATTTTAAATTTTTACATTCACTTTGTAAGTCAATACTGTTTTTCCCATGGCAGGCACCTTGATATGCCATACTGCGGTATTGGCTGCTGTCTTTACATGTGATGCTGATTCACTGATCATTTGCCAGTCTCCGGGGATCGGTTCCTGGATTGTGACCTTAACGGGTTCTTTTTTGGCATTTTTCAGAACGATTTCAAAAGCGGCTTCATATGCATAATTATCTGCAGAGAACCCGGTAAGTTTTCTGAAACTGGTCTGTTTTTTATCGGCTGTAACGTCAAAGGCATCTCCCAGTTTAAGACGGATGATTTCGTTTTCCGGTGTATGATCAATCCGGTCCTCACCGATAAACTGGAGGCTGCCGGTGGTGTCTTTTTTATAAACCCGTACAACACCTTTGGGAACAGGAATCCCCATATGATTCTGTCTGGTGTTTTCAAGCTCGATAAATACGCCTACTTTCATTTTTCGGCCAATCCATCCGTATTGATGACGATAGTAGTAGTTACTCCCTTTCAACAGAAATTCTTTTTTACAGGGGATCTGAGATCCCTGCAGCAATGCTACCTGTTTTCTCTGGTTGTCTCTGATGGTTGTGGGACGGTCAAGGGAATAGAGGTGATATTCAAATATCTGTTCTTCGGCCATTGTACCGGCTGCATCTTCCCTGACGCTCATTGCCCGTTCCAGCATCTTTGACGGCACTTTCTCCGGCGGTGCCTGATGGATATCACCGGCTACAAGCTTGAGACGGCAGTTTTCATAAGAGGTTCCACTCTGGTTGGTCAAAGTGACCCAACCGCTGATGTCCAGCGCATTATCCAAAGGATTTAATTCAGCCACATAATCTGCTTTCCAGGACATCCCCTGTGTAAGATAGCTTAGTTCTACAAGGCGTGTTCCGGCATTCTTACTCTCAAGCATCATGGTAAGTGTCGGACGGTCACGCAGATTGGCGGGAACATATGGAAACACCAGGCGGCCCGGGATTCCGGTTTCAATATGGCTATCCATTTTCAGGACCACACCGTTATTGACGCTGAGCACCTGTGCTGTTTCCGTGGTTTCTTCTCCGGTACCGGGATGCTTTTTGATTACAGTGACTTGCTGACCCACAAATTTTGCCAGAAGGGATTGAGGGGTGAGCAGGTCAAATTCAAAATTCTGCTCAAGTACTTTTAAACCATCCCCTTTCAAAAGTGCCGTTTCCGGCTGCATCCGGCTGCTGACTTCTCTAAAGGCCAGTATTGTTTTTCCCGAAGGTATCTGTATAGTCCGGGTATCTTTTACCAGAGCCAGGTTCTGGTTATAGATGGTAACGGCCACCTGGGTCTGGTCGGCAGCTGTGGTGGTAGTTTCTCCGGCAGTTCCGGATATAGCAGACAGGGCCATGCAGGCGGTGATCAAAAACAGCTGAAAGCGTTTTTTCATTGTCAAGCCTCCTTTTTTTAAGGAGAAGATTGATATTTGCTTTTTTAAATCAGAGCAAGTATTTGGATTTTGCTTTTTTCTCCCAGAATTCTTTTTCATCTTCTCTCCACTTGGTTCCGTGAAACCGTTTATCATAGAAACCACCGAGCCGCTGAAACAATCTTTCCCACGGACTTTTATTTTTTTCCAGAGCCTTTAAGATGTCAGCAATATAGGTTTCAATATCGACCATCTTCTCCTTGGGCGCAAAATAGACAGCACCCTCTTCAGCCGCACGCTTTAGACTTTCCTTATTCAGAGAGTTAGCAGTCAGCATCAATGCCGGCACACGGTGTTTGTTGGCCAGCTGCAACAGCTCAAATCCTTTAACCCCCATGATATCCAGAATAGCAATATCATAGATCTGGGTTTCAAGGAGTTTTTTGCCTTCTTCAAAAGAAGTGGCCGTGTCAATTTTACACATATCCAGAAGTTCAATTAATGATTCAAGTATATCTTTCTCATCATCAACAATTAATACCTTTTTTCCATTAAGGATATCATTGGAACTCATTTTTCTATTTCCTTTTTAAGTTAAGTTACAATTTAAATATTTTGATAGTTATCAAGATTATCCACCTGCCTGTATCTGGAAAATGAAAACCGTTGCATTGTGGGTCAGCATCTGTGTCCCTTTCATTACCCGGTTATTCATGCTGGCAAAATATTCGTCACTGTCTAAAATTTTGAACTTGTTGAACAGATCATTGCTGCTGCACCGTTCGTTTCCTTTCTTTTAACTTTACTGCGGTTTCAGCTGTCATTGAAAGAAGCAACAAGATCGGAAAATTTTTCTCCCTGAATGGCAACATGTCTTTTCAGCACTTTTTCCGCCTTTTTGTAGTCACCTTCTTCAATGGCCTGAAACACCTGCTTGTGTTCAAGCATGGAGTAGCGGATACGGTATCGTACACGGAGCTGAAGGCGGCGGTAGGGGGACAGCCTGGTATGGAGAGATTTGGTTTGTCCAATAAGAAAATTGTTCTGGGAGGCTTCATAAATCACCATATGAAACTCATTATTGGCGGCATAATAGTTATCTGCATCAGGTAATTTTGCCGTTTTTTCGCACGCCTTCATGGCTTTAGAAAGGCGTTCCATCTGTTTCGGTGTGATCCTCCGGGCTGCCAGGCGCGCGCACATTCCCTCCAGTTCAGCCATAACATCAAACATTTCCACCAGTTCATTCAGACTGATCTGCTTTACAAACACACCTCTTCGCGGCCGGTATTCAACCAGTCCGGATGAAGCCAGACGCTGAAGCGTTTCCCGTACCGGTGTCCGGGAACTCGAGAACCGTTTTGCAAGCGACACTTCATCCAGTTTGTCGCCCGGTTTAAAAACACCGGTGATAATATCCTGTTCAAGTTGTTCGCGTATTGTGTCTACAAAATTCATGCTATTAGGTATATTTGAACAGCGTTAAAAAGTAAAATGTTTTTTAATTGTTTGCAACAATACCGTTTCAGTATTCAAAAATATAAGACACAGCGTGTTCAACTGGTCATTATTTAAAATAGTTTTTTTACTTCTGCATTCAGTACTTTTCCCATGGTATTTTTGGGCAGTGCATTGACAAAGATAATTTTTTTGGGACACTTCCAGGGATGCAGTTTTTCTTTACAAAGGGATTTAATTGCTTCCTTTGTTATTGTTTTTCCTTTTTTGGGTACAATGGCAGCGGCAATGATTTCTCCCCATTTCTCATCAGGAAGGCCCACAACGGAAGATTCAACCACCTGTTCGAATGTATTGATAACTGTTTCCACCTCTTTGGCAGATACATTTTCACCTCCGCTGATGATGATATGTTTGATTCGGTCGGTAATATAATAATAACCGTTCTCATCAATTTTTCCCAAGTCGCCGGTTTTAAACCATCCATTATAAAATGTTTTTTCTGTTTCTTCGGGTTTGTTCAAATATCCAGGTGTTATACCCGGACTTTTGAGCCAGATTTCGCCTACTTCACCCACGTCAACATCTTTTAATGATTTGTGGTCAACCAGTCGGACATTGACGTCAGGCATGGGAATGCCGATGGAACCGGGCACTCTATCGCCGTTAACGGGATTGGAAAAATTCATTCCGGTTTCGGACATGCCCTCCCGTTCAACAGCTTCAGCTCCGAAAATTTTTTTAATCCGGTCAAACTCCTTGACCAGAAGCGGGGCTGATCCTGATGTCATTAATCTTAAATGACTGAAATCAATTTTTCCGTCACCGATAAAGTCCATCATATTACTGTAAATCGTAGGAACAGCCATGAACAGCGTACAGGTCTGTCCTTCCTTTTTCCCGGACAGCATATCAACCACGTTTGACGTGTTGAACTGATCCTGCATCAGGGTGGTACCGCCGGCGGCCAGAAGCGTGTGAAGTGCAAAACAGAGCCCATGGATATGAAAAAGTGGCAGGGTGTGGCAGAGAATATCATTGGATGTAATTTCCCACATCTTGATGATGTTCTGTGCATCAAAGGCCAGATTCTGATGGGTAAGAACCGCGCCTTTTGGATTGCCAGTGGTTCCGGATGTATAGATGATTACCGCAGGGTCTTCTGGTGAAATGTCAGCATTAACTGAAAACTGAGGTGCAGATTTAAAAAAGTCAAGCGTTTGATAAGGAATGTCTGTCGGGACGGTCAGCCGTTTAACGTCTGGATTTATTTTTTCAATCAATACTTCCTTATCAGGCTGTGTCAATACAAGTGCGGCATCTGAGTCACTCACAAGGTATTCCATTTCCGTTTTCTTGAAACCGGGATTCAAGGGAATCGATACTGCCCCTATTTTTTGCAGGGCAAGGTGTGCCACCATGGTAATGAGAGATTTGTCGATGAATAAAATGACCCGGTCTCCTTTCTGAACTCCCTGCCCAAGGAATGTGTGAGCCAGTTGGTTGGAGTCCTTATCCAGAAATCCATAGGTGAGTTCTGTTTCCAGTTTGCCATTCCGGAAGAACAGGATTGCGGATTTATCTTTCCATTTCAGAAAACTTGTTTCAATCATCTTGGTAAAAGTATTAATCTCCATAGAAAGCTCCATTCTATTTATAGTTATAAACGCGCATTGTCCTTGTCCCTTTTCCGTGGACCGGTCATCCGGAAACAGTTTTAGAGAGTTTTACATCTCCATATTGGATTCGACTCAGCCTCTATGTGTATACAAAACTTTATTTTATGTATACTATAAAGCCGCTTTAATGTAAAATATTTTTTTTTATGTATATAAAATACTTGACATTGTATTAAAATTAACTGTAATCTCTACTATCCGGGAAAAGGAGAGGTTAAGATAAATTTGCTTAAACGCATAGATATCATACAAAAAACATCGGTAATGAGGAGATGTTCCTGGTATGGCCGGGAATGGCTATTTTTATCATAAAAGTGTTGCCAGATATATCTTTAACTCTCTGATGGTTTGGGACCGTTGCTATACCCTGCGTATTTTCGGCATCTACTAATTTATGGAGTTTCCATGACAGAACAAAAAAACTTGCTTAACCGTATATGTCACGGATTGGCATTGGCTGCCGGAACGGCAGTTATCTTACTGGGTGTAGCGCAAATCATCGTTGTTATTCTCCGGTATATATTTTCCTTTGGTATGCCGTGGGGACTGGATTTACTGGTCTACCTGTTTTTGATCGCCTCAGTTCTGCCGCTGCCTTTGATTATCCTGGAAAACCATAATGTTCGAGTGGATATTTTCTACCAGGGATACCACAATAGTAAAAAAGCACTCTGGGACCGATTTGGACTTTTATTTTTCCTCTGCCCTTCTTATGGATTTGCTGCTTATGTTTCCTGGAAGCCCATGCTCAACTCCTGGCGTCTGCTGGAATCCTCACCCACCATGGATGGTCTTCCGGGATATTTCCTGCTGAAGACCCTTCTTTTCTTAGGCTTTGCCAGTCTTTCTTTCATATCATTGGTGCTTGTCATCAAAAAATGGCCCTGGGATTACCCGGAACCATCTGAAGAGGAGGTATGATGACAGCCCATGAAATCATGTTGATTATTCTGGTGGTCTCTCTTCTAAGCGGCATTCTTTCTGGCCTTCCGGTTTCTTTTGTTCTGATGGGAGTACCTTTTCTTGTTGCGGTTACCGGTGCTGTGTTCGATCTTTTTGATATTTCTTTTTTAGCTGCGTTTCCCTCCCGGGTATTTGGAATCCTGACTAATCCGATGATTATCTCTGTACCATTGTTTGTTCTTATGGGAGGAATTCTTGAAAAATCAGATATTGCTAAAAAAATGATGCTGACCGCAGGTGCTCTGTTCGGGAAAAGACGCGGCGGCATGGCATATGCTGTCATTATCGTGGGGGCGCTTCTGGCCGCTTCTACCGGCGTGATCGCGGCAACAGTTTTTATGATGGGGCTGATTGCCCTGCCAGCCATGATGAAAGGCAGGTATTCCAACCAGGTGTCTGCTGGTGTTATCTGTGCCTCTGGTTCCCTTGGCCAGATCATTCCGCCATCCATCCTTTTAATTCTTCTGACCGATCAGGTGTCTACTGCCTATCAGAGCGGCAGGCGGGCAGCCGGGGACTGGGCAGCCGATCCGGTATCAGTAGGAGATCTTTTTGCCGGTGCCATGATACCGGGGCTTATGCTGGTTGGGTTGTATCTGCTTTATATTTTTATCATATCCTTCTTCCGCCCGGAAGCCTGCCCTCCCATCAAAATTTCCCAGATTGAAGGTATTGGAGAACGGCTGACACTCAGCGATATCGTCAAAGCACTGGTTGCACCGCTGCTGCTGATTGTACTGGTGCTGGGTTCCATACTGGGAGGGGTGGCCACTCCCACGGAATCTGCTTCTCTGGGTGTCGGCGGTGCCCTGCTGTTAGTGGGCCTGAATCGGGAAAACCAACCTAAAAAAATCCGGTACACCTATATCAGTGTAGGGATTGCTTCAGGGGCTCTGCTGCTTTTGCGGCTGACCGGAGCGGTGTCTTTCATCGGCACAGTAGATTTAAAACTGATACTGGCCTGTATTTTATTCCTGGTATTCGTAATCGGATTTTCCGTGGTTGTCTACCAGGAACTCCGGTACGGACAGTTGATGTTAATGGCCAAAACAACTGCGGTAATGGTGACCTCTATTTTAATGATTGTACTGGGTTCCTTTATGCTCTCCCTGGTGTTCCGGGGACTGGGCGGAGACGAGATTGTTGCCGACATCCTTAACTCCCTGCCGGGCGGTGTCCCAACCGCAATGATAGCGGTAATGGTGGTGATTTTTCTGCTGGGGTTTATTCTGGAATATATTGAGATCATTTTTATTGTGGTACCCATTGCCGGTCCGCCACTCATGGCAGCGGGCATTGATCCGGTATGGTTCGCTATTCTGATCAGTCTGAACCTGCAGATGTCATTTATGACACCACCATTTGGGTATGCATTGTTTTATTTACGCTCTGTGGCGCCACCGGTACTGACAACTCTTGATATTTACAAATCTATTATTCCTTTTGTCATCATCCAGTTGTTTACATTAGGGATGGTCGCCCTTTTCCCTGCCATTGCGACCTGGCTGCCGGGAGTAATTTATAAATAACGTATTATTTCAACTTAGTTTAATTTTAATTACAGGAGGAAACAGATGAAAAGACGCGATTTTATCAAAGGGACTTTAATAGCAGGTGCAGCTTCAGCCGTCATGCCGAAAACCGCCATTGCCGGTAAAAAAACCTGGAAACTGGTCACTTCTCTGCCCAAAGGACTGCCCGGACCCGGCGTTTCAGCTGACCGGTTTGCCCAAAGGGTAACTGAAATGTCCGGTGGCCGTTTGAAAATCAAGGTATTCGGCGGTGGTGAACTGGTACCCCCATTTGGTACCCAGGAAGCCGTTGAAAACGGGAATGCAGAAATCTATCACGGTTCCGGGTCCTGGTTTGCCGGGCGGGACCCTGCCCACTCATTTTTCTCTGTGGTGCCGTTTGGCCTGGATTATGGTGAATTTAACGCTTGGCTGCGTTATGGCGGCGGCCAAAAGTTGTGGGATGAATTCACTCTTCCCCGCGGTCTTAAATGTTTTACCGGTGGTGGAACCGGTGTACAGACAGGAGGATGGTTTAAAAAAGAGATTAAATCCCTCGCCGACATGCAGGGCTTAAACTTCCGGATCACAGGATTCGGTGCCCAGGTTATGAGAAAAATCGGGGTGAACCCTGTTTCCATGCCGCCCAGTGAAATTTTTCCGTCCCTGCAAAGCGGTGCACTGGATGGTGCTGAATGGGTCGGTCCGTCTCAGGATCTGGCATTTGGTTTTCAAAAAATCATGACCCATATGTATACGCCTTCCTTCTCTGATATTCATGGCGGGATCGAATTCGGCATCAATAAAAAGGCATGGGACAGCCTGGATAAAGATCTGCAGCTGATCATAGAGGTTGCTGCTGAAGCGGAAACCGAACGAATTTTTTCTGATCTATTGTATGCCAGTGTTCTGGCTCTGGAAAAGATCAAAGCTATGAAAGAGGTCACCATTGGCGAATTCCCCGATTCAGTATGGGACGCCTGGCGGAAGGCCAGCAAAGAGGTGATGGAAGAAGCGCGGGCCAAAAGCAAAACAGTTGCCAAAGTACAGGACAGCTTCTTTGCCTTTGCTAAAAAAGCATCTGATTTCAGAATGTTGTACGAAAACCGCTTCTATCCGCAGCGGGCAAAATATTTTTAAACCATCTTGTGGCACCATCCATGCTGCAGACCATACAGCCACCGACTTGAAATCTGTGGCTGTGTGGCTAATAATAAAAAAGTTATAGTATTACCATAAAAAACAATCATATAACCTGAACAACCCTTTAAATGCAGGTGTTTTATATTTTTTTTGCAAGGAGACTAAGTTTTGAATCAGAGAAGGAATATAAACATTTCAAAAATTGTTGATCTGAGTGCAGTAGAATTATCCCGTGCAATTAAAAATAAAACCATATCATGCAAGGAGGTGATGACCGCCTTTCTTGAACAGATCGATAAAGTAAATCCAACATTGAACGCAATTGTATCATTGCGGGATCCGGATGAACTGGTTGCTGAAGCTCAGCAAAAAGATTCTGAACTCGCTGCTGGTACGTACCATGGCTGGATGCATGGCTTTCCACATGCCGTCAAAGATCTGGCCGCAACAAAGGGTATCCCCACGACAATGGGATCACCCATCCTGGCTGAGACAATTCTGCCGCATGATGCCATATTTGTCGAACGGTTGAAAAAGGCAGGTGCCATTATTATCGGAAAAACCAACACGCCTGAGTTCGGCCTGGGATCTCAAACCTACAACCAGGTTTTCGGGACGACTTATAACGCATATGATCCCAAATTGACTGCAGGCGGCAGCAGCGGTGGCGCTGCTGCCGCCCTTGCCGGGAAAATGCTGCCTGTCGCCGACGGAAGCGATATGATGGGTTCTCTGAGAAACCCGGCAGCCTATAATAATATTATTGGATTCAGACCATCATACGGCCGTGTACCTTTTGGCCCGGCACTTGAAGTCTTCAGTCAGCAGCTGGGCTATGAAGGCCCCATGGGACGGACTGTTGAAGATACCGCCAGGCTGCTGTCCACCATGGCTGGTTTTGATGCCAGGACGCCGTTGTCCATTAAAGAGGATGCCTCATTGTTTTCCAACAGTCTTCAAAAAGATATGACCGGAAGAAAAATTGCCTGGCTGGGAGATTTTGACGGTTATTTTCCTCTGGAAGACGGTATCCCTGAACTGTGCCGTGATGCATTGAAATCCTTTGAATCGATAGGGTGCATTGTTGAGCCGGTAAAGCTCGATTTCCCCATGGATCAATTGTGGGAAATCTGGCTGATACTCCGGCACTGGCTGATTACTGGTATTGCAGCTCCGCTCTATGATAATGTTGAAAATCGAAAAAAAATGAAACCTGAAGCTCTGTGGGAAATCGAAAACGGCATGGTATTAAAGGCCAGTGATGTGTTCAAAGCATCTATTGGTCGCTCTGAATGGTATCAGACCCTGAACACCCTTTTTTCCCAATATGACTTTCTGGTATGTCCTTCCGCCCAGGTGTTTCCCTTTGATGCCAAGATCCACTGGCCCAGGGAAGTGGCTGGAAAAACAATGGACACCTATCATCGCTGGATGGAGATCACAGCACCGGGTAGCCTTTCCGGATGTCCGATTGTCAACGTCCCAGTGGGATTCAACAGAAGGGGGTTACCCATGGGGATGCAGATACTGGGACCTTCAACACGGGATTTCAAAGTGCTGCAGCTGGCCTATCAATATGAACAGGCCTGCGGGTGGACACAGAAAACACCAGCCATCACTGGCAGCTGATCCATTCCATTCAATATATCTGTAACATTCAACTGAGGTTATACATTCCCAGAACTGATATGACAAAAACTGTGGCTTAAAGTTTCTGATGATTTAGCACAGGCAATTAGGGTCTCTTGCGAATCTACTGCATCATTGTTATCAAAATTGTATTAGTGAGCGATCATCCACCATAAGCTGAATGAAAAAATGTAACAATCACTCCATCAGATAGAATTTTATCTAATTGTGAAATTCGGCCATCTATAATCGCCACATATTCCTTGCTTTGTGGTATGTTGTAATGTTCGAAAAGCCTCCCTACACTGCTTCCCTCTGGCAAATTCAAGGTTGTAGTTTCCAATCTGTCAGAACCAAACAGCTCCTGGCCGAGTGAACCCATGAATTTAACAGTTATATTCATTTTTGATCCTTACTTTTAAAACATGCAAGGTCACCTCCTGAAAGATTAAGACAGCAGCGCCTGATGATGAGGTAAATGCTTCTGTCTTGAACAGCAGAGGAGATGCCAGGTTAATAAAATTCAGAAATCTGCTATTCATCATATTCTGTTGAGAACCAGTTGGGGAATCTGCTCCTCAACATTTCTTAACAGACCGAGCTATTCAGTTATACCTGTTAGATTGGAGAAAATATGTCTGCTGAAAAGTATGATTACGGGTAACCTGAAACTATAAATCAAAGATTTTATCCAAATCTTCTCCTTTTATCTGCACAACCTTATTGTGCGGCGGTAACGGTTCTTTATAAAAAAATTCAGGCAATCTGTCGTCTTCGGGTTGCAACCCGGCATTACGGTTGAATTCCCTTTCTGTTCTCAATAGCAGCAAACTTTTTCCCATCAGGTCTCCAAAACTGAAATCATCACCTGATTTAGCATTGATTGCATTGATGAAAGCTTTTTTACCCTCAGGCGTATTGACGGCAGCTCCTGCCAGCAGACAAAGACCTGTCCAGTCAAATAGAACCATCATCATCTGGGCATTCCTTGACGCTTCCACCTGGCCTTCAGCCTGAAGCGGATCAAGAACACCATTTAAATACATACCGACCAGATTCCCAGCCGTATGGTCCGCCCCCATCGGTGAGGTCGCGTAAGTTACAGCATTTCCCTGCATCCCCCTCGGATCATAGGCAGCGATACTCTGACCTTTTACTGTCGGCACCCGTGAGTGTTTCAGATGTCTGCCTACATGGTCCGGTCCATTGCCCAGAACTATCCCCATTTCACTTCCCTTTGCAATTTCTTCTACCATATTTACCGCAGCTTTACCGTCTCCGAAATCTACTGAACCAGCATCCATGGCAACACTGATACCAACGCCGATATTCATTGTGTCCACACCAATATCATCACAGAGAAAATCAAGTTTTGCAATCGTGTCCAGATCCTGAATTCCCGTCATCCCGCCAAATGCCCAAATAGTTTCATATTCCAGGGAAGAGGTAACATATTCGCCTTTTTCATTGACAAATTCATTGGAGCATCTGACGATACACTGGGAACAGCCCATATGAGTTGGATTACCCTTACGTTCTGAAATCATTTTCGCAAGAGTCTCACCGCTGATATTCTCCCAACCGTCCATGATTCCCTGGGTGGCATTCATGCTTGGAAAAGCACCAAGAGAATTCACGGCCCCTACAAGACCAGCCGTTCCCAATGCAGGCAGCATTTTTCCTGTGAACGGCATTTCTTTTGTCAATTTCGCATATATTTTTACTGCTTCTTTAAAAGCAGCAGGATTTTTTATCTCTGGTTTCAGTTCACTGCCTTTTTCAAATACAATGGCCTTGATCCCCTTTGATCCCATTACAGCGCCCATACCTCCCCGGCCTGCAGCCCTGCAGGGCCGGCCATCTACATCTGTGGCCTGGATAGAGGCGGAAGCCAGCTGGAATTCTCCTGCCGGACCGATACTAAGGATTGATGTTTTTTTACCGTATTCCTGTTGTAAGAACGCTACCAGGCTGTAAGTTCTTACCCCTTTGTACTGGTCTGCCCGGATAAGTTTCGCATCGCCTTTTCCTGTGATTTTCAGAACAAAAAGCTGATCCTCTGAAGGTTTGTTTTCAACTACAATACAGCCGATCCCAAGTTTTCCCAGCAAGGAGCCTGTTGATCCGCCGGCATTACTCTCTTTTATCCCCCCGGTTAAAGGACTCTTTGCCCCGATTGATACACGGCTGGTATTCACAAAATCAGTCCCGCTTAAAAATCCGGGTGCAATGATCAGCTTGTTTTCCGGACCCAGCGGATCACATTCCGGCCTGACTTCATTATTGATCATTAAAGAGGTCAATCCTCTTCCTCCCCAACTCTGATATTCCTTTGGCAGCTCATCAACGCTGATACTTTCAGCTGCCACATCGACCCTGATAATTTTCATTCCGACTCCTGTTCTGTTTATGATAAAAATGCCTCAAATAACTGATCAAGTATCTGCATGCCTTCTTCGATCAATTCATCACTGATCATCAACGGCAACAGAAAAGGTACTACCAGATTATCTCTCCTTGTTTATATTTTAATAATCCAACCTTTGCCAAAAGAACCCCCATTAACTATTTCAGGCTCATCTTCAAGCTTGGTATTCACATCAATAATTCTGCCAGCTATCGGTAAATACAGGTCTGACACCGACTATGCCGACTCTAAAAATCCGAATTCTTCGCCTGTATCAAACACATCTCCGATTTCAGGCAATTGTACGAAAATTATATCCATCAACTGATCCAGGGCTAATCGGTTATACTGATCACGATTTGATTTTTGTCTTCTCTAGCCCATATATGTTCCTTTGAATACAGGCGATCACTTTTAAAAATAATTTCATTGAATTCTTTCAAAAGCTGTCTCCTTGGCATAACAGATTTAAATGATTGTATGTTATACATATAATAAATGATATTTAGATGCAATACTTTTTTTAAGTAGTGCGACAATATTTCCTCTTTTGGAATGTCTTCTTGGGATTTCTCCAGATATATGGTAAAGGAGCATAAGGTTGCAGTTGTGCCGGGATCAATCTTTGGAGAAAACGGTGAAGGGTTTGTCAGAATTTCTTTTGCCACCAGCACTCAAAATCTTGAAACTGCTCTCGCACAGATTGAAAAAGGCGTGACTGCCGTTTAAAAAAGAAAATAAAACCAATAATTGCTATTGTCAAAGTGACAGGGAGAAAAAATGACTGTTTTTTCAAAAAAAGAGTATTTGAAACGGATTGCAAATACAAAAACGGCAATGCAGGAAAAAGGAATTGAAATTCTGGTGGTGTGTGATCCAGCCAATATGAATTATCTGACCGGATATGACGGCTGGTCATTTTATGTTCCCCAGGCGGTTCTGGTAATCGACAATGAAGAGGAACCCCTCTGGATCGGCAGAAATATGGATGCCAATGGTGCCAGGCATACAGCATTTATCAAAGAGGAGAACATCATAGGATATGCAGATGATTATGTTCAGTCCGCTGTTAAACACCCCATGAATTTTATGGGGGATACCATTATTGAAAAAGGGTGGGGCCGTAAAACCGTGGGGGTTGAAACAGACGCCTATTATTACACGGCCAGAAGTGATCAGGAGCTGAAAAAATCGCTGGGCCGGGACACACTGCTGGATGGTAACCTGCTGGTCAACTGGGTGAGGCTGGTGAAATCGGACGCAGAAATCGATCTGATGAAAAAAGCCGGAAAAATTGTGGAAAATGTCATGTCAACCGCCCTTTCCAAACTGGCTCCGGGTGTCAGGGAGTGTGATGCGGTTGCTGAAGTGTACAGGGCACAGATAAAAGGCACTGCTGATTTTGGCGGAGATTATACCTCCCTGGTCCCCATGATGCCCACCGGTGAAAAAACCAGTGCGCCCCACCTGACATGGACTGATGAACCATACCGGAGCAATGAAGCGGTCAACCTGGAACTGGCAGCCTGTCACCAACGGTATCACTGCCCCATGGCACGGACCGCATTTATAGGCAGCAACCCGCCCGAAAAACTGGTCAAACTGGCAGATATAACGGTTGAAGGACTCAACCTTACCCTTGATGCCATTAAACCGGGTATGCAGGCCCAGGAAGTTGAACAGGTATGGCGGGAGCACATTGCCAGGAACGGATTTGAAAAAGAATCCCGCATTGGCTATCCCATCGGTGTGAACTATCCACCGGACTGGGGAGAGCATACCGCAAGCCTGAGACCCGGAGATACCACTGTCCTGGAGCCCAATATGTGCTTTCATATGATTTTAGGCATGTGGATGGACAATTACGGATTTGAATGCTCTGAAGGATTCAGAGTAACCCGGGACGGGACAGCTGTATTCTCCAGTTTCGAACGCAAACTCTTTATCATTGAATAAGCATATCTGTCAGAAAATGGAAAAATCAGACAAAACAGGTCCAGAAAATGGTTGATATCAAAAAACAGATTTTATCACTTAATGATGAAGTTATAGAACTGCGGCGTCTTTTTCATATGTATCCTGAACTTGGATTTCAGGAATTTGAAACCGCAGAAAGAGTAGAAACCTATCTACAAAAATATGGTTTTGATACAGTCCGCATGGGCTCTACCGGGGTTGTTGCAATTCTTGATTCAGGAAAACCAGGCCCTGTCCTTATGCTCAGAGCAGATATGGATGCACTGCCCATAACAGAAACCAATGATATCTCTTATAAATCAAAAAATAAAGGTGTAATGCACGCCTGCGGCCACGATTCACACATGGCCATGCTGCTTGTGGCTGCAAAAGTACTAATGGAAAACAGACATCTCATAAAAGGAAAAATAAAATTTGTTTTTCAGCCTAATGAAGAGGTTGCAGGAGCGGTTAAACTTGTTAAAGAAGGAGTACTTCAAAACCCCGCAGTAGATGCCGTTATGGGAATTCATATCTGGAGCCTGATCCCTTCGGGCCGTATATCCATTACAACAGGTGTCGTCATGGCCGGATTGGATGTTTTCAAGATGACTGTAAGGGGGAGAGGTGGACACACCGGATATCCACAGAAGGCTGTTGATCCGGTGATTGCAGCAGCAGCTCTGATCCAGGCGGTCCAGGTTGTTCAGACCAGAGAGATTGATGCACAGAAACCGACTATTATCATGTTCGGCAAACTGGCTGCCGGTAAAAAATCGAATATTATTCCGGAAGAAGTATATCTTGAAGGCACAATTCGATTTCTTAACGATTGTGATCCAGAAGATCCTGAAAATCCCACCAACAGGTTTATCCGCATCTGCAGATCAGTATGTGAAACTTATCAATGCACCTGCGATATCAAAATTGAACATGAAAATATTCCTTTGGAAAATGATGAAAAAATGGTGGATTTTGCTAAACAGGTTGCCGTGGATATATTTGAAAGCCCCGATGCGATTGAATCAGAACGGTATATTGCAAGCGAAGATTTCAGTGAGTACACCTCTCGAGTTCCCGGTGTTTTCATGTTTCTCGGATGTGCTGACAAAGATAAAAAAAGTGATATCCCTCATCACAATCCAAATTTTAATATTGATGAAGATGTTATGATAAAAGGAGTAGAGCTGCATGTTAAAAGCGCCTTGAAATTTTTGAAGATAAACTGATTTCAAGCGTGTTTTGAAAATAACAGGAATCTTCAGCCTCAATCTAAAAAAAACAAGGTGACACGCTTATCCAGAACTTGAAAACCCACAGGTTTTTGAGAACAGATTTAGTATTTTGGGGATTATAATTTTCAGGTTCCAGTGCAATCGGGCAAAAGCGGACATCCTGCAGAAATTATAAGAACCAGACGACATCAATGGTATTTACAGGAACCCTGCTTGTGCATTCAGATTATTTTATAACATCAGAACGCCTTGGCTTTCGGAGATGGTCTAAAAATGACCTTGACCTTGCGTTCAAATTGTGGGGAAGTTTTGAAGTTACAAAGCTCTTTGACAGGGGTGGACCCTTTTCAAAAGAGAAAGTCAAATCCAGGCTTTACCAGGAGATTGCAAATCAATCCGAATATGGCGTACAGTATTGGCCGATATTTCTGCTTGATTCAGGTAAACACATTGGATGTGCTGGACTGAGACCCTACGATACCGGTAACAACATTCTGGAGATAGGCTTTCACATCAGACCGGAACAATGGCGGAAAGGCTATGCCTTAGAAGCAGCCAGAACTGTTATGGCGTATGCCTTTATCGATCTGAAAGCAAATGCGCTGTTTGCCGGCCACAACCCCATGAATTCAGGTTCAGAAAAACTTCTCAATAAGCTGGGATTTAAATATACCCATGATGAATTTTACAAGGCAACAGGACTTGAACACCCCTCGTATCTTCTCAAATCAGATGAATACGATGCTCATAACTAAAAAAGATTTTAGGAAAACACCCGGTACCCTGCTCTTTCATCTTTCAATCCCAAAACGTCATTTTCAGAAATTATCATTTGCTGTTGACCCGGACCCTGAAATAAGATGTAATACCGCTATGATTATCGAGGGAACCGGAAAAATATGTAATGGTTTTTATGTGGTAGGATCTGAAAGCGTACCCGTTTACCTCTTAGACTCACCTGTACCCATTCTGTTTGATGCCGGGCTTACTGCCGGGGCGTTTTTGTATGAAACCGGGATCAGACAGATTTTGGAAGAACGCGTGCCTGAATATCTGTTTTTGCCCCATTCCCACTTTGACCATATCGGATCAGTGAACCATTTCAAAACTGCCTGGCCGGATTTTAAGGCCAGAGGATCTGTGCGGAGTTACGAAATTCTGCAGAAGCCCAATGCAGTTCAACTGATACGGGATTTAAACGGAAGAGAAGGAAATCAACATGACTAAAATGCTTAAATCATATGATCCATCCAACAATGAAAAATTGGGAGAGGTTCGTGTCGCCACTCCGGAAGAGATCGCTGAGAAAGTCAATCAGGCACACAAGGCCGGGACAGAGTGGACGGCATTGGGTCTGGACGACCGGCTGGCAGTGATTGAAAGGGCCTGGGCAAGGGCTGAATCCTATATTCCGGAGCTTGCAAACGTTATGGCAAGAGAGATGGGCAAAGATATTCAGCGAGCAGGCGGAGAGACCAACGGCACGGTACATGGCGGGCCCTATATTGCCAGAGAGGCAAGAGAGGCACTGAAATCCAGGACTGCTGCAGGTGGAACAACTGTTGAATACAGGCCCCTGGGAGTTGCAGCCGTGATCTCTCCCTGGAATTATCCTCTGGCCATGGCTAACAACCTTATTGTACCGGCCCTTATGGCAGGTAATACTGTGGTGTTCAAGCCTTCAGAAGAGACCCCTCTGGTGGCGGATCTGTTTGTTGAAATCCTGAATCGTGTCATGCCGCCTGATGTACTTCAGATTATCCACGGAAACGGTGAACAGGGGAAACTGCTGGTGGAAAGTCCGGTCAACATGATTGCATTCACCGGATCGCAGGCCGTTGGAAAGGAGATTATGGCCAGGGCTTCCCGGGATCTCAAGCGACTGGTAATGGAACTGGGCGGAAACGATCCCATGATTGTTCTTGAAGACGCTGATATCAATGCTGCTGCACGGTTTGCTGTTGGCAATGCCTTTGAAAACGCCGGCCAGATGTGTATTTCAACTGAACGGATTTATGTAGACCAAAAAATTGCAGACCGTTTCGAGGCCCGGGTCATAGAAATTGCATCTCAATACCGAACCGGGCCCTGGAATATGCCCGGAGTCAACATTGGCCCAATGGTCAATAAAACTCAACATGAGACAGTTGTCAGACATATTGAAGATGCCGAAAAAAAAGGGGCAAGGATCCTGTTAGGGGGATCTGAACAGATCCCTCCATATATTGAACCCACCGTCATTAGCGGTATGACAGCGGACATGATAATGGAAAATGAAGAGACCTTCGGGCCGGTAGTGGCCATGAGCCGATTCAAAACAGCAGATGAGGCTGTGGAACGTGCCAATAAAAGCTGTTATGGTCTTGGTGCAGTCGTATTCGGCCAAAAAGATGCCGAGAAAACGGCCTCCCGCATGGAAGCCGGTATGGTCGGCATCAACCAGGGAGTCGGCGGTGGAGGCGGCGTGCCATGGGTCGGTGCAAAGCAGAGCGGGTTTGGATTTCACGGATCATTGGACGGGCATCGTCAGTTTGCCCAGGTCCGGGTGATCAGCAGATAGCACCCCCTCTTTTATTAGTTTCGCAAACCGAGACGATTTGAACGGGGCAGCAATCGAAAATGCAGGTAAAAAAAATCTTTTCAGCAACCTGTTATGGAACTAAAAATCATACTGGACCAGTACAGTATAAGTCTGCTTTTTATCAAACCACCATATATTATGAATACTTGAGTTAAGCAGATATGTGATGACAGCTTGTCACCACCTATCATAAAAAACTGTTTTTCAAAAAGATAATCTTGATATCTCTTAAAAACTATATATATATATTATAGCATACAATGAGTTTAACATAATATCTTGCATCAATTATAAGGGAGGCCCCCATGGAACCGTATACCTATTCTGCAGAAGATCTTTTTGACAATGTGTTTCATCAAGGAGAAGAATTTCTTTTACTGGATGTCCGAAATCATGAGGATTTTAAAAAATTCAATGTGGAAGGCCCTTTTATGAAGGAGACACTGAATCTTCCCTATTTTGAATTTATAGAATTTGAAGAGGAGAGCATAAAAAAAGTACCCAGAGGAAAAAAATTAAAAATCGTCTGTGCGAAAGAAGGATCAGCAAAATATGTGGCTGATATACTGTCAGGTGCCGGTTTTGATGATGTCGGTTATTTGACCGGGGGCATTGGTGTGTGGGCAGATCTGCTTAGTCCGGTGCTCATTAAAGAGAACAAAGACTTTAAACTCTATCAGTTTATCCGGCCGGGAAAGGCTTCGCTAAGCTATGGTCTGGTATGTGAAGATGAACTTTGGGTGTTTGATCCGGCAAGAACCACTCAATTCTATTTTGATTTTGCAGAAAAACACAACTTAAAACTGGTAAAGACATTTGAAACACACTTACAGGCAGACTATATTTCAGGATCCAAGGGAATTGCCGGGCTTTCAAATGCAGAAATTCTTGCCAATGAAAATGATTTTTCCATTGCAGCCTTTAATTATTACAGCATAGCAGATGGAGAGAAGGTTCAATGTAAAAATGGAAAAACTGTCGTGCAGTCGGTTCACACCCCGGGTCATACACCTGGAAGCACTTCCTATCTGATTGACAGCCGCTATCTTATTTCAGGAGATGCAGTATTTATAAAATCGATCGGACGTCCTGATCTTGGCGGTAAAGTGGATGAATGGTCCGGTATGCTTTTTGATACAATCCAGAACATATTAAAAAAATTGGATTCCTCTATTCAGGTCCTGCCCGGACATTACATGGAGTGGAGTGAGTTATCCTCACAAAATGACTTTACAGCGAGCCTTGAGACGATTATTAACAACAATAAGGATATTTATGATCTGGATGATATCAAGGCATTTAAAGAATTCATAAAAGCAAACATGAGACAGCAGCCTGAGGTTTATGCTGAAATTCGAAAAGTCAATGCCGGCCTGATTGAACCGTCTGAAGAGGATCAGAAAATAATGGATGTGGGAAAAAACGAATGTGCTGCATCTGGATAAAATAATTACTTGGGGGTAGAGATGACTGTAGAAGAGAAGCTTGAAGCACTGGAAAAAGAGATCAGCGGACTTAAAGATCAATTTGCTGTTTTTAAAAAGAACTCACCTGACAACAAGCTGGCAATGGTCGTTTTCAGCGGAGATCTGGATAAGGCTCTTGCTGCCTTTATTATTGGCACCGGTGCCGTGGCAATGGGAATGGATGTGGTCATGTTTTTCACATTCTGGGGAACACCGCTCCTCAGAAAAAAGGGAAATCCATCCAAAAACAAGGATATGTTTGGAAAAATGTTTGGAGCCATGCTTCCGGACGGCGCTTCCCAGGCCAAGCTCTCCAAAATGGATATGGGCGGGGCCGGCACTAAAATGATGAAAATGCTGATGAAAAAAAAGAACGTTGCCTCTCTTGAGGAGATGATTGCACTGGCTGGTGAGCTGGATGTCAGGATATACATCTGTGAAATGTCAATGGATCTTATGGGATTTGAACGATCTGAGATGATTGATTACCCGAATCTCGGATTTGCCGGAGTTGCCAAATTTCTGGAAGAGGCAGGAACAAGCAAAGCCCAGATGTTTATATGATTTTTTTGATACAGATGATATTTATAAGGCAATGAGAAATCCCCATGGACAGTAACTCATTTTTTTACATACTGCCTGGAAACCATACATAAGATTTTAATAAATATAAGAATTGCTTGATGAGGAGAATTTAGACATGACTGAAGAGTTCAAATCGGTAAAATCACTGGACTTGACCGGACTTTCCTGTCCAATGCCAATCGTAAAAGTGAGCAAAGCCATTAAAGAGATCAATTCAGGAGATATCCTGGATGCGTTAACGTCTGATCCCGGTGCGTTGACTGATTTGCCTGCCTGGGCCAACACAACAGGTAACGAGATAGTCAAGACTGCTACTGAAGGAGCAAATACAAGGTTCTTCATAAAAAGAACATCGTGACTCTTTCCTGAAAACCGGACACAGAGTCAGGCAGTTTCTACATCTGTATAACCTGGTTCCCGATGAAATTGCTGTTCCCGGTTACGGTCGAATCCTGGAGATATATGCTCCTTGAACACCTCCGGCATAGATCATTTTATGGGGAAAGCTGCTGCTTTTTCTTTTCACCGTTTCAGAAGCCGGGATAAACTGGTTTCTAAGACATGAATGCACTCTGGCCCTTCTCTTCCGGGTTATTCAAAAAGGAGATGAATCTTTTTCTCTCTAAATCAAGGACTTCAGAACCACTCAACTGGTCGCCTGCATCAATAAGGGTTCTGATTTTTTTGAGCATATCTGAATTGGCATCACAGATATAACCGGCAATCTCCCTGGCTATGGGCAGCAATTTTTCATGTGGAACCACTTCATTTACAAGCCCCCACTCACATGCCTTTTCTGCTGAAACAGGCTGGCCGGTAAACGACATCTGTTTTGCCCTTCGTCTTCCCACGGCTTCCTGAAGCCGCTTTGTCACCCCCCACCCTGGATGGATGCCGAGTTTTGCATGGCTGTCAATGAAAACAGCCTGTTCCGAAGCAATGAGAAAATCACAGCATAATGCCATTTCAAGGCCGCCAGTGATTGCATGGCCGTTTATGGCACCGATTATGGGTTTGCCGCACGCCTGAAACAGCTCAGGCAGTTGTTTTCCATCTGCCCTCAGGTTGAAAAAATCTTCATTTTGGACAGCTTTAAGATCAACTCCAGCGCAGAATGATTTTCCACTCCCTGTTAAAATCACTGCCTTGATGTGCGTTTGAGAAACGATACTATCCAGGCAGGCATACAACTGATCAAGCAGTGCCCGATTAATAGCGTTGTGACACCGGGGCCGGTTTAACGTGATGAATGCAACAGCTTTTTCCACTTCAAAAAGAACAGGGGATTCCATTCTAAACTCCTTATTTCAATTTTTTAATATACCAGGTTATGTTACCCGATTTCATGGATTCGTATCCAGGAAAACAGCAACAGTGAAGATATAGTAAATATGAAAAATCGATACAAGGATAAAAAATTAAATGCTTTGCAAGGAGCGGGTGTTGAATATCAGATCTCATAAACCTGAAACTTTAAGATCATCAATATTCAGAGTGTCAGGAACACACGAGAAACAAAAAAATACCATAAATAAAAAGAAGATCTTTTGAGGGTTTGAAATGAAAATAAAAACCGGGGTTATATTTTATTTTCTCGCTTATATAAAGTTAAATTAAATTTAATTTTTCTCCGGTTCCCTTTAATATGGATTGTTCAAAAATTTGTTTGGCAATTGCTATATCGTGAAGGGCAATACCCAGATTAAAATTGATGATTCTTTGTGAATCCTTTCTGCGGCCCGGTTTTTTCCCGGTTACTACCTCACCGAGCTCGGCATCCGGGTCCAAAAACGGTTCGTAAATATTATGGGGCTTCATATAGGTACTGAACTGCATCCAGTCGTCTGTAAAGAACAGATCCATCCGGGTAAGAACTGATTTGGGCCATCCGTTCATATGCACCGGCAGGATAAGAGCTCCTTCTTTAACCCATTCAGTTTTGTAAATTGGTTCTGCAAGCGTTCCCGTTGCAGTGACAACAATATCAGCATTTTTCATTGCCGTTTGAATGTTATCAGCAGATTTTACCTTAAATCGGTTTTCCCGGTCAAAACCGGCAACAAAACTTTCAACTGCCTGGTGGTTGATATCATAGATCCTGAATTCCCTGATATCAGGAAAGATTTCTTTTAATGCGGTTACATGATATCGCCCCTGTACTCCAGCGCCGATAATGGCAATTTTTTCCGGATTTGCTATGGAAAGATACCGGGCGGCAACTCCGGAAACAGCAGCAGTCCTTAACGCGGTTATATAACCGCCCTCAAGCATGCCTAATGGTTTTCCTGTTTCTGGATCATTGAGAATGATCAGACCCATGATAGATGGAAGATCGAAATGGTGATTATCAGGAAAGCCGCTGACCCATTTCATCCCGCATGCCTGCTGTTTTGGCAGAAAACCCGGCATGGCATGAATAAAAGAGTTCTTTTTCGGATGAACACCGGGTTTTGGCGGGTTTTCAAAATTTCCTTTACCATGCTCTATGAATACATCTTCAACAATATCAATTGTTTGAGACATGGTTATACCTACGTTTAAAATATCTTTATGAGATAAATAAATAAATGAAATGTCGTTCATTGCTCTTCTTTCAGTTAGAGATCTGTAATCGCCTTCAAAAAGTGTCGTGTCCGCTCCTCTTTTGGATTTTCAAAAAAGTTCTTTGCATCATTTTCTTCTACAATTTCACGATCTTCAATCATCATGACCCGGTCTCCCACATTTTTAACAAAATTGATTTCATGTGTTACCAGTACCATGGTCATTTTCTCTTCAGTTCTGAGCCGTTCGATTACATTGAGAACTTCCTCTTTCATCTCAGGGTCAAGTGCGGATGTGGGCTCGTCAAAGAGCATCAGATCCGGTTTCATGGCCAGAGCCCTGGCAATTGCCACACGCTGCCGCTGGCCTCCGGACAAGGCACATGGATATTCGTCTGCCTTATCCGTGATACCGACTATATCAAGCAGGTTCATTGCCTCTTCTTTTGCCTCTTTCTGACTTTTCCCAAGCAGTTTCATCGGAGCCAGAGTAATGTTTTTCAGCGTTGTCATATGGGGGAAAAGGTTGAACATCTGGAATACCATCCCGACTCTTAACCGCAGTTTTTTCAGCTCTTTTTGAGTTGCTCCTCTTAAAGCGATGTTATCTACATAAATCTGTCCGTCCTGGATGGTTTCAAGCCCGTTGAGGCACCTTAACAGCGTGCTTTTTCCACAACCGCTGGGCCCGCATAAAACAAGGACTTCTCCTTTTCTGATATCAAAGGAAATATTTTCCAGTATGGTTGTTTCCCCATATTTTTTTGTCAGGTTTCTTGCCTTTATAAATACATCTTCCATAGATGCCGACTCCTAAAATTTTTTCGATTAATGTTATATTTTAGATGGGTTCCCACTTTCGAAGTTTTTCAACGCCACGCATACCATAGGAAAATAAAGCAATCAGCAGGATATAGATAATTGCCGCACCAGTGTACAGTTCAAGCGGCCTGAATGTCAGAACTGTTAATTCCTGGGCTCTGAACATGACTTCAGGCACAGAAACAATCATGGTAACCGTTACATTTTTCAGATTTGTGATAAATACATTCGTTAACGGCGGCAGGGTGGAATAAATTGCCTGGGGTATAATTACGTAGCGAAGGGTATCGATCCTGGAAAATCCCAGGGACAGAGATGCCTGACTCTGTGTTGACGGAATAGCCTCAAGCCCTCCCCTGAATGCCTCACATGCCAGTGCCCCACCGTTTAAGGAGAGTGCAATGATAGCACTCTGGGTTGGTGTAAAACTCAAACCGAAAATGATAGGCATGACATAATGAATCCAGATCATTAAGCAGACAAGAGGAACCGTTCGGAATATGTCAATATATATAAGGGCAATCACTTTTAAAATTTTATTGTTCGATATCTGTATTGAAGCAAAAAACAGACCGATAATAATGGAAAACAGAATACTGCCGAATCCGACCATACATGTGTATCCCAATCCTCCTGCCAGATAGGGGGCATACTCTTTCAGGATACCGAATTGAAACTCATAATTCATACCTCATCATCTCCTTTTATTTTACAGTCTGTTCTTGGATGATTATTGAAAGGATTTATGCAGCACCTGCAGGAAAACCAGACAGATACTGCACTATTCTTATAAACTTAACGACCGGTTGCCCATCCGTCAGGCATACCCCATTTTTTACCCAGTTCGCTGTACCAGCCGCGTGACTGCATATTCCTGATATAGGTGTTCAGAAAAGCCTGAAGATCGGGATCTGCATACCTTAAAGCGTGGGCCTGGAAAAACCACACAGTGTTTTCAGGAATAAATACTTCCAGCTGATCATGCTCTTTAGCCCTTGAAGACTGAATTAAAGAATCGCTCATAAAAGCGGTTGCACGGCCCTGAACAATTTCCAGCAGACAGGATGCAGAGTCGGCAAACGTCTGGATTTTTGCATTTTTGAACTGGGTTTTCCAAAGTTCATGTGCACTTGTACCTGCGGTGACAGCAATAATATTTCCCTTTTTGTCAAGATCTGAAAAGGATTTGATATTGTCTTTTTTGTTAACAAGCGCTGCTTCACAGTAGTTACCGTAGGGGATGGTAAAAGCGACTGCGAGAGATCTTTTTGGCGATGCACCCAGGCCGTTCATGATGGCATCCCATTTTCCAGCCTGAAGGCCTGCAATCATTCCGCCCCAGGTGGTTTTTATAATCTCAACTTTGATGCCGGTCACTTTCTCAAAATTCCTCAGATCATCGGCAATAATGCCTTCATACTGATTGGTTTTCGGATCAAACATGATAAAATTTTTCCATGGTGCAACACCGATGGTCAGTTTTTTATCGGCATTTATTTTGTCCATAATGGTGCCTGCGTTGGCTGTCTGCCCCAAAAACAATCCCAAAGCAAAGATAAGGGTTAATACTGAAATTAGCTTTTTCATGAACTCTCTCCTTTAAAATAAATTAATTATTATGGCTATTTTATATCAATAGCTGCTTCATATTTAAAATAGCAAATACTATTTTTCACCTGTTTTCACATAGGAACGTAATGTCTGTGCATCCATTCCATGGATACCACACTTTTCAAGTGTCCTTCCGTTTGTAGAGAAATCGCGGTCCAGAACCGCTTCTGCCATATAGATGACAGACTGCATCAGTTTCACATCAACTCCCAGCTGTTTTCCCAATTGTGAGTAGCACAAAAGGCCGATGGGAACATCTTCTGTCAGATAGCGGTTATCCAGTTCTGAAGGTCCCTTCACACCCGTCAGCGCCTTCACACCCCGGATGACCTGCCAGAAACTATCCCCTTTGGGACCATATTTCATGATGGGATAAGTCTCTGTTAAAGTCGGCATATTCAACCCCAGGGCCTTGCCGATATTCACCCGTTCCTGATCGATTTTTTCAACTGCACTGCAGACACCGGGTGTCAATCCTTCTTCATAGTAATAAAACTCCCCGTGGCTGTATTCAATTCGACCGGCATTCAACAGGACACCGAGACAGTGAAGGGTCGGGTTGGGGTTGGAAAGACCCGCCTCCAGCACGTCCCTCATGGTTACTATCTCCGGATAGATGTCTTCCATGATCGGCATGACACGGTCCTGTTTGATTGAAGGAAAGACCCCCATGGCAACAATAGCCCTTCTGCCAAATATCTTTACCGTATCCGGACTGATAATCCGGGTGGCATAGGGAAGTGCAGCAAAATCGGAAACCGTAATGTCTTTAGATATCCCCTGATTTCTCATTTCCTGTACAAATTCCAGGGATCCCATGGAACCCGGCATAAAAACAATATTGTGTCCATCTTCCAGAACCGGGGCCAGCAATTTGGTGTAGGCAAGGTGAAACATAGTCGGGACAATAATAATGATGACTTCGGCGTTCTGGACAGCCTCTTTTATATCTGATGTCACTTTTTCTATTTTAGCCGTACCCTGGATTTCGCCGATAGATCTGATGGCCTTTGTTTCCCTTATTACGGAAACATTGTCTGCAAATTCAGGCAGTTCATAGATTGTAACCCGATGTCCCCTGAGTGCAATCTCTGCTGCAGCAGAACGTGCGCCGTTGCCCCCGCCAAGTATTGAAATATTGCGCATCTGCATTTACTCCTCTTTTTGTTTGCTTTTTACAACCTTTGTTCTATTGTATCGCAGCCAGACCTTCTTCAATTATGGAAAGCCCTTTATCCAGATCTTCATCCTCGATCACCAGGGGCATCAACAACCTGACGACATTTCCAAAGGTTCCGCATGACAGCAGGATTAACCCTTTTTCATAACAGAACCTCACAAGCTTTTGCGTTTTCTCCTGTGCCGGTTCTTTTGAAGTGCGGTCATTCACCAATTCCATTGCCATCATCGGACCTTTGCCTCTGACATCTCCGATAAGTTCATACTTATCATACAGCTGCAACAACCTCCGGTTTAATTTTTCACCAAGTATTTCAGATTTTTCAAGGATATTATCTTTCTCAAAAGTTTCCAATACGGCAAGGGCTGCGCTGCATGCAACAGGATTACCTCCGTATGTGCCGCCGATACCCCCCGGATGGACACTGTCCATGATCTCTTTTCTGCCGACAACTGCACTCAAGGGCATGCCCGCTGCAAGACTCTTGGCAACAGTTGTCATATCGGCTTCAACTCCGAAGTACTCCATGGCGAACATGGTGCCTGTCCGTCCGATTCCAGTCTGAATTTCATCTGCAACAAACAGGATACCGTGTTTTTCGCAGATCGCTTTAAGTTTGAGAAAGTATTCGGGTGGAGGACAGATAAAACCGCCTTCTCCCTGGACCGGTTCAACAATAATGGCTGCAGTCTGATCAGGGTTCACATGGGAAATAAAAAAATCGTTCAGATAGTCTCCGCATGCAGTGTTACAGTCTGGATAAGACAAATTGAACGGGCATCGATAGCAATATGCAAATGGCATCCGGTAAATTTCAGGTGGAAACGGATCAAAACCGTATTTATACGGCTTGATTTTACTGGTAAGTGCCATCCCCATACTGGTACGGCCATGAAATGCATTTTCAAATGTAATGACAGCCTTTCTTTTGGTATGGTACCGGGCAATTTTGATCGCGTTTTCCACTGCTTCTGCTCCGCTGTTTAAAAAAATGGCTGCTTTATCAAAATCTCCTGGAATCAGATGGCATAATTTCTGCGCCAGCAGAACCGCCTGCTCATATGGAAGTACCATAAAGCAGGTGTGGGTAAAATTATCCAGCTGCTTTTTCATGGCTTCGATAACGGCCGGGTTGGAATGCCCGACATTCATAACGGCAATTCCGCCTGCAAAATCTATGAACTCGTTACCCGCAGCATCGTATATTTTTGAGCCGGAAGCTTTTTTAACATAACAGTCTGTTCCACTGGCAAACCCGTTTGCCATGTATTTGCCGCGAAGCGCCTGAATATCATTCAATTGATTGTCCATAATTGTTTTCATCTCCAAAACATATTGAAATTCATCTGCTGTTCCCGCTTGTGCCCGATTTAAAATGCGATAATCATGCCACGCATTGCTGAAGTAAATTTATCCTTAAAAAACGAAAGGTTGGATATTCTTGCAGGAAAAATGACAAAACAGGTAATGGTGCGATTTAACACCAGAATATTTAATGAAAAAGCCTTAAATGTCTTGTTGATAACGAAAAACAATAGGTGTATTTTCGCACCAACAAATCATTTATGATGCAATTTCGCACCAGATGTAGTGAGGTTGTGCTTTTTCAGCTTTCGGACAACATTAGAGTGATCAATCCCTATTTTTTTTGCAATTTCCCTGGTTGTCCTGCAGGTTTTGATCATATGGAACAATATCTCTTTTTCATAATCCATCATGGCCTTTTTCAAATTAAAACTCTCATTCTCCTGGATTTCAAACGGCTTGGAAATGACAGGAAAAATTTTGAGATCTTTAAGCAATTGTTCATCAATGTAATCAGATTCGCTTAAAACCACGCCTTTTTTAATAATATTCTTCAACTCTCTGACATTCCCCGGAAAACTGTGTTTCTGGAGTATATCAAAAGCCTGGGGACTTATTTTTTTTTGCGTGCTGAACTGTTTATTATACCTATTGAGATAGTGATTTGTCAGTTCAAAAATATCTTCAAACCTGTCGCGCAGAGCAGGCATTGTAATTGTAAATGTATTTATTCGATAAAAAAGATCCTGCCGGAATCGTTTTTGCTTGACAAGCGCAGACAAATCCCTGTTAGTTGCTGCAATAATGGTACAATCTATTTTCCTCGCTTTGACACTTCCAACACGCATGACCATTTGATCATCAAAATATTTCAGCAGTTTGCTCTGCAGGGGGAGGGGGAGTTCCCCAACTTCATCAAGAAACAGGGTTCCATTCTTTGAAAGTTCTATTAAACCCGGTTTCCCACTGCTTTTTGCGCCGGTGAAGGCCCCTTTTTCATAACCGAACAACTCTGCTTCTAAAAGATGGGTGGGAAGTGCAGCGCAGTTTATCTGCATAAAAGTCTTGTTACGTCGTTGACTGTTATTATGTATGAAATTGGCCATTAACCCTTTCCCGGTCCCACTTTCTCCTAATAACAGAATATTTGACACCTCCATATGTGATAATTTCAGGACAGTTTTCAGAACCGATTTAATGGCCTCACTCTCTCCTATGACCTCTTGTTTCCGTATTTCCTGAAGCCGCATTTCATGAAGAGCATCTCGCAATCGTGCGGATTCTTCAAGGCTTTTATCAAGCTCTTCCTTGATAAAATTTAATGATGTCAGATCTCTTGAATTTATGACAACGAGAGAGATTCCCCCCTGTTCATTGAAAACCGGGGTACCGGTAGCCAGAATCTTTTTTTTTGTTTTCTCTATGTACTGCACGATAGTGACCTGTTGTTTCTTTTTTAAAACTTCAGTCGTAACCGATTTATTGAACATCCCTCTCCTGATTAAATCATTCACATTTTTGCCAATGACATCCTGCTTTTTTATCTGGTTCAATTTTTCAGAAGCCTTGTTGATATTAATAACATAGCCTTTACCATCGCAGACCCATAACGCATCATGCACAGACTGAAATATCGCATTTAATTCTTTATTCTGAATTTTATAAAACTCAAGTTTTTTGGCCAGCTGTTCAAACAGAATGGTTTTCTGAAAACTGACAACAAGCCCGAGAAACACTTTTTCATCATTGATAACCAGAATATTAAGAATGATGCTGACATCTTTTTCCATTATCTGTTTTCCAAGAACATCTCTCTTTTTATTAAAGACTGAAAAGGCTGTTTTTCCAATTTCAGGCAGAATTTGAAAGATGGGTTGATCCATAACGCCCTGTCTGTCTATTTCAAATATTTCAAATGCTTTGTCATTGACTTTTACAATACTCCCCTCACTGTCTATGACAATCAAGCCGGTGTTCGTAGCATTAAAGATGTGGTCAGGGCTTATCTGTCTTAAAATATGTTCTTTTTTCAAAATATCGATTCCTTTTGCTTCCTGAGATCCTACAGAGAGTTAACATAAAATGATTTGAAATACTACTCAAGTTTATTGAACGGCTTTGTGGCTAAAAATTCGCATGCCTGAATATCATCTTTGATATTTCAAAATTTGCCCTACTCTTTTTTAAAGCCGGCTAAAAAATATTGAAAATATTGTATGGTGTTTTTTTTACATTGATTGCCCGTTGATAATTTTTAATTTGAATATCATTGATTTTTTATATCGGAATGACTATAGGAGATATGCTTGCGTTAAAAGTAAACTTAGCGCTTTTTCAATGAAAGAGAAGTTTTTATGACAACAGTCTGTGAAGCAGTAATCAAACAGTTAAAGACCGCTGGAGTCAAATATGTTTTCGGTATACCGGGTGGTCCCTGGATTCCGTTTATGGATGAAATGCAGGCTCAGGGGATTGAGTTTGTCCTTGTTGCCAATGAGGGGGCAGCAGCTTTTATGGCAGATGTTACGTCACGCCTCACCACTGTTCCGGGCATTTGTCATGGTACCTTTGGCCCCGGAGCAACCAATCTTTCCACAGGTGTAGGGGGCGCACTTCTTGACCGTTCAGCCCTCATCGCCATGACCAGCGAGGTGCCTGACAACATGATGTCGCGAACCACTCAGATGCGGATTGATCATCAAAAACTGTTTGAGGCGATAACCAAAAAAACCTGTCGCCTGAACTGTGAAAATCCAGTATCGGATGTGTATCATGCGCTGAATTTATCGCTTTCAGATATTCCCGGACCAGTACACATCGGCATCCCTTCTGATAAGGCCCTGGCGGCAATCAGTGACCATACCGCGTTGAAAAAACCACAACCCCGGAAATCTGTTCAGGCAGAAAAACAAGAGCTTGACAAGGTGGCCAGGGCCATTAAAGACGCAGAACGACCGATTCTGGCCGTGGGGCTTACCGCTGCACGTGAGGGATTAAGAGAAGAGGTGTCCGGCTTTGCAGAAAAGCTTCATGCACCCGTTGTGATTACGCCGATGTCCAAGGGAATTATTGATGAAAACAGCCCCTTGTATCAGGGTGTTCTGTTTCACGCCTGCAGTGGTGAACTCATTGATATTATAGCAAAAGCAGATCTTATTGTTGCCATTGGCTATGATCCTGTTGAGTTCAATTTTGAAGCATGGATACCGGAAAATATACCGGTTGTGAGCATAGATGTCAGCCCCGCTGATATCGATCAATCCGATTATACACTGATAGCGCAGGCTGTTGGTGATATAAAACAGGCGCTTGGCATTCTTAGCAGAGAGGCCGTCAGAACGCAATGGGAGGAGAAGGAACTCCCCCTTGCCCGAAAGCGGATACATTCAAGGTTCGACGTCTTCCGGGACAGGTTTGGCCCTGTCACAGCCCTTGCTGTTTTAAGGGAGATACTGCCTGACGACGGCATCCTCACCCTTGATGTGGGTGCCCATCTTCATGTTGCCGGACAATTCTGGCCGACACCTTCACTGAACAGAGTAGTAATGACCAATGGCTGGTCTTCCATGGGATTTGGCATCCCTGCCGCCATTGCTGCAAGCTTGAGCTGCCCTGGCCAGGAAGTGGCCTGCGTGACAGGGGATGGCGGTTTTTTAATGATGGCCGGCGAACTGATAACTGCCAGGCGCCTACATCTGAATACCGTATTTGTTGTCTTTGCAGACCGCAGAATCAGCCTGATTGCTGTTAAACAGGAGTGGCAGGATGTTCTCCGGTACCAGACCAAACTTTATGAAGGGGAGTATTTCCAGTCTGACTTCTTTTTCGGAGTGCCTGTATTCCGGGCGGATTCCGAGCAGACAATGGAAAAAGCATTGAAGCAGGCTTTTGTTCAGGAAGGTCCTGCCATTGTTGAAGCTGTTATTGACCACAGCCAGTATAGTGAACTGGTGGAAAAAAAATATAAATAATAAATACTTAACCATTGCATAACAACATGAAAAATTTGGTGATTGATAAACAGAGGCTCCTGTTTGAACTGGATGAAGTGGGAAAAATTGGTTTGGGCAGAGACGGCGGCTATTACAGGGAAGCATTCTGCCAGGCCGATCTTGATGCCAGAACCCTGGTGGAAGGATTTATGCTGCATGCGGGGATGGATGTCATCCGTGACAAGGCATGCAATTCCGTGGGCATGTATCAGGGAAAGGAACCCTCACTGCCCCCCATTATAATGGGATCCCATACCGATACAGTCCCCTGCGGCGGCAATTTTGACGGGGTGCTTGGTGTTTTATCGGGTATTGCAGTTGTGCGGGCGCTGAACACCCAGGCTGTAAAATTGAATCATCCCATTCAGGTTATCAATTTTTCAGGTGAGGAAGCCCTTGCTCCCGGAGGGACTTTCGGCAGCCGTGTCATGACCGGGGCTTTTCATAAATCCCTGCTTGAACAGACCGTATACAGCGGTCAACGTTTTATTGACCTTCTGCAGGATGCAGGTGTTGATGTTGAAACAATGGAATCCATTGAACGAAAAAAGGGAGAGGTGGCCGCATATATAGAACTTCACATTGAGCAGGGCGGTATTCTTGACAACGAAGCAGTTTCCGTGGGGGTGGTTGACGGAATTGTAGGGTTCAGACGGTACCGCCTCATTTTTCCGGGCAAAAGCAACCACGCCGGCACAACCCCCATGCAGCAACGTGACGATGCCCTTGTCAAGGCTTCCCGATTTGTTCTGGCGGTAAAGGAAACCGCGGAAAAGTATGGTATTGTCGGTACCGTAGGTGAACTTGATGTCACTCCGGGAGCGCCCAATGTTATTCCGGGAAGTGTGGAAATCACCTTTGAAATACGTGGTCTGAGTGATGACAGCTTAGACAGCGCCCAGTCAGAGCTCAAGTCTTTTTCCGATGAACTGAATGCATCTTTTGACAAATATTCACACAAACCACCTGTTCTTTCAGACAGCACCCTGCTCACGGCTCTTGAAGAGGGATGCAGGGATGCTGGCTTGAGCTATAAAATCATGCCCAGCGGTGCCGGGCATGATGCTAATTTAATGGCGAGGATCTGCCCTGTAGCCATGCTTTTTGTGCCCAATAAGGATGGAATCAGTCATGCCAGGGAAGAATACTCAAGCCCTGAAGCGTGTGAAGCCGGCGCTAATGCGCTTCTTTCAGGAGTTTTAACTCTTGATAAAAAAATGATGAGCACACTATAAGGATGTGACGGATGTATGAATTAATAGTAAAAAACGGAATTATTGCTTCAGGTCAGGAATTAAAAAACATGGATCTTGCCATAAAAAATCAAAAGATTACGGCACTGTTCATGCCCGGACAATCAGATGCTGAAGCTGCAGAGATTATTGATGCCAGGGGTCTTCACGTATTCCCCGGAGTTATTGACGGTCATTGTCATATACGGGATCCCGGACGAATGGAGCGGGAAGATTTCTGGACAGGCACCCAGGCAGCTGCAGCAGGAGGAATAACCACTGTATGCGAAATGCCGATTTCCATCCCCCCGGTGTACACGGCTGAAATATTAAACAGACGGGCACAGACTGTGCAGCCAAGATCATTAATTGATTTTGCACTCTACGGCACTGCCGGATATGAAAATATTGATCATATTCAGGAATTGGCCGATGCAGGAGCTGTGGCCTTTAAGACTTATCTTCACCCTGCAGAACCTGGACGGGAAAAAGAGTTTACCGGGCTCATCTGTCCGGATGCCGGAAGCCAGTATGAAGCCATGGAAGCTGTTGCCAGGACCGGCCGCCGTCACTGTCTTCACTGTGAAACAGATGAAATAGTGGAGATGTTTACCCATAGAATGAAAAAGAGCGGACGAACCGATGGTCTTGTTCATACCGAATGCCGCCCCCCTGTCTGTGAAGATGCGTCCGTGGCCCTGACCCTTGCTATTGGGGCCAGTCTGGATGCATCTCTGGTTATCTGTCATATGTCATCGGCCAATGCGGTTCAACTGGTGGCTGAGGCAAAAGAGAGAGGGGTGAATGTTGTGGCGGAAACCTGCCCGTCATATCTCTTTATGAGTGATGAATATCTTACCAGATTCGGTGCCTATGCAAAAAACAATCCCCCGCTGAGATCTGAAGAGAACAGACAGAAGCTCTGGAATCACGTCAGCAACGGGACCATCGATTATATTGCAACAGATCACTCCCCCTGGCGCCCGGAATCAAAAGAGGACGGAATTTTTGCTGCCAATGCCGGTCTTGCAGGCTTTGACATGATTATGCCGCTAATGGTGGATGCCGTGAATAAAGGACTGCTTTCTCCCTGCAGAATGGTTCGTCTTCTCAGTGAAAAACCTGCAGAAATTTTTCAACTGGATCAAAAAGGTTTTTTAAAACCCGGATATGACGCAGACTTTGTTCTGGTTGACATGAATGCTGAATTTATTTTTGACAAACACAAGAGCCACTCCAAAGCAGGCGGGAACATGCATGTATTTGACGGGATGAAACTTTCAGGGAAACTCAAATCCACCTGGGTAAGGGGCACCAGGGTACACGAAGAGGGAGAGACAACAGCCTCTGCCGGTTTTGGCCGGTTTGTCAGACCCCGATGATCGGTCTGATTGCACTTGGACATTCTCCAAGAGAAGATCATGAATCCGTATATGACAAGACAGCACCCGGAATCCCGAGAAAACTTGTGGGGGCTCTTGACGGCTTCACTCCGGAACAGGCAAAAGAGCTTGAAAATAAAAAAGGGGAATCTCCCCTGATCTGCCTTCTGTCAGACGGCTCCACCGTAGAGATCCCTCTGCCAACGCTTTTCCCTTATCTGAAAAAAGAGGTGGAGGATTTAGCCCGGAATGGCGCCGCTATTGCCATAATCCTCTGCTGCGGGGGATTTCCGCGATTTGATTGTTCCATACCGGTTCTGTTACCGGGGATGATCGTTCCATCCCTGGTTTCATGCCTCTTTCCCGGCAGAAAAATCGGCATTGTTGTTCCCAATAAAGCTCAGGAGAGTGCGGCAAAAATCCATTGGAAAAAAATGGGGATTGAAACCGTATCTGCAGTTGCTTCCCCCTATGGAGAAAAAGGATTTGAGAAAGCAGGAGGCAATTTTAAGTCCATGAAGGTTGATCTGGTTGTTATTGACTGCATGGGGTTTTCACAAAAACAGAGGGAAAAATTACACAACCTGTGCGACTGCCCGGTTCTTCTGCCCAGAACCCTTGTTGCCAGGGTTGCGCAGGAAATGTATATATCATCTGTCACCTGAATTTTTACAGATCAAACAGATTTGCAAAGGAGAATATGACATGTATGATGCAGATAGAATGAACCGTATCCCTTTTTCCGAGATACGTAAAGTCTTTGAAGAGGTAAACAGACGTAAAGCTGCCGGGCAGCATATGATCAATTTAGGGATTGGCCGGCCGGATTTTGATACCCCTCAAAACATAAAAGACGCAACTAAAAAAGCCCTTGATGAAGGCCATGTCCACTATGCCTCAAATTACGGTATTGAACCGTTACGGGCTGCCATTGCAGATAAATTCAGGGAAGAGAATGGATTGACATTTGATCCGGATAAAGAAATCATAGTTACGATCGGGGCAAATGAGGCAATTTTTTTAACCATGATGGCCTTTATCAATCCCGGTGATGAGGTTCTTGTCCCTGATCCTTTCTGGCCTTACTATTTTCCCGGCATTGAACTTGCCGGCGGTGTGCCTGTATCGGTTCCTGTCTTTGAGGAAAAGGGATTTAATCCGACCAGAGAAGATCTGCTTGAGAGATGTACGGACAGGACCAAACTCATCATTGTAAATTCTCCCCAAAATCCAACAGGCGCAGTTTACTCAAAAGAGACCCTGGAAAATATTGCCCGGGTTGCCATCGAAAATGATCTTCTGGTGCTCTCGGATGAGATCTATGAAAATTTAATCTACGACAATGAAACGCATTACAGTATCGGCGCATTACCCGGTATGAGCAGGAGAACCATAACCGTAAACGGGTTTTCAAAAAGCTATGCCATGACCGGGTGGCGGCTGGGATATGCAGGAGTGGATAAAGATTTGATGTCCGCCATGATCCGGGTTCATCAGTATTCAACGGGCTGTGTTTCCACTTTTTCCCAGTACGGGGCCACAGAAGCGCTGCGCGGCCCAAAAACAGAGATGAAAAAAATGGTGAACGAGTTTGCAAGAAGACGTAACCTTGTTACAAAATGCTTAAAGGAAATAAAGCATATCAGCTTTAGTGAACCTAAAGGTGCATTTTATTTCATGGTGAATGTCTCGGGCACGGGGAAACCCACACAGCAGGTGACAGATGAATTGCTGGATGCGGGTGTTGCCGTGGTACCCTGGGATAAAACAGGCAATTTTGCAGAAAATTTTTTCCGGTTGTCCTATGCAAATTCCTATGAAAACCTTGAAATAGCTATGGAGCGAATAGCATCCTATTTCAACAGCATGGAGAAAGCATTGTAATGAAAAACGGAATCGTCTTTTTCAAAACAAAGGATCTACAGAGGGTTTCAAAGTTTTATCAGGAAGAAATCGGTTGTGAAATCTGGCTGGATCAGGGTGGTTGCCATATCCTCAAGTTCGGCAATATGCTTCTGGGATTCTGCCAAAGAGAGACAGTTGATAACTGCGGTATCACCTGCTTTGTTTTTGCCGACAAAGCAGGAGTTGACATGATGTATCATAAATTAAGCGATTTAGCCCAAACCCAGCCGGAAGATAATCCAGAATACCGGATTTATCATTTTTTTGCAACTGACCCCGACGGCAGGAATATTGAATTTCAATATTTCTGGGATGATGTACAATGATCCTGCATTACTGGAAAACGCTGTTTCAACCTTTACGGCTTACAAACCGGTAAAGAAAAAAACATTCATTACAGAGGTAATGATCCACATCACAACAGCATAATGCCAGTTGCTTCGTAAAATCACTTCAGGTGCGGCCTGGTAACGACTGAGCAAAGCCAGTCCCACACCTGATAATGGCGTGCTGGCCGTTGATATGGCCCAGCTGCTGAGAAACAGGAATCCCAGCTGGGAATGATCCACATCAAGGGGGAGAAGCAAGGGGCTGATTATGGAGATACTGACAACAGGGTGTACCCCTATAATTCCAATAATGATCACCACCCCTAAAATCATTGAAAACAAAACTGGAGTGAAAAGATACCCTTCAAGCTTAAACACTGAAGGGTAAACATGTGTAATCGATTTTATTCCCGAAGAAAAAACACCTGCGGCAAGAAACAGAGTGAACTGGCTGCTGACGGATGACAGTCTGGCAGAGATAAAAGCGTGCAGCGTTTTTATCCTGGATCTGCTTTTTATAAAAACAAATGCACCAACAGGTGAAATGATACAGATAATATTGATGATACTGGTGTCAGGTCGAAAATAGTGAACACAGATCACTGAAAAAGCAAGGAAAAGAGGTATGGTCAGACTCTCAATTTTGAAAGGATAACCTGAAAACTCTTCTTTTCTAAAACAGCAGACATCAATAATTGAGTACACAATTGCAAGAATACCCATAACAATGCCTGGTATCAATGTTTTCTGCCATGACATGTCAGGTGCATATGTAAGTGCAACGCCGGTTGCGACAAAAAAAGGGGACCACCATGCAGCAGCGCAGAAAGATCTCCCAAGTATTATTAACTGGTTCCTGGTTAACGATCCATTCCGCTGCAGTCGATCCCCGAAAACGAGCAGGACAGACAGATTCATTATTGCTCCGAGAAAGTGGGTGGCAAATGCAGTTTTAATAACAGATTTTTTCCCTTTTGGCAGTGGACGATCTCCAATCTCCGTGTTTGTCACAGAAAGAAAAGAGATCGCTGCAAACATGGCCAGAAGCGGAAGATTGACAGTAAAAATTTGCTCCCATTCAGGAACAACGCCTTTATAAACTGAAAAAAAATGAAAAGCACAGCCAATTGTCAGCAGCAGTGACGTCTGCCTGCGGATGACATCTCCTAATGTCTGCCACATTATGACCGGCACAAGCCATGCCAGCAGAACCGGCAGAAACTGCAGAACAGGAACAGTCAGGCTTAACAGGTAAAAAACGAGCATGCCGGTAATAATCCATCCAATATGTTTTTTCATTTTTTCCCTGACACTATTTTAATTACGGGGATAATTGAGAACATCCTTTAAGTTTTGCACATAAATGAAAGATAAAATATGGAAACCCATAATACATATTCACTCTCTTTGCAAAGACAATTTCAAAATAATCTGATTAAACACTATTGCAGCTTGATAATCAGATTATTTCCATGGTACAAAAACAGTGAAAAAATGATGATTAGAATAACCTTAAACAAGAGGCATATGACAAATGGAAAAAATAACACGGAAACACACCACTGATCGAATGAGCAAAATAGTCATCCACAAAGACACCGTTTATCTCTGCGGCCAGGTCGGCATTCCAGATACATCCCTGCAGGAGCAGGCAAAGGAGATGCTGTCCAGGGTGGACAAGCTGCTGGAAGAAGCCGGTACCAGTAAAACCCGTATGCTGTCGGCAACTGTCTACCTGTCCGATATCAGGTATTTTGATCAGTTCAATGAAATCTGGGATGCATGGGTAACCCCTGGGACGGCACCGGCAAGGGCATGTGTGGAAGCCCGGATGGCACACCCGGGGTTATTCTGTGAAGTCTCTGTCGTGGCAGCGCTGCAGGTGTAAATCATCACCTGGAGGCAGGTTAAAAAGTGTATGGCGTGATATCTGACCCGGACAGTAGTTACAGCAGGGATATCTCCTCTTTAAGCAGACAGCAGGCAATTTGATATTCAGATTCTCCTTTTTCATTATAGGAAAGGTTTGCCGGCTGGATCATTTTATTCATTACACACCCCTCAGGTATGGTTAATTCAAACAGATCTCTCTCATTAATTTTCGGAGTTGGAGTCAGCCTGTTGTCTATTATTTCAAAAGAGTGAAGGGGAAAATCTTCGCAGATCGGACATTGATAAACCCGTCCATTGGGAAACAGAAAATAATTATCCGCTTCATTGCCTGCACACTGAAAAATCTCATCATTGTTTAAAAACACTTTGGGATAGGTTACGATAATATTGTGTCCTGCAATTTTCTCTGCAATTTGCGGAACCGTATCAAGCCACTCCTGTTTTGACACCTGTTTTGTCCTGCCGTACGTTGAATCACGTGCAGGTGATGACTTGCCCCTCATGCCGATAACCTGTATAAAAAACCGTTTAATTCCAAGATCTTTAACAACATCTTCCATCAGGTTCAGTTCATGGAAATTCTTATCAGACACCGTATATATCATGGAGCATGAAAATTTTCCGGCTGCAGCCTGCTGTATACCCTCCATGACTCTCTGATAACTGCCTTCTCCCCTTATGGCGTCATTGGTTGCCGGTGTAGCACCATCCAGGGAAAAAGAGAGATAATCAATATCATTACATGAAATTTTATCAAGGATATCATGGAAGAGATATCCATTGGTATCAATTGTAATGGATTTGAATCCAAGGCTCTTTGCCTCTCTGACTGCAAGATGGAGATCCGGGTGGAGTGTGGGCTCTCCTCCCAGAAAGATGACATTGGTCTGTTCAGCCCTTTTCATACTTTTTTTATGATTTTTATTTTCAGGGGAATATACTCTATCTGCAAAAAGCCTGAGCCACTCTTTTATGGTTTCAATATCAAGGGTATTGGCTCCATGTTCATCCCTGTTTATATAACAGTGGCTGCAGGAGAGATTGCATTTTGTTAAAATATGGAAAAAGAGATTTGAAGAATTTTTAGAAAACGCTACCGTCTGTTTCAGCATCTTACCCCATACACTGTTTCGTAAAATCAGGATCAAAGGATACAGGATAGTTCCCGTCAAAACATGCTTTACAAAAATTCTCTCCTGGATTTTTCACACCTGATGCTTCAAGCATACCTTCAATGGAAAGATAGTGCAGGGAGTCCAGTTCCAGATATTTACCAAGCTCGTCAATCGGTTTCTGTGCCGCAATCAGTTCACCTTTGGAAGAGAAATCGATTCCATAATAGCATGGATATTTGTGGGGAGGACATGAGATCCTCATATGTATTTTTCCCACACCCAGTTCACGAAGGGCTTTTACACGTGTTTTTGCTGTAGTACCGCGAATAATTGAATCTTCAATAATAATGATCTCTTTCCCGCGGATCAGCTCCCTTACCGGATTGAGCTTCACCCTGACTGCAAAATCCCGCATGGATTGGGTTGGCTGAATGAAGCTTCTGCCGACATAGTGGTTTCTTATCATACCCATTTCAAACGGTATACCTGACTCTTTTGCATATCCGATTGCCGCATAGTTCCCGGAATCAGGAAAAGGCATAACAAGATCTGCATCAACAGGAGCTTCCCGGGCAAGTCTCCTGCCGTGGGCCTTTCTCATTTCATAAACATTTTTACCATCAATGGTTGAGTCCGGTCTTGCAAAATAGATATACTCAAAAATACAGAGAGATTTATGTTCAGCAGCTTTTGGATGTTTTATACTTTTAATACCATCTTCATTAATGATCACTATCTCACCAGGATCAAGTTCCCTGATAAAATCTGCCTGAATCAGGTCAAGGGCGCATGTTTCAGAAGTAAGAACATAGTGACCATTGAGTTTTCCAAGAGCCAGCGGCCTGAAACCATTGGGATCTTTCATTCCTATGATTTCGCCTTTACAGGTCAGAAGAATCATGGAGTAGGCACCTTCAATTTTTGCAACAGACTTTAAAACCGCACTTTCAACATCTCCTTTAATCAGGTTTTTGATAAAAAGATGCAGAAAAACTTCAGAATCCATTGTTGTCTGGAAAATAGACCCCTTCTCTTCCAGCTCCTCCTTTAAAATATGGGCATTGACAAGATTTCCATTATGGGCAACAGCATATGAACGCTGCCTGTGATTGACCACAAACGGCTGTGCATTGGTTAAGACTGAATCGCCTGTTGTTGAATATCTGACATGGCCGATTGCTGAGCCCCCTTCAATCCTGTTCAGATCTTCCATATTAAAAATTTCAGGAACAAGTCCCATGCCTTTATGGGAAAAAATTTTATCATTTATTCCCCTGTTGACTGAAATACCTGCACTCTCCTGACCCCGGTGCTGGAGTGCATAAAGACCAAAATAAGTTATTTTTGCAGCTTCAGGATGTCTGTACAACCCAAACACGCCACACTCATCTTTAGGTGTTTCACTCTCAATCACTGAATTAAGCAATTTTATTTTCCTGATGATATTCCTGGATCGGTTTCACACTCAAGTTCTTATTCTGTAACGCTTCAATCGCACTGCATATGGCTTTTGTCCCATCTGTTGTAGTGGCATAGGGAATCTTGTATTTAATGGCAGAATGCCGTATTTCATATCCATCCTGCTTTGTCTGGCTTGATGCACCGGTGTTTAAAATCAGCTGGACTTCACTGTTTTTTACCGCATCAACAACATGGGGTCTGCCTGAGGATACTTTTTTGACAAATCTGGCAGGTACTGAATTCTCTTCCAGAAATTTTGACGTCCCTTTTGTAGCCATAATGGTAAAGCCCATTTCATGGAATTTTTTTGCAACAGGCAGGGCTGCATGTTTATCTTTGTCCTGAACGCTTATGAAAACAGTGCCTTCTGTTGGAAGCTTCTGCCCTGCTGCCAGCTGGGCTTTTGCCACTGCAGCGCCCAGGTCTTTATCAATTCCCATGACTTCGCCTGTAGACTTCATCTCTGGACCTAAAACCGGATCAACGCCGTCAAATCTGTCAAAGGGCATGACCGCCTCTTTTACACAAAAGTATGGCGGAATAATCTCCCTTGTAAGCCCCAGTTCATCAAGGCTTTTCCCAAGCATTACCTTTGCGGCAAGTTTGGCAAGGGGGATACCGATAGCCTTTGAAACAAAAGGAATGGTTCTGGATGCTCTCGGATTAACCTCGATAATATAGACTTTATCGTGCATAATGCCAAACTGAATGTTCATCAACCCTTTTACATTCAACTCCTTAGCAATGGATTTGGCCGCCTCTGCCATCTCATCAATATGTTTCTGGGAAATGGAGTATGGTGGCAGTACGCATGCAGAATCTCCAGAGTGTATTCCCGCCTCTTCAATATGCTCCATCATACCGCCGATAATCGTTTTTTCACCGTCACTGATTGCATCCACATCCAGTTCAAACGCTTCTTCTAAAAATTTATCAATGAGAACCGGTTTGTCAGGTGAAGCCTGGACTGCCAGATCAAAATACTCTTCAAGATCACTTTCATCATAGACTATTTTCATGGCACGACCGCCCAGGACAAAGGAGGGACGTACCATGACAGGGTATCCTATATCCCTTGCAACTTTTACTGCTTCTCCATAGGAAAAGGCGATCCCGTTTTCAGGCTGACGCAGATTCAGTTTATCAAGCATTGCCTGAAAAAGATCCCTGTCTTCTGCCCTGTCAATACTTTCAGGACTTGTGCCGATTATCGGAACGCCTGCTTTTTGAAGGTCAGAGGCAAGATTTAAAGGTGTCTGCCCTCCAAACTGCACAATAACGCCATACGGATTCTCTTTTTCAACAATATGAAGCACATCTTCCCTTGTAAGGGGCTCAAAATAAAGCTTATCAGAGGTATCATAGTCTGTGGACACCGTCTCAGGGTTTGAATTTACCATTATTGACTCCACTCCCTCTTCCCTTAAAGCAAAAGAAGCATGAACACAGCAGTAGTCAAATTCAATTCCCTGGCCAATCCTGTTGGGCCCTCCCCCGAGTATAATAACTTTTTTCTTCTCTGACACCCTTGCTTCACACTCGGTTTCAAAGGTGGAGTAGTAGTAGGGAGTTGCAGCTCTGAACTCTGCGGCACAGGTATCTACAAGTTTGTAAACCGGTACAATGCCAAGATCTTTTCTCTTCTTCTCTATCTGTTTATTTTCCAGATTTGTAAGGTATCCGATCTGTATATCGGAAAATCCGAATTTCTTTGCTTTCTCAAAAAGTTCCCTGGGCAGATCCTTACCTGCCAGTCTGATCTGTTTTTCAAGGTCTACTATCTGCTTCATCTGGTTTAGAAACCATGGATCAATGTCTGTCATTTCATAAATCATTGTAATAGGCATGCCATGTTCAATGGCATATTTCAGATAAAACAGACGTTGAGAATTAGGTGTGGAAAGCTTGTATTCCAGTTCATTACCTGCAACACTGTCTGGAAATGGAGATTTACCATCAGCACCAAATCCTGCTCTTCCTATTTCAAGGGAGCGAAGCCCTTTTTGAAACGCTTCTTTAAATGTTCTTCCTATTGACATTGTCTCACCAACTGATTTCATGGCAGTGGTCAGAATGTCCGGGGTCTCGGGAAATTTTTCAAATGTCCATCTCGGGATTTTAACGACACAATAATCAATTGACGGCTCAAAACAGGCAAGGGTTTCACCTGTGATATCGTTTGCAATCTCATCAAGCGTATATCCAACAGCAAGTTTTGCTGCAATTTTTGCAATGGGGAAACCAGTCGCTTTAGAGGCAAGGGCAGAGCTTCTTGATACTCTTGGGTTCATTTCCACCACAATGATATCTCCGTTTTCCGGATTCACTGCAAACTGGACATTTGATCCTCCTGTGTCAACACCGATCTCTCTTATGATTGCAATAGACGCATCCCGAAGCTCCTGATACTCTTTATCTGAAAGGGTCTGGGCCGGAGCCACTGTAATGGAATCACCTGTGTGAACACCCATTGCATCGACATTTTCAATGGAGCAGATGATCACAACATTATCTGCATGATCCCTCATCACCTCAAGCTCATACTCTTTCCAGCCAAGAACTGACTCCTCCAGCATTACCTGGGTGATAAGACTCGCATCAAGCCCTGCCTTTGAAAGGTGGAACACCTCGTCCAGGTTATAGGCAACTCCACCGCCTGTACCTCCAAGGGTAAAGCTTGGTCTTACAATGATGGGAAAGCCTATTCGCTTTGAAACCTCTTCAACCTCCTTCAGGTCTGTTGCAAATCCGCTTTTCGGTATCCTCAAACCAATCTTGTTCATGGCATTCCTGAAGAGTTCGCGATCTTCTGCTTTATTTATCGCCTCTTCAGATGCACCAATCATCTCAACGCCATACTCTTTAAAAACACCTGTTTTTGCGGCTTCGATAGCGGTGTTCAAACCGGTCTGTCCGCCAAGAGTAGGCAATATGGCATCTGGTCTCTCTTTTTTGATAACATTGACAACCGTTTCAGGGGTTACAGGCTCAATATATACTTTATCCGCAGTTTCAGGGTCAGTCATAATAGTGGCAGGATTCGAGTTTATCAGAATAACTTCATACCCTTCTTCCTTAAGGGCTTTACACGCCTGAGTCCCTGAGTAGTCAAACTCACACGCCTGGCTGATAATAATGGGACCTGCACCAATAATCAGAATTTTTTTAATATCATTACGCTTTGGCATTTTTAATCACTTTTGCAAACTGGTTAAAAAGATATGCTGCATCATGGGGACCGGGAGATGCTTCCGGATGATACTGCACGGCAAATGCATTCATTGATCTATTTTCAAGCCCTTCAAGAGAGTCTTCATTCAAATTGATATGGGTCATGGCTGATGAGTCTTTACCAATGGTATCAAGATCTACAGCAAATCCATGGTTCTGTGAAGTGATCTCGACCTTTCCTGTGGATAGATTCTTAACAGGCTGGTTTGCTCCTCTGTGCCCGAATTTTATCTTAAATGTTTTTCCGCCCATGGCAAGACCGAGAAGCTGCATGCCAAGACATATCCCAAATATGGGAGTAAATCCGAGCAGCTCTCTGATAGTTTCCACTGCATAAGTTACAGGCTCTGGATCACCGGGTCCGTTGGATAGGAAAACACCTTCAGGCTTGAGATTTTTTATGGTTTCAGCAGTTGTGGCGGCAGGCACAACCAGCACTTCGCATCCTGCCTTTTCAAGGCATCTTATAATATTGTATTTAATACCGAAATCAAGGGCAACAACAGAGTGTTTTTTACCCCTGTAATTCCAGATAAGCGGATCTTTCAATTTGTCTATTTTTATATAATCAGGCCTGTTATATTTCCAGAAATATGGCTGTTTTGTAGTCACCTTACCCGCAAGATCACTTCCCTGCATGGACGGAATCTGCCTTGCTTTTTCTGTCAGGGAATCTGGATCCAGATCTGATGTTGAAATCACCGCCCGCATGGCGCCGGATTTCCTTATATGGCGGGTTAATGCCCTGGTATCCAGATCTTCAATGCCCAGCACACGGCCTTTGATCAGATAATCCGCAAGATTTCCTCTGGATCTGAAATTACTTGGAAAATTCTGGTACTCTTTTACGATAAATGCCGCCACTTGAATTCTGTCAGATTCAACATCCTCAGGACAGACTCCATAATTGCCGATCAAAGGATATGTCATAGTGACCATCTGGCCGTAATAGGAGGGATCAGTAAGGACTTCCTGGTAACCTGTCATACTGGTATTGAATACAATTTCACCTTTTGCCTCTCCCGGTCCGGTAAAACTTGTACATGGAAAAGTTCTGCCGTCTTCAAGGGCTAATAACGCTTTCATAAAAAATACCTGCCACCTTATTGTTATAAAATTATCCGGAGTTCCGGAAGTGTTCTGCACATAATTTCCATATATTTTTCTGAATCAAGGCTTTTAATTATCATAATCAGTATGATTTTTGCAAGTCAGTTTTGAGTTTACCGGTATTACATGTCCAACCTGGAAATATTGAAGTTGACAAACACCTGGCTACTGAATTATCTTTCAGCAATTATAGATCCATAACTTTATATGCTCCTGCCTTGGGTTAATGATCATTGCCATCAGCCTGCAGGGGAAAAAGAGAGGTTTAAATAACTGACATATGCTGGGAACCCTTGTCAATGTATCGGCGATTATAGCAGGCAGTCTGGCAGGACTGATTTTAAGAGGAAAGATATCAGAAAAATATCACCAGACCATCATGCAGTCCGTGAGCCTGGGAGTAATTCTCATCGGGTTTAAAGGGGCATTTCAAAGTGATGATTTTATCCTGATTCTTCTGTCACTTGCATGCGGGAGCCTGGCAGGAGAGTTTTTCGATATCGAAAGCCAGATCGAAAAACTGGGTAAAAAACTGGAAGCTGCGTTTTCAAAAAAAGAAGACAGCTCATTTGTAACTGGATTTGTAACCAGTTCACTGATTTTCTGTATCGGCGCCATGGCAATTGTGGGCTCCCTTGAAAGCGGTCTGACCGGCAGCCATGACACCCTTTTCGCAAAAGCCACCATAGACGGCATCAGTGCCGTGATCTTTACATCATCCATGGGAATAGGGGTTCTGTTCTCCAGTATCTCAGTCCTTCTCTATCAGGGAACAATTACGCTGGCAGCTGTTTACATTAAACCGTTCCTGGTTCCGGAAGTTATTTCTCAAATGTCTTCAGTGGGCGGATTGCTCATTATTGCCATTGGCCTTAACATCCTTCTAAAAATAAAAATCAAAATCGGGAATATGCTTCCGGCTGTTTTTATTCCATTGCTCTATTATATGATCTCCCGGCTGTTCACATGATTTGCAGAGCATTCCGGCAGGGAAAAATTATCCATTATACCGGGTATCAAAGATGTAAAACACCTGGAATAAGCATATATTTGCCATAATAAATGTTTCATACCCGTTCCAGGCTGATTGCCTTACATCCGCTGAGATGGACATTGCTACAAACTCTAAGATCCCTTACACTGGCCACCAAAAACTCGGTCATGCTTCCCTCAAACAGTTTGGTGGCTTAACCGTTTCAGGAATCAAGAGTCTGTACGCAAAGATCCATATGCTCCTGTAAGGCAATCAGCCTTCCACTGGCGTGTTCAACAGCTCCTCTCATACGCTTTTTACGTAGGTTAAAGGTTAGAGGTTTACCTTTCTCGGTAGATTCAATCCGGAGAGCAATTATGCGTGCCACGGTATCTCTTATGAAATCGCAAAACATTGGATCGCGTACGGGAACAGGTTCTTTTTTGTCACCTTTTTTTATTTCTCTGCCGTAAAAACCGACAATACACATAATGATGCAGGAGTGTTTCTTCTTTTATCCTTTTTTTGTTAACAAAGATATAAAGCCGAAGGAGCAGGAAAATAAAAGAACTCATCAAAAAATCCAGCGTCATCAGGACCATGACTTTCGGGGTATCTCTACCCCAGGCAAGCTCTATTATAATACCAGTCTGATCTTTTTGTGCAGTGTGCCTGGCAAATCTGTCTGCTATATTTTTTGATGCTTACATATTTGCAATATGCAATAGGTACCAGTGAAGATGCAGGTTGTCTTGTCCAACCGGTCTGCCTGTAATTTTAGTAA
>CAZWSL010000007.1:123321-126839 GCA_964636495.1 uncultured Desulfobacula sp. | reverse complement strand
ACTATTTTTAATATATGTAATATTTTTGTCACTATTCTTTTTTTCACATTGAAATATAAAGGCACAAGTGATAAGTAAGTTGCCGGAAAATGCAAATTTACTTATCACTTCAGAGGAGATGCTGATGCTTGAAATTGATGACCTGCTCAAGGAGCTGGGAAACGACCGTTCTTTTAAAAAAGGGGTTTATAATATCCTTGTCATTGATGATGACAGATCCATCCAGCGGGGTCTTAAAACTTATTTTTCATCAGAGTATAATGTGATTGCGGTTGACACTGCCCTGGAGGGAATGAACACCTTGAACACTGCTTTCATCCATTGCATTATTCTTGATATAAAAATGAAAGAGATGAACGGTTTCAGGGCATTTCCAAAACTGAAAGAGATAAAACCCGACATTCCGGTTATCTTCTACTCTGCATTTCAAAATGATCATGATCTGAAAACCATTATTAACAGATACAGCCCTGAAGGATATTTTTCAAAGGGAGATGATATTGAAGGACTGAAATCAGCAATTGATAAAAGTGTTAAAAATTATACCAGCATTGCAGACAGGTCAGAAAAAATACTTGATCTTGAAAAGAAGCTTGACAGAGAGAGAAAAAGTAAATTTCATCTGCAGCAGAGGCTGAAATCAAATTATAAATTTGATACGGTTATTGGATTCAGTCCGGCAATGTCCAGATTTAAAGAGCTGTGTGAAAAAGCGGTGAATTCAGATATCACCGTATTGATAGAGGGTGAAACCGGAACCGGAAAAGAGCTTGCAGCAAATATCATTCATGAAAACAGCAGCAGGTATAAAAATGGTTTCTTCATTCAAAACTGTGCGGCAATTCCCGAGAGCCTGTTTGAAAGTGAATTTTTCGGACATATCAAAGGCTCTTTTTCCGGAGCTGTGAGTGATAAAAAAGGGATATTCGAACTTGCAGACAAAGGTACTGTATTCCTGGATGAAATCGGTGAGATACCACTCCAGATGCAGGCAAAACTGTTACGGCTTCTCCAGCAGGGAGAGATCAGGCCTGTAGGGGGAGACAAAACCAAATATATTGATGTGAGGATTATATCAGCCACCAACAAAAATCTTGCAGAAGAGATCAAGCAGGGAAATTTCAGGGAGGATCTCTATTACCGGTTAAATGTTTTTAAACTCTCTCCGCCTACTTTGCGCGAGATCAAAGATGATATTCCTGTACTGGTTAATCACTTTATAAATAAGTATAAAGCAAAATATAACAGCTCTGCAGTAAAAATAAGTGACACGGCTCTGGCATCCCTGATGAACTACTCATTTCCCGGCAATGTAAGAGAGCTTGAAAATGAAATTGAAAGGGCTCTTGTTATGGTTGGAACAGAAGGAGATACCATTGATGTAAAGCACCTTTCAGAAAATATTTTTAACCTTGATGAGAGAGAGAAAACAGTTAACAGTGACAAAAGGTCCATGAAGGAGCTGGTAGAAAATTTTGAACAGGATCTTATCAGAAAGGCTGTTATCAAGCACAGAGGAAATAAAACAAGAGCTGCAAAAGAGCTTGGAATAAGCAGAGTCGGGCTGAATAATAAAATACAGAGATATGAGATAGAGACAGGAGGATATCAAAATGCGGGGCGCCAGAAGGTCCCGGAGCTGTAAAGCCCGATAAATCAATTCTGTCCTTGTGGGAAAGATATGGAGAAAAAAGAGATCACTTATGATGACCCTGTCTATTCCGGCAGGAATTTTAAGAGACTATGGGACTATGTAGTGATTTATGGATCTGATCTTGATACATTTTTTAATGGAATAAATTATTCAAGAGAGCGGATACTTGATAAAAATGAGTGGTTTAATATTGATACCACTGTAAAAATATGGAAAAATTATAAAAAATGCCTTCCTGATTTTGATATGACAGAGGCTTCCCTGATATCACAAAAAACGGTTCATGACGCCTCTTTTGGAATTAACAGACTGCTCGGACAGTTCTCATCCATAAAATTCCTTATAAAACTTATCCCTAAAATAGTGAAATCCCTATCCAGGATTGATCAGCTGAAAATCCTTGACCTGAAAGAGAGCAGTGCGGTCATTGAATACAGGCCGGTTCAGGGATTTGAAAAGTTTATTGATTCATCCCATGTTTTTTTCTTTTCAGGATTTTTCAGTGCCCTGCCCTCTATCCATAATATGCCTCTGGCAAGCGTGTGTGAAAAGGCAAGTATCATAGATGTTTTTAAAAAATTCAGGATTGATTTTGCAGAGTTCTGCCACACCATTGAAGAGAAAGATGATATTATTTTCCTTGATGGCCAGAGGGCGGGAAGATGGATAAACATATCAGAGGAGCATGGTCTCACCCCCTGCATCAATCAATATCTTTCCGATGAAAGGTGTATTTTATGGGAGAGGGATATCAGGGGAAAAAAGAGCAGTGGAAAAGAGATTGTCATTGCAGAAAAAGGTAATCTTTACAACTGCTCCAGAAGTATTTTCACAATTTCCTGGGAAAATGCCCCCTTTTCTTCCAGAATCAAAAATGCCCTGCCCGCCTTTGGGCACTATCTCTATTCCTTCTTCAAAAACAGGGATGAACTCTTCATGCAGACATCCAGGATGCATGATCAGGCAAATATGCTGCAGAAAAGGGTCAAGGAGAAAACCCGCGAACTCAAAAAAATTCATGAAGAGATAGCTGCACTTGAGAAACGAACAGCCGAGCACCAGATTACAGGCGGATTTGCCCATGAAATCAGAAACTGCCTTGCAGGTGCCCAGCTGGAGTTAAAATCCTTAACTCACAGGGAAGGTGAAAACCAGAACAGTGAAAGCATAAATCCCACGCTGATGGAAAATCATATTTCTTCATTTTTGACAGACCTCACTGCAGTGGAGGAAGCGTTTCATATTCCGAAAAATAAAACAGCGTCTTATTTTACCCGGCATCTGATGAAGATGCAGAAGAGAGGAAAACATCTATCCGACACCCTTTCTGATGTAGCAGAAAGTATTGACACAAGCCTTGCCGTTACCGGTAAAACACGTGAATACTCTGAAATGTATGAACTTGCACCAGGCAGTGACTCTGTTGATATTGCTGCAATGCTTAATATGTATCAGCTTAAATTTAAAAACCGGTTTAAAAAATATAATATTCAATATGGTATTCAAGGTGTACAGCATATTGAGATAAAAGCCAGCAGGGATCACTTTATAACAATATTCAGCCATCTTCTGCAGAATGCGATGGATGCTGTAATCAAAGATTGCAGTGAAAAACAGCCGAAGATTGAAGTAACAGTGGAAAGCGCTGAAAAAAATCACAAAATCAGCGTCAGGGATAATGGTACCGGCATTAAAAAAGAGGATGAAAAAAAAATATTTGACCCTTTTTTTACAACCAGACCGGAAGTCAGAACAGGCTTAGGACTCTGCGTTGTACAGCGGCTTGTTTTACTCTATGGAGGCAGGATTGGTGTAAAGAGCCGTATGGGAAGGGGGAGTACTTTTGAGATTATTCTGCCCCAGG
>CAZWSL010000007.1:110300-123221 GCA_964636495.1 uncultured Desulfobacula sp. | reverse complement strand
GGTGTAAAGAGCCGTATGGGAAGGGGGAGTACTTTTGAGATTATTCTGCCCCAGGATAATCAGGATCAGAAGAATCAGGATCAGAAGAATCAGGATCAGAATAACCAGGATCAGGATGACGACCATTAAATGTTTGGATTAAAAAAGAAAAAAAAAGCTGCTGCACTGACCCATGATGATCCGGTATATTCGGGAAGGGATGCACTCGGGCAATGGAATTATATACTGAATCACGGTTCAAATATTGATGCTTATTTTGACGGGATTGACATCCTAAGGGAACGGCTGCTGGATGAGAATGAGTGGTTTGATATCCACACGGCTGTCAAACTGTGGATGAATTACAGAAAATGCCTTCCTGACTATGATATGACGGAAACCTTTAATCTCACTTTTGAATCTGTTCAAAGATCTTCCTATGGTATTGCAAAACTGGTAAGTCAGTTTTCTTCTGTCAAACTTCTTGTGAAACTGATACCGCAGCTGATCAGCACTGTATCCAAAATCGATATCTTTAAAATAGTGGAGCTGGAAAACGACTCTGCAATAGTGGAGTACTGTGCAGCTCCCGGATTCAGGCAATTTGTCCAGTCATCTCATGTTTTTGGATTTTCAGGCGTTTTGAGTGCCATTCCCACTGTTCACAACATGCCCGGAGCCGATGTCAGGGAGGCAGCAAGCCTCATTGATGTTTTTAAAAAGTTTACACACGATTTTGCACAGTTCAACTACAGGATTGAAGAGAAGGAAGGGATCATCTATCTCAATGGCAGGCCTGCAGGAAAATGGATAAACATCCTGCCTGACTCACCTGGTCTTCATCCCTTTGTAAAAAAACATCTCTCCGGAGAGAGATGTGTTTTATGGGAAATTGATGTTAAAGAGAAAAAAAAGGCAGGAAACAAAATTATTATAGCCAAAAAAGGGGATCTCTATAACTGCTCCAGAAGTCTGTTTATTCTCAAGTGGGAAAATGCCGGTTTCTATTCAAGAATGAAAAATGTACTGCCCATTGCCAGGCAGTATATTTCTGCTTTTGTTGAAAGCAGGGAATCATTATTCAAACAGACATCTGCTCTTCGTAACCAGACAGGCATTCTTGAAAAACGGATCCAGGAGACAACTGAAAAACTCTCAAAGGCACACCGGGAGATACTGGAGCTGGAACGAAATTCACTGGAACACTCTTTTACAGGCGGGTTTGCAGATAAGATGATCCACACACTTTCCCGGGCAGAGTCAGATATAAAATCAATTGCAGATGAAAATAAACCCGGAGAATCGTCCCGTCTGTATTTTAAAAATATTCTAAGGAGATTACTGGAAAATCTCGAGAAAATCAGCCGGGAATTTGAGGTCCCGGAAGAGACAATCAAAGCGTTGTTTATTCCCCGGATAAAGGAGTTGAATTATATTTCAAATCACCTGGCTGATATCGTTGACGGCGTATCAGGTGATATCAGCAAGGGGCTTAAAATCTCAAATGAAATAAAAAACTATTCCCACACCTATGAAATAAACCCAGGCAGTGATGTTATTGATATATTAAAAATAATCACTGAATATCAATTAAAATATAAAAGTGAGTTCAAAAGGCATGATATTGAATACAGCGTCTCTGCCAATAGCCTGAGCAAGGCTTTTATTAAGGGAGACAAGGAACATATCAATGCCATTTTTACCAATCTCATTTTTAATGCAAGGGATAGCCTGATTGAATCGGAAAGGGAAAAAGGCAGCATTCTGGTATCTGTTGAAAAATGCGAATCTGAGCCTGACACGGCATTTGATTATTCTGACACGGCATTTGATTATATTGTAAAGGTCAGTGATAACGGTTCCGGCATAGAACAAAACCATTTACACGATATTTTCAAACCGTTTTTCACAACCAGGCCTCAAGGAACCGGGCTCGGGCTGAGCATCGTCAAACGACTGGTTGAACTCTACAAAGGCAGGATCACTATTGAATCAGAAACCGGAAAAGGAACAGTTGTTTCATGCTTTCTCCATTCAGACCGCAGGCTTGATAATGACGAAAATCATTTGACAAAATCATTTTTAAGAGATATTTTTCAATAATTATTGAATTAATTTATTTTTTTGGTAATTTTTATTAAAAAAAATGAGGTAATCCATGATTGAAGATTTAAAATCAACAGCTTTACATGGATGGCATACAGCCCACATGTCCTGTATCAGTGTGAAAGGATTTACAAAAGATTTTATCGGGGCTGATGCCCTGCTCTCCTCCCTTCTGCCGGGTACGGAAACCAGCAGAGAGAATTCAGATGATACGCTTTGTAAAAACAAATATGTATATCCATTTGTCTCAGACTCCCTGAGAAAGGTTGCCGTTGGAAAGAATACAACGGTTTTAGACCGGGAAGGAAGTAAGATAGGCAGTGTTTTAAGCTGTGTCACTGATATGGGTATCACGTGGTACAATGGAAAAATTATCAGCATAAACTCGGACAATATTCCTGAAAATGTTAAAATAAAAGGGTTGAGCTGCGGCTTTATATCGGTTAATAAAAAGATTGATCAAAAAATCATCCAGGACAGCAGCACTGGTGAATTTCCACTGACCCTTAAAGAGAAAAAAAGATCCATAAAGGCAAGCGTTATCAAAGATATAAGACCAGACAGAACAGCAAGGAAAAAACTCAGCAATTTTATTTAAACAACTTAACCATTTTTCAAACAACTTAAGAATGCCGGCTGTGACCGGAACAAAAGGAGGTTCCCATGAAAGAGATTAACGACCTTAACCTGCCCCAGGATTTAAAATATACAAAAGATCATGAGTGGGCAAAACTTTCAGAAGAGGTAATAACAATCGGCATAAATGATTATGCCCAGGATCAGCTTGGAGAGATTGTGTTTGTAGAGCTTCCAGAAGTTGGAGATACATTTGAAAAAGATGAGGAGTTCGGAAGTGTTGAATCTGTAAAAGCGGTTTCTGAAATCTATATTCCAATTGCAGGAGAGATTCTTGAAATTAATGAGTCCCTTGAAGATGAACCAGAGCTGGTCAATGAATCGTGCTATGACCAGGGGTGGATTATCAAAATTAAACCAGATGACATTTCTGAATTTGAGGAGCTCATGGACAGAGATGAATATCTTGAGATGCTGAAAGGATAAAAGTCATGCGCTATCTTCCACATACAAAAGAAGATATTGAACAAATGCTCAAGGTGACTGGAATAAATCGCCTTGACGATCTATTTAACTGCATACCTGATGATCTGAAAACCCTTGACCGTATTGATATCCCTGAACCTGTATCAGAGTGGCAGCTTGATGAACATATGGCAGAGCTCTCTGCTCTTAATGCAGCAGACAAAAAGGGTAAATGTTTTATGGGAGCAGGCTCATATGACCATTTTATTCCGGCTGTTATTCCCTACCTGATTTCACGGTCGGAATTCATGACAGCATATACCCCCTATCAACCTGAAGTGAGCCAGGGCACCCTGCAGGGCATTTATGAATTTCAGACCATGGTGACCCGGCTTCTTGGAATGGATGTTGCCACAGCTTCCCATTATGACTGCGGAACCGCCCTTGCAGAGGCTGCGCTTATCGCCCTTAAAAAGAGCAGGAAATCAGACACGATTGCTGTCTCCTCACTTGTTCATCCCCACCACAGACAGATCATGCAGACCTATCTTGCGCCTGCAGGGTTTGAAATTGTTGAGATTCCTTCTACGGAACAGGGTTTGACAGATATAGAGGCACTCAATAATGACGAGCGCTTTGACAACATAGCAGGCGTTGCGATTCAATCTCCCAATTTCTTTGGAAATATTGAAAATCTGCAATCTTTCAAGGATGCTGCAAAGAAAAAAAAGGGATTGTTTATCACCTCTTTTACAGAGGCGTTAAGCTATGGTCTTTTAAAAAATCCCGGTATGTGCGGGGCAGACCTTGTTGCCGGAGAGGGACAGAGCCTCGGGATTGCAAAATCATTCGGCGGTCCCGGACTGGGCCTTCTTGCCGGAACCAAAAAACTGATGAGAAATCTTCCGGGCAGATTTGTGGGAAAGACTGAAGACCGCAATGGTGAGAGAGGATATGTGTTAACCCTTGCCACACGGGAGCAGCACATCAGAAGAGAGAAAGCCTCTTCCAATATCTGCTCAAATAACGGTCTCAATGCCATGACTGCTGCGATTTATCTTGCTGCGGCCGGCAGGATAGGAATCAGGGAGATTGCACAGCAGAACCATGACAAGGCATGCTACCTCAGGAATGCCCTTGAAAAATCAGGATGCAACCCCGCATTTGACACCCCGTTTTTTAATGAATTTGTTGTAAAGGTACCTGACGGTTTTAAAGAGAAAAGAGAATCTTTGATCACTGAACACAATATTTTTGCAGGTGTTGATCTTGAACCCTATTACCCGCAGATGAAAGGCCACTACCTGTTCTGTGCCACAGAGACAGTCTCGGGAAGTGACATGGATCAACTGGCAGAGGAGGTGCAGAAATGAACCCGAAAAGCGATATGAAAGATTCAGGTATAAAACAGCCCGGTACAAAGGGTCTTGTCTTTAATGAACCTGAAATATGGGATAAGAGCCGTAAAGGAAGATGTGCCATGTCCATGCCGGAGCCTGGTGTTGAGAGGGTTGAGCTTGATTCAAACCTTACCGGTGAAGCGCCGGATCTTCCACAGCTTTCTGAACTGGATGTGGTGCGGCACTATACAAGGCTTTCCCAGTGGAATTTCGGTGTTGACTCAGGCATGTATCCCCTTGGATCATGCACCATGAAATACAATCCAAAGACCAATGAGGTGCAGGCTTCACGAAAAGGATTTTCAGCAGCACATCCCCTGTGCGGGGAGAAGTATTCAGCAGGCTCGCTGAAACTGATGTATGATCTGGAGCAGTATTTAAAGGAGATCACGGGTTTTCCTGCTGTTACGCTGCAGCCGGCTGCAGGTGCCCATGGTGAACTTGCCGGCATGCTGATGATCCATGCATACCATGAAAAAAGCGGAAAGCAGCGGTCCAAGATTATCATCCCTGATACAGCACATGGCACAAATCCTGCCAGTGCGACTTTGTGCGGCTATGAGTCCATCAATATCAAGTCAGGGAAAAACGGAATCCTGGAACCTGAAGATGTTGCAGCTGTAATGGATGAGGATACCGCAGGCATAATGGTGACCAATCCCAATACTCTCGGGCTTTTTGAGACAAAAATAAAAGAGATTGCAGATATTGTTCATGCCAAGGGCGGTCTTGTCTACGGTGACGGCGCCAATATGAATGCCATCATGGGTGTTGTAAAACCGGGAGAGATCGGTATTGATGTGCTCCACCTGAATCTCCATAAAACTTTTTCAACCCCCCACGGGGGAGGCGGACCAGGCGCAGGACCGGTTGCTGCCGTAAAAGAGCTTGAACCGTTTCTCCCGGTTCCACGGGTTGTGAAAAAGGGGGATACATATGAATTTATTTCAGACTGCCCCGATACAATCGGAAGGCTCCATACTTTTTACGGCCATTTTGGAGTATTGATCAAGGCATACTCCTATATCCTCTCCATGGGAGAGGAAGGACTGGCAAATGCCAGTAAACTTGCGGTTCTTAATGCAAATTATATTAAAGAGAGCCTCAAAGGCATTCTGAACCTTCCCTATGACCAGCCCTGCATGCATGAGTGTGTTTTTAATGATCAAATTCAAAACAAGCATGATATCACCACCATGGATATGGCAAAAAGGCTGCTTGATTACGGATTTCATCCGCCTACAGTCTATTTTCCCCTTGTTCTGCAGGGTGCTTTCATGGTTGAACCCACGGAAACTGAGTCAAAGGAGGACATTGATCAGTTCATCAATGCGGTAAAGACAATTGCAGAGGAGGCCGGATCAGATCCTGAAAGCCTGAAAAAAGCGCCTTATTTAACAAAAGTGACACGGCTTGATGAAGTGACTGCGGCAAGGAAGCCATGCCTGACAGGTTAGATTCCTGAACCGGATTCAGGTATATATCCCTTGATCAGATATATGTCTCCTGAACAGTTATATACCTCCTTAATGGTCAGACAGAAATAGTAAATAAAATGAAATGTGCTGAAATTAAAGATCTCGGGCTTTTAGAGTATCAAAAAGCCCTTGATCTTCAGAAAAAAGTACTGCAGATAAAAAAAGAGTCATAACTGCAACCGATCAGGCCTGACCCCTGCCCGGAAGCCCTCATGGCTGAAAAAAAGCCTGCCCTGCCTGTTGATCCTGATGAGCCGCTGAGAGTTGCCAGGACTGCAGAAAAATTAAAACTGAAGTATGTTGTCAAACCTGATCCCGCTCCCAATCATCAAACCTGAGTCCTGGAACCTTGCTGAATTCTTTTGTGTTGTGCGTTACAAGGATTGCGTCATAAGCGCGTGCAATCGATGCGATGAGAAGATCGTTGGGTCCAATCAGTCTGCCCTGAGCTTGCAGATCTGCTCGAATCAGTCCATATTCATCTGCGCACAAATCATTAAACGGCAGGCTCTGCAGTGGTGCAAAGAAAAAATGTAAGCGCTGCAGATTGGTATCTATTCTCTTGCTCTTTCTCGCTCCAAAAAAAAGTTCTGCTTTGACTATACTGCATAAAGCAATTTCAGAGGGAGAGAGGGAACGAAACTTTTTTTCAACTTCAGGCTGCTTTTTGTTAAGCAGGTTAATACAGACATTCGTGTCAAGTAAATACATTTTATTTTAATTCCCGGCGGTTTTCAAAGCTCCCCTGTTTGGATCGTTCAAGGGGCTCTCCTTCCCATGAGCCAAAAATGTCAAAATAATTATCAGGCCACTCCTCTTCAATTTCCTGCCTTATCAGAAGAGCCAGGTATTTAGAAGTTGAAAGATTGACCTGCTCTGCTTTTTGCTTGAATTTAGCGGCTATGTTGTCTGGTACGTAACAATGTAATTGTGCCATAAATGCCTCCAAATATATTTGCTATATTTGTATTAAATTTAATATTCTGTAATCAAGATGTCAAGGGAAATGTTTTTCCTGGACTGCCTGAAATACCCCTGCCCTGAGTGATTTTGAATTAACTATTGAATAACGTCAATCAATCAAGCCCGGCACAGGGTGATAAGAAAATTTTCCAGGGCTGTTTCAGCGTCCATGGAAGAGGATTTCATCTGATAATCCAGATCGCTTAAATCAATCAGGGCAAGGGTCAGCTCCTCCAGAGAAAAGTTGTCTGATTTTTGAAAAAGCTGAAAAACCGGATAAGGGCTTCTGGGGTTCGGTACGAGGATCAGATCGTTTTTACCGGTTTTTTTCTTTGAAGACTCTGCATCAAAAGAGAGATCCAGCTCCTGCACACTCTTTTTACTTTTTTTATCATATTCAATAATCTTCGGCAGAACATTCTGTTTAAAGTTGTTGAAATGGCTGTTTTTAAAACCCATGTTTTTTTTCCGGCTGTCTCGGCAGTTTCCAAGTTCCATGGCACACGCTTTAACCATCACCATTTTTCTGATCTGATTTTCCAGTGATTTTAAAAGCGCCAGAATATGAATACCTTTATCTAAAAGAGAATTAAAATAGAAAATCGCCCTGTCAGCTCTTTTTTCCAGCAATGCATTGCTTAAATTAAAAATCGGATCTGTTTTATCCCGGGTTATGACTCTTTTGACATCTCCGGTTGTGATATTGGGATTATCCCCTGCATATACAATCAGTTTTTCCAGATTTTTTGCAAAGAGTTCAGGATCAAAACCGGTTAAATCCACCAGCAGCATAAAAGCGGAATGATCTATTTTCTTACCGGCTTTGGAGCTGATATCACCGGCAATGGCCCGCAGCACTGCATTCTGTTCATCCAGTTCAGCCTTTCGTGATCCTGTGGGAATAAAACAGTCAATGATCAGTGCATTGGCCTTTATTGTCTTGAATATTTTTTTTCTTTTGTCAACACTTGCGGCAGTGAGAACTAAAAAGTGATTTTCAGGAATGCCTTTTTCAATAAAATCTGAAAAATGATCTATTTCCGACTGAGAAAAACTTATCTCACCCCCTCTGGTACTCTTTTGAAACAGGGGAATATTTTTAATCCGGACAACCTTTCTTGATGATAAAAAAGAGAAGGTTGACACCTGTTCGATTATTTCACCCATGCTGACAGAGCCGCCTTCAAGGGTTTCCAGGGCAAAACTGCTGCTCTCTGAGCCAAGGAGGAAAGATGTGACATAATCAGTGAACTGTTTGATAAAATACGGCTCTCCATGGATCAAAATAAGATTGGGGATATCGTGTTCACCAGCTGAGTCTAAAAACTGCCTCACACCCGTATATCTGATTACTCTATTTTCTGCCATGGGAAGATCCTGACAGCCTGATCAAGAAAAAAAAGGCAGTAATTGAAACCATAAACCCGATACCCTGTGACATGGAGATAAAATCAAATAAAAAGTCACCGCGGAAATCACCGCGGAAAAATTCAATAACAGAGCGGAAAAGCGAATAGAGCATGATGTAACTAAGGAAGACCATGCCATCAAATTTTTTGCGTTTTTGAAGCCATAACAGGATAAAAAAGAGAATCAAATTTGAGATAACCGAGTAAACCTGGGTTGGATGGAGATATACATTCAGAGGCGCAAGGCTCTGGGAGTGTGTAAATTTAATGGCAAAAGGCAGGTGACACGCTTTGCCGTAGCAGCATCCTGCAAAGAGGCACCCTATCCTTCCGACTGCATGGCCCATGGCAATGCCAGGAGAGATAATATCTGCCGTTTTCCAGACATTGAGATTCTTTTTCCTGAAATAGAGAAGGCAGGCTGCAACTGCACCAAGAAATCCCCCGAAAAATACAAGCCCTCCGTTCCATATCTGGAAAATTCCCATGAAATCATTTTTATAGACACTCCAGTTTATGAAAACATACAGCAGTCTTGCACCGGTAAGCGCTGAAACAAGAATAATAAAAAAGATATCTGAAATACTTTCATGTGAAATACCGTGGGGTTTTGCATTTCTTTTTGAAATCCACATTGCCGTTAAAAAGCCAAGAGCAACAAAAAGACCATAGGTATAGAGGCTCAGGCTTCCTATGTTAAACAGTATGGGATGCATAATTATATCTTTTCAGCTAAAATAAAACTCATAAAACATCCTGATTAAACCGGCAGATAACAACAATAAACCAGGATTTTCCCCTGATCTGCCCCTGATATCTGCCCCCAGCTTTACCCTTGATTTACCCCTGAATTCTAAAAAGGGGTTTTCTTAAATATAATATGGTAAATTAAAACAGCCATGCCAACGCTTATAGCACTGTCTGCAATATTAAATGCAGGCCAGTGCATGGAGCCTATGTAGAAATCGAGGAAATCCACAACTTTGCCGTATATGAACCTGTCAATCAGGTTGCCCACGGCACCTCCGAATACAAGGGCAAGTCCGGTGGAAAAAAAGAGAAAATCTGCAGCACACTTTTTATAAAACCACAGCAGCATCACGGCTACAATGGATGATAAAAAGAGAAAAATAAATTTTCTGACTTCAGGGGAGCTTGAGGCAAAAATGCCAAAAGCGCCTCCTGGATTCAGAACATATGTTATATTAAAAAAATTTTTTACCACTATTATATTATCGTGCAGACCAAGATTGGTTTTGATAATATATTTGCTAACCTGATCAAGAGCTGCAATGGAACCGCTGACAAGAATCAGCCTTGCCCAGATATTTTTAACCACAAAATTCAATTTACAATATCTTTTTTAAAGCGGCAACACACCTGCTGCATGCAGTTTGATGAGTGGTATCTTCCCCGATGGTTTCATCAAAACGCCAGCATCTTTCACACTTTTCACCGGTTGCCTTTGTCACCTTTATGACAAGGCCTTCTATCTCTCTGCCGCTGTAACGGGAATGATCCCCTGTGTCATCAAGGGCATCTACAATCTTTGCACTGGATACGATAAAGATATCATTGAGGTTTTCCTTCAGATTGGCAACCTGCTCTTTCAGTTCTGTATCCGGCAGCACGATTTCAACAGCTGCGTCAAGGGGATGTCCGATAAGCTTTGCCCTTCTGGCTTCTTCAAGCGCCCTGGTGACTTCGCCGCGCAGATCCCTTATATTCTCCCACACACGGGAAAGATTGTCATTTCTCCACTCATCATCAATCTCAACCATATCCTCAAGATGGATACTCTCTTTTTTGTCATCTCTTTCCGGCATATGGTGATAGATCTCATCTGCTGTAAAAGGCAGTATAGGCGCCATTATTTTGACTATGGAATTCAGGATGATATACATCACACTCTGGGCATCCCTTCTCAGGGGATCTCCTGCCGGTGCCGTATAAAGCCTGTCTTTGATAATATCAAGATAAAAGGCGGAGAGGTCAACTGTGCAGAAATTGTGGAGAGTGTGATAAATGGTATGAAATTCATACCGGTCATAACAGTCAAGGCACCGTTTCACCACATAGTGAAGCCTGTGAAGGATAAACCTGTCAAGTGGGGACATACTGCTGAGCGGCCGCATGTCCTCTGCAATATTGAAATCTGAGAAATTGCCCAGCATGAACCTGCATGTATTTCTTATACGGCGGTATGCATCTGACAGCTGCTTGATGATATTGTTTGATATGGAGACATCCCCTGTATAATCAGCAGAAGCCACCCACAGCCTCAATACATCAGCTCCATACTGTTTTGTCACAGAATCGGGAGCCACCACATTGCCGACAGATTTTGACATTTTATGCCCTTTTTCATCCACAACAAATCCATGGGTAAGAACGGATTTATAGGGAGCTTTACCGGTTCTGCCGACAGCAGTAAGCAGGGAGGAGTGAAACCATCCCCTGTGCTGGTCACTTCCTTCCAGGTACATGTCAGCAGGCTTCTCAAGATAATCCCTGTCTTCAAGAACAGCAGCATGACTGACTCCTGAATCAAACCATACATCAAGGATATTGCCGTCCTTTTCAAAATCGCGTGAGCCGCATTTTTCACATTCAGCACCTTCTGGCATCAAAAATTGTGCCTCTTTATCAAACCAGATATCAGAAGAGTGAACTTTGAATAAATCATAGATTTTGTCCACAGATTCTCTTGTTACATGTACGTGGGAACACTTTTTACAATGGAAAACAGGAATGGGCACGCCCCAGGAGCGCTGCCGTGAAAGACACCAGTCAGGCCTGTTCTCTATCATTGAGTATATCCGCTCCCTGCCCCAGGATGGAATCCATTGTACATTGTTGATTTCATCAAGGGCATTTTTTCTCAGGTCCAGTTTGTCCATGGAGATGAACCACTGGGGTGTTGCCCTGAAAATTACCGGTTTTTTGCAGCGCCAGCAGTGTGGATAGGAGTGAGACATCTGTTCATTTTTCAACAGAAGATCAAGACTGTCCAGTTTTTCATTAATTTCTGCATTTGCCTTGAAGATGAACTGACCTCCGAAAAATTCAACATCTTCTGAAAACACGCCGTTACCTTCCACTGGAGAGTACGGTTCCAGATTATACTGCCTCCCCACAATATGGTCATCTGCACCATGACCGGGAGCAGTATGTACACAGCCGGTTCCTGCCTCAAGGGTAACATGCTCCCCCAGAATGATAAGAGAATCCCTCTCATAAATCGGGTGTTTCAGTTTCTGGTTCTCAAGCTCAGCTGAAGAAAACTCCTTGATGACTGACCACTTTTCAATACCGAACGCTTCCATTGTTTTATCTGTTAAATCCTTTGCAAGGATTAAAATTCCCTGGTTTTCCGTTTTTACGGCATTGTAAGTAAAATCAGGATGAAGACATACGCCGAGGTTGCCTGGAATGGTCCATGGCGTTGTGGTCCAGATAACAACAAAGATATCATCATCCACACCTTCCGGGATCTCAGCAGCAATTTCAGCGGCAAGTTCATCTCTGACAGGAAATTTGACATAGATGGAGGGTGAGGTGTGATCATGATATTCAATCTCAGCTTCTGCAAGGGCGGTCTGGCAGCTGCAGCACCAGTAAATCGGTTTTTTACCCAGAAACATATCGCCGGCAAGGGCAAACTCCCCGCACTCTTTTGCAATTCTTGCCTCATAGGGTGAGTTCATTGTAAGATAGGGATTATCCCACTCTCCTGCAACACCAAAGCGCTTAAACTCATCGCTCTGAATTTTAACAAATTTTGATGCATAGGAGCGGCACTCCTGTCTTACCTGGACATTTGTCATGTCCCGCTTTTTCTTACCCAGTTTTTTATCAACATTATGCTCAATGGGAAGCCCGTGGCAGTCCCAGCCCGGAATATAGGGAGCATTGAACCCTGCCATCTGCCTTGAGCGTACAATAATATCCTTTAAAATTTTATTTATCGCATGTCCCATATGCAGGTGTCCGTTGGCATAGGGAGGGCCGTCGTGGAGTATAAAGTTGGGTTTGTCCTTAGATTTTTCCCTCAGTTTCTCATAAATTTTTTTCTCTTCCCACTCTTTTAATTGTAAAGGTTCTTTCTGCGGCAGATTTGCCCTCATTGCAAACTTTGTTGAAGGCAGATTCAAGGTTTTTTTATAATCCATCTCTCATTTCCCGGGTTAAATTTCCTGATTTCTTTAAATATTGTCTGTTTCTATTCAGCTTAAACTGTCATTTCTAATATTATGGCATTGAAAAGTCAAGAATTAATGGCAGCTCTGGATATTTGCCATAAGAAATTTCTCATACCCGTTCCAGATAGATTACTTTACGTCCGCTGCATGGATATTGCTGTAATTTCTATGCTTCAATCCACTGATCAGCTAAAACTCGCTACTCTCAAATATAAATTTTCATAAACCCGGCAGTCACTATCAGACTGACTGCCGGGTTCGAGTAATCATTGTTCAAGTAATCATTGTTCGAGTAATCATTAAAGCAGATTTTATTCCTGAAAATCCGATGCTCAGTGTGTCA
>CAZWSL010000007.1:95320-110200 GCA_964636495.1 uncultured Desulfobacula sp. | reverse complement strand
TCGAGTAATCATTAAAGCAGATTTTATTCCTGAAAATCCGATGCTCAGTGTGTCATCTTCTATATATACCCGTAGTGCCCAAGATACCGTAAAACTTCCTGGGCTGCTTCCTCGGGCGAAATATTGGAAGTATCGATCCTGACTTCCGGGTTTTCCGGATTTTCATAGGGATCATCCACACCGGTAAACCCCTTGATCAATCCTGCCCTGGCTTTGGCATACATTCCTTTGCGATCCCTTTTCTCGCAGGTTTCAAGGTTTGTTGAGACATGCACCTCAATAAAACCGCCATATCCCTCTATCATGTTCCGGATCTGTTTCCGCGTGACTTCATAGGGAGCGATAGGGGCGCAAATGGCAATACCCCGGTTTTTAGTGATCTCTCCTGCCACAAACCCGATGCGCTTCACATTGATATCCCGGTGCTCCTTTGAAAAATTGAGTTCAGCAGAGAGATTCAGCCTAACAATATCTCCATCTAACAGTGTCACCGGCCTGTCACCGATCTCCTGGAAATAGGAGTACAGCACTTTGGCTACAGTGGATTTCCCGGCACCAGAAAAACCGGTACAGAAAATCGTAAACCCCTGTTTCCCGGGCGGTGGATAGGCATTTTGCAGCACTTTCATTACTGATGAGAATGTTGCCCATTTCGGAATGCGCTTACCGTTACGGATTCGCTGCTGGATCTGAATTCCATTCATCGACAGGGTTTGAGTTCCTCTCGGGACCTGGTCTATGGGTTGAAACTCATCTTCATCAGGCACGTACACCAGCTCTTCAAAGGGAACGATCTCAATCTCCAGTTCTTTGGCGTGTGAAGCAACGGTGAGCTTTGCTGCATCACTCTCGTAAAACCTGTCACCGCTTTTGTTTTTGTCAGGACTGGCATGATGGTCACCAACAATAAAATGGGTGCATCCATAGTTTTTAGCCACTATGGCATGCATCAATGCGCCCTTGGGTCCGGCCATCCGCATGGCAAAGGGCAGAAGATTCAGAAGCAGAGAATCAGGAGGATAATGAGCAACAGCAGCCTTATGGCATCGAACCCGGGTATAATGATCAAAATCTCCGGGTTTGGTCATGCCGACAACGGGGTGAACCAGCATATTGGCCTTGACCTCCCGCATGGCCCGCATGGTCATCTCAAATTGCAATCGCTGGATGGGCATCCGTGTCTGAAAACATACGATCCTGTTCCATCCGTATTTTACAAACAGTGCCCGCACTTCCTTTGGAATACGCCGGTATCGTTTGAAATCAAAATGCAGCGGCAGGCTGAGTGCCTCAATTTTCCCGCCGATATAAAAACCCTGCAGGATTGTATAGAGGTAATTCACACCAGGATGTTCACGATTTCCGGTTCCGTAGACCATCTCCGCTTCCCTGTCCCGTTCCACCGGCCAGATGTCCTCAATATGCATGACTGCCAGCAGAAATCCTTCAGGGTCCCTCAGGGCAACAGACTGACCCGGCTCCAGGGATTTGGCCTGAATTTCGGAAATATCGAGACAGATGGGCAGCGGAAAAATGATACCGCTCTGAAGCCGCATCCGATCCAGTACTGCTTCATAATCCATCCGGGTCATGAAGCCCTCAAGCGGGGAAAAGGCCCCGTTGGCTATAAGTTCAAAGTCGCACATCTGCCGTTCATTCAAGGTAACATCCGGCAGGCTGAAAGAAAGCTCCTTTAATACAGCAGCTCTTTCTTCATCAGCCATCAGGCTGACCAGTTCCCCTCCGTGGGGAGTTGGACTTGTAATACTCATCTATCTGTTTCCTTATTGCAGGTTATCTAATTGTTCACATGTCACTCTCTGGACGGACTGTATTATTGTCCCTGTAAAACCGAACACCCGGGTTAATATTTAAAATATGGTCATAATCCATCCCCCCGGGTGAAGGAGGGAATGAATAATTCATCCTGCTATATCACGTAAATATCACCTTGGCGAGGATATTTTTAATCCTCTACACGCTTTTGATTTAATCTCAACACAGATCTTAAAGCATTTTCAAAAGGAAGGCTGTAGTGGTATGTATGGGTTTTATAGTTTTCCAGAAGATTTGAAGCCAAAGTGATTTCCTCATCTATTTTTTTTCCTTTCATTGCATAAACAGATCCCTGCCTGTTTAAAAAAGGTGCGGCAAGTGTTATAAAATCAGCCAGATTTGTAAAGGCTCTTGATGTTACAGCATCAAACCGGTTTTTATAGAGGCTGTTTTCATGGAGATCCTGGACCCTGGCGTGTACAGCATCAATATCCTTTAAATCAAGCCTGCGGATGACATGTTTTAAAAAATTAATTTTTTTCCTGGAAGAATCAACCATCATCACCTTGAAATCCGGATTCATTATTTTAAGCGGAACACCTGGGAATCCTCCTCCTGAACCGATATCCAGGACAGAGGTTTTATTTTTACGGATTTTAATAAATGCAGATGCTGCAATGCAGTCAATAAAATGTTTTTCAGCTATATCAAGGGGCTGTTTTATGGCAGTAAGATTGATTTTTCTGTTCCATTTAATCAACTCTTCTGCATGGGTCGAGAACAGCAGCGCCTGATCATCAGATATGCTGATGTTCATGATTTTTAATCCCTTTTGTAAAAACTGCTGAAAATCAGTCAAATCAGAATCACTCCTTATTAAGGGGTTATCATTTTCATTTTCCCTGCACAGAAACAAAGTTAACAGTCCTGCTAAGATTTCAACGTATACGCTTTTTCATTGACGTATATGCTTTTTAAAAAATGCTTATAGCAAATCTTCAATAATCTTATTTTTCACTTGACATTTTATCAAATTAAGGTTAATATTTTGATTTTTATACGCTTTTAAAGCATACAAATTTAAGTCGGATTCACAATAGCAAAATCGCATTAACTTAACAATAAAAAAACAGGTAAACCTTTATCGACAATTGTGTTTAATAATTGTCAAAGGGTCAATTATATATTCAAAGGATGATTTGAAAAATGATCAGAGATTTAGAGAAAGTAAGAAATATTGGAATCAGTGCACATATTGATTCCGGTAAAACCACATTGACTGAAAGAATTCTTTTTTACACCGATAAAATCCATAAAATTAATGAGGTCAGGGGTAAAGATGGAACCGGAGCTGTAATGGATTCCATGGAGCTTGAGAGAGAAAGAGGCATTACAATTGCTTCTGCAGCAACCTATTGTGAATGGGACAAACATAATGTCAATATAATCGATACTCCCGGCCATGTTGATTTTACCGTGGAAGTGGAGCGTTCACTCAGGGTTCTGGACGGTGTTGTACTCATCCTCTGTTCTGTATCAGGTGTGCAGTCCCAATCCATTACCGTTGACCAGCAGATGAAAAGATACAAGGTTCCCTGTATTGCCTTTGTCAACAAATGTGACAGATCAGGAGCAAATCCGTTAAAAGTAAGCCGTCAGCTTAAAAACAAGCTGGGACACAACTCTGTGATGATGCAGCTGCCCATCGGACTGGAGGACAAACATGAAGGTGTCATCGATCTTGTCACCATGAAAGCACTCTATTTTGAAGGTCCAAACGGCGAAAATGTTATTGAAAAAGAGATACCTGAAGATCTGCTTGAAGAGGCTCTTATCGCAAGAGAAGAGATGATTGATGAGGTTTCGCTTTTCTCAGACGAGCTGACCGATGCTATTCTTGAAGAGCAGGAAATTACCGAAGAGCTGGTGATGCAGGCAGTCCGAACCGGTACCATTTCAAGGGAAATGACCCCTGTTTTTCTTGGATCAGCTTATAAGAACAAAGCGGTTCAGCCGCTGCTGAATGCGGTAATCAACTATCTGCCTTCACCCCTTGATATTGAAAATGAAGCAATTGATATGGATAACAGTGAAGAGAGTGTTATCCTTGAAAGTGATTTTGACAAACCGACCGTAGCCCTGGCGTTCAAGCTTGAAGACGGACAATACGGCCAGTTGACCTATATAAGGGTATACCAGGGATGTATTAATAAAGGGGATACCCTGATAAATTCAAGGGATGGAAGAAAGATCAAAGCCGGACGTCTCATCAGGATGCACTCAGCCCAGATGGAAGAGGTTGACGCCATACCGGCAGGCCATATCGGAGCCATGTTCGGAGTGGACTGTGCATCGGGCGATACATTTGTCTCCCCCCAGATCAACTACTCAATGCTGGCCATGCATGTGATGGATCCTGTTATCTCCCTTTCAATCATGCCAAAGGATAACAAAGCACAGATCAACATGTCCAAAGCTCTGAACAGATTTACAAAAGAAGATCCCACCTTTAAAACCTATGTTGACCGTGAAACCGGAGATACAATCATCCAGGGTATGGGAGAACTTCACCTGGAAGTCTATGTTGAACGGATGAAAAGAGAATATGGTGCTGAAGTTGAGACAGGTCAGCCAAGGGTTGCGTACAGGGAAACCATTACAAAGAAAGCTGTATTTAACTACACACATAAAAAACAGACAGGTGGTGCCGGACAGTTTGGACGTATTGCAGGCTTTATGGAACCGTGTGAAGAGGAATTTGAATTTGAAAATAAAATTACAGGCGGCAGAATTCCAACAAATTATATTCCTGCATGCCAACAGGGTTTTGAATCATGCATGGATAAAGGACCTAAACTTGAGTTCCCTGTAACCGGCATTAAAGTTACCATTGATGACGGTGCTTTCCATGCTGTTGACTCTTCTGAAATGGCATTCAAGGCAGCTGCAAGAGGTGCTTTTCTTGAAGGCTATAACAAGGCAAAACCGGTTATTAAAGAGCCTATCATGAAAGTTGTCATTGAAACACCCAATGAATTCCAGGGAGTCTGCATGGGCCTTATAAATCAGCGTCGGGGCATCATCCAGGGTTCCCAGGAAGAGGGAGTCATGTCTGTGATTGAATCCCAGGTACCCCTTTCAGACATGTTCGGCTTCTCAACAGTACTTCGATCCGGAACACAGGGCAAGGCCCAGTTTACAATGGAATTTTCAAATTATAAACAGGTACCCCAGTCAGTGGCAGAGGAAATTGCCAGAAAAAAACAGGAAGAAAAAACAAAATAATAATTCAAGATATTTAAATATAATAAGAGAGGAAACATGCTAAAAAAAGATCTTATTTTAAAAAGCCCGGTTTCAAAAATTATCGGATTTGATAATATACGGGACGGGAGGTTTGGAGCAGTACTTTCAAGGGCAGGAGTGGGAAAAACAAGTTTTCTGGTGCAGATAGCACTGACCCAGCTTCTGAATGATGATAAAATTCTGCACATCAGCCTTGATGACCCCATGAAAAAAATCAACCTGAGATACTCTGACGGCTACACCAATCTCATCAACCACATTGGATATATTGATCCTCAGAAAGCCGTAAGAGTGTGGGAAGATATTAAAGTGAATGAAGTGGGAATCAGCTATAACGAAACCACTTTTGATATTGAAAAGATCCGTGACTACCTGAAAAGCTTCAAAAAGTCTGACCTTGAACTCCCGTCTGTCATGATCATTGACGGACTGGACTTTGATAAAGATATTTCCGACACCCTGCAGGATCTGGAAAAACTGGCTGAAGAGTTTGATATTTTTACATGGATGTCCATGAAAAGCCACAGGGATGAAGAGCTTTGTGAAGACGGATTTCCAATCCAGCTTGAAACCCATAAGGAGAAATTTGATAAAGCAGTCTTTCTTCAGCCTGTAAAAGATAAAATTGAGGCTGTTATTTTAAAGGACGGGGACAGAACAGATCACAAATGCCTGCTTGATCCCGCCACCATGATGGTAGTCGAAAATTAGTCAAAAATTAAAGGTTATCAAAGATTAAATAATTCATACATACTGAATCCAATCTTTTATAGTTTTTATTAAAAGGCCGTCAACTGATTCGCTTTACAACGTTTCAAGTTGACGGCCTTTTTCTGTTTGAGAATATCCCCGGGTTGAAACCAGATTGTCAATCAACATGCCCATCAGTATTCAAATCTGATCCTGATACATTCAAATTTGACCGGTTAACTGTTTTACAGATGAATAGAGACGATAACGCTCAAAAAGGTAATAAAAATATTTTTGTTCTCCAGATATTCTTTCATCCTGAATATCATAAACAATGTTCAGATCTATTAATCTTTCCTTAAAAGCATTTAAAGCAAGATCCATACGCTCTCTATGAATTTCAAGCTGATTTTTCTGGACAGATATTTTTTTTTCAATGAGTTTTATCTGGCAATAAAGCATCTTTATCTCATTTTTAATTTTCAATCTGGCTGATGCAAGCTGTATTTTTAACTGCTGTACTTTTTTTTGAGCCTTAATATAATTTTCCTCTGGATCAACCGGATAGAATGGATATATGAAAATAATACCAGTTTTATATTCTGTATCCTCAAAATCACTTGCACTGTTAAAAGTCGAACCGTGATCTTTTCTATTCATACTTGCATAGAGATCAACCTGTGGAAGGCATCTGTTTTTTGCCACTGCAGCAAGCAGTTTCTCTTTTTCCAGATTTTTTTCCAGTTTTGCAAGTTCCCTGTTTGACTCCATTGCAACAGCGGTAAGATTTTGCAAATCAAATTCCAGGTTATTGTTTTTAAACTCATTTATCACTTTTATATCACTCTCAATATCCAGATATATTTTTAATGTTTTCACACTTGTTTCCAGCAGAAACATTGAAGAGAGAACACGCTCTTCTGTTTCATTTAATTTAATCTGTGCCGACATTACATCAATTTCAGGAATCAGTCCCAGTCTATGCTTTGATTTTATATCGTCAAAAATCTTCTGGTTTATTTTCAGCATATCCTGATATATATCTGTTTCTCTCTGATGCAGGGCAGTCTGATAGAATGCTGTTTCAACAAGGTTAACAAGGTTTGCTTTATAGTGACACACGGCTTCCTTCTGCATCTCCCGTAAAAACATGCTCTCTTTGACATGGGCAAAAACAGGCCCGAAAATACCATCTTTCAATAAAGACTGCTTATAGTGTAAATTGATTTCTGTGTAGTAGTTATCATCTATGGAATCACTGGATGATACAAAATAGTCTGATTTCCCATAGTTGGCAGTTAGTGAGAGCTCTCCCCCAAGAGGAAGCTTTTGTACGATACCGGCCTGATAATTTTGATTTTCAGTATTTAAATGGGAATTGTCAGAATGATCTTTTGAAGAGGTGTATGACGTATTAAAGTTAAAGAGAGGAATAAAAGATGCCATCTGCTGTTTCACTTCTGAATCTTTAATCTCAAATTCCAGATTTGCAAGTTGAACTTCTGAATTGTTTTCAAGTGCTGTTTTCACAGCCTGTTCAAGGGTCAATTCAATGGAAAAACAGAATATTGGTAAAAATAGAATAGAGACAAATCCAATAGTCACATACCTGATCTGACGTTTTATAACATATCTGCAAATAAAATTTGACAGCATGATAATCAGATGTGAAAAATCTGCAATATTTTTCATATGGAGTTGATTAGATCTGGTCTTCATATTACAGGTGTATATTCTCCATGGTCAATTTGCCTTTAATCCTTAACACTCTTTTTAATAGAAGCTCGACAATACGCTCATCTTCAACAACAATCTGCACACTGGCTGAAAATCCTGGTCTAATCTCATACCGGTTACCAAAAAGCATCATATGGTAGGGTTTTTCAAGGGAAAGGGTAACAGGATAATAAGTTGTTTTTAAGGTTTGTACCCCATTGATCAGTATGTCTAATTTATCTCCCATGCCGTCAGGAAATGAGGCTTTTCTCTCTTTGTTCTCCACACCGGTTGTTTCAACTGTTGCCTGGAAAAGCCTGTATTCACCCTTTGGAAATGGTTTTATTGCAATACGCGCTTTCTGACCTTTTCTAACAAGAGAGTAGTCTTTTTCAGGAATTTGACACTCAATGAGGTATTTCTCCGTGTTGCCGATTTTTAAAACAATTTCGCCTTTAGATACGGAACGTCCTTTAAGATGTGTTGTGTCATAGGTCATGACGATCCCCGGGATAGGAGCGCATATTTTTGTAAGTTTTAACTTTTTTTTTAAAGCTTCAAGCCTTTTTTGTTCTGTATGAAATGCCTCCCTTGCTGCTTTAAACTCTTTTTTTAAAATATCCACCTCTTTTCTGAGGTTTAAAGCATTGGCAAGGACAGCTTTCTGTCTTGCCACTCTTGCTTTTACACTGTCCAGTTGATTTTCATCATACTTATTCTTTAAAAGGGCCAGTTGATCTTCTGCAATGGCAAGATCAGTCTGTGCAATTTTTCTTCTGTGAACAGCATCATCCAGATCCTGTTGGGACATCAGTTTCAATAAAAACGCCTTTTTCACCCTCTCATAATCGAGAAAAGTTTTTTCCACCTGCTGCCCTGCCCGTTTCATACTCCTCTTTGCAAGATTAATCTCTTCTGTTTTAGGGCCGGAACTGACTATTTTCAATTCAGCCAGGACCTCACTCAATCCGGCTTCTGCCTCTGCAATTGTATTTGCCACACTTTTTTTTCTTATCAGGATTTTTTGTTCCAGGCTGAACATATTTTTTTGCAGATCTATAGTTTTCTGATGACTTGATTCAGTTTCCATTTTTATTTCTCTGTCTTCAAGAACAAACAGCAGATCATCTTTTTTAACCGGATCTGCCTCTTTTACCTCCATAGATTTTATGACACCTCTTATTTCAGGTTTAATATCAACCCAGTCTGCACAGATAACCTTGCCTTCGCCTTTTGCTGTTATATCCATCCTGAAAAACCAGAACAGTACAAAAACAGAAAAAAAAAGCAGAGATAAAAGCAGCAAAAATATCTTTAAGATATTGTTAATAACAGCAAATTGAAGCCGAATTCTCATTTACTCTCCTGTCTTGATCTTTTCAGAATTTAAGTGTTATATTAATCAGTTACACATGAATTTAAAGATATAGACAGAATGATAAACAATACGATTTTTCTCATTTAACTCTCCAAGCACAATTTATCTTTGTACAGTTTATAATACATACCTTTTTTTTCTGACAGTTCTTGATGTCCACCTGTTTCAACGATCCGCCCCTGATCAAAAACAAGAATAATATCTGCATCCAGTATATTTTCAAGATCATGGGTCACCATAAAAACAGTTTTATTCCTTGATATTTTTTTGATGGCTTTTTGAATGATATATCTGGTTTTTTCATCCACCGCACTTAACACTTCATCAAGAATCATAATTGGCCGGTTAAGAAGGATTATCCTTGCAATAGCAATTCTCTGTCTTTCACCCCCTGACAATGTCTCACCTTTCTCACCAACAAGAGTATCATAGCCTTTGGAAAGCTTTGATACAAAATCATGAACAGAGGCTGCTTTAGCAGCATCAATAACCCTGTTTCTGGAAAATCCTTTTTTCCAGCAGGTGATATTCTCAAAAATAGTGCCGGTAAATATAAATGGAGCCTGCCTCATTACACCAATATTTGAACGCAGAAAATCAAGCTCAAAATCTTTTATATCAATCCCATCTATTTGAATACTTCCTTTATCCGGATCATAAAATCTTGGAATAAGGCTTACGAATGTTGACTTGCCTGAGCCTGTCTGCCCTATAACTGCCACTCTTGAACCTGCAGGAATATCAATATTAATTTTATCCAGAGTGCGCTGTGCGGTTGAACTGTACTCTTTTGAATGATAAGTAAAACTTATATTGGAAAACGAAATATCGCCATTAATGTTTTTGACTGCTGCGGGATTTGCACAATTCCTTATGGCAGGAGTGATATCATAAATATCATAAAATCTCTCTGTATAAACGACGACCTCCTGTATGGGTACAAGTAGGCCTACCATATCTGTCAAAGGATTATACAGATATCCAATAAAAGTGGTGAAGGCAATGAGTTCTCCAATAGTCATCTGTCCGTTAATAACAAGAGTTGCACCATACCATGTATAAAAAAGTGTCCCACCTGCAGTTGCGATACCTCCCAGAAGCCCCTGGATATTACTTATCACTCTCATTTCCATATCTTTTTTCCGAAATCTGAGCAAAAGCTTTTTTATCCTGATTAAAACCCGGCTTTCAATATTCAAAGCCTGGATCTCTCTTATGCCTGAAAATGCCTCGTAATTTTTTGCAGAGAGCTCTGCTCTTTTCTCTGCCACAATCTTTGCATATTTTCTGACCATCCTGGAGAGAACAAAAAAAGAGAAGGCAAGCCACGGCAGAGTAATCCCTGCAATCAGAGCAAGCTTCCAGTTCATAAGAAAAACAATTACAGGTACGATACTTAAATATAAAAGATTGGTTACAATCCTGTTTAAAATATCTATGAGTATCTGTCTTGATTGTGCTGCATCTCTGAATCTTGACAACACCTCTGCAATCTCCTGTTTATCAAAAAAAGAGAAATTCAGGCTCTGGAGATGCTTAAAAAATTTGAGTTCAATATCATAGGACATTGCATGCTGAATATAGGAAATATAATAGTCCCTTACAGATGAGAACAAAGATCTGAAAACAGTCAGGATAAATGTAATTCCAAGGATAACAAACAAAAAAGAGTTATCCTGCTGAAGCATGACATCATCTATCATGATTTTAGTCAGCCAGGGATAGGGCAGAGATAAAACAGTCAATACAAGTCCAGTAAAAATAAACACCAGAATGTTTTTCCAATACGGACGTAACAGCAGAGAAAATTTAGCAATATTCTGAAATGTAGAAATTTGTTCTTTATTTTTCAACTGATTTATTTTCACTGAATATTTCTTTTTGATATCTTAAAAAAATTTCAGAAGCAATCTTACCAACAGAACATTGAGAAAGATCAAAAGTACCATCATTATGAATTACTATCATATTGTTTTTCCTTATTATTGTTTGAATATTGTTCTTTACAACATCTTTCATATTTGAATCCTGCACTCTCAGTGTAATACTTGCCTGCCTTGAAAGATTAATTGAATTTATACAATTTTGATCAATTTGAATATTTTTCCATGGCTCTTTATAAATATAGTCTTTCATATTATTAAATAATTCAGAGATGTATTTTTCCCGCAGTGAAACAAATTGTGCTGCATATTGACTGTTTTCTAAAACAACAAAACTAATTTGTCCTAAAAGATTCATTTGTGAATAGATTGAAAACAATTGATAGTGCTTTATTTTTGAAAGAATTATTTCCTTATTAAGGATATCAACATCTTTGAAATCCAATCGTAAGTCTAATTGGCTGATGCTGTTGTTTTTATAAACAAATCGGCACTTTTTATAATGACTATTGTAATTGTATAAATTATCTAAAATTCGTTTATAGTTTATATAACTATACGATTGGGGGGAATAAGTTTCAGGACTGAAAATCATACTCAAATGAACAGGAGGAGTTAATAATATTTCCCATAACAACTTATTCCCTCCTTTTGAATAGTGATAATTGATAAATATTTCACCAAGAGTGTATGGGTCTTTTAGTAAATTTTGAGATGCATTAGAGTGTTGTACTTTATGATACTCTCTATTTTTTTTTTGGATTGATTTCATTATTGGAAATAAATTAATAATCTTTTCATCCACTCCAATTTTTTTGCCAACCTCTTTTGCCACAAAAACCGCATGACCTTCAATAGTAACGGAGAATGCATCCAATTCTTCCTTACCGGGAAACTGGTTCCTTTGATACCACAAATTTAAATATTGATCTTGAAGTGCATGGGTTAACTCATGTGCAATTATTATTTTAAAAACTTCCATGCGATTTTTCTTATCAATATTTAATACTTTACAAATTGATTCTATTCTTTTTGGAAGCAGATAAACGGTCTGATCACGCGCACCATAAAGTCCATTATACGTTTTAAGTATATTGGGGAAAAATTTATTTCCGGATTCAACCAATTTATTTGAATTGTTCAAAATTTTGATATCAGATTCAAGAATCAATATTTTTTCCAACTCTTTCCCATCAATCAATTTTATTACAGGCTGTTTTTTAAATTTTTTCCCGGTAATTTTTTCTATAAGAGGTATTAATTCAACAGCAATGCTATTGGCCTGATCAAGTGTAAAATGGGATTTTCCAACTCTAAAAACCGAATGGTAAAATTCTTTTAGCTCTTTGTTACCTGTCGTGCGTATTCTGTCATCAGTGGGATTAAATCTTATCACGCCTGATTTGATTAAACCCAGCATACCCAAAACGAGTAAGAATAGAGACAATAGTTTTATTTTATTTTCTATCAGTTTTTTCATATTGTTAATATGATCTCTTCTAGTTTATAATCAGGCTCAACCTGTAATAGTAAATTATATTCATATAAAAATTGCAGCAGTACGATATTTATCATTTCGGTTTGTAGAAATTTTTATAATAAGGTTTATTTTTTATATCTCTGCTCAGTATTCTAATATTATACTTTTGCAGGATATCAAGGCCCATTAAGTCCTCCTCCTCCGTCTCCACCGACACCTCCAGTAGTATTCCCTATCCCTGTCTCGCCGTTATTTCCTCCACCAAGCCCCCCATTCAATCCCCCATGACACGCTATACACGATGCTGATGCACCAATTGCACCAGCGATAATAGCTCCTCCCAAACCGCTGCTCTGAGCTCCTGCAACAGCTCCAGTCACTGCAGCAGCCGCAACAGCATTATTTCCTGAATGACCACCGCCGGAAGCATTTGCGCCTCCCGAGTCTCCTCCCCCGCATGCACCACCACAGGGACCATACATACCATTTAATTTCAGGTTTTCATCAATCTTCACCTCTTCAATTTTAATATTTAATTTCTCTTTCATAATTTGTCCTTTCTGTTGAATAATTATCTGTGACTGTCTATAACTGATGCAGCTTTAAGATAAATCATTGGAATCACCCCCTCTTTACTTTGATCTGCATCTATATTGACAATTATTCAACTCGTTAAAATATCAATATAAATACGTTCCGTTTAAATACGCTTTCACCATTGACTTAAAGAAATGCCGTTCACATTTGCAGTTTTTTGCCGGCAGAAAAATATTTTTATCTTGATAAGCATCTGCAACGCATCCTCCAGCACAAAAAGCTTCAATATCACAACCCCTGCATTGTGAGACGCTTCCGGTAACTCTTTTTATAAGATCCAGATATTCTGCTGTTTGAAAAATATTGTTGAATGTCTCAATATTACCCAGTTTTATCTTCAGCGTACCGCAGGGATAAATATCTCCTTCAGGATCAATACATATCTCCTCACCTGCAGCAGTATTACAATAGACACCCCCTGGTTTAAGATCCACCAGAGCATTGAAAGGAAACATGATCATTCCAAAACCGACATCCACTCTCTTTTTAAGTGCATATAAAATACTGTTCCTGACTGCAGTAACTTTTTTAACAGCAGGAACCGTATCAAGCCCTTGTTTTGACTCCATGCACATGTTCTGAAGATATAAAGATATGGCACAGTTAAACCTGCTGTTTTTGTGAGCAACATAGGCAATCAGGTTATCCAGCCTGTTGTAATTATGATCCCCGATGGTGGCGGACAAAGCAATCTTGCAATCAAAATTGATCAGAAGATCTACATTCTTATCTATTTTGGAAAATGACCCTTCCCCGGATTTAAACGGTCTGAACGTATCATGGATTTCAGATAATCCATCCAGACTTATGGATAAGTTTACGTTATTTGAAGCAAGAACTCCGGCAATCTGTTCTGTGATTATCGTACCGTTCGTATTGAGAATATATTCAACTTTTATATCATCTCTTATCTCATTGACATATCCAAAGACCTTCTCCATGACATCCCAGTTGAGGAGAGGTTCACCACCGAAAAATCGAATCTGCGACTCTTTTTTTCTGTATTTTTTCTGCAGATCAAAAAACAGGGTTAATGCTTTTTTGGCAGTCTGCCAGCTCATATGCCCGCTGTTTTCAGGATCAATATAGCAGTATCTGCATGCCATATTGCAGGCGTTTGAGATATTCAGGCGGATTTTGTTTATCAGAAGCCCGTCTTTGATGGATTCTCTGTCAAATTTTCGATAAATTCTGTTATTTTCAAGGTTATTATCAAAAACAATCAATTTTTTTTCAAACAAACTTATTATAATGGAATCAAACTCTTTAATATCAAATTTTTGAGTGATTTCATCTAATGTCACCCTGTTCCGGAAACAGTCAAGAAGCGTAAGAATCTTTTTTGATGCTTTGAGGCTGCCTCCAAAAAAAGAGTTATACAGCAGCACATTTTTTGAACCCTGGATGATGCGAAGATTTTTTGAGATTTTTAACTTTAAAAGGTGTTTTTGAGAAACAGTTTTTTGCCACTTGCTTTGTATACGCTCAATTGAAACGCCATAATCTGTTTTAAATCTGGATCTGAAAAAATCTGAAATATCCATTGATATAATGCAATCGATAAACCTCTGCCTGCCCTTCAAATTCATAAGTTGGGCTACAAAACTATGAGACTGCTGATAACAGATATTTTTTCCTACCGGCGAGGAATCAAGTTCAAGCAGACTTGGATCTGCAAACAACTCCAGCTCTTTAAAACCATAGATCTTTTTATGATGGCATTTTTCAAGTGAAACTTCACCATTCTGCGATTGACTTAGATATTCACACAATCCCTCTTCAAGCCACGTGGGAAGCGTACACTTCAGTTGGCCCAGAAAAACATGTGCCAGTTCATGGGCCATGCCTTGAAAAGGTTCCTCTCTTTTCAAACTGGTCTGATTTACTCTCTGCCGGCTTACAACTATCAGGCTGCTGCTGAAAACAAATGCATCTGCCCAGTCAGGTGAAGTGGAATCCCCCCAGAAATTCTGAAATTCTTTTCTATTGCTGCAGATATAGATTACTACTTTATGAGATGAAAAAAATTTCAATTTACTACTCAAAAAATTAAA
>CAZWSL010000007.1:92293-95220 GCA_964636495.1 uncultured Desulfobacula sp. | reverse complement strand
TCAGCTGTTGATTCAAAATATGAGTGCTGGACGACCGATCTCTATTTAACAACATGTGTTTCATATATTTATGCCTGCTCTTCATGATTGTTTCGGGAGGCAGTGTAATATTTCTGACCCTTTGGTGAATTTAAAAATTGTTCAAACTCCCTTGCCAGAAGACCAAAAATCAAAACATCAAGATACTCTCCCTGTTGAAAACATAGTTTCTGCCTGACGGCTTCCTGCTTAAAACCCATCTCTTTCAGCAGTTTTATGATTTCCCGGGCATAACTCATGACCCGGCCATAAACCTTGTGCATTCCAAGTGTATGAAAAGAGAATAACAGCATTAAAAATGAAGCTTCTGCTCCAAAAACAAGATTTCTCCTGCACTTTTGTCCAATCATAGTATGGATTTCAAGATTCCGGTTTAAAAAGTTAATTTTTTTCAAATAAACCCGACCTATTGATTCTCTGTTTTTAGTTTCAATAATGAAATCAATTCTGTCATCAGTTGTGACACTGTTTAAAAGTAATAGTTCTATATCTCGAGGTGAGTTAACAGGGAGTTCATCATAGTATTTCATTAATTCTCCATCATGGCACCATTCAATGATTTCCGGCAGGTCTGACATCTTAATCAGTCTTAAATTGACAACTCTTCCAGTGATCATTTATTGATGTCCTTTGGTGAAAAGTGAAAAAATATGCACATCCAGATAATGATTTTTTTTAAAAAGATGCTCTCTCAAAAGGCCTTCATGATGAAAACCGGTTTTCTTTAATATTTGAATCTTTAAAGGGCAATCCTGCTCAACATAGGAATCAATTTTAATAAGATTCAGCTCATTGAAAATAAATGATGTTAAGATTTGAACAGCTTCAACTGAACAGGAGAATCTGTAATATTTTCTGACCATTTTGAATGATATGGTACATGAACGATTTTTCCAGATAATGTTACCGTATGAACAGATCCCGGAAACCGTTCCGTCAGAATTTTCAATGATAAAATCTCCTTTCCCGGAAAAACAGTTTTCAAAATTATTATAGATCCAGTCCCATGTTGAAAACGGTCTGACTGAGTGAAATAGATATAATTCATCTTGCTCATGCCACTCCCACAAATGCCATAAATCAGCTTTTTCAATTCGTCTCAATCTCATTTGATCTGTAGTCAACATCAGATTTCCCTTTAATTATGAATTGTTTTCTGATCAGCAGTCATTGTGAGAGCAAGAACAATACTTTCAACTGTATTGAATTCAGAAAGGATATTATCATCAATCTCTATATTGAAACTGTTTTCAATTGCCAGGGCAATGTTGATAACATCAAGTGAATCTGCACCCAGATCATCCATGATCAACGTATCTTTTTTTATCAGCCCAGGCTCAAGATCAAGCTCTTTTTCAATCAGTCTGATTATATGTTTCTCTATATTTTCCATTTTTTCACCACAATACTTGTGTTGCTGCCACCAAATCCAAAGGAGTTGCTTAAGGCATGGTTTATTATTATCTCTCTTGATTTATCAGGAACATAATCCAGGTCACATTCCGGGTCTGGATTTTTTAGATTCAGGGTTGGATGAATTCTATTGTTTTTCACACTTAAAATTGTTGCCACTATCTCCATGGCAGATGATGCCCCCATGGCATGCCCTGTCATGGATTTTGTCGAACTTACAGGTATGTTGTATGCATAATGACCAAAGACATCTTTGATAGCCTCTGTTTCTATTTTATCATTTAATATTGTGGCAGTGCCGTGGGCATTTATATAGTCAATATCATCCGGTTTGACACCGGCATCTTTAAGTGCAAGTTTCATGGCATTTGCCTGTCCCTTCTGCAGAGGTGATGTCAGGTGATGGGCATCACAATTTGAACCAAGACCAATAATCTGTGCATAGATCTCTCTTTTGTTCTTAACTGCCGAATCAAGTGACTCAAGAATCAGAGCAGCAGCCCCTTCGGCAAGAACAAATCCAGTTCTGTTTTTGTCAAAAGGTTTGACTGCTTTCCTGCTGTTCTCTTTTGAAAGCACCCTTAAAATCCTCCATGCTTTCAATATTTTGGGTGTGATAGGTGCTTCCGTACCGCCACATATGATGCAGTCTGAATTTCCGGATTTTATCTGTTGATATGCCATGCCAATGGCATTGGCACCTGAAGAACAGGCAGTGTTAACCGTTAAATTAATACCTTGAAGATTCAGGATAATGGCAATTTGAGAAGCAGCTGCATTATTCATAATACGCGGTATGGTAAAACCGTTCATTTCCGCTTCACAGTCCAGGCTTGAAGGATTGTCCCAGCTTGAGATTCCTCCTATGCCTGTACCGAAAATAACACCGACATCTGATTTAAAATTCGTTTTACCGGATGGGGTAGCGTTATACCAGGCCTGCAGGGCAGCAGCTACTGCAAGCTGACAGAAGCGATCAATTCTGCGGGACAATCTCCTGCTCATAAATGATTCAGCATTAAAATCATGAATCTGCCCTGCAAATTTGCACTTGAAGTCATCAAGAATACAATTTTGGAGTAAACTTACACCTGAACAGCCAGATATCAAAGCTTGCCAGAAGGTCTCAATACTGTTCCCAATCGGTGATACAATACCCATACCAGTTACGACAACCTGCATGATATAATCCCAATTTAATTAACAATATTAATGATTACAGTGGCAAAATACATACCAGTTATTCGTCATTGAATCTTTTAATTTATGAATGCAGGACAGGCCAGATTCCTGGATCCAGTTTTGATGATCATGGGGAAATCAAAACCAGAGCAGATTGCATATAAATATGTGCATTATTAGTACACTGCAGAGTTAAAAAAGAGGCTAATGTTGATGAAACAGGGGTTATGAGAGGTGTTGCATATTATCACATGCAATATGTTATGGTTATGGTGCATCATTTTACATTTTTT
>CAZWSL010000007.1:83893-92193 GCA_964636495.1 uncultured Desulfobacula sp. | reverse complement strand
TGAATAATTGAAGCAAAGGAGGGTTTGTTTATGATGCTGAGGAAAACAAAAATCATCGCCACTATTTCCAATTTAAATTGTTCTCCGGATTTTATTAAGGGCCTCTATTGGGCAGGAATGAATGTCGTTCGATTGAATACAGCTCATATGACCCATGAGGATGCTCTTGAAGTGATCCGGAATACAAGAGAGGTGTCTGAGAAAATCGGTATTCTTCTGGACACCAAGGGTCCTGAAATCAGAACCTGTGATACTGATACCCCCCTTGTGGTGAAGCACAGGGATATCATAAAAATTAAAGGCGCACCTGGTGAACAATCAAAAGATGATGTTATCTGCGTCTCTTATAAACAGTTTGTAAAAGATATACCTGTGGGCAGTTCTATCTTAATTGATGACGGATATATAGCGCTGGCTGTTATGGATAAAACAGATGAGTTTTTAACCTGTTATGTTGAAAATGACGGGATAATCAATGCCAGGAAAAGTATCAACATCCCTTCGGTCCATGTAACACTCCCGGCCCTGAGTGAAAAGGATAAAGGATTTATTGAGTTTGCTGCTGCCAATAATCTGGATTTTATTGCGCACTCTTTTGTGCGGAACAAAGATGATGTTATTGCCATCCAGAAAATATTGGACAAGACCAACTCTTCCATAAAAGTTATTGCAAAAATTGAAAACTCAGAAGGGGTTCAAAACCTGAATGAAATTCTTGAGCATGCCTATGGGGTAATGATTGCAAGGGGGGATCTGGCTGTTGAAATCCCTGCAGAACAGATACCATTGATCCAGAAACAGATTATCAGGACCTGTATTGAAAAAAGACGGCCGGTAATTGTGGCCACCCAGATGCTTCATTCCATGATTGAATCGCCAAGACCCACGCGGGCAGAAGTATCAGATGTGGCCAATGCCTGTCTGGACCATGCAGATGCGCTTATGCTTTCCGGCGAAACCGCAAACGGGAAATATCCTGAAGTGGCTGTCAGAACCATGGCCAAAATTGCCAAAGAGGTCGAGGATAAGAGGAGCAGTTTTATTGATGTGCCTTATGCACGGGACAACAAAATCACAGCATATCTTGCAAAAGCAGCAGTAAAAGCCGCATTACGGCTTGGCACCAAAGCCATAGTTGCTGACTCTTTTTCCGGCAGATCCATAAGGGCACTGGCAGCTTACAGAGGTGACAGGCCCATATTCGCCCAAGTCTACAGTAAAAGAGTCATGCGGCGGCTGTCAATGTCCTTTGGGGTTTTTGCAGATTTTATCGAGATGGATGTCAGCACTTCACAACCCCTGAAAGATGCCATCGTAAGACTGATCAGTGAAAAACAGATCAAAGGCGATGATCTGATTATTGTACTGGCAGGCAGTTTTGGAATGAGACAGGGTGCATCCTATATAGAAATCAGTACTGCTGAGAGCTTTAAGGGCAGAGAAAGCTGAGTCTCAAATCATTCGTGCCGGTATCATCTGATCTGGATTCCGGAATATGGAAAAAGCTGGAGGGTCTCATCATATTAACACCTGTTTTATTATACCCCTGACAACATTATAAATTCCTGGAGCCTTGCTTGCCTTTCTTCCGGCAACATTCAGGACTTTAATCTCATGTTTTTTTATCCAGTTTTGAATACCGGAAACAGGATCTTCAGCTTTTTCCAGATCAATATGCATATATGGTTTTTCATACTGCCTTGCTAATTTCAGGGTTAATGCCGAGCCTGTTGTCAACCTGCCATAACCAAATATAACCGTTCCATCTGAATCAAGGACATTCTGTCTTGTTCTCTCCGGATAGCTGCCGCTGCTCATTTCATGAAAATCACTATATGTTTCAGGAACAGGACCATCCTCTGCCGCCCTCCCCTTTGGAAGCCATCCGCCATACCGGACACCTGATTCAATAGCAGCATCAATACCGGCCCTGTCTGCCCCTGTCTGTCCGCCTGAAATAATTTTCTGTATCATGGATCTCCACTCTTTTATTTGAATTAACCTGCTAAAAGACCAGCAACTCCTTTTCCAGACCGGGTGATCCCTCTTTTTATATGAGTGTTTCTCCCGTTTTTAAAGCCCTCTTTAAACGCATCAGAACCAGCCTGGTGTTTTCCATATCTTATTTTTTTTAATTTTGGAAAAAGTCTTGATATCTCTTTTTGATTATCTATCTGATTTCTTTTTACCAGTTCTTTTACGGTCTGAACCGGAAGAAGAGAATCGCTATGAACTTCTCCGGCTGAATTTTCAAACATTTTTTTGTGATTATGCTCTATCCCGGCAATAAAACCCATATCAAAAGAGACTTTTTCTCCTCTTCTGGCACCATACTGTTTTTTAAAATCACGCCAGAGCGTTTTTGCAGTTTCAAAAAGAAAAAAGTAAACATATTCTGATACCTTTAAAGACTCTTTTCTGCCGACCAGGACAATGCTTTTATAAACCGAATCATCTTCTGCGTGGTATAGATGAGAGGTTAAACAATCAACATAATAATATTTTTTTAACAGGGATAAAATCGCCCGCTGGACACTCTCAATCCGCTTTTTTTTATGGCAGAGTGTCAGATATTTAATATCAGAATCAACTTCTTTTTTACTTATCTGCCTGAGATTATATTTGTTGAGCAGGTAATTTGCTTTTCTTGATGCTGACTGGGCTTCGGCTTCATTGCCAGACTGTCCGAGAGCCATCAGTTTTCGAACTTTTTCCAGCATTTTTCTGGCATCAGCAGGAAGTTCTCCTTTAAACTCCAGGAGATTTTTTCCATAATCTATACCGCATTTAGTAAAAGCAGGATGGACTCCTAAAATTTTACACGCCTTTTGAAAACATCTTCCATGCCTGTCTGCATCATTGCAAAACTCAGAAACATATTGATGCGCCATCTCATGTTTTAAAACCTCAAGTACAACATCCCAGATCTCGTTCTGGATCAGATGCCTGGATATTGACAGCGTTTTAGTATGATCACTCCACTGTCCAATCATTTTTCTGGCAGATGATATATTGATAATCGGCGTGGAAAGATCTACGCCATGTATCCATGATATATTTTTGTGTTCTCTGGCAAGCTGTGCTGCCCATTTAATCTCAATATTTTCCATTATCTCTGTCTGATCTCCTGATTCTTCCTGAAAGCGTAAAACCTTCAGTTGGAATATTCCCAAAAAGCAATATATGAATTTAAAAAAACTGTTTTTTAAACTACCACTCTTATATTTTATTTTTCAATACTTTCATAGGCCAGTGACGATATATATGTGAAAAATTGTGTTTCTGCCCAACTCTCTTTATTCCATGCCTATTTTGCATCTCTATTTTACATTGACAAAAAAATCCTTCCTATTTATTGTAAGATTACAGGTTTTCAGGAGATGAATCGCTGATATTCACGAATAACTACAGCCCTGTTACTGCGGAAACCGGCATGGCAGGGAAATTCAAATTAACTGATATATAAAACTGTCAGGAAAAGGATATAAAAATGGAATCAACTCATCTTGATAATATCGTGACACTGCCGCGCGGGGGATTGTTAATTAAAACTGAAAATGAGTCTATTCAGTTTGGAATTCCCCCTGAAACCATCAAAGATACCATGCAGATGAAAAGTGGTGTGCCAACAACATTTATTATTCCCCAGTTCATGTTCATTATTGATAGGGGGATCTCTCTTTCTGAACTGGAATTCCCGACTTATTTCAACTTTTTTATCCGGCAGAGCAAGGCAAAAATCGTCTGTCTACCTGAACAGCACCAGCGATTGAAAAGTGTCATGCAGGAAGCGTTGTTCGGCCCGGAACATCTCGATTACACAGATGAATTTTCAGAGGGAGAAAACACTCCCGGCTTTCCCGATCTAAGGGCAGAGCTTAACAATTTTAGAACCATACCCATGCCGGACGGATTAAGGCCTTTTAACCTTGAAGATGCAGTGGAGTTTATTTTATTTGATACCGACGGGATCGCACGGCTGGATAACCTTGAAATATGTGTGGACCAGGCATTCAACTATAAAATAGTGGAAAAATCAAGGGTAATCGCCCGTATTGACCGGTATCAGCCATTAATACACTCCAAAGAGATGACCATTGACAAACACAAAATTTTCCGGCCTCCCATGTTCGGCATCACGGCACTTGGTTCAGGCCATGGTTTTGATCCCAATGCAGACACTTCCGGTATGATCATATGGGTAAACCGGCGGGGCATTATTGTTGATCCACCTGTAAACTCGACAAACAAACTGTTAAATCTCGGGGTAAATCCCAAATTAATCGACAGCGTCATTCTCACCCACTGCCATGCAGACCATGATGCAGGCACGCTTCAGAAAATCATGCAGGAAGGAAGACTGAGCCTCTATACCACATCCACAATTTTTAACAGTTTTATACGCAAATCAAGCGCATTGACAGGAATCCATGAAACCAAACTGAGAAATCTTATCCGCTTTTTTCCTGTAACCATTGGAGAATCAATGAATATCAATGGGGGAGATTTTGAGTTCAGCTATACAATTCACTCCATTCCAACCATTGGAATCAAAGCTGATTTCAAAAGGAAAACAATGGTATACAGCTCAGATACCATGAATGATCCTGAATATCTGCGACAACTGCATAAAAAAGGAGTTTTAAGCGATAACCGTCTCAATTTTCTACTCGATTTTCCCTGGGACAGGGATGTTATTTTCCACGAAGCAGGTATTCCTCCAATCCATACACCAATAGAGTTTCTGCTGAGTCTGCCGGAAGATGTACGCAAAAGAATGTATCTTGCCCATGTGTCACCTGAAAACATACCTGAAAACAGTGACCTGAAAATTGCGCCTTCAGGACTGAACAACACAGTGGATCTTGAAACAGCTCCCTCCACTTATGATGAAGTCATGGAGATTCTGAGCATTCTGATGGGAATTGATATCTTCAGCACCTTTAATATTGAAAAGGCACGTGAATTCCTTGCTATTGCAAACAAGGTAAAGTTCTCTTCAGGAGACATTGTTTTTAAAAAAGGGGATCCGGGCGATGAGTTTTTCATTATCATGAGAGGCAGGGTTGAAATTGCATCCAAAGGAGAAATCCTCACTTTGTACAGTGATGGCGACTATTTTGGAGAGAAGGCACTTTTTATGAATGAAGTAAGAACCGCTTCTGCCACAGCAGTGACCGACACTGTGCTGCTGTCAATCCATAAAAAACAGATGATGCAGCTGATCCGTGGAACCACTATTGAACAGACTCTTTACCAGCTGGCAACTGCCCAGAATCAGGCATTAAGAGAAGAACTCAATGCAAATATTGTTTTCAGCAGATTTACACCCACGCAGCAGACACAACTTTACAAAATAATTGAACCTGTTTCCGGATCTCTGCAGAAGGGGCACGAGATAACAAGAGAAGATTCACAAACTGAATACTGCTATTTTGTCAGGCAGGGAAGCATAAATGTATTTAGGAAAAATGTACTCTATGCCAGCCTTGGCAGAGGAGAGCTGTTTGGTATTGCAGCGACTGTGTCAAACTGCGGCTGTTCCCATTATACATATACAGTAAATGAGCAGGCTGAACTGTACAAAATTCCAAGAGCGCTGTTTAAAGAATTCCTGCAGCAAAATCCCGGCGTATATATCAAACTGTTTTATTATGATTATTGATGAATCTGCACCTTCTCTTCCTGTTTCATTCAAACGGCAGGCTGAAAAAGAGTGCATTGTGTAAAAGGCTCAGAGATAGACACCGTCTGATGCCTTAATCGTGTTCAGATACATGAGTGGAGCAAGATAGGATGACTCAATAGTCTCAATTGAGCTTATAATTCGCTGGATGATTGCGATCCCTCTATCAAGGCAATCTTTTATCGATTCTATATTGTTTTCATAATCAAGGATAAATCTTCTGCTCAGCTCTTCTCGTCTTGAAGTATTCATATTATCGATGTTTTCCCTGATAAACTGGAGAGCTGTTACCGCTTTACGGCAATCTGCCTTGATGGCTCTTTTATTTCTGACAATGGTAACAAGATTTCTGCCGGTTAACCGCATATTAAAAACCTGGGTGAGCTGCCTGGGGTCAGAGGTACTGAAGCGCAGAATCTTTGGAAAAAATGTCACACATATCCCGATATTTTTATCAATATTGGTCATTTTATCTAATAACCTGCTGTGTTTTGCCCGGCTGGTATATGTTTTCCAGTTATTAAACAGATCTGCGACAGGTTTATGCGGCGCGACCCTTGCCACCCTTCTCCCGGAGGGACGGCCTCTCCCCCCGAGCACCGGTTTTGTGACAGGAGTAGTATACCATACAGACAGAAAACCGATCCACTGAACAGCGGCAAAGGGAATATCCTTTTTGTAAAGACCTGTGCACAGCTCCTGTACGGCTTCTGCCCAGGGATATACATCCCCTGGATATACAGGATAAGACTCTCTTGTAAATATCGTTTTCCTGATATGTTTCCCAAAATAACGGGCCAGTTTTCTTGGAACTGCCTGTCCTAGAATTGCCTGCGTAAATCCATCATCCGGTTCGGCGGGATCTGCCCAGTTCACTCTCATGTCCCTGATATAATTGCATATGAGATCAAGCGTATCTCCCATTGGAAAGTTTTTTGCTCCAAGTTCCAGGTAGCTGTCCACTGGAAAATAGAGACGGTAAACAGGAGGCTTATCATTGATCATCCCGGGATTCAGGGAGATGACGGCATCATCGCGGAAAGCATTGTTGCCGGGGTCACCGTCACCTTTAACATATTTTACAGCCTGGAGCAGGTTGTACCAGTTGGGGATATAGTGTCCGCTGCCATTGCCAAGAACAGTGACCCTGCCGTTTTCAGCACCGATAAAGCCTGCACACTGAACACTCCGTCCGCTGGCTATGGCTGAGTGTTTTACCTTACCGAAATCAACATATATTTTATTTTTCCTCATTGCATAGAGATAGGCACATGCAAGATCTCCCTCTTCCTGCCTCAAAGGAGCTCTTAGAGTGTCAAAATTATGTCCGGCAGCTGTCTTTACAAGATTTCCTGCAAAGGTGAGCATCAGTTTAGCTTCAACATATGCCTTAGAGTGATACTCTGTATCTGCAGAAGAGGCTTTACCTCTCTGCTCCCACAAAAGCGCTGTAAAATCAACCTCTTCAAAATTGATATTACCGTCTGCAGCAAACTGATAGTAAAAACCCATGAGTTCATTGAATTTCTGCTGTTCCGCCTCAGTACGATATCCGGGTCTTACCGCTTGCGTTGAATCATATTGTCTTTTGTCAAAAATTGCTGCCTGATCTGGATGATTTTTTTTTATGATACTGATAATAGCCAGCTTTGCAAGTCCCATGAACTGCTGCACCCCGACCTCTACTGAATGATCCTGGTTAAAGCTTTCAGCAATTTTAGATTTACTCAGGCTGATGTGGAGTGAATCTGTCTCGCCCCGCCCTGCTTCCCGGACAAGGACTTTTCTTTCCATCATATGCTGCCGCGGCCCTTTTTCCCGGCTGAATGCTATCTTACGCAGGATTTTTCTTTTCTTTGGAACTGATCTGGCACGCCTGATTTTGTTAAGGCGCCACTGGATATCACCGACTTGAAGAAGATTATCCCTTAACAATATGGTACTTATTCGAAGGGTTATCTTTATCTCTCCCAGCCCTTCGCTGATAGAGTTTAGGTATAGATTCAGTTTGTCAATGCGCTCGAATATTGTATCGCTTATCTGGATGTAATCTCTTGCAGCAAAACGATTATATTGTTCAACAAAATGCAGCAGTATCTTCCTTGTAAAAAAATTTTGTGCATCATCGAGTTCATCACGGGTTTTTTCAAATGAAAATTTAAATGATTTTGAAAGTGACCGCCTTTTTGATGAAATCGTTTTCAATGGGGCTGTAGAGAGTGATCTGCGTTTTAAGATTTTTCTGCTGACTCTCCCTTTTGAGGGCATCAGTGTCTCGGCAAGAAATGATTTAAAAATTTTTTTAATTTTTTCCGGATCAATCTTATCTATCATAGTAAAAGAAAAACCTGTTAAAACCTTGTTAAAGAAGAGGTTAAACACGTTACTGCATGATCACTTTTCAATCGCTTATCACATTTATTTTGCAGTATCCGCTTAAAATCTTAACTAAAATATATTTTGTTGTCAAATCAGGAGCTGCCAGGAGTTGTCAGACTGGATATATGCCATAAGGAATTTTTTATACCCGTTCCAGGCAGATCACCTTACGTCCGCTGGAAACAGTCAGTATTGTAATTTTTCAATTCCAGATCATATTTTAAATAGGTTATTT
>CAZWSL010000007.1:0-83793 GCA_964636495.1 uncultured Desulfobacula sp. | reverse complement strand
GACAAAAAAGATCTGGTAACTGTTATCGATACAAAAGTTGAAAAATTTATTGTTGACCATATTCTTGAAAAATATCCCCTTCATGGCATCTTTGGTGAAGAGAGCGGCAAAAAAAATATTTCATCTGACTATTTATGGATTATTGACCCAATAGACGGCACAACCTCTTTTTTTCATCAGCAGCCGTTCTACTCTATCAGCATTGCAGTGCAGTATAAAGGCAGAACCATACTTGGTGCAGTGTTTGCACCACGTATGGATGAACTCTTTTTTGCTGATATTGACAATGGCGCTTTTTTGAATGACCGGCGTATCCGTGTCACTGAAACAGACAAACTTGTCAACAGTGTCATGGCAACCGGTTTTGCCTGCCTGAGGGCAGACCGACAGGATAATAATCTTAAATATTTTAACAGGATTGCTCCACAGTTGAGAGATATCAGAAGATATGGCTCTGCAGCCGTAGACCTCTGTTATGTAGCCTGCGGCAGGTTTGACGGTTTCTGGGAGATGAGCCTGAACCTTTATGATGTCGCTGCAGGAGCTTTTATTGTTCAACAGGCAGGTGGTTCAGTTTATGACTTTAATGGAGATTCAAATTTTCCGGAAGATGGGATCATTGCATCAAATAAACAGATTAAAAAACCCCTTCTTGAAAATTTCAAAAACAGTCATGAATCATGAATTCACCTGTCACAGGAAGAGTGGCAGTGGCTGGATATTAATCTGACAGCTGACTGAAAGAAGGTAACTGCTTCTTTAAAAGAGAGAGAGAAAATGACTATTCAATGGTTCCCGGGCCACATGCTTGAAACAAAAAACCTGCTTAAAAGCGCTGTATCAAAAGTAGATGCTGTATTGGAAATACTCGATGCAAGACTGCCCGATGCAAGCAGTAATCCGCTGGTAAACAAACTTTGTAAAAACAAACTTACTATTAAAGTGTTAAATAAAAATGATCTTGCTGACCCGGAGTGCACAAAGTCATGGCTTGAATATTATAAAACAGAAACTGATACACCCGCTGTCTCAATTACGGGCACCCGGAAATCACAGGCGTGGAATGCTTTAAATTACTGTGCAGATAAAATCGACAGAAATCGGGCCAGAAAAGCAAAAATAATGGTTGTCGGCATTCCAAACACAGGGAAATCAACCATATTAAATACCCTTGCAGGAAAAAAAATAGCGAAAACCGGCAATGTACCGGCGATTACAAGGCACAATCAGCGTACAAGCTTAAAAAATAATATCGATATATATGATACCCCCGGCATATTATGGCCCGTCATCAAACCGGAAAAAAAAGCATATATACTTGCAGCAAGCGGTGCCATATCTGACACTGCTATTGACTATAATGAGATCGCTTTTTTTATTGCCAATCTCTTAATAAAACAGTATCCTGAACTGTTAATGAAGCGGTATCGTTTTTTAACACACCTGCCGCCTGATGAACTTACACTGATAGAACAGATCGGTGCAGCAAGGGGGTGCTTGAAAAAGGGAGGTATAATAAATCTGCAAAAAGCCTCAGAGGTGCTGATTCGTGAACTAAGAGCAGGTAAACTTGGAAAAATAAGTTTTGAAACTCCAGAGGATATTGAAAAAAAGTATGAAAATGAATGATTATACAGAGAGAACCGGTTATATCACCTTTATAACAAAATTTTTTTTAGGAATAATTATATCTGCTGCATGGTCATGTCAGGCTGTTGCAGATGTTAACAGAGACAAGATAATTAAACCGCTGTATAAGCACTCTTTTCAATGTAAAAAAATTGTCAGATCACTTGAACAGCATCACTATCTTAAAAAAAAATTTGATGACCAGATGTCTTCAACAATTTTTCACAGGTATTTAAAAAGGCTTGATCCGGGAAAGCAGATCTTTACGCTTCAGGATATTAACCTGATGAAAAATTATCAGTACCGTTTTGATGATGATCTCAAACGGGGAAGGCTGAGCTTTGGTTTCAAGGTGTTTAACCTGTTCATGGCCAGATCAAAGCAGAGACTGGAATATATCACTTCATTAATAAAAACATGGGAAAAAAATCTGGATTTTTCCAAAAAAGAATCCATAGTTATTGATTATGACCAGCGCAAATGGCAGACAGATGAGCAGAATCTCTACAGCCTGTGGAAAAGAGAGTTAAAAAACCATATTATTTTACTGCTGCTGGATGGAAAGGAAAAAGATGACATATCCAAAACACTGACACCCATATATTCAAACAGATTAAACCGTCTGATGCAGACAGATGCAGATGATATCTTTCAAACTTTAATGAACAGTGTTACAACAAGCTTTGATCCTCACACCCAGTTTTTTCCACCAAGAGCTTCCGAAGATTTTGATATCCATATGAGCCTCTCCCTTGAAGGTATAGGAGCTGTTCTGCAGACTGAGTATGAGTATACAAAAGTGGTTCGATTAATCCCTAAAGGCCCTGCTGACAAATCCAACCTGCTTATGCCGGGAGATAAAATAATTGGTGTGGGACAGGGTGAGAAAGGAGAAATCAAAGATACACTGGGCCAGAGAATTGATCATGTTGTAAAACTCATCCGGGGGCCGAAAAATACCTTTGTCAGATTAAAAATAATCCCTGCAAAAAAAACCAACTCAACCAGAACCATTCGCATAAAGAGAGACCGGGTAAAACTGGAGGATCAGTCTGCTAAAAAAAAATTGATTACCTTAAAGCATAATAACAGCAGTTTAAAAATAGGTGTAATTGAAATACCCAATTTTTATATTGATTTCAAAGCGTACCAAAATAATGATAAAAATTACAAAAGCACAACAAAAGATGTTGCAAAACTCATCTCTGAATTAAAAAAAGATAAAATTGACGGACTGATAATAGATTTAAGGGATAATGGCGGCGGCTCTTTAAGAGAGGCTACACAACTGACCGGCCTGTTTCTTAAATCAGGACCTGTAGTACAGATCAAGACAAAATACCAGGTTGCAAAACTATATGATGAAGATCCGGGAATTGCTTATTCCGGACCGCTTATTGTTCTGATAAACAGAATGAGTGCCTCTGCATCAGAAATCTTTGCAGGAGCCATCAAAGACTACAACAGAGGCATTATTGCAGGCACAAGAAGTTTTGGGAAAGGTACGGTTCAGGAACTGCAGCCCCTGGGAAAAGGAAAACTCAAACTCACCAGTGCAAAATTCTACCGGGTATCAGGTGAGAGCACCCAGAATCTTGGAGTGGTGCCTGATATTAAATTCCCTCAAATTTATAAAATTGAAGATACAGGAGAGAGTTCTCTTGAAGGTGCACTGCTGTGGGACACAACATCTAAAACAGATTACAGGCCGTATCGAAAACTCAGTGACATTGAAAAAACACTCATGGCAAACTATATGAAAAGAGCACAGCAGGACCCGGGAATAACCTACCTTGATAACAGTATTAAAATTGCATCAAGAATGAACAGCCAGACATCTCTGCCGCTGAATCTGGAGGCCAGAAAAAAGAGAAAAAAACAGTTTGAAGCGTCAGAAATAGAAAATGAGAATATCTATTTAAAATCCCTTGGCAGGGAACCCATATCCAGCCTGGATCAGAAAGATATAAATATAAGTGACTTCAAGAAGATTTTGCTTGAACAGACCCACGTGGTGATGGCGGATTTCATTAACCTGGCAAAAACATATAACTATTCATGGTAAACTGTCATGAAGCCTTCTGCTGAAACAGGAATTAAAAAGGCTGTTCTCTCTCTTTTTTTTTTAATTTCTGCTTTACTGGCAGTCTCTCCATTACTACTGAATTATGTTGTAAACACCTCCTATGTCAGAAATAAAATATCCAGGGCTGTCCTTCAAAAAAGCGGGATTGATATTGCCGTTTCGAAAATATCTTTTTTCATAAAACCGAGACCAGGGGTTAAAGTAGAAAATATTAACTTCAATCTTTATCCTGAAGCTGATTTAACGGCTCAATCAATAGCGTTTGATATCCATTTTAAAAAACTGATCAAGGGGCAGATATCCATCGGAAAGATATCCATTATCGATCCTGAAATCAAATTACATTCAGCAGAAAACAATAAACTGGCATCCGGCAGCAATCTTTCTCTTTCACAACTGATTCCAAAAATAAAAACACTCTTCAATCACCTGCCACTGCATCAGGATTCCATTGAATTTGGATTTGAAAACTTCACCTCTCCATATTTTAAACGTATGGACGGATCAGTTTATCTTTCAAAAAAAACAAAAGAGATCCGTTTAAACACTGCCATAGCAGATACCCAACTTAACTTATCTGATTTTCTCAGCAGGAAACAAAAAGAAGAAGTTGATATAAACTCAATGAATATCGATAAGATAGCGTGCTCCTTGACATTCAATGAACAGGAACATATCAGAGGTGACATCCGTTTAACAGACCTGGAGATTCAATCAAACAGCAGAGAGAGGTTATTTGATGCAGATGATATTGATCTCGGTTTTCAGATCTCTGATAAATTCTATCAGATCGATATAAAACCACTGACGCTTTCCTATCCCATGGGTGTAGTGGAAATGCATTTCCGGGATAATCAACAGGAAAAAACCTGTGAACTGCAGATCAAAGGAAGAGATATCAATATAAATCAGGCAAAAAAAACAGCTCTTTTAATGTTAAAAAAGAGTGAAATAACATATAATATTTTTGATATTCTGCATCAGGGTACGGCTGTTAGAACAGAGATCTCTTTTCTTGACAGAGACATCAGCAGCCTGTTTGGAGAAAAAAACTTTACCCTTTCCGGCCAGATTAAAAACGGGCTTGTGACAATCCCTGAAACAGACCTGACCGCATCAGATGTCAAGGCAGGTGTAAAAGTAGAAAACGGTATCCTGAAGGTAAATGCAGATGGTGCTGCCATCCAGGGTTCAAAAGTGAAGAAAGGCTCTCTTGAAGTTGATCTGGTAAATCATGCAGATTTTCCGTTCAAAGGTAAATTTGCACTGGATATTGATCTTTCCAGAATTTCACAAGCATTGATTTCTCTCCTGCCGGAGACGGCTCTTGCAGAGGAGCTGAAACTTGTTCAAAATGTGAAAGGCCGTGCAGATGCATGGCTGGAACTCTCCATGGCTCCTCTGTCCGATGATCTTGAAGTCCATATTCAAAGTGACGACTTTGCAGTCAGCGGCATGTATGAACGAATACCGGGAGAGATCAACCTTCAGAATATAAATCTCAATTACCGGCCTGGCAGAGTTTATCTGAAAAATATAAATGGTGTTGTCAACAAAAGCCATATTGAAAAAGGTGACATGTCGGTTGATTTCAGCGGTGAAACAGATATTAAAATCAATTCAGGAGCAGGCGTGATTGAACTTGACACTTTCATGCCCTGGCTTATCTCCTTTAAAAATATAAAAAAAATCATATCTCCTGTTAAAAACGCAAAAGGAAAAATCCATGTGGCATCAATGGAAATGTCAGGGCCGCTGTTCAAACCTGAAAAGTGGACATACAGTTTAAACGGACGGCTTGAAGGAATAGATCTCTATAATCAACTGGAACAAAAGGAGAGTGAGAATATTTCATCTCTGTTTCACATATCTGACGATTATGTAACATTAAATGAACTGAATCTCACATTGAACAATCTCACATGGATTGACCCTTTTCTTGATAATCAGTATGCAAACAGTATTCTGCTCCCGATTCATGTAAAGAGCGGTCATTTGCAGATTAAAAAGAGAGACTGTTTTTTTAACAGTAAACTTAAATCAGCCAGAGGAGTGGAACTGGAAATTGACCTGAAAGGCAAAACCCTTGGCTCCCTTGCCTTCAACAGAATCAGCTTTCATGATGAGAATTCTTCCAGAGGCGTTATCCGTTTTAACTCCGGCAGGGGTAAACCGCCATTTGAATTCAAGGGATTTCTAAACACCATCACCCTGGATAAACTTGTCAGGCCTGAAAGTGATCTGGCAAAGAAAATTACTGACCTGACCAAGGGCTATCCCGTGTTGATATACATGGATAAGAATAATATAGATATCTTCACTGAACGTATTGATTTGAATCAGATAAAAACCGGGAATAAAAACCCTTTCCCTGACCATGACCTGCTCACCGGCAAAATTATCAATCTTAAAACAGATCTCCTTAAAATAGATGATCTCACTTTAAACAATATTGACAGCAGAATCCTCTTAAAAAAAGAGAGGACGCATATCAAAGTAAACAAAGCTTTTTTATGTGATATTGAAACAGAGGGTTATATAAACTTTAAAAACAAAAACATTGATTTTGAATTTCCCTTTAAAGCTTACAATAAAGCCGATATACAGGATCTGTTGTACTGTCTGTTCAAAAAAACTGAATTTATGAATGGAAAATACTCTTTGGAATGCCGTTTTGCTTCCAACAGTTCCAGAAAAGAGTTTCGCGAGAATATCCATGGCTCAATAAAATTAACTGCAGAAGATGGAAGAATATATAAATTTACGCTTCTTTCAAGGATTCTCTCCCTGCTTAATGTTTCAAGGGTGTTCAAGGGCACCATTCCCGATATATCTCAAAAAGGATTTTCCTATAAAACAATTACCATTGAATCTGATATTGAAAACAGCATCATCCAGCTGAATAAAGGAATCATTGATGGTGAAGATATGACAATGTTTTTCACAGGCTGGATTGATCCGTTAAATGATAAAATAAATTTAACATGCATTGTTGCTCCGTTTAAAACCATTGACCTTATCATTGAAAAGATTCCCATTGTAAACACCGTGCTTGGAAACAGATTAATTTCAGTACCGTTCAGCATAACAGGTAAATTTTCTAATCCTGCAGTTATTCCCATGCATCCTGCAGCAGTCAGCAAAGGTCTTTTAAATATGCTGTCTGATATTTTAAAAACACCTGTCAGGCTGCTGGATAAATTAGATGAAAAATAGAGAAAAAACAGTTGAACTGGCTTTGACCACCGCCTTCCGGTACCTTGCCGGCAAACCACGGACAACACTTGAAATGCAGGCGTATCTGACAAAAAAAAAGTTTGATGAACACCTTATAAATGAGGTTGTTGAAATTCTACTGGAAAAAAACTATTTAAACGATAAAAAATATGCAGATTTATATGTAGAATCCATGGTTAAAAACAGACCAAAATCAAAATTCGCCCTTGGATTTGAACTAAGGAAAAAAGGAATCCGCTCCTCATACATTGAGCCGGCTCTGGCATCATATGATGATCAGATACTTGCCGTAAAAGCGGTAAACTCAAAGATACGGACCTGGAAAAACCTCAATACTGAAAAATTCAAAAAAAAAATGATAAACTTCCTGACCTACAGAGGATTTAATTACGAAGTCTGCATGGCAACTTTACACCATTATCAAAACCTGGAGGAGAGTGATTAAAACTAATTTCTCTTTTTTATTTTCTCTTTTGCAGCTTTCACTGTTATAAGCGCACTCTTATCAGTATCGAGATATTTTTTTGCAAGCAGATTCAGATCATCACTTGTTATCGCATTGTAATCTTTGACCATACTACTGGCCCAGTCAAATTTTTCCGGATAGAGAGAAGAGTTTGCCATAACTGAATTCAGCCAGTAGGAGTTGCGCTTTCTGATTATTTTCAAATGGTTTAAAAGAGGCCTTAACGCCAACTCAGTCTCTTCCTGTGTAATATCCTGCAAAGAGAGAGAAGAGATAATCTCCTTTACTTTATTATAAACAAAATCTATTCGTTCCGGTTTTACATGTACAACTGCATGCATAACCCCATAATTCTTAAACTGTTTTGACGGATTGTTGTAGGCATATGCAGAGTAGGTTTCACTCAGCTTTTCCCTTATAAGCAATCTGAGTCTCTCTGATAATACCCTTGATAAAACAGTGAGTCGGCGGGTCTGTCCGATATTCCAGAAATCGTCAGTCAAAAATGCAATATCGATGATCCCCTGCTGAATTTTTGACTCTAATTCCAGTTCAAGGCGTTCTCCTGCAGGAAATCCAACTCTTTGAGGCTCAGTTGATTTAACTTGAATACGCTCTCTTTCATTAAAGCTTCCTATATACTTTTCTGCAGTTTCAACCATCTCTTCCAGACTGAAATCTCCTGCCAGGGATACTTCTATAAACGATTTTTGAAAATATGGAACCAGCCAGTCTTTAATATCATTCAACGTATATTTATCCATAACATCCGGATGAGGCAGGCCAAATCTCGGATCATTATCTGCGAGAAAGGCATCTCCTCTGATCTGCATAATACCTTCCGGTGTAAGCCTCATGTTTTCATAGCTCTGCCTGTATTCTTTCCTGGCCAGATCAAGAGCCTCCTGCCGGAAACCCGGGTCATTAAAATAGTGATACATCAACTGGAAAACAAGTTCAGCTTCTTTGGGATCGCCTGATCCTGAAAGAAAAAAGGAATTTTCACTGATCCCGAACCTCATACTGACGTCTCTGCCAGCCATATTTTCATCCAGCTGATCAAGATCAATTCTGCCAAGGCCGCTGTTATTAACAACACTCTCACTGATCATTGACAGGCCGGGCTTGTTTAAAGGCTCGGATTGCTTTCCATCCCCAAAGCTGACCTTGAATATAAACTCATTCTTTTTAAAGTCAGTTTTCTTAAGATTTAAATTAATATTGTTTTTAAATGCAATTTTTATGATATCAAGATTGTTGATATTCTCTTTTCTTGAATCTATCCCTGATGTTAAAGATGGCATTTCAAGGTATGGGAATGATCTGGATTCAAACCCCCTGTATTTTTTAACATCTGCACGATTACTTTTACGGAAGACGTCAAGAATGACTTTTTCAGGATCATCTGCCTGAATTCTGGCATTCCCTGTAACCATGACAAGTCTGTGATCTTGTGACCAGATCTCTTTTATTGCTTCATTAACATCTTTGAGTGTAATGGATTCAACATACGGCTTCAGCAGAGTTTCTCTCTGTTTTTCAGATAAAAGCAGCCTTTTTTTATTGATGTCAGCCACTATCTTTCTGGAAATATGTTCACTCTGCCTGGTCTGAGCCTGTTTTACATCCCTCTCAAGAGAGGTAATGACATCAGCTTTCACCCTGACCAGCTCTTTTTCAGTAAATCCATATCTGACAGCCTGCTGGAGCGCAGTTGAAATCTGTTCCAGAGATTTTTTCCAGTTCTCAGGATCACAGGAGGCATTCATACCTGAAAACGCAATATGGTGCATGAACTGACCCGAATAGGCAGACGCTTTGGAAAAGTTTGCAGTCTGGCTGGTAACCATTCTTGACAATCTGTTTTGAAGTATTGAGTTTGCAATATTGTTCAGGATCTTTCTCTTTATATCCTCTGCAGTCTCATTTTCAAACGGTTTCCAGCAGATGGTTTCAATTGTAATATCACTGTTTCCCGCTTCTGGTTCATAATGATAAAACGCTTTAATGCCGGAATGTTCCTTCCATTTTGCAAGGGGTTTTGCAGGGGATGCAGCAGTGCGCGGTTTCAGTCTGGAAAACCGCTTTAAAATCATTGATTCAACTTTTCCGGCATCAAGATCACCAACAACAACAAGCGCCATATTATCCGGACGATACCACTTATCGTAATATGATCTGAGCAGTTTTGCATCTGCCGCGTTCAGAACTTTTTCAGTACCGATGGGAAACCTGGCATTAAAAAGCGAACCAGGCAGTTCAAATTCAAATGATTTTTTAAAAATTCTGTAAGATATTGAATCCCGCTGTCTTTTTTCAGCAAGAATAACACCCCGTTCACGCTCGACTTCTGATTCCAGCAGAAGAGCTCCCTGGGCATAATCTTCTATTATGACAAACGCTTTTTCAAGATATTGATCACTGCTCTCTGGAAGGGAGAGATCATAAACCGTATTAAAAAATGAGGTGTGGGCATTGGCATCCGCACCAAAATCCATACCTATGGACTGAAAATATTTAATCAGTTCTCCCGGAGGAAAATGGGTAGAGCCGTTAAACAGCATATGCTCAAGATAGTGTGCTACCCCCTGCTGCTCATCTGTTTCATCCATTGATCCTGAAAAAACATCAAGGTGAATATTAACTCTGCCTTCTGGTATGCTGTTTTCCTTTATAAAATATTGAAATCCATTGGGAAGGGTTCCATGGACAAGACCGGGATCTATGAGGGTGCTGCCATTATATGCTGTAACCGGTTCAGCAGCAGGTTCACAATAAACAGGAGAAACGAACAGCATCCCGAGGAGCACTGTACCTGCCATTAAAATCTTGAAAACTGATATATTATGTTTCATTGAAAACACCTCTATCCTGGATAATGGATTCACAGCCTAAAACTGCAGCGGGCTGCAGGCTGCAGCCCGGCAGGCAGGAAAAAATCTAAGTTAAATCTCTTTTACTGAAAGTTGTGCCACTCTTTACTGCCACAGGCAGGCCAATCTATATTCAAACAGCTGTCTACTGCAGAATCTGTGTATTATATTTAATTTTACTCTGCTTTCTCAACTGAGCTACCCATGTCTGATAAAACTGCGCCTGCTTCCCTCTTAAGATTTCTGATTTCAAGATTTGCTTATACTCTGCAATCTCAGACTCTTCAGGTAATTTTCTCTCCTTAAACCCAATAATATAATAGCCCTGGAAAGTTTCCACGGTTTCTGGAAAAATTGTATTGTCTTCACTTAAAGAGAAACCTGCTTTGACTATTTTTTCGCTGTTTTCAACACCTTCTATTGATCCGTTTCTTGTAAAGAGATCTGTTGATTCGTATGTCAAGGCGTATTTCTCTGCAAGCTGAGCAATATCTTTTAATTCAACAGCCTGTGCAAGATACTTCTCTGCCTGTTTCTGTGCTTCTTCTCTCTGCAGTTTTGCTTTTAAATCATTAAACACTCTATCTTTAACAGATTCAAAATCAAGAACAGCAGGTTCAATTCTTTTAATATTTTTTATCAGATAGTATGAATCACCCAGCTGTTTAACATCACTGATCTCCCCTGGTGAAAGAGCAAAAGCAGTTTTTGCAAATCCTGCCTTATCATCTAAATCCAGCCCGTTTCCATCTATATTGAATTCACTGCTTGTAACAATCTTTTTCCCTGCAATAAGAGCCACCTGCTCAAAATCATCCCCATCTATTACAGCGTCAAATGCTTCTCCTGCTTTATCATAAGCAATATTCTGCTTTTCATTTTTTTCAAGCTCCTGGCGAATTGTTTCTGAGACATCTGCCAGAGGTTTTGCTGAAGCCTCAAACATATTGACAAGCTTGATAATATGCCATCCAAAAGCAGTTTTCACCGGTTCTGAGATACTGCCTGGTTTCATGGAGAAAACTTTCTCTGCAAAAGGCCCTACCATATCTTTTTTTTCAAAGGTTCCAAGGTAGCCTCCACTCTCTCTGGTAGGCCCTTGAGAATATGTTTTTGCAAGTTCTTGAAAATCATCTCCATTGACAGCCATTTCATATATTTTCTGTGCCTCATTTAATGCTGAATCAATCTCCTTCTGTTCAGCATTTTCCTCCAGTTTAATCAGGATATGTCTGGCTTCTGCCATCCGGGGAGTTGTGAACGCCTCTTTCTGTTCCCGGTAATACTCCTCTATCATTGCATGGTCGATCTTTATTTCACTTTTATGGTCTTCAGGGGAAAACGCCAGATAGGCTGACTGCACTTTCAGATCCGATTTATAACCATCGGAATTATCAGTGTAGTATTTCTTAACCTGCTCTGCATCCGGTGTTATATCCGCATAATCTTCAGGAGTAAACCTGAGGTAATTTACGGCTGTTCTGGTATTGTGAAACAAAATCCAGTTCCGCGCTTCAAGATCAGATACATTTACAGTACTGAACAGCACCTCTCTTACTTTCTGCTGTTTTAAAGAGCGTAATTGATTCTGTTCAAAAGTTTCAGGTGTAAAGGAATTCATTCTCAAAACTCTTTTATATTGATCTAAATTGAATACATTATCTCTCTGAAATGCCGGCATGGCAAGAAGAGACTGCTGAAGTTCCTCTTCAGAAACTACTATTCCCAGTTTCCGGGCTTCAGCTAATACAAGTTTTTCTTCAATAAGTGAATCAACAGCCTGCTGTTTGATATTCATTGCTCTTAACAGGTCATCACTTAAATTATCTCCAAACCGTGCCCTCAACTGGTCAACAATCATTTTATATGCCTGTTGATACTCTTTTATGGACACAGATTCATCATTTACTATTGCCACACTGTCATTTCTTTTCGAACCAATGGATCCAACACCAAGAAATACAAAAACGATAACAATAATCCCAAGAAAAAATTTGATAATCCAGTTCCCGGTATTTTCACGCAGATAACGCAGCATTACTCTCTCCTTAACTTGCAAAGCTGTTGCAGATGCTGATCTTCCCACTCCTTATACATTCGGAAAATCACCCATTCTGTAACAATATATTCTATTTACATTAAACAAAGGTGCTATAATATCTTTTCTTTTAATAAAGTGTCAATCTTTTATTCACATTACAACTTTTTTGTTGACACTTATGATTCAATCTATTATTAAAAGGATGCTTTTCAAAATGGGGCTGTAGCTCAGCTGGGAGAGCGTACGGCTGGCAGCCGTAAGGTCAGGGGTTCGATCCCCCTCAGCTCCACCAATCAAACTGTTAACACCATTCAAAAAATCCCATAATATTTTGTAAATTCAATATGTTTTATTGTTCACCGGACCTGTGTATTCAAAACAGCTCCGCTTGCAACCGGATTGCAGGTTTTGATATCTCTTTACAGAAGTTATGGATACTGGTAATAAGTGATACACATTAACCACCCCCTGACGATGCAATAGAGAGGACCGCCATGATTCCAAATCAACGATCACTGTTCAGCATACCCGATGACATTGCCTATTTTAACTGTGCCTACACATCTCCGCTTCTGGAAACAGCCCAGGCTGCGGGAAAACAGGCAGTAAACGCCAAAGCACAGCCCTGGCATATCACGCCGGCTGATTTCTTTAAGACCATTGAAACCCTGCGGGACCTGTTTGCACGGATCATCCACTGCACAGGTGATGATATTGCCATCATTCCCGCAGTGTCCTACGGGATCGCCCTTGCGGCAAAAAACCTGCCTCTCTCCCAGGGGCAGGAAATTGTAGTCATCGAGGACCAGTTTCCCTCCAATATCTATAGCTGGCAGCGCGTGGCCCGTGAAAAAAGAGGAGAGATCAAAACAGTAAAAAGACCCCTGGATCATGACTGGACAGCTGCCGTCATAGAGACGGTCAATTCAAAAACAGCCATCGTGACCGTGCCCAATTGTCACTGGACAGACGGTACCCTTCTGGATCTGGCCCGGATTGGAGCGGCTTGCCGGAACCATGGTGCAGCCCTTGTCATAGACGGCACACAATCGCTGGGTGCCATGCCGTTTTCCATAGAAGAGGTTCAGCCCGATTTTGTTATCACTACTGCCCATAAATGGTTACTGGGTCCCTACAGCCTGGGATTCTGCTATGTTGCACCCCAGTGGCAGAATAGCATACCGCTGGAGGAAAACTGGCTGAATCGAGCCGGGTCTGAAGATTTTTCAAGGCTGGTGAATTACAGGAATGAGTATCAATCCGGCGCCCGCAGGTTTGATATGGGCGGGGTCAGTAATTTTATTCTGTCACCCATTGCAGAAACGGCATTAAGACAGCTTCTTGAGTGGGATATCCAGAAGATTGCAGAAACCATCCGGGTCAAGACAGACCGGATTGCTGAAAAAGCGGCATCCCTCGGATTTAAAGTTCCGCCGGAATCCAAGAGGGCACCGCATTTGATCGGAATCACGCTTCCCGACGGAATCCCGGAAAACCTGGTCAAAACACTGACATCTGAACAGATTTTTGTCAGCATCCGCGGATACTCCATAAGGATTGCATCACACCTTTATAACACGGATAAAGATCTTGAAAGGCTGTTTACTGTGCTGGATCAGCCTTGATATTCCTGCTGAAGATGATCCTTTGAAATATCTTTACAGCCATTATAAACATTTGGTATAAAAATCTTAATCCGGTTTTTTATGCACCTGGTCGGATATCATTTAAATTTACAAGACAAACGGACCCGTATAACTACTGAAATCAGGATGTCACAATATTTGTAATAGCAAAACAGCTATGTTAAAGTATAATGATGCATTGGGAAAACACAATCAATGGATGATGGTTTCCAGCTTCGAGAAGAAGTATTGCCCCATATTGATTATTTGAAGAGAAAACAGCTTTAAAAATAGTAAAAACCAAAACCGTGAGGACCCATATGAATTTTATATTCAGACTGCCCCATAAATTCAAAAAAACAGCTGTCAGAAATCGTCATTTTTATATGATGGGTATGGTCACAATCACAATTTTATGTTTTATTTTCAGCATGGCAGGGAGTGTGCCGGCTCAGGAAAATAAGGAAGCCTCTGATAAAGCTACAACCGCCGGAATGTTCAATGATACGGGTAAAACCCTGATCCAGTCCGGGAAGATCATAGAGGCTCTGGATGCATTCCTAAAGGCAAATGAACTGGAGCCTGAAGCAGTTGAATATGCCAGCAATGCCGGTGTTGCTGCATTTATGATAAAGGACTACACCCTGTCTGCTCGATATTTTCAAAAAGTTGTAAATATTGGACTGGCACTTAAAAATTATCAGCTCGTCTCTCAATATCAGGCTCAGGTAAAAAATGTTCTGGGTAACTGGCCTCAGGAAAAAATGAATCGTGTGGCGCAGCTTAAGCAGCCTCCTTCGGATGAGAAAGGGGCAGCTGTTTTTCGGAAGTGGCAGAAGACGCTGACAAAAGCAGCCAGGTTATTGGGAGCCGGTAAACTGGAAGTTGCCCATTTGTTCACTAAACAAGCGGTTAAACTGGCTGAAGAAAACTTTGAACCTGACCATATGCTGACACTGGAAAGTAAAAAACAGCTTGCCCAAATTCTGGCATCTCAAAACCAGTATCAAAAAGCCCTCAAAATTTATGACGAGGTTCAGAAAGGTTACCACTCACATTTAGGAGCGAATCATCCGGAAACAATCTGGATTTATTTTGAAAAAGCCTTAATATCAAAAAAAATGAGTCAGCATGATACAGCATTAACTTTCATTGAAAATACCATCACTCCCCTTTTCAATGAAATAGGAGATCATCTAAAAGTTATTCAGGCCAGGTATGAAAAAGCCATCTTACTCAAGGAAAAAGGTGATACAGCAAGTGCGGAAACAGAGTTAAAACACGTATTGGCACTCTACTCCAGCACCTTAAAAGAGCACCATCCTGATACGCTTGCTGTATTTTCTGCATTGGCAAAGGTATATGAGGCCCAGACGCGCTATGCCGAAGCAGCAAAAATATATCAGAAAATTGAGAAGCTCCAGGCAGAGGCACTGGGGCAGAATTCTTTCCAGCGGTTACAGACCTTAAACCTGCTGGCTGATATCTATCGTTTACAGGCCCGCTATCCAGAAGCTGAAAAACTGCTTGATGAAAATTTAACAAAAATAAAATCGCAGGTTAAAGATGATCATTATTTTGTTTTAGTTACTCAAAATTTTATGGCAAATCTGTATGAAGATACCGGAGATTACCCGAAAGCCAGGGAGTTGTATGAAAAAATTTATACCCACACGCTAAGCCGGTTTGGTGAAAAACACCCCAATACGGTCACCAGTATGACAAACCTGGGAAATATTTACTTTAAGCTTGGCGCGTTTCAGGAGGCTGAAATGTTCTTTGACCGGGCTTATCAGCATATGTCCATTTTAGCAGGGAAAAAACATCCCGTAACCGTCAGACTCATGAATAATCTGGGACTTGTCTATGAAAACCAGGGGCTGTTCGATAGAAGTGAACCTTTTTTACAGCAGGCTATCCAGTATTCCAAGGATATTGGAGGAGAGGCCTATAAAAAGGATCAAAACGTATGGAATATGCTCAATAACCTGGCTCTGCTATATGAAAGCCAGGGACTTTTCAGCAAAGCTGAACCCATTCATCAGGAACTGATCGATCTCTGCAGGATTTCTCTGGGGGACGAACACCCCCGAACAGCCGCAAATATTAATAATCTTGGCTATTTATATTTGCTCCAGAAAGAGTATGAAAAAGCCTTGGAATACTTTGAAGAAACCTTTGAGACCTGGAACGCACTGTATGGTGAACGTCATCAGGCCACCCTTAAAAGCCTGAACAATCTGGGAAGAACTCACCATAGACTCGGGAATGTTGCAAAAGCAAGAGAAGCAATTGAAAAAGCTCTGGAACTTAGAACGGATGTCTTAGGGCCTGAACATGTTGATACGATTCGATCCATGCATGATTTAGCGGTTCTATTGACGACTGCGGAACAAAATGATGAGGCAGATAAATTATTCTCCAGAACTCTTGCTCTAAGTGAGAAAAAATTGGGATTACTTCACCCGTATACTTTTGAAACGTTGAACCATTTTGCTGACCTGAAAGAGCAGGTTGAGGATTGGGAAGCCGCTCTAAACTTGAGATTAACTGTTTTTGATCGTCGAAATGAATTTTTCAGCAGAGTGTTGTGGGCCACTAATGAGAATGCCAGAGCAGGCTTTATTCATATCCACCGCATGGAACTTGATGCGCTTATAGCACTTTTAATTAATCAGAACAGCCCTGATGCCGCACAGAAAATTCTTGAGATAAGCTTAGAGCGAAAGGGATTGCTTCTAAAAATCTCCTCAGAAATTCAACAGGTTGTCTCTCTTTCCAAAGACCCTGCCCTCACTGAAATCAGTCAAAATCTCATTGGCAGGAAAAAAGAGCTGGCATCTCTTACCTTATCCGGTCCTGTTGATGACATAACAGACGAAGAGCATGCTCAAAAACTAATGAGAATCGAAAACGATATTGAAACGCTACAGGGAAAACTGGCCCGGAAAAGTGCAGTGTTTCATAAGAAAATTTCTCCTGCAACCTTGAATGATGTGATGGAAGATTTGGGTGAGGATGCAGTTGCAATTGATTATTTCATCTATAAAGAGCCTTCAGATCAGACGAAAAAAGTCATTGCTGTTTCCGCTCAGAAGCAGGAAGATGAAACCTATCAGTTTGACCTGATCCAGTACGGTGGATTAACGATTCTGGAGGAGGCAGTCAAAATATTCCGTGAAGTCATCATGGATGAAGATGCAGAAGAAGAAGATTTACTGGATGAGGCACAATACCGTTACGAGCAGATCTGGGAGCCACTGCTCGATATCCTTGGAGAAAAAACAGATATCTATCTGGTACCGGATGGTATTCTGAACATTATGCCTTTTGAGGCCTTGATGGATCCGGATGAGAATTATCTGCTGTCGACCTATCAGATCAAAATCCTGACCAGCCTGCGTGATCTCATTCGCCAGGAATTCACAGAAGGTAATAATCAGCTCGTGATGATTGCCGGCCCGGACTATGATTTGAAATCTCACACCACAGAAAAAACCAAGATCAGTTTAAATAGATCAAGGTCTGCTTCCCGCACAGATTCCCGGGCTCACAGCGGAGATCGTGCCAATGGGTTAAGAATGTCCCGTGGTGCAAGAGGAATGCGGGGATTGAATTTTGATCCCCTGCCAGGCGCTGAGGCAGAAGGGCGTGACATTGAAGCACTCACCAAAGACAAGAAAGAAACCGTTACATACTACAAAAAAGACGGTGAAGAGGCTAAATTAAGAACGTTTAATGAAGGTCCTGAAATTCTGCACATTGCCACACATGGTTTTTTCCTGGAGCCGCAGGAAAGACTCGTTAAAAGGCTCTTGAAAACGATGCGAAGCGGTGGACTGGATATCCCGCCTCCGGGTGACAACCCCCTTTTGCGGGCAGGACTTGCTTTTGCCGGAATTAACAAAAATGCTGCTTTTTTAGGTGAAATAGATACAGATAATGACGGCGTTTTAACTGCTCTTGAAGTTCTTGAATTAAACCTTCAAGGAACCAAGGTAGTGATTTTATCGGCATGTGAGACAGGCCTTGGAGAAATTCACGAAGGGGAAGGAGTGTATGGATTGCGTCGGGCATTTCAGGAAGCGGGTGCTTCAACCATTGTAAATTCATTATGGGAAGTCAGTGATGCAGGTACTCAAAAACTGATGACACTTTTATATGAAGAGATACTGAAGGGGTTATCCGTGCGTGACGCTTTTCATGAAGCCCGTTTACAGATGGTGGATCATTATGAGTGGGGCCATCCTTATTACTGGTCTGCATTTTTTATGGTGGGACTGTAAAATTTAAAAATTCAAAACAGTGATTGCATCTTTTTTGAAACATATTTAATTGGAAACATATTTAAATTGTTATGGACAAGGACTTAAAAGGCTTTTATAGTTAAAATTATATTTCGAAAATTCATATCAAGTACAGTTATATTCGAGGAGGGAACCATGAAAAAGAGATTGTTTGTTTTTATTTTAATCATTACGCTTTGCCTGCCAGGAGGCCTTCTGGCTGCAAAGATCAAAGATCCAGTAGGCGTACTCTTCAATGTTCAAGGGCTTGTTGAGTATTCAAAAGATGGTACCAAGTGGAAGAAAGTCAGACGAAACAAATTTTTATTCAGCGGGTATCAGATTAAAACCGGTTCTGATGCCAGCGGTAATTTATTGACTCAGAAAAATGGTGAAAATTTTAAAATATCTCCCGGTGCGCTGGTAAAAATTACAAATACAGATTTTGAAACAATTCAGGGTACCATGGAACCGGATGCAGCTACAGGGACACTTACCAAAGCCCTGATGAAAAAATTCAGCAAAGCGCAATCTTATACCACTGTTCGGCGTGCCCCCAAAAAAGAACTTGATCTGCAGGCTGCCAGAGAAATAGTATTATGTGATGCATATCCAATAATAGCCTGGCCGAATCAGGGTGACAACTTTTCTTATCGTTTAGATGTAGGTGAGGTTCAATATGATGTGCCGGCCACCGGTGATCCCATTGTCCGCGCTCAAGTAAAACCATTCAGTGGAGAACAAGCCTACGTCATCCATATTCTTGAGAATGGTGAAATTATTAACTCCCTTAAACCCTACCGGAAGCGGGGAAAGGAAAACAAGCACCAGCTCATCTGGATGGATGAAGCCAGATCCAAAACGCTTTTGACAACCATCAACGAAATAGAATCTAATTTTCCAGACAATTATTTCATGCTTGGCGGCGTTTTTGAAAAAGAAAAAATGTGGGTCGCCGCACTGGATCAATACCAGAAATATCTGGCAGAAAATCCGGATGAAATTGAAATGAAACCTTATCTTTTCAGGGTTTATAAAAAACTGATGCTCAAAGATATATACAGCAGAGAACTCGAAGCTTTTCAAAAAGAAATCGAAGCCGAATAATTGAATGAGTGAACAGAAAACAACACTGTTAGGTTTATTAAAGCGCCCGGATATTATCATTACATTGATTTTATTTTTGTCAATGATTCCTCTGGAGCGCTATGAAATTTTCCAAGCGATTGAAAATGAACTTATCAGTGTCCGCCACCATTTTATACGCAATAATATGGACAAGAAAGGGAGTTATGAGTTCCCGAAAGATAAAATTGCGATCATCGTCCAGGACGAGGATTTCTTTGAAGAGTATGGATCATTTCCGCTTAAAAGAGAAGATATCGGGATAATGGTCGAAAATCTCAGCATCCTGGGTGCCAAAGTGATTATGGTGGATATGATTATGGATTTTGCCAGCTCATATGGAGAGGATCCAATCATTGCAGAACATCTGGAAGCAGCCGGGAATACGATTCTTGTCTCCCAGCTTGTTTTCAGAGGAAATAATTTTGTCAAGGTCAACCACCCTACACCCACAATCCATAAAGCCACAGAAACTGCTTATTCAAATCATACCGCCATTGGAGGACAATTAAATCGTATCCGGCTCTATCCGGATATCATCACTGAACATAATGAATGGCCGATCTCAGTAAAAACCGCTGCAGCCTATCTGGATGTCGAACCAAAGCTTGAAAATGGATTTTTAGTACTTGGGGAACGAAAAATTCAATTGGATCATTTTAATGATCTCTGGATTGACTATTTGACCTTTATGTCACCCAGCGATAAACCTGAGGATCATTTTTTAAGTAGAGATCCATTTGTAGGGATTTCCGGGTTAGATATCATTGAGCTTGATGTTGATGATGAGTATGAAATCGCCGAGTACGCCTCCATGGTGAAGGATAAAATTGTCTTTATCGGAGATACCTCAGAGGTGGGACATGATCTTTTCAACACCATGGTCGGGCAAGCCTTTGGGGTTGAAATCCTGGCCCAGGAAGTAGCTACACTGCTTCGGGGAGCACCATTACGTTCTGCCCCGCTGAAATTAGAAATTATTATATTATTTTTATTTTTGATTTTATTTGTTTTAGCGCACCAGTTAAAGCACCCGTTATCACGCGGCTTTATTACGGTTTTACTTACCGGTATATACTGCTTTGTCTGCACGCTGTTATATATATACAACCATACTATTATTTCAATGACATACACTTTGATGGCAGCACTCGGTGGTTTTATCACCATTAACGGCTACCTGTTCTTACTGGAGCGAAAACAGAAAAGCTTTATAACGAATGCATTTGGTCAATATCTTTCACCAAAAGTTATCGATACCCTTGTAAAAAACCCCGATAAACTCAGCTTAGGCGGCGAACGACGTGAAATGACAGCCTATTTCAGCGATGTTGCAGGTTTCTCCTCCATATCTGAAAAATTAGACCCGGACCAGCTTGTTGCACTTTTAAATGAATATCTGACTGAAATGACAGATATTATAGCGAAATATAACGGAACCGTGGATAAATTTGAAGGGGATGCCATTATCGCTTTCTGGGGGGCACCACTGGACCAGCCTGACAATGCGTTATTATGCTGTCTGGCAACCATTGAGATGCAGAATCGAATGAGAGAAATCAGAGCCAGATTTGCCAAAGAGGGCAAACCGGTGCTCAATGTAAGGATGGGGATTAATACAGGACCCATGGTTGTCGGTAATATGGGATCCCAGACAAGAATGGATTATACCATAATGGGTGATGCCGTTAACCTGGCCGCCCGACTGGAAGGTGCGAATAAATATTACAGCACGTATACAATGATTTCACATTATACCTATGACAAGGTTAAGGATGAGGTGGAAGTTCGTGAACTGGATACCATTCGAGTCATTGGTAAAAAAGAACCCATAACGGTTTATGAGTTACTGGAAACCAGAGGAAACCTGGATGATCTGACATCCAGCCTGGTCAGCCGGTATAACAGCGCACTTGAGTTGTATAAAAAGCGAAAATTTGATGAAGCAAAGGCCGAGTTTGAATCCATTGTACAGGACAACCCTGAAGATGGACCCTCCAGAACATATATCTCCCGGTGTGAAGCATATCTTGAAAAGCCTCCGGGAGATGAGTGGGACGGTGTCTATAACCTGACAGGAAAATAAGGCCAGAATCAAAATATAATCATCTGTCTGACCTGCCTTTTAATCCGAGATCTCAGTCCGTCGTCCCTGAATATGGCTGTTACAGGCCGGATGCCACTGCCATATTGATCGTTACCGGCTCTGCTGATGCTGTCTGAGCATGGAACTGCTCTATTTCCGACATCTTGACTTACCGGACCAAATGGTTATTGTGGTTAAATAACAAAGGAGGCAGATCATGATAAAAGACACCATGAAAACCAGTTTGAAATCATTATTAAGCCTTGACCCTCTCTTTGAGTTCTGGGAGCAGCATCTTCTTCCAGACTGTTCCCGTATGGCATCCATGTATGCTGACTTGAAAGATCAGATAGATAAAAAACCGGACCTCAAGGGAACAATCCCGGACATGAGGGTCCTGCATGAGCATCATCACATATTAAGACCTCTCATGAGTGTGATATTTCCCTCATCCACTTTTGAAAAGGATATAGCAGGAGCAGTTACGCCATTCTTTGCAAAGCCTTTTTTCACTACACCTAAATTCCATGAACTCTTTATTGAAAATCAACAGTTTTTAAAAGGTAAAATGAAGGAAGATCAGGATGTGGAGATAGGTGAACACCGGCTCCTGAGAGTCTATTTTCTAATTCTTGACCGCATTTACGGGATTCGCCAGGGACTTGATACACCAATGGTCAGAGTCGTTCCGGATAATAAATCAGGTCTTGATAAATATTATCGGATGACTCCTGATTTTCAGTTCATTAAGGTAAAGACGGCAGGAGAAGCAAGAGAGCTTTCAGAAAGTGAAATAACGGATATTATTGATAATATAACAGATATTGAGGTTTTGAAAAAATACATTGACCTGAAGAATTTTGAGTTCCACGGCTTTGGAGTGATCCGGGCAATTGATGTAACCCAGTCTGAAGTTATATCCCTGCTTGAAAAAGTACTTATCGACCAGAACTCGATTTTTTCCTCAGATGGCATTATGAAACTGGAAAAACTTGTCAGAACCCTGTTTCATAACGCTGAAATAAACATCAGTATCGGTGCCAGCAAGAGTGACAGGATAATGATTGTTAAAAGTGACTGCAGCTCAAAGATTCATTGTCTGTTCTCCAACTCCTTCCACGTTTCAAGGGAAGATATTAAAAATTCTGTATGGGATAAAGCCATCAGCCAGGATTCAGTGATCCGTATTGCAGATTTGAAAAAAATACCCAATCCGTGCACTTTGGAAAAACAGGCTGTTGCGGCAGGGGTCAGATCGCTTCTGCTGGCTCCTCTGATCTATCAAGGCGAAACCATAGGCTGTCTTGAACTTTTTACCGGCAAACCCTATGACTTGGGGGCAGTCGACAGCATGCTTTTAAAGCAGATAGCACCCATATTCTCTGTTGCCCTGAAAAGAGGGCTTGATGAGATGGACAAATCTGTGCAGGGGATTATAAAGGAAAAATGTACGGCTGTTCACCCTTCAGTTGAGTGGCGTTTTGAAAAAGCAGCTTTCAGCCATATGGAACGACTCAGGCAGGGAGCTGTCTCTGAAATGGAACCGATTATTTTCAAGAATGTGATTCCTTTTTTCGGCCAGTCAGATGTAAGGGGATCATCCCTTGAAAGAAACAGGGGAATTCAAAAAGATCTCATCAAACAGCTGAATCTTGCTCACCGGATAATGGAACTGGGTGCGGAACAGAGGCCGTGGCCCCTTTTAAAGGAGTATACCTATCGGATTGAAAACATGATCAAAGAGATCAGTGTCAGTGTCAATTCAGGGGATGAGGGAAGAATCTTCAACTTCCTGAATAAAGAGGTTGAACTTACATTTGATGAGCTGATGAACAGTGGCTCAAGTGTCATGCAGGCCATTGAAAACTACAGGGATGCCATTGACCCGGTTGCAGGGGTCATATATGAGAAAAGAAAGGATTATGAGCAAAGCGTTTCAACACTGAATGAGACATTGTCCAGATACCTTGACCAGGAAGATAACAAGATCCAGGAGAGTTTCCCTCACTATTTTGAGAAAAAACAGACAGATGGTGTTGATTACATGATGTATATCGGACAGTCCATGATGAAAGAGGGAAAACTTTCCGATTTTCATATCAGAAACCTGACACTGTGGCAGATTCAGATGGCTGCAGGACTTGCCATTGAAACAGAGAAAATCAAATCCAGGCTTAAAGTGCCCCTGAATATAACACATCTTATCCTGATAAACCACAAACCGCTGTCCATACGATTCAGGTATGATGAAAAAAGATTTGATGTGGATGGTGCCTATGATATCAGGCAGGAGATTATAAAATCAAGGCTTGACAAGGCAGTTGTCATGGGCAGCGGAGAGAGGCTTACACAGCCGGATAAAATTGCACTGGTCTATACCAACCCGGAAGAAGAGAGTGAGATAATGGAACATATTTCATTTTTATCCGGCCTTGGCTATCTGAATGACGATCTTGAACACCTGGACCTTGATGACATGCCCGAGGTAAGAGGTTTGAAAGCCCTGAGAATCAGCATCAATTTAAAATCCCGAACAAATGATAATATTATTGAAATGAGAGCTGGATAACGGATCGTTTATACCCGTTATACCGGCTCAATCCATTAATCCGTTACATAACGGGGATATGTTTTTCCGGCGGCATCAGCATGATCAGGATTGATGTCAAGGGTTAAAAACATATCCTCTTTTGATGTGGTACCGAGGAATTTACCTTTTTCAGGCTCAATGATCCATCCTTTCCCCCCGAAATCCTCCCCGGGAATATTGGGACCGTTAAAATTGGACGAAATACAGTATGCCCCTGAAACAATGGCAGCAGCCTGGCCGCCGATCAACCACTTTTCAATGGTTGAATCCGGCGTGGCTCTGGGGCATGCAAGAATATGCATGCCCTGATTGAGATACTCTCTGGCCCTTGCCGTAAACCAGAGTTCAGTACAGATCAGAAAACCGATCTTAACCCCATTGAGGTTAAAAACCGTAAAATCTCCATTACCTCTTTCATACCAGCTTGCTTCATAATATCCAGGCTCATCAGGAAGGTAATATTTATCATGCACCGGTATATATCCATCCTGCCCTGTAAAAACAAACCCCCTGTTCAGTCTTTTTCCATCTTCAATAACCGGGCGGGAGCCTAAAACGGTCATAACCGGAAGCTCGCCCAGCCGTTCAATCCATTTATCATGATTTTTAACACAGTTTTCCCATTTTTGGGGAGTTACATTGTCTGACCGGCTCACCCATTCACAAAACGGCATTTCAGGTAATAAAAGCAGATCAGAACCGGCCTTTTCAAGATGTGAAATCAGCAGATTCCAGTAATGATCATTTTCAGCCCAGGTTTCAGGCAGTTCACACACAGTGATTTTCATATATCCCTCCTTACGGAATAATCAGGTTAGACAACAGGCAACAAAAGTAACATGACATGAATATTTTTTCAATGTGTCAGTGACTATTATCAGCTCTTACGGTAAAACATCCGGCAAACTCCGGAACATCCTGCAGGAGCGGCTGTTTTTTCCTTGACCGCATCATCATGTTCTGGCACAAATGGTGTAATTATCATTGTATTGCTGCGATTCTATTTTTTTAGAAAACAGCCATCACATATAGAGAGATACTGGTTTGGCAGAAGCCTGCTGAACCGACCGGCCCACAGGGAGAAAAAATGAAGGGAATTATTTTAGCAGGCGGATCAGGAACAAGACTTTATCCAGTGACCCAGACGATCAGTAAGCAGTTGCTACCGGTGTATGATAAACCAATGATTTATTACCCCCTCTCCGTACTCCTGCTTGCAGGAATTAAAGAGATATTAATCATATCGACTCCCCAGGATCTGCCACACTTCCGTGAACTGCTCCGGGACGGCAGTCAGTGGGGAATCTCTTTCAGCTATATAGAACAGCCCAGACCGGAAGGGCTGGCCCAGGCCTTTATCCTGGGTCGTAACTTTATTGCAGACAGCAGTGTATGCCTGATTTTAGGGGATAATCTCTTTTACGGTCATGGTTTGCCTGAAAAATTATATACTGCAAAGAAAAGGCGCACTGGAGCAACCATCTTTGCCTATCAGGTCAATGATCCTCAGCGTTATGGCGTTGTGAGTTTTAACGCATCCGGACAGGTGATAGATATCTGTGAAAAACCAGAACATCCCAAATCAGACTATGCGGTCACCGGACTCTATTTTTACGATAACCAGATCGTGGAGATAGCTAAAGATATCAGGCCTTCTGCAAGGGGAGAGCTGGAAATTACAGATGTAAACAATATCTATCTCAAGAGAGGTGAACTTCATGTTAAAAAACTGGGCCGTGGAATCGCCTGGCTTGACACAGGCACCCATGAATCACTTATGGAGTCATCACAGTTTATTGAAGTGATAGAAAAGAGGCAGGGATTAAAGGTGGCGTGTATTGAAGAGATCGTCCATGGATTAGGCTATATTGATGATGATCAGCTGGCTGAGCTGGCAAAACCCCTGTTAAAAAACAGCTATGGTCAATATCTGAACAAAATCCTGAATAGTTCCAGAAAATGAAATAGAGCTGATTGAAAAAGCAGTCAATTGATTTGATCTGTCGCCGGCAATCAGCGCAACACATAGAGAAAGTGTAATACTATGCAGATAAAAAGAAAAATTATGGTAACAGGGGGCTGCGGTTTTATCGGAGCCAATTTTGTCCGCCTGCTGCTGGATAAATACCCTGAGTGGCGTGTGATAAATGTAGACAAGCTCACCTATGCTGGAAACAGGCAGAACCTCTCCGGTATTGAAGAGAACAGAATGTATCGTTTTGTCAAGGCTGATATCTGTGATGCAGAGGCTATGACAGCTGTTTTTAAAGATGAAGAGATAGATACGGTTATCCACTTTGCGGCGGAATCCCATGTTGACCGATCCATTACCAGCCCTGATGCATTTATCCAGACCAATATAGTAGGGACCTTCACACTGCTCGAAACTGCCCGGGAACAGTGGCTGAATCCTGCATGGAAAGGAAATCCTCCCTGTTTTCTGCATGTTTCCACAGATGAAGTATACGGTTCCCTCGGTGATACCGGCATGTTTACAGAGGAGACTCCATATTCCCCCCGCTCACCTTACTCTGCTTCAAAAGCATCTTCTGATCATCTGGTCAACTCCTACTTTCATACATATAACCTGCCTGTCCGCATCACCAACTGCTCAAACAACTACGGCCCCTATCAGTTCCCTGAAAAACTGATCCCGCTGACCATTCATAATGCCATGACAGGAAAACCCCTGCCCATATACGGCGACGGTAAAAATATCCGTGACTGGCTTTTTGTAAAGGATCACTGCAAGGCCATTATTGAAGTACTGATAAAGGGCCGAAACGGGCAATCCTACAATATTGGCGGGAACCATGAGAAACAGAATCTTGAAGTAGTTGCCCTTATCTGTGATACCCTTGACCAAAAAACAGGCCTTGGAGAGTCAGGCAAACCAAGGCGCTCTTTGATGACCTTTGTCACGGACAGACCCGGCCATGATCGAAGATACGCCATTGATGCCTCCCGCATTAAAGAGCAGCTGGGGTGGGAACCTGCTGTCATCTTTGAAGAGGGAATTGAACAGACAGTGGAGTGGTACCTGGCAAATCAGGAGTGGGTGGCATGCATCATGGATGGTTCATATAGAGGAGATGTTAAATGAGAGTAACCCCCACGACGATTCCGGATGTTCTGCTGATTGAACCTACTGTTTTTGAGGATGATAGAGGTTTTTTTTATGAAAGCTATAATGAACGGGAGTGGCAGAAGCAGACCGGCATGGAATCCAGATTTGTCCAGGATAACCACTCTGGCTCTGCAAAAAATGTCCTTCGCGGCATTCATTACCAGATAAAGCAGCCACAGGGAAAACTGGTACGTGTTGTTGTGGGAGAGGTGTATGATCTGGCAGTGGATTTACGCCGCGGCTCACCCACTTTCGGGCAATGGATCGGTCATAGACTCAGCGCGGAAAATAAAAAATCACTCTGGCTGCCTGAAGGATTTGGTCATGGTTTTCTTGTGCTTTCCGATGTTGCGGAATTTCTCTATCGCACCACGGATTTTTATGTGCCTCAGCATGAACGCTGTATTATCTGGAATGATCCTGATCTCAATATCCAGTGGCCCATATCAGGAAAACCCGTTCTTTCGGAAAAAGACAGCCAGGGTATCCGCTTCAGTGAAGCAGAGATGTACAGCTATTGAACCCGGCAATCTGTTTAAAAGAGAGCACTCAAAAGATATCACTCCGGCAGTGTATGTTTTTTTCTAACACCCTGAACAGCATACAACAGCGTTCAGGGTGTTGTGATTAACTACACACGCTACGGTTTTTCAAACCTCATTACAAAGACATGGCTGTTTCCTCTCCTGAACAGCAGCTGTACTATTTCTCCGCTGTCCAGGGTATTTAAATATTTTCTATACTCACTGATTGTTGAAATCTTATTATGATTCATTTCCATTAAAAGATCTCCATGCCTTACAATGGTTTTTGATGCAGCGCTGTCAGGCTCCACATCAATAACCATCAGTCCTTTAATATTTTCAGGAAAACCCAGCTTTCCGGCAATTTCCGGAGTCATCTCCTTGAGCCTGAAGCCAAAAACATCATATCCCTGATCCGTTACAGATTCTTCAGGGCCATTTTCAGGCATTTTGCCGAGTTTCACCTTGATTATTTTCTCTTTACCTTCACGAATCAGTTTAACATTGACTTTTTCACCAACAGATGATCCTGCAATGGTTAAGCTGAGGTCCCTGGAAGACTCAATAATTTTATCATTTACCATGACAATGACATCGCCCGGTCTGATACCGGCTTTATCAGCCGGGTCGCCTTCATAAACTTTTGCCACATATACCCCTTTTTCCTCTTTAATTTTATAATACTCGGCAAGTTCTTTTGTGACATTCTGAATGGCAACCCCCATCCAGCCGCGGGATACTGATTTCTTATTTGTCAACTGATCAATCACGCCCGTTGCAAGGTCCGAAGGTATGGCAAATCCAATTCCCTGGCCTGATCTTATAATAGCAGTATTTATACCGATGACTTCACCTTCAAGATTCAGCAGGGGACCGCCGGAATTTCCCGGATTAATGGAAGCATCGGTCTGGATAAAATCATCATAGGGGCCGGAACCTATAATTCTTCCCTTTGCACTGACAATACCTGCTGTCACTGTCTGTTCAAGCCCGAAAGGACTTCCGATTGCAACAACCCATGATCCGACACTGGTTTTTGATGAACTGCCGAACTTCAACGGCTCAAAATCTTTTCCTTTAATCTTGATCAGCGCCAGGTCTGTCATCGGATCCGTACCTATGATTTTTGCATCATATTTTGTCTTGTCATGGAGCACGACCTTAATTTGATCTGCATCTTTTATAACGTGATTATTGGTAACAATATATCCATCTTTGCTGATAATAAATCCGGATCCAAGGCTCTGTTCCTTTCTGCTCTCCGGCCTCTGGTTGAAAAACGGTGCAAAAAAGTCTTCAAACATCTCCTTGTTCCCGCCAAATGGCTGGCCGAAAAAGTGATTAAAAACCCTTGATCCGCCTTTGATTGTTTTCACTGTCTGAATATTGACTACTCCTGGTTTGGCAGCTTTTGCAAGCGCTTCAAAACTTGCCGGCACCATTGCTGTTTTTGCCATACCTGCTGCTGGAAAAGCAACAAGGGAAAAAATTATGAAACCCAGAATTAATTTATTGATCTGTTTCATTACAACCTCCATCTATCTGTTTAATCATTTTTTTTACAACCCGTATCTACATGATACCATGGTTTGAAGGAAATATCTCCACATGCAGAACACACACAGTTTTATATGGCGGATGCAGATGGTTTATTACCCATTCAGATACATCATACAACATCTATATGACGACTATATAACCCCAGGATTATTATATGGTAATGTAATAACAAAAACAGAGCCGTGTGCCGGGGTGCTTGATACGGATATATCTCCCCTGTGCTGATGAACAATGGTTCTGGCAAGGCTCAAACCCAGACCAGCTCCTTTTTTTGTTCTTGATGCATCTGCCCTGTAGAATCTTTCAAATATTTTTTCAAAATAGAGTGGTTCAATACCGATTCCAGTATCCTCAATTTTAATTATAACTTCCTGATTTTTTACAAACATATGAACAGTAACTCTTCCGTTTTCAGGAGTATATTTTATTGCATTATCCAGCAGATTGGAAAATGCCCGCTGAAGCATTCTCATATCAGCCATAACAGATATGTTTTCCTGGATATTCTGAGATAATTTGATATCTTTATCTTCTGCAAGGGGAGTAAACAGTTCACACGCATTATTGACCATTAAAGAGAGATTGGTCTTATTAAATATAAAATCACCCTGCCCTGCTTTAACCCTGGAAATCACCAGCATGGTGTTGATCATATCAAGGAGCCGGTCTGATTCTTCAATGGTATTGGACGCCATACTGCGATAATTTTCTATATTTTCCTCATGGACGAGTGCAAGTTCTGCAAACCCCCTTATCCTTGTAATAGGGCTTTTCAGATCATGGGCAATATTATCGCTCATCTCCTTGATATTTCTTACAAGATCTTCAATCCTGTCAAGCATTGAATTAAAGGTTATGACAAGCTGTCCAAGCTCATTTTTATTATTGTCAGCAGCAACTCTTGCTTCAAGGTTTGAACCGGTTATATTCTGGGCTGTTTTTGTTATTTTCTTTACCCCTGATAATGCTTTTCCCACAAGCAGCCATCCCGATAATGCAGAAAAGAGAGTAATAAATCCCATTGCAGCAATAATAAGCCTTTTAAAGGCAGATAAATATTTAGATTGATACTCCATCACAATCCCGGCCTGCAGAATAATATTTGATGCCACAAAACTGTACAGGATTCTTGCTTTCTGTTTTGCCGGGGGAATCAGAATGGTTTTAAAAATATTTTTCCGGCTGGTAACCAGTTCCTGCAAAGCAGCTTGATCTATATGGACATTCTGCCAGTAAGACATGTGAGAAGATGCAAATACTTCTCCGCTGGGATAGAGCAGTCTGAAAAAAATCACCTTCTCACCTGCTGCCTGTGCTTCTATCACTGCAAGCTCTTTTGCTCCCAAAAGTCCGCTTCTGTGAATTGATGCAGAAAATTTAGATGCATTATCAATCAGAGTCTGATCGATCTGCCCTTCAATGGTCTGCAGGGCAAAAAAGTAGAACAGGAGAAAGGCAACACCGGAACATATGGTAAATATACCGGTAAACCAGAGCGTCAGTTTAAAGGCAATGGTATTAAATATTTTCTGGAACATTATACTTTCAGGACATATCCCGCACCCCGGATCGTATGAATCAGTTTGGGATCAATGCCTTTATCAATTTTATCCCTTAACCTGCATATTCTTGCTTCAACAACATTGGTCATCGGATCAAAACTGTAATTCCAGACATGCTCCATGATCATGGTTTTTGAAACGACTCTCTCCTTGTTTCTCAACAGATATTCAAGCAGGGAAAATTCAAGGGGTTGTAACTCAATTACTTTATCACCCCTTTTTACCTGGCGTTTAAGGATATCAACATTTAAATCCGCATATGAAAGATTGACAGGGTCAGTAATATTACCAGCACGCCTGATAAGTGCCTGTACCCTTGCAAGCAGTTCTGAAAAAGCAAACGGTTTGGTAAGGTAATCATCCGCACCTGCCTGAAGTCCTTTTACCCTGTCATCCACCCTGTCTCTTGCGCTTAAGATAATAACAGGGGTGTTGTTTTTTTCCTTTCTGATTTTTTTGATCAAAGATATACCGTCCATCTGAGGCAGCATGATATCAACAACCATAGTGTCATATGGCTCACTAAAGGCCATTTCAAATCCTTCTGTCCCGGTTGCAGCGTGATCAACCACAAACCCTGAAGAGATAAAGCCTTTTTCGATAAATTTTGCAATCTTTAAATCATCTTCAACAAGAAGAATTCTCATAACAGATCTCCTATGAAAAAAACGGTGTTATGCAATCAAATAGGTTGCCGTACCCGTGGCAATTCTGACTTGAATTTCATTATACAGATCTATTTTGGAAACCACAATTCTTGAGCCTGCTCTTATCACTCTGCTTTTACATCTAAACGACAGGCCTTTGCCAGGTCTTAAATAGTCAACGCGCATATCTATTGTAGCCAGGGATGTTATTTTTTTTTCAATTTCCTCAAAGGATTTATTTTTATGCACCTTTACACATGAAATTAATGCACTCAGGCCTCCTGTCAAATCGATAACAGATGCAGTCACACCTCCGTGCAGGATACCGGCTACAGGATTACCGACCAAGTCTTCTGTCATCTCAAATTTTGTAACAGCGTCAGCTGTCTTATAATTGAGTTCATCAATACCGATACCCAGGACTTTGTTAAACGGCAGCAGTTCCAGATAATACTCCCTTATCTTATCCAGCCACACATCAATTTCAATATCCATGTATAACCATCCTCTATTTTCTTTTGAGCACGCCTAACGTATTTATCATCTCCATCTCTGTATAATCTCCTGAAGCAACGGCTATATCATAAATCTGGCGTGGAGCCTGCCCCCCTTTTTCAGGATCCAGAAAAATATCATGCATGACAAGATACCCTCCGGGCTGAATATGGCACGCCCATGTCAAAAAATCTTCATATACTGACTCAAAGGCATGCCCTCCATCTATAAAGAGCATTGACAGCGGAGTTTTCCACATTTTACCTGCAATCCGTGAAGATGAAACAATCGGCACTACAGTATCTTCCAGATATGTGCGGTTTATGGTCTGCTGGAAAAATGGAAGTGTATTGACCCTTGATAATTGTGGATCAAACAGATCAGGATCAAAATACTGCTCTCCCTGCTGCTGCTCTTCAGATCCTTTGTGGTGGTCAATGGAAAAGAGGATAGAGTCATTCAGTCTGCATGCACATCCAATGATGTATGCAGATTTTCCACAGTAGCTTCCAATTTCAGCAAGAGGACCATCTGCAGATGCTTCAAGGGCAATTTTATAGAGTTGAGATGCTTCATCGTCATCAATAAAACCTTTTATGTCAGCCAGAATATCAAAATCAATCTTCATCATAACTCCTGACAAGAATCTCCCTCGGTTTAGAGCCGATCTGGGGCCCTACAATACCCTCATGCTCCATCATTTCAACAAGACGTGCAGCCCTGTTATACCCGATACGAAGACGCCTCTGCACAAAAGATATTGATGCCTGGCGGGTTTTAGTCACCAGAGCGACTGCCTCATCATATTTTTCATCATAGTCTGATTCATCAAACTCTTTAGCCTCATCATCACCGCTTCCGGTTGTAATATTGTCCACATAATCAGGCGATTTCTGTTCTTTTAAAAATTTTGTGACTTTTGCAATCTCCTTTTCAGAGATATATGCACACTGAATCCTGAGAAGTTTTCCAGTCCCCGGCGGACAGAACAGCATATCTCCGTTTCCAAGAAGATTTTCAGATCCCCCTCCGTCAAAAATAGTTCTTGCATCAACTTTAGAAGAGACCTGAAAAGAAATTCTTGTGGGGAAATTGGCTTTAATACTTCCTGTAAGTACATCTACAGAAGGTCTCTGGGTTGCGATTATCATATGGATGCCTGCTGCTCTGGCCATCTGGGCCAGCCTTGTCAAAGCAAACTCCACATCTTTTGATGCCACCATCATAAGATCTGCCAGTTCATCTACAATAATGACGATATAAGGTAATTTTTCCAGATCTTCTCTATTTAATCCATCATCTGATTCTTCCGGATTTTTATGGTTTTCATCAATTTGTGAAGCAACCATGGTATTATATTGAACAATGTTTCTAAGACCTGTCTTCTCAAGCAGTTCATACCTGCGCTCCATCTCTTTTACTGCCCAGAACAGCGCATTGGTTGCTTTTTTCATGTCAGTAACAACAGGAGATATCAAGTGGGGGATATCATTATAGACCGAGAGTTCAATGCGTTTGGGATCAATCATGATCATCTTGATCTCATCTGGAGTGGATTTGTACAGCAGGCTTATTATCATTGCATTCAATCCAACACTTTTTCCTGTTCCTGTAGCACCGGCAATCAGAAGGTGCGGCATTGAATCCATTTTAGTCATAACAGGTCTTCCAAGAATGTCTTTTCCAAGGCCCAGGGTCAGCAGAGACTCTGACATTGCAAACGCTTTTGACGTAACCATATCTCTTAAATTGACATTCTCTCTCTCATCGTTTGGAATTTCAATACCAACAACATCCCTGCCTGGAATAGGTGCTACAATCCTTATGCTTATGGCGCTCAAGGCGAGTGCGAGATCATCTGACAGGCCTGAAATCTTGCTTATTTTTATTCCAGAGGCGGGTCTGTATTCAAAAGTTGTGATAACAGGACCGGGCAGGATCTCCACTACCTCTCCTGAAACATTAAAATCGTTGAGCTTATTTTCCAGAATCCTGGCTTTGCTTTTAAGAAGGGCAGAGTCAATATCCTTGTCAACCTTTTCTGACTTGTCAAGAAAGGAGGCTTTGGGAAGCTCAAACTCAAGAGACTCTCTGATATCCCGCATTTCTACATCTGGAGTAAACTCTGAATCATCCACTTCCATCTCTACAATGGATGGTTCAAATGATTCTTCTTGACCGGCTGATTCTTGAGATTCCGGCTGATATTCTGCCTCTTCTGTCTCTTCTGCCTCTCCTGTCTCTTCTGTTTCTCCCGTCTCTTCTGTTTCTCCCATCTTTTCAGGTTCCACCGGTTCAACATGTTCTGATAACACTCTGTTATCTGGAATTTCTGCAGTGATTTGAACGATTTCATCATCTTCATAAATGGAAGACGTCATATCAATCTGATGTTTCTCGTTTTCCAGTTGTTCCTTTTCTACCCTTTTTTCCTCTCTTTTTTTTTTAACTCTTTCCAGAAATTTTCTACATTTCTCTTTCAGATAAGAGATAAACTCCACAGCACCCTGTACAATGTTTCTTAAAACATCCATGGCCAACTTATTTACAAACAGACCAAGGTCAATAATGGAAATTCCAGTCGTAAATATAAAACCCACAATCAGAAAAAAAGTGAGAATAATACAACATCCGGTTATATTGGCATATTTTAATAACAGAGAGACAATAACAATGCCTATAACACCTCCTGAGGAGACAGTTGTATCTAAAATATTATAATTGTCTTTAAAAATATAAAACATACCTCCGGTACAGACCATCAGAAAAAAACTACCCAGCAGAATAAGCCATAAAATTTTCAATGGCCTGGCCCTGATTATCCAGATACTGATAAAACAGAAAACAACAGGGAGCCAGAATGCGCCCATTCCGAAAAGAAAAATAAAAAAACCTGCAAAATGGGCCCCGAACAGTCCAAATGCATTGTGGATCTTATCAGGAATGGTAAAAAAATTATTTGAGACAGAAGGATCAGAAGCGTTATAGGTAAAAAGGCTTACACAGGTGGCAATAACTAAAAAAAACAGCAGTATTCTGATCAGTTCTTTTTTCATACTTCAATTATCACAGGTACTATCAGAGGTCTACGGCTTATTGCAAAAGAGAAATACTGCTTAAGGGCTTTTTTGAGTTTCTTTTCAAGAAATTCTGTTTTTAATTCAATTTCAGGATCCATCTCTTCTACAATTTCAAGAATGACGCACTGGGCATCTTCAATGAGATGTCCAGTGGCAGAATCAAAAATAAACCCTTTTGAAATAAGCTCAGGACCATAGAGTACAACTCCTGTCTCTTCATCAAGAATCATGTTGACAACTACAAGTCCTCCTTCAGAAAGTTCCCTGCGCTCTTTTAAAACACTTCTTCCAACGTCTCCGATACCTTTACCGTCAACAAAAATCCTGCCGGTCCGGACACGGCCTTCAATTCTTCCTCCAAGCCTGTCAAAAACAATAACATTACCATCTTCTGCAACAATGACATTCTCTTTTTTCAAGCCCTGTTTTTCAGCAAGCCGTGCATGTACCACAAGATGACGGTACTCACCATGAACAGGAATAAAATATTTTGGCTTTATCAGATTGAGCATCAGTTTAAGCTCTTCCTGGTGTGCATGACCTGAAGTGTGTATATTTGCAATCTTTGAATAAACAACATCTGCACCCCTCCGGTACAGTTTGTTAATAATATTGGCAATGGCTTTTTCATTTCCCGGAATATGCTTGGATGAAAGGATGACCTGATCACCCTTTTTTATCTTAATCTGCTTGTGCATGCCGGATGCCATCCTGACTAAAGCTGACATGGGCTCACCCTGACTGCCTGTGGTGATGATCACAATTTCATCATCTCTGCATTTCTCTATCTGTTTGATATCCACTATTGTATTTTCAGGGCAGTGTATATGTCCGAGCGCCATGGCTACGGCAACGATCTGCTCCATACTGCGACCATTGAAAATGACCTTGCGGCGATTTTTCACTGCTATCTCAATCACCTGCTGTATCCTGAATACATTGGAGGCAAACAGAGCAACAATGACCCTTCCCCTGGCTGCATCAACCAATTTTTCAAGATTTCCCGCCACCTCCTGTTCAGAAATTGTATACCCTTCAATCTCAACATTGGTGGAGTCTGACAATAAAGCAAGCACCCCCTGCTCTCCGAATCTTGCAAAGCTTGAAATATCAGTATCTTTCCGACTGTCAGTACTGTGGCTGATTCTAAAATCCCCTGTGTGAACAATCGTTCCTTCAGGGGTTTTTATGGCAAGTCCGACACCGTCAACTGTACTGTGGCTGACACGAATAAACTCTATTGCAAAGGGTTCAATTAATATCGTTTCACCCGGATTAACAAGATTCAGATCAATGTATTTATTCAGTTTATATTCAATCAGCTTGTTTCTTATGATCTGAAGGGTAAAGCTTGTACCATATACAGGAAGCCTGATCTGTCTCAACAGATATGGCAGTGCACCTATATGATCTTCATGGGCATGGGTAATGATTATTCCCTGTATCTTTTCACGGTTTTCCAGAATATAATCCATTACGGGAATAACAATATCAACCCCAAGCATATACTCTTCTGGAAACATGAGTCCGGCATCAATAATGAATATGACATCATCATATTCAATAACCATCATATTAAGGCCTATCTCTCCAAGACCGCCCATAGGAATGATTTTTAGCATTGAAACTTCCTAAATATGGATATCCAGTTTTTCAAAAACAGCATCAACCTGTTCCATGAGCCAGATGCGCTGAGTCAGTGTTGCGTAAGCCATGCAGTCACACTGAACTTTCGTTTTTATTCTTACAAGAAATTCACTTGAAAGTCTGGTTTCCTCAAGCATTAAAGCAAAAATATGGGGGTGGCAATCTTTATGACTGTTTTGAATATCTGTTAATATCTCTTTATCTAATTTAAGCCAGTAAATTCCACCAACAGGTGAAGACTCCAGATGTTCATCAAGATAAGCTTTTAACTTTTTATAATCATCAGGCCGCAGTTCATCTATTAAATATAATCTCATGAAGAATTTTATTATCATATCTTTACAATGATATGCAACCTGTATTGATAATAAAAAAATCAGCCTGTTATTGACATATCCGGCAAAACATAATAATTGTATATACAAACATATCCTTTGTGAGGTAAATATGAAACCAGATGATAATTTCCTGGAAAGCTGCCTGTTTTTTAATACAAATGCATTATCCAGATATTTATTAAAACTTGCTGAAAAAGAGTTTAAACATTTGAATATATCCCCTGACCATGCATCTTTGCTTCTGCTGGTTTATGACTCTCCGGGAATCAGTCCGAAAATGTTAAGTCAACATCTATACCTGACGCCTTCCACAATAACCAGATTTATTGATGCCCTTGAAAAAAAAGATCTTGTCATACGAAAATCTAAAGGGAAGACTGCATCAATATCTCCTGGAAAAAAAGGCCAGGAGTATAAAAAGCCCATTGCTGACGCCTATAAAAACTTATATTTAAAATATACTCAGATTCTGGGAAAGGATCAAGCCAACCTGCTCTCATTTTCAATTTTCAAAGCAAACAGAGAACTTGAAGTATTTATGAAAAACAATGGGTAAAAATTTTAAAATTGTTATTGAATATGACGGCAGTGAATTTTTTGGCTGGCAGAAACAGAAGAACAGAAAAACAATACAGGAATCCATTGAACAGGTTCTAAGCCAAATTCTGAATCAGAAAATTGCACTCCATGCTTCAGGTAGAACCGATGCAGGAGTTCATGCCTTTGGACAGGTTGCCAATTTCCATGCTGAAACCTCACTTGACCCCTTGAAAATTAAAAAGGGGGTGAACTCCCTTATAAAACTTCCCATTGTTATTAAAAGCTGCACTGTTGCTGATGACTCATTCCATGCCAGGTTCAGTGCCCTCTCTAAAGAGTATCACTATTTTATTCTGAATCAGAAAGATCCATGTGCAATAAACAGGCAGTATCAATGGCATATAAAACATCCCCTTGATATAGATAAAATGAATCACTGCTGCCGGGCTGTCACAGGTGTTATCAATTTTAAATCATTTGAAAACAGAGGAAGCCCCAGATCAACAACCATACGGGAAGTGTTTTTTGCAAAAATTGAAAATCTGAATGAAAACAGGCTTGTCTTTAAAATCTGTGCCACAGGATTTTTAAAAAATATGGTCAGAAATCTTATTGGAACTGTTGTCCTTGCAGGAATGAAAAAAATCACACCTGATGAATTCATACAAATAGTCAAAGCAGAGAACAGAACCAGAGCCGGAGCTACAGCCCCTCCCCATGGCCTGTTTTTACAGCGGGTTAACTACTGAGAATTATCATTTACAGCAACCCGGGTTTTCCTTTTGGTCGTTCTGACAGCCAGGCCAGTTCATGAAATAAAAACATCAGGTGTTAAATCTTGAAATTATTCCATCAGCACACAGGGATTGAGGTTATGGTCCGGGGCTGAAACACCAGCTGTCAGCTCTCTTTTATATTATTGACATATTCATTGTAGTAAGCAATGATGTCCCTTCTGTCGATCATGCCTATCAGAACACCGGGACGATCTTCATCCATAACAGGCAGGCTGTCAATATTTTTCAGGGTCAGTTTATGAAGTACCGTATTGAGGTCTTCAAGGGGGGTAGTGAAAATCAGATCTGAAATCATGATATCCTTCATTACAACAAGCTGCTCTAAATGCGGCGTAAATATAACTTCTCTGATGTCAGTGGAGGAAAATATACCTGACAGTTTGCCTTTATTACCGATAACAGGGAAATAATGCTGTTTGGTACTTGGAAATATTGTTTTAAACTTGCTGAAAGACATATCTTCGTTCACACACTGGACATCCTTTACCAGATGTTTTAAATCATCCACCTTCATTGTCTGGAGGATGTCCATCATAAACTCTCCGGCATGGGCCGGTGAATCAATCCTTGATTTTACCTGATTTTCAAAAATAGTCCACTTTTTACATAACAGATAGCAGAGAGAGCACACCAGCAGACTCGGCAGTAAAAGATGATAGGAGTTGGTCATTTCACTGATGAAAATAATGGTTGAAATCGGGGTATTGGATGCAGCAGCGAAGAAACCTGCCATACCCACTATAACAAAGGAGCCGGGAGTTGTAACTATGGATGGCAGAAACATGTGGAATATTTTTCCAACAGCACCTCCCATTGCCCCTCCAATAACAATGGAGGGGCCGAATACACCACCGCTGCCTCCGGAACCAATTGAAAATGAAGTGGTAAATATTTTTCCAATGGCAAGTGCTATCAAGGTTGGAATAGCAACCTGATTAAAAATGGCCTGCTGGGTAATTCCATATCCAAAGGCAAGGGTATAGGGAAGAAAAAACCCGATAATACCTGTTAGAAGACCGCCGATGGCAGGTTTTATGTGATTGGGAATGGATAACTTTTTAAATATATCGATTACACCATAAAAAACCTTTATGTATAAAATAGCAGTCACTACAAGAACGCCGGCAAGAACCACATAGGGACCGAGTTCCATCGGGTTGCTGAATTTAAAACCTGGTGAGTCAAAAAGGGATCCCCAGCCAAATACCAGACAGAAAATACAATAGGCCACAACAGAAGAGATCCCTGCAGGAATAATGACTTCAGATTCAAAATCAGGATCACGGTATAGAACCTCTGCAGCAAAAAGAGCTCCGGCAAGGGGTGCACGGAATATTGATCCGACCCCGGCTCCGATCCCTGCTGCCATCATTATTCTTCTTTCCCTTTCAGAAAGGTTGAATTTTGTAGCAAGAAAAGATCCAAACCCGGCTCCGATCTGAGCTATGGGGCCTTCTCTTCCGCCCGATCCTCCTGTTGTCAATGTTATGGTTGAAGCAATGGTTTTTATAAATGGAATCCTGCCGCGTATCAACCCGTCTTTATGGTGATATGCATCAATGGCAGCATCTGTTCCATGCCCTTCTGCTTCAGGAGCAAAAGTATACACCAGCCACCCGCTCACAACCCCACCTGCAGCAGGCAGTATCAGGAGTATCCATCTATTGAAAGGGGTGTCAGTATGGGGCAGAAGGAGGTGTTCACCTGCAGGAGAGCCTGGTCTGTATCCAGCCATTAAATCAAGGAAATAGTGCATGCCAAGACCACAGAGGTAGTGGAACACAATGGCGCCGCACCCTGCTATCACTCCGATTAATATAAAATAAAACAGCCACCTTCCTGCAACAGCAAGGTCCTTTGATCTGACACGCTCTCTAAAACTCATTTTAATCAACTTTTTCTAAGATCATTAATACCGCTTACAATTATATCAAACAGTGTTTCCACATCATTTTTCTCAAGGCAGGAAAAAGCAACTCTCAGGTTCTGTTCTCCAATGGATATCAAACCGGTTCCATAATTCTCAAGAAGATGAACTCTTAAATCTTCAGCATTGACATCTTTCAGGCGGATGCACATGAAATATCCTGAATTAAATGGATAAACATCAAAATATGCTTTGAATTTCGGATCTTTCAAGACCTCTTTCATCTTCAATGCTCTCTCTTTTAAAAGATCGAATTTCTCTTTTTTATATTTTTCATAATGTTCATCTGCCATGGATTTCAAGAGAATGGTCTGGCTCAAATGGGAGGCATTTGAGATATTTCCCCTGATACATCCGGCACTCTTTTTTTCAAGAGCCTGCAGGGTGTCAGCATCACTTCCTTTAACCCCGTATGTTATGAAACCTGTTCTAAAACCCCACACATAATCTTCTTTGGTTGCTCCATCAAGTTTTATGGCAATCACTCTTTCATCTGCTCCTGCCAGTTTTGCAAATAGAGACTCTTTACTGGTCTGCTCTTCAAAAAAGAGACCAAAATATGCATCATCGCATGCTGCAACAACATTTGTTCCCTTCTGAGCAATATCTGTGAGAATATCAGCGATTTTTTCTGCTTCCAGGACACTTAAAGAGTATCCAGTAGGATTGTGAGGGAAATTCAACACAACAACTATCTTATCATTTTTTTGGGCTTCTTCCTTGACAACCTGTTCAAAAGATTCAAGGTTAAACATGGTAAGATTTTCATCATAGGCCTTGTAGTTAACTATCCTGGCTATATTTCTTACACAGAAGGTCATATTGTAATTACCCCACATCATGTCAGGTAAAATCACTACGTCACCGGCGTCAATCCACATATCAGATAAAAGACTTACACCATGGGTAATTCCGGAAGTTACAACAGGAAGGCTTATCTCCACGTCACCAAGGGAGGAATTTTTCAAATAAATACTCTCTCTCCACTTTTTCCTTAATTCCGGGATACCGAACGAAGGTGCATAGGGAAGATAATCGTCAGGTTCTATACCCTGAATGAATTTTGTAATGGAAGAGAGGCTCAATACATGATCACCCTCTTTTGCAATACCAATGGTTGCATTGATTTTATCCGCTTTCTGCTTTGCTTCAGCACTCTGACTTAAAATACCTTTTGGAAAAAACAACTCTTTGCCCATACTGGAAAGCATTTCAAAGATATGGGGATTGGATCCATTAATCGTCTTGTTTAATTCTCTGGCTATTGGATTCATAATTGCTCCTTAAATAATCTCCCTGCGCCTGCAGGCAGTGTCAATAGTGAAAACCATAATGAAAACATGGAATCATAACTGATATCCCATGTTTATCATGTTAGAACCTGTTGTGAATTGCACATGGCTCATCTTCCCTTATTACTGGTGTGAATCTGCCTATCCGGATATCCCGGCGCACTGCATTCTGGAAAGATGAGTTATATAAAAAACTCTGTAATTTTATCAGTAGTAAAACCACAGAGTTCATGTAAAAAAAAGACAGGTTGTAAATATAGAGGTTTGCCGGTTTCAGCTCTTAATACCTATGCATAAAAATCTGCATTCTGCAATAACCTGTCTGATATATAAAATATATTATCTTCTTTTAGACGCTTTGATCGGGTTAATCTTCTGTTTTTTGGAGGCTGCAGCTGTTTTAACATGGGTTGCCATATTGCAGTTACCGTTTTTCCACTTCAGTGAAGGATCAGGAGCAGCAGTACAGTATACACCTGTTTCAAACTCTGCAGCTCTCTGACAGCCTCCGCACGCATCAATAATGGCTACACAGCTTCCATCGTTATAGGTGCAGCCTTTTGCTGCCATAAACACACACTCGTCACCCTGTCTCACACTTGTACAAATCATAATAATAATCCTGTATATTCTCTTTGTAAATCTGGATTCATAAAATCAAATAAACTATAATTTTCTATAACCCGAATTTATTATCACAACAGCAGACGTGTGTCAATATTTGAACTCAATATTATTTGAACTCAATATTTTACATGCAGAAATTGTTTGCTTTGAATATCAAATTATTGTACTCTAATCCCTGATTTTAGTTGATTATCTCGACTTTCAAAGAGTTTTAGCCTGTTCAGCCAGCCGTTATTTAACAGGAAAAAATGTAAAAATTAACCCTTTCAAAACAGAGTGAGTACAGTAAAATTTATTATGATAATAGATAAAGCAAAAGAAGTTCTGAAAATTGAAGCTGAAAGCATTTTAAAGTTAACCGACAATATCAACGCCTCATTTGAAGAACTTGTTAACACAATATGCACTTCAAATGGGCGTGTTGTAATTTCAGGAATTGGCAAATCCGGCCTTATTGGAAAAAAAATTGTTGCCACCCTTATCTCAACAGGAACAAATGCAATGTTTCTCCACCCTGTTGAAGCGCTGCATGGAGACCTGGGAATGGTAAGCAGAAATGATGTATTTATAGCTATTTCAAATTCCGGTGAAACCGGTGAACTGACCCAGCTGCTGCCTTTAATCAAGGATATAGGGTGTAAACTGGCAGGTTTTACCGGAAAAACAGATTCCACCATGGCAGGTTTTTGTGATATTGTAATTGATACCGGTGTTGAAAAAGAGGCGTGCCCGCTTAACATGGCTCCGACTTCGAGCACAACAGCTCAGCTTGCAATGGGTGATGCGCTTGCTGTTGCTTTAATCACGAAAAAACAATTCAAAAAAAGTGACTTTATGAAATCCCACCCTGGAGGCGCTTTAGGGCAGCGACTCAACTTCAGAGTTGGGGAAATCATGTTTAAAACCGCAAATGCACCATGCATATCTGTGGATGCACCACTATCTGATGCCATAAAAGAGATGGACAGATTCAGTCTTGGCGCAGTGATTATCCTGGATAACCAGGAGAGGCTTACAGGAATAATTACAGATGGAGATATCAGGCACTGCCTTGCCTGTGATCTGTATAGTTTCAAAACGTTAACCATTGATACGGTTATGAGTAAAAATCCCCACTCATTAACGGCAGATTCCTTTCTATATGACGCACTTAACCTGATGGAAAAATATCAGATTACCGTCCTGCCGATTGTTGACAGCTCAAACAGACTTGAGGGTCTTTTACATCTTCATGATATACTTGGAAAAGGTTCTTTCCAGTTCAACGGGGGAAATCAATGACAGATATCCATACAGAAATCACAACCCTTGGAGAAGCGAAAATCACATCTCCACTGAAGCATATCTTGAAAAAAGGCGAGCCTGGAAAAAAATTTGTCTCAGATAGCTCAAGGATACTTGTTGATGTCCATTTTGATAATCTGAAAACCCCTCTGAAAAAAAATATCAGCTTTGATCAGGCAGGTCCAAGGGAAAAAATCTATTTTGACCCCAGCAAGCTCAAATGTGCCATTGTAACCTGTGGAGGGCTGTGCCCGGGATTAAACGATATTATAAGATCAATTGTACTTGAACTTTATCATATCTATAATGTTAAATGTATTTACGGTATCAAACATGGACTGCAGGGATTTATCCCGGAATTTGCACACGATATAGCAGACCTGGATCCCGATGCTGTATCAGGCATACAGAATACAGGCGGATCAATTTTAGGCTCTTCAAGAGGTACACAGGATATTGATACAATAGTTGACTGCCTTGAAAGAATGAACATAGGCATCCTTTTTATGGTAGGTGGTGATGGCACGTTGATGGCTTCCAAAAAAATTGCAGAACAGATTATCAGAAGATCCCTGAAAATATCGGTTATCGGGATTCCCAAAACCATTGATAATGATATTCACATGGTGTCAAGATCATTTGGATTTGATACGGCAGTTGATGTTGCAACCCTTGCCATAAAAGGAGCACATAATGAAGCTATTGCCTATCCAAACGGAATCGGATTGATCAAGCTCATGGGAAGACATTCTGGATTTCTTGCTGCCACTGCCGCCCTGGCCCAGCAGGATGCCAACTTTGTTCTCGTTCCTGAGGTTAAGGTGTCGCTGTATGGGAAAACAGGATTTTTACAGGCACTTGAAAATAGAATTTTACACCGTAAACATGCTGTTATTATTGTGGCAGAAGGAGCAGGACAGAATTTATTTAAAGGGCTGGAGAAAAAACGCGACTCATCAGGAAATATAGTTCTGCAGGATATCGGTCTATTTTTAAAGGATAAAATCAAACAGTGGTTTAAAGAAAAAAATATTCCTGTATCTTTAAAATATATTGATCCAAGCTACATCATCAGAAGCCTTCCTGCCAATGCAAATGACAGTGTTTTCTGCGGTTTTCTGGGAAGGGAAGCTGTCCATGCAGGCATGGCCGGAAAAACAAAACTGCTGATCAGTTTCTGGAACAATAGATATGTACATATCCCAATGGATGCATCGGCAGGGAAACGTAAAAAAATGGATCCAAGAGGCAGGTTATGGCAGTCTGTCCTTGAAACTACTGGTCAGGACACGGCATTTACCGGATAATCTCAACAAACTTTCCTCTTTTAATAGTCATGAGAAAAAGTTGTCTTCGTGCCGTGCCGTTTTCATCAAATATGGTATTACCGGTTACCCCTTCGTATATACGCTTTCCCGAAAGAATCTCTTTTAATGCCTCTCTGGAATCAACTGACTCATCCATTGCAAATGTTAGAAGCATGGACGTTGAATCATAGGATATTGCTTCTATAAATTTGGGTTCCTTACCAAACAGTGATTCAAATTTTTTTGTAAATTCAATAGTATCGGTTTTCTGACTCTTATTGAAAAAACCATCCGTGATAACAGCATGTTTATTATATCCCTTTGCCTCTTTTAAAAGGCTTTTATGGTGCCACAGATTCGTTCCCACAAGGTACATGCCTGTTGCATCATTATATGCAAGCTGAGGAAGTATCATATTTATTTTTGAGGGTGAATCTGGAATAAACAGAGCTTCAAAATCAATCTCCGCTTTCTCATTTTTTTCCTCCGGATTTTCCTTTGCAACAAAAGGTTCATAATCAATATATCCGAATTCAATTATCCTGGGCTGCAGAAAATCAGGAAGTTCATAAAATTCTCCGGTAAGTTTCTGTATGGCTTCTTTAAAATCTGTCTTTTTCCCGTCATATGGTTCAACACCTACGACCTTACCATCATACTCATCAACAATATTCCAGAAGAGATCCCTGTATTTTTTTCCATATTTATCATCAGGATATAAAATGGCCACTTTTTTTATGCCAAGTTCCTGAAACAGGTATGCTCCAAGTGTCTTCACCTGCATCTGAGGTGTAATAAAATTTGAAAACAGATAATCTCCCTGAAAAGGAAAATTTTGTTTCTGCGTCAGTGCAATAAGTGGAATTTTAAGTTTTTGCGCCTCCTGGCCTGCCTGTTCAATATTCAGCATTGGCCCTATAATGCCTGCAACACCCTGCTTATATAATTTTTCCACCCCCATGGCTGCAGTTTCTGAATCAGCTTTGGTGTCAATTACAATTATTTTAAATTCCCTTGAATATTTCTCTGACAGATCCTCTATTGCCAGTTGAATGCCTTCCAGGGCGCGTTTACCGAAAATTTTATATTTTCCTGTTAAAGGAAGAAGGCAGCCAATGGTATGTTTTTTAAAAATTCTTTTTTTAATTCTTTCAACAAGCTCGGCTGTTTCTGAATAATGGGGATATTCAGGGTATTCCAGCAGAAAAATTTCAAGAACCTCTCTTGCCTTGGAGAGGTTATCCTCCAGGGCATAATTTACACCCAGCCAGTACAACAGTATTGATCTTGGAACAGTGATATTTTTTATACCGATAAAACTATTTATCTCTTCTGCCGGTGTCTGAGTAAGAAAAGATTCAATATCTGCTGTAAGCTTTGTTCGTATCTTTATATCTGACTGTGTGTCCAGCATGGCAAAAGCCTGGTTATAAAAAAACAGCGCATCCTGATAATTTTCAACCAGAGCAAATTCACCAGCCTTGTCAGATAAATTTTTAATGGCTTTTTTTCTCAATTTTTCTTTTTTTTCTGCTTTATCTTTTTCTGATTCTGCAGATTCAGCGGCAACACCTTTTTTGGCACCTTTACTGTCTAAAACGGGTTTCTCTTTTTCCAGTGGCGCTTTTACTGCCATTTTGGCACACGATGAGAGAGAGAGAATAAAACAGCAGATTAATGGCAGGCTGTATTTAAAAAAACGCGAATTTTGAAAATTCATCTATATTAAGTTCCACTCCATACTATTCATTATTTTCAGGCGGTGAGTTTTTTGTTTAAATCACTCTTTTGCCCAATTGCCACAGCATATAAAATGATGCTCCCTGAAATATTCAATATATTCATCCTGTTATAATTTTCATTTTTTTTTGCGCTGGAACAAAATTGTATATGATGCAAAGATTTTACTATATGAAACTTGAAAAATTATGTCAAAAACTCTTTTATCAGCTTTCTGGCATTTTCAATTTCCAGAGGTTTAAGCCAGATAACTTCCTTGTCTTTATTAAACCAGGTAAACTGTCTTTTGGCATATCTTCTTGTATCACGCTTTAACAATCGCACAGCTTCATCCCACTCAACCTGGTTTTTGATAAACATGCCCATATGTTTATATCCTATCGACTGCATGGCTTTTAAATTCAGAGAATATCCTTTTTCAACCAGATTCTCAACTTCAGACAGTAAACCCTGCGATATCATCATATCCACCCTCTGATTGATGCGTGCATATAATTTTTTTCTCTCCATGTAGAGTCCTATTTTAATATACTCATACCGGTTTTCGTTAAAACTGTGTTTTATTTTCTGCTCTGAAATCTTATTTCCATTTGTATGATAAAATTCAAGTGCCCTGATTACTCTGAAAGAATCATTAGGATGAACTCTTTTTGCAGTTTCCGGATCACAATGCTCAAGTTTTTTATGAAGATGTAATCTGCCTTTTTCCTTAAGCTCTCTGTTCAGGAGAGACAGCGTTTTTTCACATACAGGCTGAACTCTGAATAATCCGTGCAGGAGTGCTTTGATATAAAGCCCTGTCCCTCCGGCTACTATTGGAATTTTACCTTGACCCGTAATATTGGAGACAGCTTCATCAGCCGCTTTTACAAACATTCCGGCATCAAACTCATCTGCAGGATCAAAAAAATCAATCAAATGGTGTTCAGCATTTTTCAATTCTTTAGAATCTGGTTTGGCTGTGCCTATGTTCATATGCCTGTAGATCTGCATTGAGTCGGCACTGATAATCTCTCCATTAAAAAATGCAGCAAGTTTTATGGCAAACGAAGTCTTTCCAATACCGGTGGGGCCGCATACTACAATAATTTTTTTCATATCATTCATAAATCTGAAATCATTCTCAGTTTACCTCTTTTTTATAAATCCAGGAATCCCTGTTTTCCATTACAGCTTATATGCATTGATACGTATACAATTCCAGACTTTATAGCATAATTTTGATACATAACTCAAATCTCCCGCTTTTTATAAACAGCCTATTCTCTATTTATATGTCTCAAAAAAAACCTTTCTGTTTCATTTTTCACAGAGATAAAGTGCCATAAAACTGAACAGCATGACCAAAAAGCTGAAACACTTTGTTATCTTGTAAATCCAAGCTTCATGCATAAATAACTTTAATTGCTGACAAAGCTGAAAACCCTTTTACTGAACACGATATAAAAAAACATTGAACCGATAAAATAAAATACCTTATGGTAAATATCCTTATAGGGTTGATTTTATATTGACAACCCGCTATTTGTTAATATATTGTAACTTTCAAGATTTGGAAACTTAGGACAGTTTGTCTTAAAATGCAAATAAAATAACATTTTTCGGGAGGTAAGTTTAATGGCGACAGTAGATTTTCAAGGTAAATCTTTTGAAATAGATGAAGATGGATTTCTTCTTGATTACAATCTTTATTGTGACGAATGGGTAGAGTATGTAAAAGGTCAGGAAGGTATTGAAGAGATGAATGATGAGCACTGGCAACTTATAAAAGTTCTCCAGGATTATTATGAAAAAAATGGAATTGCACCAATGGTTCGTGTCCTTTCCAAACTGACCAAGTTTAAACTTAAACACATTTATGAACTCTATCCTTCAGGCCCTGGAAAAGGTGCATGTAAGATGGCAGGACTTCCAAAACCAACAGGGTGTGTATAGTATTAAATCAGCAGTAAATAATTTTGTTTATGTTTTAAAGGCTCTGCATTGAAATGCAGAGCCTTTTTTATATAAAAAACGACCTTCAAATCATACCCGGTTTTACATTCCCTGACCACTGTGCGGTAAGACTGGCAGAAATCTGTACAAAGCAGTTTGAAATGAACTGATACGCAATAACCACCCTTTCATGTTAAGTGATGACTGGAAAAAAGGGTATTATAAAAAATTTCAGGAGACACAATATGCCGGAAATTGATAATATCAATAAAACTATTCTTAACAATATCCAGGTTGATTTTCCCATTACCTCAAGGCCCTATAAAACCATTGCTGATAAACTCGGTCTTACTGAAGATGAATTGATTCAAAGAGTCGACAGAATGAAGAAAGATGTTCTCATAAGGCGTATCGGCGGCAATTTCAGCCCTGATAAATTAGGGTATCATTCAACACTCTGTGCTGCAAAAGTACCTGAAGACAAAATTAAATTATTTACAGAAACAGTAAACTCCTATCCGGGTGTGACACACAATTACAAACGCGACCATGAATTTAATATCTGGTTTACATTTATTGCTCCATCTGTTGAGATAATAGAGAAAAATCTTGATAAAATATCCCTTGAAACAGGTGTCAGCACCATCCTCAATCTCCCTGCTACAAAAGTGTTTAAAATAAGTGCTAATTTCAAATTATAAACCATATGAAAGCTGCCTTGATTGTACAAAACAGCATTGCTGGAGATTTTAATCGAAATTTTAACTCAACTGTTGATTTTATTCAGCGGGCAGGTGAAAAAAAAGCAGAGATCATTGTATTTCCTGAAATGAACCTGACAGGTTATGTTTCAGGTTCTGATATTCTTTCCATCTGCAGACCGGTTGATAAAAAAATCGTACAGACATTTTCACACCTTTCACAGCAGCTTGATATTACAATTCTAACAGGCCTTGCAGAAAAGATGCCCGAAAACAGCATATATGCATCCCATCTTATTTTCAACCCTTCTGGAACATATGATATATACAGAAAGATTCATACATCACCATTTGAAAAAAATTATTTCACCCAGGGAAATAAAATTGATATTTTCTTATCCCATGGGTTTAATTTTGGCGTACAGCTCTGTTATGATGCCCATTTTCCTGATCTTGCCACTGCCATGGCTCTGAAAAAAGCGGATATAATATTTATCCCCCATGCTTCACCCAGGGGAACCTCAAAAGAAAAATATCATTCCTGGATTCGACATTTAAGTGCCAGAGCTTATGATAACGGTATCTATATTGCTGCGTGCAACCAGACGGGTGATAACTTAAAAGGGCTTGTATTTCCAGGTATCAGCCTGCTTATAGGTCCGGATGGAAATGTTCTCCACAAATCAGTTGATCCTGAGGAGGGAATGTATCTGGTCAATATTGAAAGATCTGCACTGGATAAGGTAAGATCACACAAAATGAGATATTTTCTTCCCAACAGGCGTGACGATCTGTTTATAATTTAAAACAAGTGTGCAGAAATCTGTTTAAACTGTTTATCATAAACCGTGCAGGCCTATTGTTTTATTTTCTCTCTCCTGTTTTGAAAGTATGCATTTTTCAAGGCTGTATATGGATCAAATGATGCCTTTTTCAAGATTTCATAATCACCCAGACGAAATGATACCGCATTTATTGTGTCTAATGCTTTTATTCCGAGATTTAGCTCCAGCGGCTCCACATAGTTTACTGGCGTTAAAAAGTAATCACCTGCACGTCCAACTGCATCGCGTAAACTTGAAGGTCCCAGAACCGGCAGGACAATATAGAATCCATCTCCAATGGAGTATGATCCTAAAGTCTGCCCCAGGTCCTCATTGGATGTAAACAGATTAAATTCATTTTGAGCAACCTGGCTGAACCCAGCCACTCCTGCAGTGGTGTTTATGAAAAATATTTCAATTTCTCTTCCCGCCTCCTCAATTTTTCCCTGGAGAAGGTTGTTTGTCAAACGTACAGGAAACATAAGATTATGAAAAAAATTCCTTACTCCCCTGCGAACCGCAGCGGGGAGGATTTTCTTATATCCTGATGCAAGCGGTTTTAATGCATTAAAATAGAGAAAATCATTAAAGGAATACATGGCATAATTAAAGTAGTAAAGCGGATCTGCTACTTCTATGGCCTCTTCTGCATCAAAAAGCTTTTCATCTGAATTTTCATCCAGAAAATCATCAAGTTCGTCTTCATCAAACTCATCTCCACCAAGCTCGTCTTCATCAAATTCATCTTCCAATGATTCTTTGACAGCATACTCTTCTCCATCCTCTTTTTCACCTGGAACAGAGTGTGCATCTGCCATGAGCATTATTTTATTTTTATTCACACCTCTTTCTGACAAAACAGAAATATGAGAAAAGGCGTTATAAGAGAGAGAGCGGGTGGCACTATTGTCATTGCGTATCTTTTCATCACTCACTGCGTGAACAGGCATACCTGTACAGGTAATAAATAAAACAGCAGCTGAAACTAAACTATAAAATATTTTTCTCATACTCTCCATGTCCCTTTGATGATATTGAACATTATTCAAAGGTCTCGAATCGATAATAGGAAAAATTTACTCTTTCTTAAACACAAATTTCCGGACAATGGATTCAATATCAAGGGATGATTCCGTATTATATATCTCTTCACCGGATTCAAGCATGATGTCAGATCCTCCAGGCAGAATGTCAATATATTTCTGCCCGATAATACCAGATGTTTTTACAGATGCAATAATATCTTCAGACAGCTGCATATTTTTATCAATACTCAATTCAACTTTTGCAAGAAATTGTTCCTTATCTATGCTCACATCTGAAACAATACCGATTTTAACACCTGCCATTTCAACTCTTGCTCCGGTTTTAAGCCCGGACACTGAAGAAAACATACCATAAACATGATAATATTTATCTTGAAAAAAATTAGCACCTCCAAGAGTGGCAAACAGGTAGACTGCAGACAATGCACCTATAATAACAAAAAGTCCTACGTAAAATTCAGTTTTCCGCCTGTTCATCTGTTTCCTTTTCATTATAATAATTACAGACCTTAAAGTGTTTCACCTCTGACAAAGGCTTTTAATACTTTGCTTTCATCACTCTGCAAATCCTCTTTTGATCCTTCAAAAATGATTACTCCGTCATCCAGCATTGCAATACGCTGGGCAATATCAAATATTTCAGGTATGTCATGGGTTACAATTACAGCAGTAAATCCAAACTGTTCCTGGTACTCTCTGATCATTGAGTGTACACTGTTTTTCCTTACAGGATCAAGTCCTGTTGTCGGCTCGTCAAACAGAACAACCTGCGGGTCAGTTACAAGGGCTCTTGCAAGGGCAGCACGCTTTCTCATACCTCCTGAAAGCTGAACCGGAAACTGATATTCTGTCCCTGACAGTCCCAGCTGCTCCATACGGGTTAGAACCATCTCTTTTGTGCGTTCTTTTGTCTGATTTTTTAAAAAATTTAAATTTTCCACCAGAGGCAGGGCAATATTATCATAGATATTCATGAAATCAAACAAGGCATTATCCTGGAACATATAGCTCAATGTTTTCTGAAACTGCTTTTTTCCATTCACAGAGAGGTTTGTTAACAATTCTCCCTTGATCAGCATTTCTCCTGAATCAGGTTCTATTAATCCTATAATGTGCTTGAGCAATACAGATTTACCCGTCCCGCTTTTACCGATAATTGCAATTATCTCGCCCTCATAAACAGAGAGGTTCACTCCCTTTAAGACATCATTGTCTCCAAAGCTTTTTTTTATATCTTTGAATTGTATAAAAGGAGTTGTCATACTTAAACCAGAAAAAAAGTAATAATGTAATCAGAAAGAAAAATCGACACACATGAATTTACAACAGCATTGGTTGTGGACATGCTCACCCCCCTTGCACCGAACCCCTTTGACAGATGAGTATAAAACCCCTGATAACAGCTTATTGTGGTTACAATAATCGAAAAGACCAGTGCTTTATAAAAACCACCTGCTATATCATGGATATCCACACTTGAAATAACAGAATCCATGTAAACATACCGGTTGATGCCGAGCATGATCGAGCCTGAAATAAATCCGCCAAAAAGACCGAGAACATTAAACAGGGCAGTAAGCAGGGGAAAACTTATAACAGAAGCGATGAGCCTGGGAGTAAACAGGAAACGGACGGGATTTACATGCATTGTCTTCAAGGCATCAATCTGTTCTGAGATGCGCATGACTCCTATTTCCGCTGCCATGGCAGACCCTGCCCGCGCTGTGATCATAATAGCCGTAAACACGGGTCCCAGTTCACGGATAAGCGTGACAGCAACAGCAGAACCGAGAGCAGCCTCAGAGCCGAATTTAAGAAGAGAGTAGTAACCCTGCAGCCCGAGAACCATTCCAGTAAAAAAACCGGTAAGAGAGATAACAAAAATGGATTTTGTTCCAATGAACCAGATGTGATCCACAATTTTATTGATCTGCAGAGGCAGAATAAATATATTCTCTATTCCTTTCAGCAGAAAAAGAACGATTCTTCCTGTGGATTCGACAAACCCTGTCATTTGACTGCCAATTTTCTCAACTATTTTAATTAACATGATTCAAAGTTTATATCGTTTAACTTTAAAAACTTCAAGTTATGGATCACTGTTCTCTACAATTTATCATCGCCTCTGAAGTAAAGCCACTGATTCAATATGATAAGTATGGGGAAACATATCAACCGGTTGAATATGTTTTATTTCATACTCCCTGGCCAGCATTTCAAGGTCACGTGCAAGTGTCGCCGGATTACAGGAGACATAAACAATTTTTCCGGCTTCCATTGAAATGACATGTTTTACAACATCCTTATGCATTCCGGTTCTTGGAGGATCAATTATCATCACATCAATTTCCCGATGCGATCCAATACTCTGTTTTAACCGGGGCAGAACATCTTTGATATCACCTTCAAGGAATTCACAGTTTTCAATATGATTGAGTTCAGCGTTCTTTTTTGCATCTGTAACAGCGCTTTTTACAATCTCAATACCATATATCATTTTTGCCTGGTCTGAAAGCCAGATGGGTATTGTGCCGGTTCCGGAATAGAGATCAACCACAACTTCTCCACCATTCAACCCGGCATATTCTGATACTTTTTCATATAATTTTTCACACGCTCCTGTATTGGTCTGAAAAAAAGAGTTTGCTGAAATTTTAAATTCAAATTTTCCAAGTTTTTCTCTGATATAATCTGCACCATAAAGCAGTATTTCCTCCTGACCAGTGGAGACACCCGATTTTGCATCTGTAATATTATTCACTATGGAGGCGACATTGGCATATTTATCTGACAGAATATCTGCAAGCTGCTGTACCTTGTCAATATGTTTATCTTTTGTGACAATATTAACCATCCAGGTATCAAAGGCAACAGAGTGTCTCAGCATTAAAAACCGCCAGAATCCTTCATGGGACCTGAGGTGGTAGGCAGGAAGGTTGGATGCTGATATAAATGTTCTGACATCGTCAAGAATACGGTTGCCGAGATCCGGCATTATCTCGCACTGTTTAATATCAATCACCCTGTCAAAAGTGCCGGGCACATGAAGCCCAATGCCGAAATCCTTTTTAATGGACTGATTCTCCAGCTCTTCAGGCAAAAGCCATCTATGGGAGGAGCAGGAAAACTCCATTTTATTTCTATATCTGAAAATTTTATCAGAAGGTATGACATCGTTTACCGGAATATCCTTTAACCTGCCGATATGCTCAATGGACTCCACAACGTGTCTTTTCTTGTACTCAAGCTGAAGATCATAGCCGATCTGCTGCCATTTGCATCCACCGCAGAAATCACAATATTGACACCTTCCCTCCTCTCTTAAAGGAGATTTTTTAATAATATTTATCAGTTTGCCCTGAGCCCATGATTTTTTCTTTTTGGTTATTTTTGCAAATACAATATCACCCGGAACACACTGGTCTATAAAAACAGGAAACCCTTCAGGCTTTGCAAGACCTTTGCCACCAAAGGCAAGATCAACTATTTCCAGCTCATATGCTTTTCTTTTTTTTATTATCATAATCTTTATCAGTCTATATCTTATTTTTATCTATTTCTCTGATTTTTTTAAGAGATATAATGTATCATCTTCAATCAGCTCTGTTATCACCGCAGACAGATCCGCTCTAAAGTCAAAGCTTGATATTATAATGGTTTAATGGCATAAATACAAGATATGGATAAATTATCACTGAAAATTCATTTCATCTCAGGAGGATGCAGGCTCAAAGGGGTTCTCCACCTGCCGAAAATGAAAAATCCCCCCCTGGTTGTGGGCTCCCATGGTCTTGAGGGATCAAAAGAGTCAGCCAAGCAGAAAGTGCTGTCAAAACTGCTTGTTCAAAACAACATTGCATTTTTCCGGTTTGATCACAGAGGCTGTGGTGAAAGTGAAGGAGAGTTTATTAAAGAGACCTCGCTTGAAAAGAGGACATCAGATTTTATCACTGCAGTAAAACATATTATAAGCCTTGAAAAAACAAGCCGCGACATTGCTCTCTTCGGATCCAGCATGGGAGGTGCCACCTGTATTCATGCCTGGAATACACTTTTAAATATGGATATGAATCTCTGCGGGGCGGTTTTATGCTCTGCTCCGGTTAAAAGCCGTACAATTGAAAATATCCCGCTGAATGCCAATGACAGCCGCCCTGCCCTGCCATTGAGTTTTTTTAAGGAAAACCTTCTCTTTAATCTTATTGATCAGGCAGAAAACCTTTTTAATGTACTCATTTTTCACGGTGATGGAGATAAAACAGTTCCGGTTTCCAATGCACACGCCATTTATCACGCTGCAAAAAAACCCAAAAAACTGATTATCCATAAAAATGGAGACCATCAGATGACAAGCAGAAAAGATCAACAGGAGTTTGAAACCCGGACCGTTGAGTGGTTTTCAAACAGTTTTGCCGGTTAACATACCCTGTTAATCTAACGCAGCACCCTTTATCGAAGAGGCGTCAGTTTTATCCGCTGACCGTTGATTTCAATAGTTGTCTTTGAAAAAGTCAGTTTCTTATAAATCTTTCCCTCCTTGAAATGAATAACATCAACACCTCTTCGTTTCTCTTTCTGCCCTTCATAACCTTTTTCAAAAGAGGGCCATATCAATTCCCACCGGTACAGCAGTTTCTGTTCCTGCTCATCAATAAAAATCTCTTTCTGATAAAAAACAAAATTACCATGGTGTTCAAACCACTCCTGCCACGCTTTTTTTAATTGCGCTTTCCCGTTTATATACCCGCCTGTCCAGTTGTTAAAATAGATATCATCATGGAAAAATGTCATGACCGCATCAAGGTCATGGCGTTCCCATGCCACATTCCATTTTTCCCAGAAAGATTTGATTTCACTTCTTGTCAATGGCACAGCTGCTCCTTTTCATTTGAATATGTTCTGTCTCATAATAGAATGGCACTAAAAATAGTAAAACAGCCTCTGTTAGGCAAAATTCTTCACAGACTGTTTTTTGCAGTTCGCCACCCTCTTTCTGCTGTCTGTGCCACAGGATTTCACTGAAGGCGCCTGCGCAGGAGTTCTAAAGCCATTGTGGCAAACATCTTTTTATTCTGAAGCCGGTCATCAAAAGGGAACTTGTAAGTTTTTGCTTCTGCAAAATCTGATCCGGCAATACCGATACAGACCATCCCCACAGGTCTGTCAGCGGTTCCTCCTGTCGGGCCTGCAATACCACTTGTTGAGATGGCAAAATCTGCTCCGGATTTCTCCCTTACCCCTATTGCCATCTCAAGGGCGGTCTGTTCATGAACTGCACCATTATCAATAATGGTCTTTTTTTCAACATCCAGTATGTTTATTTTTGCATCATTGGAATATGTGACTGCTGAAAAAAGAAAAAATGCAGAACTCCCGTCAATATCTGTCATCATGCTTGAAATAAGTCCGCCTGTACATGATTCGGCAATGGCAAGGGTTTTATTCTGATCTGTCAACAACCTGCTGACCTCTTCTGCCATTGATGAACCATCAGTTGACACCACTCTGTTTTCAAGCCTGGAGATAACCCACGATTTAGCCTCTCTGATCTGCTCCATGGCTTTTTTCTCATCCATATCAATGACAGGCATGACTATTTTCACCTCGATCAGATAAGAGTCGGCTCTGAAGCCAAGGCGCATCCCGGGATATCTGTTTTCAAACTCTCTGAGCAGAAACCCCGCCCTTGACTCGGGAAGCCTGAAAGTTATCAGACGTTCTATTAAAATTTTATCATTGAGATTAAATTTTTTAATGAGTAAGCTTTTAATGCCTGTCTCAAACATCAGTTTCATCTCAGAGGGGACCCCTGGCATAAAAAAGAGTGTGCACCTGTTGATTTTTATATAAAACCCGGGTGCTGTTCCATTTTTATTTTCAATCATTCTTGATTTTGAGGGAAGCTTTGCCTGTTTTTCATTATATTTTGTAAATGTAAATCCTTTCTGCCTGAAATACGCTTTTATGGAATCAAGTGCTTCGGTTTTAAGCTCCAGAGTATCACCTGCCGCCCTGCTGCATGCAAGAGCTGTCAGGTCATCTTCTGTAGGTCCAAGTCCACCTGTAACAAAACATAAATCCGCCAGTCTGGAAATATTTTTTATATTTTCAGCAATGGTATCAACGCAATCTCCCACTGCTGTTATATTTTTAACCTCAATACCAATATCCTTTAAGGCGGCACAGAGAAAAGAAGAATTCGTATCAACTATATCACCAAGAAGAACCTCATCTCCGGTTGAAAGAATATAAGCCTGCATAATTAACCTCTCCTGTTTATCAACATGGAAATCATCTCTTAAACATCGTTTTTCTGCCTGTTTTTTATCCGGCATTCAATCAGGTCTGCCACATGGCGGTTGTTAAAAAAAAAGGCGTGATTGGATGAAAAAAAAGCAGGATTTTTCCTGATACCTGAACGTTGAAACACCTGCTTTTTAAATTTTTTGTCCAGAAACTGTTTAACCTCTCTCCTGTCCCATCCAAATGGATGCCTGAAATTGAGATATAAAGAGAGATCTCCATCATAGAACTCAATGGTCTCCAGATTTCCGGCATCTTCACTGAACCTCGGGAGATTGAATACTGCCAGATTCAGATAATCAATATATTTTTCATGTTCTTTTATATACTCAAGGGTTTTAGATGCAGCAGTCCTGTCTTCAAAACTTGTTCCAAACAGTAGATATACAAATGTTAAAATCCCGGCCCTGGATAGATTCTCAAGTATTACCGATACCTTGGCGAGATCTGTCCCTTTATTCATCATCTCCAGCACATTCTGATCCCCTGATTCAAGACCTAATTTGAGCATGCCGCATCCTGCTTTTTTCAGAGAATGGCAGAAATCCCTGTCCAGCAGCTCTTTTTCAAATCTTACAAAACCATACCATTTAAAACTGAATACCTCCTTTGACAATGCTTTTAAAAAAGCCGGAGTAACTGCATTATCAATAAAATGGATATAATCCGGGGAATATTTCTGTTCAATATATTTTAAATCCTCCATCACCTTGACAGCTCTCTGGGAGCTGTAAGGGCGTGTCTCAGCCTTTTCAGGACAGAATCTGCATTTGCTCCAATAGCACCCGATTGATGCCCTGAAAGGCAAAACCCTTCCAGGAGCAAGATAGAGATCATCTTTTACAAAATCATAATCTGGAATAAAATGGCGTTTATTTATCTTCTTTTTATTGAAAAATTCAATCAGAGGCTGCTCTCCCTCACCTTTGATCACTCTATCGATCAAGTTTCTGAAAGGATCATTATAATCGGGTCTGCTCATCCAGGATGATATCAATCCGCCGCCCATTATGATTTTTTTATCTTTGAAAGTCTCCCTGATCCATCCTGCAAGGGCAAAACTTATCAGAGCCTGGTTTAAATAGCAGAGGGAAATTCCAATATAATCAGAGTCTGAATCAAGAATCTCAGGTTTTATCCTGTTTTCAAAAAAAGGGTGAAAAGGATTTTCCCTGTATGTTTCTGCACTTTTCAGAAGGTCACTGCTTTTAAGAGGTGAAAGTGCTGAATCTGAATAATCACTTAATGTAATTTTAAATCTGTCATGATTCACACTTATGGACAGCAGTTTGTTTAAATCATAAACCCGCTGGTGGTACCTGTCTATATTCTCGTACAGTTTGGGATCTTTGATATCTTTTATTATTTTTTCCCTGTTTTTCAATGCTCTTTTTGACCAGGAATCAACGGGTTTTATATCTGAATGAATAAGAAACAACACCCCTTCAATATTGGCGTCATAGACTTTGCAGGGCAGTCCCTGCTCTTTTAATGCAGATGATAAAAGTGCAACTCCTGCAGGAGGTTCACACGGTTTTGCAACCGGAGGAAAAATCAGCAGCATGGTTCAGTATCCACAATATGATTAAAAGTATCTCTTGGCTTTTATCACATCTTTACAAAATACTCACCAGAGAATTTTTATTTCAGCAGCAATCCGTGTGCTGACCGGATAGTGGCCCCGGGTAAAAAAATTATGGTAAATATCTGGATTATGCAATGTTCAGTGATGATATATAAGAAACAATGTGATATATACATTGTTTTTATAAACTGTGCATAATTGTGTATGGATAACTTCATGAACAGCAAAAAGAATATACGGGTTGCAGTAATAGATAATTATGACTCTTTTACCTTTAACCTTGTCCACTATATACTTGAGACGGGTGCCAGGGTAAATGTTTTTCGTAATGATGAAATCTGTGTGGATGATCTTAAAAGAGTGAATCCAGGGGCAATTGTCATCTCTCCCGGACCGGGACGCCCTGAAAATGCAGGTATCTCCATTGATATTGTCAATACATTTTCCGGTTTGACTCCAATTCTTGGTGTCTGCCTTGGTCACCAGGTTATTGCACACAGCTTTGGGGGCAGAATTATCCAGGCAGCAGAGATCATGCATGGAAAAACATCAAAAATCTTTTGTGATGGACAGTATCTTTTTAAAGGGATAAAAAGCCCGTTTACAATAATGAGATATCACTCCCTTGCTGTTTCAGAAGATGGCTTGCCTGAAGAGCTTATTATCACTGCAGAGACTGAAGAGAGAGAAATCATGGGAATCCGTCACAGGGAGCATTCTACATTTGGTGTACAGTTTCATCCTGAATCTTTTATCACTGAACATGGACATGCTTTAATTCACAATTTCATCAGTATGAGCCTTAACCCGGACCGAGGAGGATGAGCTGTATATACTGAGATCTTTGCATAATGCTCAATTTTGTTATCGTGCAAGGAAGATAGAAATTATAACCAATTGAGTATTTGAGGATTATAATTTTCATATTTCGTGGCAATCGGGCAAAAGAGGGGGTTATGCAAAGTCTCATACTATCTTAACATAAGTTTATCACCAGGATAGATTATTCCATTTTTTGACAGTTTATTCAGCTGCCTCAATTTTGCTATGGTGGTATTGTATTTTCTGCTTATGGAGTAGAGAGTCTCTTTTTTCTGTACCGTATGGAAGGCAGGAATTTTTCCCACAGCTTTTTTCACAGATGTTTTTACAGCCATATCCAATTCAGGTTCAGGTCCTTTATTTACTATTGCCTTTGAAACACCCTTCTTCAGGCTTAAAATAGTTTTCTCTGCTCTGGAAAGCCGCTGAGTTAATGGCTCCAGTTTTACTGAAAGGATAGACTCAATACGGGCAACTCTTTTTTCAATATCCTCAATCTGATTCATACTCTCTTCAATTTGATCAGGATCAGCTTCCACACCCTTTTTCACTTTCAGAATATGTTCAATCGCTTCAAGCCGCTGTGCAAAATCGTTGAAAGAGACGCCTGCATCTTTCTGTGCATCTATATCGGATTTTGAGTCAGGAGATCTGAAAAACAGAAAAAATATAACAGCAGTTATAACCAGGGCTGCAGTAATAATAACAATAAATTCATTTTTTTTAAAAAACGATGTTTCAAATTTTTTATAAACTCTGGAAATATTATGTTTTCTGACACTGCTCTCATTGAATGAATTTTTTGATTCCGGCTTTTTTTTGGATGTCATTACAGAACTCCTGTTTTGATTTAAATATTATATTTGTATCATCCCTGTCTAAGCTTTTGTTTTATGATAATTTTTTTTTATCTTTTTTAAGGTGCCAAGTCTCATCTCCAGTATGATCAACTCCAGCCATTTCTCCATAAGCACGCTGATGGTTTTATTTTTTAACTGTTCTTTACGGGTATCCGCTTTCAACTCACTCTGTTCAATCTTTTTTGTCAAACGCTTTATTCCCTGGGTTATCTCATATGAACTCTCTCCGTCATCCAGGTAATAATAGATTGCCAGGGCTTCTCTATAATAGCCCTGTTGTTCATAGACCTGTGCAAGCTCAAGGGTTTTCATATCCTGGTTCATTATCTGTTTCCTTTATTGACGGATTTATCCTTAAAAATCAATTCATCTTTCTGGGCCATGTCATGATCGTGTTTTGCAATATGTTTGATGTATTCCATATCTGTTTTCAAACTGATAATCTCATTTTCCAGTTTCTGATTTTCAGTGTCAGCTTTCATTATCTGATTTTGCAGGGATTTATTTTTCTTCTGCAGATTCGTATAATCCACAAAACCTTTTTCTGAAAATACAATAAGTATGAGAAGGGCTATAATCACTATTATTGAAAGGTAGCATCCTGTTTTTTCAAGAATTGTCATAATTATTGTTTTTTAAAGCCTTTTCTCAGTATCTTAAGTTCAGGGCTTGAAATAAGATAGTTCACACTAAAATAAAATAAAACTCCAAAACAGATACAGATAAGAACGCCTGCTCCAAACCAGAACGGATCATCACTCTTCAATGGTATAAAACCTGCCGCCTGCTGTACGATGAAAAACATTATAACAGATAAAAAAAGTGATCTGCAAGCAGAAACAATGATTTTATTTTTATTAATTTTTATCGCTCCGGGCAAATAGATTAATAAAATTATAAACCCGATGGAAGCAGATAAAGAAACTGATAAAACAACTCCTTTTAAACCTAAACTGTGCATAAACAGAAAGCAGAAAATCAAATTGAGTCCAATTGTAATAATGCCTGAATAAAACGGCACTTTAATATTGGAGAGGGAATAATATAAAGTGACAAACAACCTGCCGCCTGTAAATGCCCAAAGCCCCATGGAGAGGAAAAAAAGACACGCTTTAGTCTGATGGACTGCCGAAGGTTCAAAGACCCCGTATCCAAATAAAAGAGAAACAATCTGTTCATCCAGAGCCATTAATCCAGCCATTGCAGGAATTGTAATAAAAAACACAAGGTTAACGGCACTGGAAAACAGATCGGCAATCTCATCTATCTGCTTTCTGGCAGCTTGTTCTGAGAGTTGCGGTAACAGGACCATGGCAGTTGAGACAGCAAAAAGAGCCAGGGGAAACTGCACCAGCCGGTCTGCATAATATAAAAAAGAGACACTTCCCTCTTCAAGTTTTGAAGCAAAAAAAGAGGCTGTCATGATATTTATCTGGTAAGCTGCAGCACCAATCATGGAGGGAATCATGATCTTTATTATTTTAGCCACACCCGGATGAAAAAAAGCAAACAGAGAGATGTTAAATATGCCAAGACGAATGATATAAGGGATCTGCACTGCAAGCTGAATAATTCCGCCGGCTGTAACGCCTAAAGCAAGACCTGTTACAGGAATATCAAAATAGTTTGACACAGTGACAGTAAATACAATAATGACAAGATTGAATATCACCGGGGTAAGGGCTGGAACTGCAAAGTTGCCAAATGCGTTTAATACACCCATGCAGATAGAGCTTATTAAAATTATCCACAGATATGGAAGCATAATTTTAAATAAAACAGTGGTTAACTGTAATTTGTATGGAAATTCAATAAAACCGGGAGCAATCATTTTAACAATAAGAGGGGCAGATACAATGCTGAAAAGCACGATAATCGTTCCTGCAAAAGTAAGAAAACAGAAAAAAGAGAAAAAGAGAGAAACCGCTTTTGCTCTGCCGTCATTTACAAGGGTTTTTGTAAAAACCGGTATAAATGAAATATTTAAAATCCCCTCGGAAAAAAGCTTGCGCACAAGATCAAAAGGTCTGAAGGCAATAAAAAAAGCATCACTCTGGGAAGAAACTCCGAAACAGATTGCAATCAGCACATCTCTCATAAGGCCAAGCAGCCGGCTTATAAACGTTAAAAAGCTTATCAGTGCAGTTGTTTTTAATGCTTTTATCATAAGTTTTTCTTGACAAGAAACAACAAATCATATAATTTGTCGTTTTTAAATAACAGTTAAATTTTTAAATTATATACACTTATATAAGGAGTTACACCAAGTTGGCTAACCATAAATCTGCTAAAAAGCGTGCAAAACAGAGTCAGGTAAGAAGACTTAGAAACAAATCTGCAAAAACCGTACTGAAAAACCTTGAAAAAAAACTTAAGGCTGCAAAAGAAGCCAACAGTGATAATCAGGATGAGCTTATGAGAAAAAATCAGTCTGCAATTCACAAGGCTGCTAAAAAAGGAATTATACATAAAAAAACGGCTTCCAGAAAAATTTCAAGATTATTTAAATTCATGAACACTTAATATCAGTACAGCTTTTTCCTGCGCTTATATTATCTTTATGGTTTTTTAATCAATATGAGTTTCCGGATTCACAACCGTGACAAAAACCTTATACACAATCAGTAGAAACACACTGTACTTTCCTTGACAACTCAAGGCCCTGATATTTTAAAGAAAGTCTCTGAAAATGTAAAAGAGGATCTGTTTAAATACAGATCCTCTTTTACATTTTTACTCAAAATTTATTCAGCATCCGGCTTGTTAATCTTTCAGCAATACGTTTTGATATCTTATCCACAGCAGCTTTTTTATTACTCTCATCTTCAAGTTTGCTTTCAGATATCAGATACGCTTCACTGCAGGTAAAATCATTAACTGCCCAGATTATCTCTCCACTGCTGTCGATCAGCTGCATATCAACATTTGCTGTAACCCTTCTCTCTAAAACAGATTCAGTGGTTGATCTTGAAACAGCTGCAAATGTAATTGAATTGATTTTTCCTTTCAGTACAGCATCAGATCCTCTATCCTTCACAACGGTGGTATCTGTTTTCCCCATGATCTCCTGGATAAAGGCATTGGTAAGAGCGAAACCTGCACCTTTCTCTTGAGTATCATTATCAATAATATGAACAGCAACACCGGATATATCACCATTAATCAGGCCGCCGCTCTCAAATTGATAAGTGCATGATGCAGGCAGAAGCAGAAGCAGAAGAAATATGACAGGTTTCAGATTTAAAATTTTCATATTAGATCACAATATTGACAAGTGTCTGTTTTTTTCTGATAACAATAACTTTTTTTAACACTTTATTTTCAGAATATTTTTTAATCTTCTCATCACTGAGGGCTCTCTCTTTAATCAAATCCTCATCACTCTCTGCATCTATTTTAAATTTGGATCTGAGTTTTCCATTTACCTGTACAACAACAAGAATCTCATCTGCTGTCAGGCTGTCTTTTCTATATTCAGGCCAGGGCTGCTCAAGAACAGACCCCCTATTTCCCATTCTCTGAAAAAGTTCTTCACTGAAATGGGGGGTAATGGGTGATAACAGCAGAATAATATTCTCAATGCAGAACAGCACCACTTTTTTCTGTTCATCATCTGCAGAGTCCATGTCAACTGCATATAAACTGTTTACAAGTTCCATTACAGCAGAAATGGCAGTGTTGAAATGAAAACTCTGCTCAATATCATCCGTAACTTTCTTAATAGTCTGGTTTGCTTTGATATATAACTCTTTTGCCTGGGCTGATGCAAGATCTCCGGCTGGACCTCTGTATGGCTGGTAACCACCATTTTTAGAAATGAATTCTATTACAAGGCGCCATACTCTGTTTATAAATCTGTTACTGCCTTCAACACCATCCTCATTCCACTCAAGATCCCTTTCAGGAGGAGCTGCAAAAAGGCAGAACAGGCGTGTTACATCAGCACCGTATTTCTCAAGCAGTTCATTGGGGTCAACAACATTCTTTTTAGATTTGGACATTTTAATCACTCTGCCCACTTCAACATCACTGCTGCACGCTATACAGCGATAAGAACCGTTATCATTTTTTACGGCCTGTTCAGGAAAAAGATATCCATGTTCAGGACAGGACATGGTCTCTTTGCAGACCATACCCTGGGTTAAAAGCCTTGTAAAAGGTTCTTTGAAATCTATCATCCCGAGAGTGTTCAACACCCTCATAAAATATCTTGAATACAGTAAGTGAAGCACTGCATGCTCCACCCCGCCTATATACTGATCCACCGGAGCCCAGTATTTTACGGCATCAGCATCAAACATGCCCTCATCATACCTTGGAGAGCAGTATCTAAGATAGTACCAGGATGATTCAACAAAGGTGTCCATGGTATCTGTATCTCTTTTTGCATCTTCTCTTCCACAGGCGGGACAGTCTGCTTTTTTAAAATATTCAAGCTGCGGAAGAGGTGAACCGCCCATTTCCGGAAGTTTCACATTTTCCGGAAGTTTTATGGGAAGCTCACTTTCAGAGACCGGAACAACGCCACAGTCCGGACAATGGATAACAGGAATGGGAGTCCCCCAGTATCTCTGCCTTGATATTCCCCAGTCCCGTAATCTAAAAGAGACTGTTTTTCTCCCTTTTCCCTTTTTTTCCAGCCAGTCTGTAATGATATCAATAGCATCTTTGCTGTTCAGGCCATTGAATTCACCGGAATTTATTATGATGCCTTCACCTGTATACGCCTCTTTCATTGTCCTGCCGTCAAGTTCTTCTCCTTCAGGCTGCACCACTGGAATAATTTCAAGATCATATTTGCGTGCAAAATCAAAATCCCTCTGATCTCCTGATGGAACAGACATGATTGCACCGGTTCCATATTCCATTAAAACAAAATTAGCAGTATAGACAGGAATTTTTTTTCCGGTCGCCGGATTTATGCAGTATACACCTGTAAATACTCCCTCTTTCTCATATTTTTCAAGCCCTTCTGCAGATCTGTCCTGGTTGGATATTTTTTCTACAAATCCCTTTACTTCCTCTTCATACTCACTTCCGCTGGATAAAGTTTCAACCAGCGGGTGCTCAGGAGCAAGACACATGAATGTGGCTCCGAACACAGTATCAGGTCTTGTTGTAAAAACAATAATATCCTCGTCTCTGCCATGAATTGGAAATTTCAGCTCAGACCCCACACTTCTGCCAATCCAGTTTTTCTGCATCACAGTAACTTTATCCGGCCATCCGGGCAGTTTATCACAGTGTACAAGCAAATCCTGGGCAAAGTCTGTTATTTTAAAAAACCACTGCCACAATTTTTTTTGCTGTACATTTTTTGAACATCTCCAGCATTTGTCCTGCTCTACTTGCTCATTGGCAAGAACAGTCTGACACTTTTCACACCAGTTGACATAAGACTCTTTTCGATATGCCATTTTCTTTTCAAGCATTTTAATAAAAAGCCACTGTTCCCACTTATAATACCCTGGATGACAGGTTGCGATTTCACGGTCCCAGTCATAGGAAAAACCCATTTTTTTAAGCTGTTCACGCATATAACTGATATTTTCATATGTCCATGAAGCAGGGTGGGTATTGTTATCAATGGCAGCATTTTCAGCAGGCATGCCAAATGCATCCCAACCCATGGGATGAATAACATTAAAGCCTTTCATACTCTTATACCTGACAACAACATCACCAATAGTATAATTTCTCACATGCCCGATATGTATTTTACCTGATGGATATGGAAACATTTCCAGCAGATAATATTTTTCCTTTGATGTATCTTCTTTAACCTTAAAAGAATTATTTTCTTTCCAGTAAGCCTGCCATTTGGGCTCTACTGCCTTAGGCTGGTAGTGCTGTTCCATTCATATTACTCCTTTTTTAATTTGAGGTTTTATAAATGCCACAATAAAGTCCAAATAGCAAGAAAATCAAAAAAACTTCTTAAAAACAGCAGTCTCCCGCGTTAAATCTCAAAGAGGACCTGCCCGTACAAAGACAGCAGGATTCATAATGGAACCTATCTGTTTTTAAGAAGTTTTTTTCTTGTTTTTCTTTTTCTTCTCAGTTTCTGTTTTCTTATTTTTTCTATTTTTTTTAACTTTCCCCTATCCGCTCCACTCTTTTTTCCCTCAATTTTTTCAACCAGAAGACGCTGCGCTAAAAATTTATTTAAATGCTGGGAACGCTCTTTACCATATTTTACACTCAAACCGGTTGGCAGATGCTTTACAAAAACCGCAGATGAGGATTTATTAACTTTCTGCCCGCCTCTTCCCGAAGCCCTGATAAATTTAAATTCAATATCCTCTCTCCTGATACCAAGCGCTTCCATCTTTTTTGCAAGCGCTTCTATTTTTTCTTTTCTGGGTCCCATGGCATCATATTACCGCATCAAACCTGCTTTGCATTCCTTATCATTTTTCTTCAGGGTTCAAGATTTATTCAAACAACATTTTTTATACATTTTACCGCTCCCACATGGTCATGGTTTATTCCCGTCTGCTTCAGGACTATCTGTTTTAAAAGGAATAATATTTTTCATATGATCTGTTTTTTCCATATCATCATATATTTCATCAGACCATGATATGGGTGTTTCCCGCTTTTCTGTTTTTTCCTCTCTTTTTTTATGAATCTCATCCAATTGGGGAATAACTACACCATGAACAGTGCTCAGGCACTCCAGCGCATCTCCGATAAAACCGTCTGCATCATCCTCCTGCACATAAATCTCCTGCAGTTTTTCAATTCCTCTTTTATCGCCAATCCCCATGAGGCAGGATGCAAAATTCCCATAAGAATAAACCCATTTATCCACACCTTCCCATTTTTGCAGAGCAAGATCAAAAATCTCAGCAAAAGAGAGATGCTCCATCATATAAAAACTGTCTGGCTCATCAACTGAATGATTCTGCAGAACTCTTATTTTGCTTTCATCAGCTGATTCATCCATTGTAATTATCGACCTTAGAGAACTTTCATATATGTAGCTCAACCCGTCAGAATAATAAAGCACCCGGAGCAGGTCCGGCAGGAATTCTCTGCTTCCTATCCTGCCCATGATTCTCACAATCCAGGTATCTCCCCATGTGTCCGGCTTTTCGGACAAGGCATTTTTTAACGCATATACAGGTGCAAGCTCGGCTATTTTCCTGCATATGACTTCCGGAAGGCCGGGGCCGGCTTTTTTTACTGACATGAACAGATCTTTTAATCCTGCTTCCTGAAACAGGGCCGGCAGATGGAGTCCACGCTCCAGAACAGAAAAATATACCGATAAAACGAATGATATCAGAATATCAACCTGTGATGTTTTCTCTTTTTTTAACTTTTTCCAGACCGACGGCTGCCTTGACAACTCTTTCAGGAGTATGACCGCCATTGTATCTTTGACAAAGAATTCTCTGCTCTCCTCATAATAATTATTATCCGGATATCTATGCTTTAACATTTTTTTAACTTCAAACATTAAAATGGTCACAAGATCATGATACTGTACTTTTTCCAGAATTTTTATCAGCACATCAACCTTATGATTTTCCAGGGGAATGTGGGGATTTATCATTAAAAATTCGTGTAAGACAGATTTTGGTTCATTAACAATATTCGCATCCCATGCAGACATAGTTAAACTGTTAAAATAGACGTCAGCATCCCAGAAATCTACCATACCTTTAATCTGATGCCCGTCAACTGACTGGTTCTGTTTTACCGACTCCAGTATGTCAAGCAGTATTTCTTTCACAGCTTCCGGATGATTATGCTGCAGTAAATTTGCAAATGCACGGCTTCGCATCAACGGGTCCTGAACCTGCATGGCAACAGACAATAATGTTTCTCTGCTGTTTTCATTCTGGATACTGCCAAGATATTCAAAAACACCATATAATGACTCTGAATTAATACTGTTTGATATGGAATTGACTATCTCTTCCAGTGCAGGTTCATATTTCATCCGGCCAAGAGCTGAAGCACAATTTGATGAAACATTTCCCCCTGTTTTTTTAAAACACTCCAGTATGGCAGGTGCATGCCGGACTGCACAATGCTCAGCAAGATATAGTGGTGCAGCAGATGCAAGATATTCATCTTTATCATTGATAAGCCTGCTTACTTCATCTGTATACCTGTTTTGATACCGGTTCTCTACAGCATGGAACGCCCATCTTCTGACAAGAGTGTTTTCATGGGAAAGATGTTTTACAAAATCCTGATATCTCCATAATCTATTCATACCTTCAATCTCTATTCATCTCTTGCTTCTCCTTTGAAAAAAACCATCACTTTAACAACCGGTTTTTTCGGTATTCAAGCCCATCTGCATCATCTTATCTCCTATTGCAGCCCGGACCGGCAAGTACACTGCGGCCGCCGGAAACCGGTGTAACGGTAATCTGTACAGTGATCCTCTCTTTTAATGCAAAGACATGGGAGATGATTCCAATCAACTTGTTGTCGTGCTGAAGGCCTGACAATGCTTCCAGAGCGGTTTCCAGTGCTTCTTCATCCAGGGTGCCAAAACCTTCATCGAGAAACAGGGAGTCCACACTCACTTTGCGGCTTGCCATCCTGGAAAGGCCCAGCGCCAGAGAGAGACTGACAATAAAGCTTTCTCCACCTGAAAGGTTCCGGGTTGATCTGATTTCACCGGCCTGATAATTATCAACCACATTCAGATCAAGAGGCTGCTTGTTATCACGGATAAGCAGGTAGCGGTCGCTCATCTTCTCCAGCTGCAGATTGGCATATGAAACCATCAACTCAAAGGTCAGGCCCTGGGCAAAATTGCGGTATTTTTTACCATCAGCAGAACCGATAAGCCCATGCAGCTTTTCCCAGCGATCACACTCTTTTTTCCGGGCTTTAATAATGGCCTGTTTCTCCTTTATCCGCTCTTTTGCAGCAGAGTTGTCATTCAGTTTATGGTTGAGCCCTGCAATGGTATCGCGCAGCTCTTTTTGTAACGTTTCATACTCCCTGAATTCCAGTTCCAGCTCTTCAAGGGGTTTGTCTGTTATCTTTCTGGCCATCTCCCTGGTCAGGCGTATTCCCCGATCTTTCTGCCTGGCTCTCATATCTGTCTGGCGGTTGTCCAGGTCTTTTGCTCTGGCAGACAATACAGCCAGCTGCTCTTTTTTCAGACGCGCTTCAAGGAATTGTTTCTCATCTGAAAATCCAGCCGGTTCAAGTGCTGACAAAAAATCGGTTTCCGCTTTTTTCAATTCCGGCGTCCTCTGTCTGATACGGTTTTTCAGGGATTCAGCAGCTGTTTCTGCAGCCGTTAATTCCTTTTGCAGGCTGCTGTTCAGGTCTCTGGCTCTCTTTTCAGCTTTCTCGGCATCTGCAACAGCTTTATGCAGGCAATTCTCTTCCTGATCAGGGTTTTTATATCCATACAGACTCCTGCGATCATCACTTACGGTGGTGTACGCCCTCTTCAATGTCTCCAATTTTTCCTGTTTCTCTACCAGATCGGCTTTCCGGTTCTCAATAACAGCATCAAGTTGTTTTATCTCACTGTCAAGTTCAGCCATCTGTTTTTCAATTTCAACCCTCTTTCTGACCTGCTTCTGCCATGCATCCAACCGGGATCTGAGAGAATCAAGGAGTGATGAAACTTCAGTTTCGTGTATCTGAGTAATGCCCAGCGGCTGAAGCCTGTCTGTTGCTGCCTGTTTCAGTCTGCTGAAAAGAGTCAGGAGTTTTTCCCGTTCACTCTTCAGTTGCGTAAAGGTTTTCTCTGCAGCCTTCTTATTTCCGGCTGCAGCTGTTTCCCGTTTTTCACTGTCATTGAGTTTTTTACGGGCATCAGCTTCTTCCTTTTCCAGTTTCTTCTTTGCACTCTCCAGCTTCTCAGCTTTAGAGATCAGCTTGCTGAGGACCCCTATCTTCTGCTCGATTTCATCGGGAGCCGGAACATTTCCCCTGGCAAAAGGATGTTTTCTGGAACCGCAGAGCGGACAGGGGCTACCGTCTTCCAGTCTTCGCCGGTGATTTTCAAGTTCTTCAATCTTCCTGATGAATGCCATTTCACGAAGCAGGGATTCTTTTCTGGCACGGTATTCACGCAGCGGTCTGCTGCCCAGCAATCTGTTCAAGGCATTTTTTTCCTGCTGAAGATTTTCCACTGTTTTTTCAAGCATCTGCCTGCAGGCATCTGTCTGCTTTATATCGCCGGCCAGTTTCTTTGCTGTCTGCAGCAAAGCCGTATCAGCTTTCTTGAGTTCAATCCCTTTTTGATTAATCTCTTTTTGTCTGTAACGCAGATTATCGAGCTGTTCTTCAATACCGGCCAGACCGCTGATCAGCCATTCATCCCCTGCCTGTTCTTTAAGACAGCCTTTGATAAGCTCCAGGTTCTTTTCAGACATGGTCTGTTTTTCCTTCACTTTCAATCTTATCTGCCTGTCATCATCGATCTTTTCCGTAATCCTGCTGCAGGTAGAAGCTGCTTCTGAAACAGCTTTCTTCTGTTCTGCCCGTTTCTGATCAAGCGAACGGATCTTCCGGATAACCGGTGCTGTCAATTTCAGTTCTTCTTTGGCTTTGATCGTCTGCTGTTCTGCCAGTCTGAGTGATTCAGACTGTTTATTGACACATATTTCAAGTTCAGAAAAACGCTTTCCCCCGGTTTTCAGAGATGCCTGATCATCTGACTGCTGCTTTCGGACAGCAGTGAATGTAGCATGCAGTCCATCCAGTGAGCCAGCTTTCACGGCACGATCAAGCTTATTACGTTCCGGTTTGAATGCTTCAATGGCATACTCCAGCTTAACAGCCTCTTCAGCCAGGAGGCTGATCTCCTTTTTCAGCCCGTCAATGACAGAAAGCCATGCTATTGCCTTACCGGTCCGGGTTAAACCGGCTGCCAGTTCTCTCTCCTGCTTCTCTTCTGCCTCAATACGCTGTTGGATTTCTTTTTCCTGTTCCGGCTCCAGAGTCATTATGCCGGATGTCTCTGCCTGCAGCAGGTTCAATTTTTCACGTTCATCCCTCTGGCGTTCATGGACACGTCGTGATATTTCCGAATATATCTCAGTGCCGGTAATCTGCTCCAGAATTCTGGATTTCTGCTCAACGTCAGCCTTCAGAAACGTATCAAAGCCACCCTGGGCCAGTAGAATGGATCGAGTGAAACGGTCAAAATCCATTCCGGTTTTTTCCTCAATAATCCCCACAACCAGGCTCTTCTTGGTTTCAATGGGTTTACCGGTGTCAGCATCTACAATCTGGTGCTCCTGATCTCTCAGATTGCCATCGGTTTTTTTCCATGCACGGCGCTGTTCCCAGTGACAGCGGAAACAGCCGCTCCTGGATTCAAACAGCACCTCGGCATAGCACTCCCCTGTCTGGCGGGACATAATTTCATTTCCACTTCTGGTAATTTTTCCAAGGCGGGGTGTTGCCCCGTACAGGGCAAGGCAGACAGCATCAAGAATAGTGGATTTACCCGCACCGGTCGGTCCGGTCAGCGCAAAGATCCCATTGGATATATATTCCGGATCAGTGAAATCAATTATCCACTCACCGTAGAGGGAGTTGAGATTTTTAAATCGAAGTTCAAGTATCCTCATAATTTTTAAACTCCGATACCTGATTTTTGACTGTCAGTGGAACCCATATGATCTCAGGCAGCGAATCAACCGGATTCATGATTCTCAACATCATCTGCTTTCTCTTCTCTTTTAATGCCGTTTCCATATCATCTGCCTTCTTCAACTGGCACTCAATATTTATTCACATCTTCTTCATGGATAGACTTGATGATCTCGTTATAGGATGCTGTCAGCTCTTTCCGCTCTTCATAAGGCACCTCAAATGCATCAAGGCAGCGTTTAAAGACGTCACCGGCATCCAGATCGTCAAGAATTTCTTTTTCATCAATCGTGCTGATCACCCGTTCCATAACATGCCTGTTTTTTATCCGTCTAATTTCCATGTCTGAGTTGATCATCACTTCATTGATCCTTTCACGGAGATTCCCTATGATGTCGCTGCCTGTATACTCAATCTCAAGCCATGCCCTGCTCTCCTCTTTTTTCAACTTTGCAAGCGCTGCATGGATATCATCCATGGAGCCGGCAATGCGGACCAGCTGCTGGAAACACGGTACTGGAATTTCCCTGATCTCCGGATCTCTGCCGTTAAATTCAATGAGAACAACTCTCTTTTCCTGATCTGCTTCACCATAACCCATGGGTAAAGGGGATCCGCAGTAACGAATGTGCTGACTGCTGCCGACTTTTTGAGGAACGTGCAGATGACCCAGTGCAAGATAATCAATTGACGGAGAAAAAGCCTCTTCTCCTACGTGGGCCAGTGAGCCCACATAAAGCTCCCGGACACCATCGCCGTCAACACACCGCCCCCCTGATGTGAAGAGGTGCCCCATGGCCACTATGGGAACATTGCTGTATCCGGCTTTTTTTAATTCAGTCTGTCTCTGTTGAGCAATGCTGCAGATATCCATATAATGTTTTGCCAACCCCTTGACAAGCTTGATATTTTTATCATCAATTGTTTCTCCCGGCTCAACCGTCCGGATATCTTTATCCCGCAGATATGGTACTGCGCAGATGATTGCCTCTGGCTGTTCATCTTTCTGAAGAACAATGACTTCATCACTCAAAAATGATGTCATTGAGCCAATCACATATACATTCATCGCCCGCAACAGATCCCTGGGAGCATTCAGAAATGACGGCGAATCGTGATTCCCGGCAATGACCACAACATGACGGCAGCATGATGCAGAGACCTTACAGAGAAAACCATAGTAGAGTTCCTGTGCCTGATTGCCGGGTGTAGGGGTATCAAATACATCACCGGCTACAAGGAGAGTGTCGACCCCTTCATTTTCAATGGTGTGTGCCAGCCATTCCAGAAATGCCGAAAACTCATCATATCGTTTCCTGCCGTAGAGGGAACGACCTAAATGCCAGTCTGATGTGTGAAGAATTTTCATATTCTCGAAAAAATATCACTTTCAGAAAGTGTGTGTCAATGAAATGATTTGATACAGGAAAACAGCCATTGAGAAAAAAATCCTTTGATCTTTTTTTAAACTTTTATATTTAAACTGTTTTTTTTATCACAATTCCTGGAAAAATCTCCTTCACACCCCCATGGAATAAAGGTTCGACTTGAAAACGGGCTGGTAGGAAGAGTGAAAATTATTCACCGTTAATGTAACATACGCAATTTTTCACTTTCGCCCCAGCAGTGACATGATCAGGAGATGTAAGTGGAAATCTGAAATAACAATTCGATTTATCGCCTATTACCTGTTTTTCTGTCGTTTTAATGGCTATTTCACTGATGTGATGCTTTTTTAATCATTTCAAATACTGCCATAGGATTGCTGTTATTATTTTTTCCAACTTCTTTTACGGTTTCACTCTTTTCAGCCTGCAGTCCCGCCTCCTTTAACCGCTCCATCACCTTTGAGTCAGATAAAGAGTAGCGTTGACAGATTTCTTCTATTGTCATGTTGCCAAAACCGGGAAATGGGCTATCTGGAAAGAGAGTTTTACCACCTGTCTGCCCGGCAGTGTCTACTTTTATGATTTCATATAATTGTTGGGGTTTGATATTATTTTTCTCTGCAATTTCCTGTATGGACTCCCGGGTGTTGTCCATTTTAATCTGAGCAGCTTTCAATTTATTAACAGCACCTGCTAAATCAATATGCATTTTTGTACAGAACATTTTTAAAGACGACAATTCCGCATGACCATATGGTGGTTCGCCATATTTTTTATTCCCTGCGGTGGTAAAATATTCTCCCAGTTGAAGGACATAATTCATGGGCGGCAGATTATAGAGGGTTCCGGCAGCAACATAGAGTGATATGATTAAAGCAATATTGAAACTTCTGGTAAAAAAAGTCATCTGCTTTGCTTTATTTTTGAGGTAGGCAGTAATGGGACGCCAGTTATAGTAAATATGGAGAGCAAGTGCCAGGATAAAAAGGGTTCCGACTGTAATGTGGATGTCACCCCACTGCGTTTTACTGAGACCGAGAAGATGATAATCTGACCAGTAAGCGACACGTCCCGATGGAATGATATACAATACAATGCTGGTAACAAACTCAATTAACCCGGCGACCAGCAGTGTTAAAGAGGTAATTTTTCTCATGATTAATATCCTGTTATTATCAGTAAAATTCATTTATGCTAAAATTTATTATCCGGAGAAAAATAACCATGTCCCGTTGATTTACAAGGGATAAATTTACACTCATTCAATTTGAAACAGTTAATCTGACTGCTGCACTCCTGCTCTGTCTCTCGTGAATTTCATTAAAATCCATGGAAAATCCACTTAATAATCAAGTAACAGCAAATGCAGACAGATCTGAAATAACTCAAAATCAAAACGCAGTTTTTTATGTTTGTTGCAGATACAACTAAAGTGATGCACTTCATCTGCCATGTGCATTTTAAAATCTCTGACCAAGCAGAAAGAAAGCTTTTTAAATATAGAGAGATGTATTATAACCCTATACAAAAACACCTGCAAAGGCCTCAGATTGAACATGCAATACATTAACTGACAGGAGATAATCAATGACAGAAAACGAGCATTACAGAAAACTGGAAAATATGATGCATACCTCACCTTTTGTTTCATCGACCGGGGCAAGAGTAAAAATAGAAAAAGGAGAAGCACACATTACACTGCCCGTAAAAAAGGAGCTTTTCCATGCCGCTGGTGCCATGCATGGCGCTTTATATTTTCTTGCGCTGGACAATGCCTCTTTTTTCGCTGCCAACTCCCTGGTTGAGGATGTATTTGTACTGACAACAAGTTTTACAACATATATCACCCGGCCGGTATCAGAAGGTGTTGTAAAATCAATTGGCAGGGTTGTTAACCAGAACAGATCCCAGTTTATCTGTGAGTCGGTTTTATTCAACTCCAATGACAAGGAGATTGCAAGAGCAACGGGTATTTTTGTCAGAAGCAAAACACCCTTATCAGAAGAGATCGGTTACAAATAAAAGCGATTACCCAATATATCCTCATTAATCTGTTGGAATGAATCCTTGTTTCAACAGATTTTTCAAAGATAAAAACAGAGGCTCAGGTAATTGATTCCAGGAAAACCAATCCCATTTTTCACATTTATCCGGCTCTTTCAGCTGGAGTTCTCCAGAATCATATTCTGCGGCAGTAAACAGCGTCACATAGTGTTTTTTTTCTTCTTTAAAAATATCATTTGTATATGCAACACGTTTAATGCTTTTAACTGACAGGCCTGTTTCTTCAAACACTTCTCTTTCTGCACAGGCTTCAATAGTTTCATTACATTCCAAATGCCCGCCAGGAAAAGCCCAGGTACCTGAACCATGAGAATGTATACGTTTTCCCAGCAGCACCTTCCTGTTTTTGGTGACAATAACAGCCACTCCTACTGATGGTCTGGTTCTCATTTAAAATTCCTTGAAAATCCTGGCAAGTGGATGTCCTTTTGCCTCGATGACCAGATCATTGAAATATCCATATGCGGTCTGGCATGCTTCATAGTCTGCCTTTACAAGCCTCTCCTGAACACGGTCCAGAAGCAGTTTCGCCTGATTCGAATCTGCTTTTTCTTCCGATAAATGGGTAAAGGAATGCAGAAGAATTTTCTTTGTTTCCCATTTGCGGGCAAGCCATTTCGCATTTTTGACAAGCTTTGTTTCAGCTGAACTCTTTTCCTGTATATCTTGAGGTTCAACATGAACAAAGGCAGTTATAACCTTCTCCTGCTCTTCCGATTCTGAATCCGGAACATTTTTCAGGGTCTTCATGGCCGGAACCCATGCAAATCTGTCACAATACCAAAACAGTACTCTCATAAGCTCTCCAAAGATTCAGCTCTGATATTCAGCACCATGCCCTGCACTATCCCGGACTTCATCCTCAGGATTATTTTCTAAAAGATCTTTCTCATCAGCATCAATCATTTTATAACAATTAGGGCAGGTCATTGATAATCTTCTGACATCCCCTGTCATTAACTTTTTTTGACAATAGGGGCAAAAATAGGCTTTTAATTGTGGATTCGCTTGTAATGGTTCTGTTCTTTTCTGCTTCAAATCAATCATCCTCTATTCAATTCTTTATTATTTTTCCGTACCGTTATATATCGACATAACAATTTCAAATCAATGTTAATTTTGAAATCGATGTTGATAAATAAAAAATAGTATTCCTTTTCACCCTTATCTGCTCTGGCCGGGATCCAGTTATGGTTGTATTAGAAATGATCCTGTCTGTGTTCAGACACGATCTGTTTTTTTAAATATTCACCCATGAGCAACCGGTTTTTGGGTGTAATGCTTTCAGGAATTTTCCGGGTCACAATCTGATAGCCATTTGACCTGAGCCTTACAGCCCTTGCTGTGTCCACGGCAAGGGTTTTATCCATCCATCCTTCAAGGCCGGCTGAGGGAGACTCTTTTACATTATGGCAGCAGGGCAGGACCGCCACTCTTGCATGGGACTCAATGGCCTTGTCAATGATAAGATCGGTCAGAGAGCCGCAGGCATGGGCAGAGACTATGATATCATCGGGAAAAGCCGTGATTTCCTGTATATCCATCTCTTTATAAATGATTCTGTCTTCCAGTCTTGGCCAGGATTCAATCAATTTACCGGACAACCTCCCGGCATTTAACGGAAGCGCTCTGTCCACGGCAACAGCCGTTTTTGAACTGTCATCAAGGATGAGCATGATATGCGCCAGGAGGCCATGCCCGCAGGCAAGGTCCAGAACCCTGCCTCCTCTGTATTTTCGCCGTATCCTTCTTGCCATTTCCCACGCTTCATGGAGCTCTTTTCTCGGCAGTGTTCCGGCGCGGCAGACAGCCCTTGCAATTTTATGAAACAGACTGCTGCCGGGAAAGAGTTCCTGCTGTTGAGGGGTGAGTCTGTTCTTTGATGATCTTTTCATAATTTCCGGAAAATATGTGATTATCTATCTTTTCTCAAGCTGTACCGAATCAGAAACAGGGGGCTTAATGATCACGGTTTTATTTGATATGTCCCGTCCAGGCGCTTCCACATCTCATCATGTTTTCTATCCAGGATTTCAACGGCCCTGTCATATTCATTCTGTGATATTTTTCTGCTCTTCAATTTTGACTGAATCAAGAACAATTCATCATCATACCATTTATCCGGATCAAAGTTATACGTCATGATCATTCACTTCTGCTGTGGGCTGTAACATACGCTCTATCTCTGATTTTATTAAATCCAGACCACTTGTATACAGTTCGCTGATTTTTTGCAAGTATTCAATCTGAAATCTGATTTGCACCATATCCTGAACCTGATTTTTTAACGGATAAAGATGAAATCACGCTTCAGATAGTTGAGTTGATATCTCTTTAATCATTTTTCTTAATTGAGCACGCCAGTGGAGAGGCCTGATGTTCAGAGCTTCCTGGATGGATCTTGTGTCAAGCACACTGAAAAATGGCCGCTTTGCCGGTGTGGGATACTCTTCTGAAGGAATTGGCTGCAGGGGAATGTTTTTTAAAAGTATGCCGGCGGCCAAAGCCTCTTCCTGAATAGCAACGGCAAAGTCATACCAGGATGCAACACCTGAATCAGTCCAGTGATAAACACCTGTCAGGTTATGCTGAACAGCGTTCCAGACAGTCTCTGCCAGCCCATTGGCCCAGGTGGGTGTCCCGACCTGGTCATCAACGATACTCAAGTTCTCTTTTTCAGCCATAAGCTTGAGCATGGTTTTAACAAAATTATTCCCAAAGGAGGAGTAAAGCCAGGCTGTTCTGATAATTAGAGCATCCTGATTCATTATTTTTGCTGCCGCATTTTCTCCCTCTAATTTGGATTTGCCGTAAACAGATAAAGGTCCGGCTGTATCACCGGGTTTATACGGTCTTGGATGCATACCGCTGAAAACAAAGTCAGTTGAAATATGAACCAGGCGTGACTGCTGTTCCATACATTTTTGAGCAAGATTTTCCACCCCTTTATAATTGACATTATATGCACCTGCCTGATCTTTTTCCGCCCCATCCACATTGGTATACGCTGCAGCATTGATAACCACTGCCGGCAGATAATTGTCAAAAGCAAGATCAATGCTTACCCTGTCTGTGATATCAATGTCAGGAAAACCCATCGCTTTGAGAACAACACCATCACCAGGCCTGGTGCGGATCAGTTCGCTGGCAAGCTGCCCCTTTGAGCCTATGAGCAATACATTCATGGGTACACCTCTCTGTTTTGCAGTAAAACTGCTTTTTCATCCATTTCAGAGCATACAGGTTTCTGCCATTAGTTGATGACGAATCCGCTCAAAAAATCAACAGCCTCTTTACGAAGCTCTTCAAACAATCCTTGTGATGTATAAGTTACTATCTGGGTTGATCCGTTTTTATCTGAGAAATAGATACTGTAATATACAAGTTTTATCCCTTTGTAAGTTCCCTGCATCTGCATCAGGATAACTTTGTTCCCGTTCACTATTCTGTACTCTTTCAAGGTTGAAACAATATCCGGAATATTCTTTCTCGCATTTTCGAGTGCAATTTCAATCAGAGATTCGACAGGGATAACTGCCATTTCTGTAATGATTATGCCGTAGAGGTCTTTTCCTTTCAGTCTGAGTTCATATTCAGCCGCTTTATTGGAAACTGCTTTTTTAAAAGACCATTTCTGGGGATCCATCCACAAGCCGAAATTATTCTTTTTGCTTTTTAATAAAAACGTTAGATTTTTACCTCTGCTGAGGGGCGTATGGTTCGTGGAAATCGATTTATCCATTTCTGCATCACGATTTAAATATTTCCATGTACCGTCATCATAAAGGATGACTTCATCTCCAATTTCTGTAATCGCTTTTTGTGATGCCAGGCAGAAAACAGGTGAGAGTGCAATCAGACAAATGATGGTTAACCTTTTCATATTAAAATCTCCATAAAATCAATCGAACAATTAAGAGTGATGCCGGCCTGGCTGTTTTTTATGTATAGTGAATATTCTGAAAAAAATTTTGTGTTCAAATTGTCTATATCAGACAAGGTAGACATTGTAAACAGGCTTTTTTTTAATATAATACTATTGTGGAAATCACAGCATTCAAGCCTGCTTGACCTGCAGAAACCCTGTCTATAACCTTAACTCTCAACCCCGCAGCAGGATATGAATGACATCTGAATAAAGCATGTTCTGTTCTGCTGCCAGAAATAATGATTTTAAACTTGCTTTCTCAATCATTGAACGATTATTATCATCCTGATAAATGGAGGAAAAAATGAAAGTTGTAATTATGGGACCGGCTGGGAAAATGGGCAAGTCAATGGTTCAAAGCGCTTTTGACAATCCAGACATTGAACTTGCAGGAGCCGTAGGTCCGGAAGGCAGAAGTTATATTGGCAAAGATATTGGACTTGTATGCGGTCTTGGAGAACAGATCAATATAAATGTCCAGGACGATTTAGCAGAAATCATATCGGACTGCGATGCAGTTCTGGACTGTACGACTCCTGAAACCGCAATGCAGGCGCTTGAAATTTGTAAGGCAAACGGAAAAATTTTTGTAACAGGCACCACTGGCTTTTCAGATCATGACAACGACATGTTGAGAAAAGCCGGAGAATTCATTCCAGTCATTCTGGCATGCAACACTTCAAAACTATTTAATATTCTGTTTGACATTATCCGTGAGGTTGTATCAAAAATCGGCAGGGAGGCGGATATTGATTTAATCGATATTCATGATAATAGAAAAATGGATGCACCCAGCGGAACATCCAGGGAAATTGCACAAATTATTTCCAGGGAACTCAATTTAGATGAGATGGATTTCACATATGCGAGAAAAGGGATGGGTATCCGGAAAGAGAGAAGTATTGCATTCAGTTCCATACGATCCGGTGGATATCCCGGTTCTGTAAAAGCTGTTTTCGGATTGGAAGATGAAAGAATGGAATTGTCTGCCCATGTCTATAATATGAACACCTATGCCAGAGGAATGATTGAAGCAGGGTTATTTTTAAAAGGAAAAAATCCGGGATTCTATGACTTAAAAGAGGTGTTTAACCTGTAAAGAAAATTTAAATCCCTGCATATTGCATATTCGTTTACAGCGTCTTATCAATATTTTCAAATGATGCAGTCACTAAAAAAGGATCTGCTATTGCTTCAGGCGCTGCTGTATTGGAAAAAGATATTCCTCCTTTTTTTACTGGTGGCAGGCTCTCATGGAAGATAAAAAAACCAGATGATGATCCAGAAGAGATGAAAATTAAAACTGGAGCTGAATATTATGGAGAGAGAGATGAAAATAAAATACAACTCACCTGTGATTCTGACTTATTCTTTAATATCAATATGTGTTTTATTATTTTGCAGCAAAGGGATAACAGCAGGTTACTTTTCTTCTCCTTCCCGTTTGTCTTTTACAGATCCTTATTTTTATCTAAAATTAATTTCATATATTGCGGGCCATGGAAATCTATCGCATCTGATTGGTAATCTGGTGATTATTCTACTTGTCGGACCACTTCTTGAAGAAAAATATAGTTCAGGGAAACTATTGGAGATGGTTTTAATTACAGCAATAACAACAGCATTATTAAATGCATTTTTCTTTTCAAACTCTCTTATAGGTGGAAGTGGTATTGCCTTCATGCTGATACTTCTGAGCTCATTTTCAAACATAAAATCAGGACAGATTCCCATGACTTTTATAATCATTGCCATACTTTTTATTGGCAGTGAAGTGGTTTCAACACTGAGAGTTGACAGGATTTCACAATTCAGCCATCTTGCCGGGGGATTTATTGGTGCGGGTTATGGCTTTTTCAGAAGTGATAAAAGATAACACTTTTTCTTTTAAAATCTGCTGCTTTTTCTTCTCCTGGGAGGTAACGGTGGTGGTTTTTTCCTGCTTTTTCGAGACGGTTTTAAGACCGATGTCAGTTGTTGACTTTTGGGTCTTGGGCGAATTCTTCTGACAGGCGGGATCACAGGGGCCAGCTGACCTAAATCAATGGCGCCCCGACGTCGCCTGCGACCTCGTCGTACCACGGGCATGACGAGCGGAGCGATGCCAAAAGAAGAGATATCATCGTTATTGAACTCTCTGGTCGTCAGCAGGTTAAACTTATCGGTTGTAAGATCAATATACATGCCGTCATAATAGTGGCCTCTGGCCGGGCCGAAAGCATCCAGTTTGGAGGGATTTTTTTTATAAGAAAAGTCATCTCCGCCGGTTGCAGAAAACCTGGAGTGTTTTCCCACACCATGACCGCCGCCATACTGGTCAGGAACCCACTGTTTAAAACTCCTGGTAAATAACGTTTTAAGCCGACCTCTTTTACCTTTGACGGCTATCTGACGATCAATGGGCGCTGACTGTTCAACCCCGATCAAAAGACCTCTCCGATTGTGGAATCTGGACCTGGATTTGGCGATGTAGAGATGGCCGTGTTTGCCGTTCTCATGGATCCGTTTTCCAGATATGGGATGAATATTCCCTCTGCCGCCCAGGCAGATATTGACCCCAAAATGATTGGCAGTGCCTTTACTCTTATTTTCTTTAACTCCTTTCCGCACCCCATAGCCGACATTACCCTCGGGCACTAACTCCATTCCGTGTGAAGCTGCCATACGGGTCTCTACTCTATGACCGGCCCACAACCATGTCCAGAATCGATTTTCATCAGCACCGCGAGGCATCCATACCAAAACTCTGGCCGTGTGTGATATGGCACTGCAAATGGGAACTTCCTGTTGGGACCACGGCATCCATACGTTGGTAGTTGGTTCACCTGTCCTGCGATTCCACCCACCCCTGTTAACGAGCAGTCCACCATAAGCCAGCAGAGTGAAAATCCGTTTCACCATGGTCTTTTTCCATCTTTCGGATTCTGGAACAGCTTTGGTCAGGTAGCCATACCAGAGGGCAACATCAAATTCAAACTGCTGCGCTGGAGTCTGCCGGGCAAGATATCGCTTGACTCTGTTAAACAAGCCTGAATAATCCGGCTTGTCATGTTTATTGAGCCCTTTTGCCAACAGTTGAGGTCTTGCATCATCCTGATAAGGTGCTATCCTGCTATTGTAGGCATCTTGAGCATTTATTCTGTCCGGCATTTTCGATCTCCTTATTTCAGTTTTCTCATTATCTGCAGCAAGGGGAAGAGTCCTCAATTTTCCTAAAAAATTGACAATATATATTAAGGCACTACCAATTGATGTAGTCAAGTAAAAATAAATATTGCAATATGCTGCATTTTTCAGTTAACACTCTCTTGAATAATCAAGGAATCTGTAATTTGTTAAAATGTGATCCTGCACTGATATCAGAACAATTCATGTTTTTAAATTTATTGTAAATATAAACTGTTCTGATCATCAGATGTGCTTCCTATTAAAAACTTATAAAAAAACTAACTCATCGTGTGAGTTGAGAAAAAGTTATTAAGGGAAAAGATGGATGATGTAGATTTTTAACAAAAAAATCATGAATAACTCCACTTGCTGTGATCAATCGGTTTTCAGGCATTAATCTATAGAGCTGTAAAGCTGAATCTGAATATAGATGCTTGAAGCTAGGGCATCAGATATTGTATTTGATTGATCAACATACTATATATCACCAATATATGAGTTTATTTTTTACAAAAACAGATGGTAATAATGAGATTGTGGAGCAATAAAGTGAAAATTAAAAAAGCAGATGACTATGAAAAATTCATGCTTAAAAAAACTGGGAGGGACATGTTTTGAATAAATCGATTGATCCGGGTATGCACACAGCAGAACATATTCTCAACAGCACTATGGATCAGTTGTTCAACTGCGGCCGTTGTATCAACGCACATATTGAACGAAAAAAATCCAAGTGCGATTACCACTTTAACAGATCTCTCACTTCGGATGAATTGATTAAAATCGAGTCACGGGTCAACAAAATAATCAACTTTGATATGAAGGTGACTGACACCTATATCTCAAAAACAAAAGCGGAAAAACAATTCAACCTGAGTCGACTCCCCAAAGGGAATTTTACCAGGATACGTATTGTGAGTATCGGTGACTATGATGCCTGTCCCTGCATCGGCCCCCATGTGTCTGCCACCTCAGAGATCGGAATTTTCCAAATCACCACCTCAGACTTTAATAACGGCATACTTAGAATCCGTTTCAA
>CAZWSL010000006.1:0-137296 GCA_964636495.1 uncultured Desulfobacula sp. | reverse complement strand
CTGGATAAAAAAAATACAGCAATACCAAGGCACAAAAAGATTGTTGAAGAAAAAAGCGGGAGTATGGCACTCAGGAACTGCATTCAGATTTATGCTTTAATTTCTTGATAAAAATCCAGAGGATTTAAAAGGTTATCTGGTATCCGAATAATTTTTCCTTTGGCACTGACTATGCAAATTCTTTGATAACCTTGACCAATCAGATTTCCATTGATTTTATTTCTAAAAGTAATATTCAATCTGCAGGTTGCAGCACTCACCTCTGATGTTGTCAGTTCAGCAATCAGTATATCACCAAAAAACGCATTATTGATAAATTTATTATATGTTTCAACTGTAACAAGCCGGATATTTGTTCTGGCAAGCATCTCGTGGACATCAGGAACTGCTGATAATAAAAATTTTTCTCTGATAATCCCCTGGTATTCAATAAAATTACTGAAATAAACATTTCCAAAAGCGTTTGTATCTTTTAAAGTTATCATTATTTCTGTTCTGAAAACTCTTTCATTTCCATACAATTTTAAAGCTTTTAGCTGGTTTGTTACATATTGGTTGAAAAACTGCTGTTTTGATTTTTGAACACTTAAAACTTTAAATCCAACTCCGGATTCATTTTTCCATTTTGGTTTGCAGTTTATTTTGACTGTTTTACCGCCTGAAATTTTTAATTTGAGATCAAAAATTTCTCTTGGAATCGCGGTATCGGTTTTTAAAAAGCCTCCAGAAGTTGAAATATTTTCTATGATACCGTTGCCATTTTCAAAAATAACTTCAATTTTTTTGTTTGCACGTGGTGCTCTAACTCTTTCTAACATAAATCACCTGTTCTTCATTTAAAAATCAAAACCTGATGATGCACCTTTATTCTCCTGGATAAAGAAGTACCGAACTTTAATGACACCGTTGCCATTTGTCAACTAAATTATTCTTCTAAATTATTTTTAAAGATAAATCAAAGTTTTTAAAATTGAATACAATACAATTTTCATATTTCAACATATTTAAAATCAAAAGAGCGAGCAATGATTGTACCACAGTATTTTAGAGTGGATGTGATGATAATAACTATTTTAAATTTAAAGAAAAAAAGAACTAAATATATCTGCAGAGAAATTAAAGCATGCACTGATTAGTAGGCAGAATAATACCAGGGACCGGTTTAATCATATAATCTGCTGAAATTTAAAAAAAAACAATTGCACACTCTGTCATGCTGATTGCATATATAAGTGTGCAATCAGTTTCTTTTGATAGGCTGTTAAGAAAAAATATGCTTACCCATTGAATTAAATTATATAACCATGCCGGATAAAAGGAATTTCCATGGGTGGCACGGCTGTCCTGGGCTGAATATTGGTCTGACCGGGAATCTGTTTTTATACAATAATCCAGCATTTTTAAAGGATCTGCTGATTTTTTACGGCTTGCATACCCCGCAGGGTTTATAACCCTGATCAACTGCTTCTTCTCTTGTTCTGAAAGTTGCAGTACAGTTCACACTTGTTGAAAAATTACAGTCAGAGTTGTGAAAAACTAAAGTTTCTGTGTTCCCCAGTAATCTTGCATCTGTCTGAATTGATGTTTCCACACTGCTGCTTTCAGATATACTCTCCTGGGAATCTGGTGATGGAGCAGAGCCGGAGCCGATGTCATGACAAACAGGCTCATCACATGAATCTGATGAATCGTTTCCATAATTAAGATAAATTGTTAGCCCGCCCCCGATTATTAATATAACCGGTATTGTGCCTGCCAGAATTGTAAAAAAAGACGTAAGAGAAGCTGAAAAGCTTGCCACTCCAATTAAAACTGCTATGGAACCAATAATAACTTTTTTCATAAGCAAACTCCCTTGAATTGTAAATTTAGTAAATCTGTTTTTACAATCTGATTTTTTAACATAAATTATTTAAATATCTTGCATAAATTCTTACTGGATGCAAGGAAAAAAGAAGTTTGACAATGCGTTGTATTAAACGTAAAATCCAAAGAATATGATGATCAGGAAACGGAAAAAACAGAAACTCAGAACCCGTATCGGGAAAACCCTATTTAAAATTATATCGGTTATCTTCTGTTTCACCATTATTCAAGTTATCTCATTAAAATATATCAACCCGCCATTCACGCCCAATCTTGTATGGGAGTGGGTTGAATGTACAGTTAATAAACAGCCAGAAAAATGCCCTTTATATATTTTTAAAAACCTGGAAGATATATCGCCGAATCTTCAAAGAGCTGTTATAGCGGCAGAAGACCAGCGTTTTCTATCCCATAATGGTTTTGATTTTAATGAAATAAAAAATGCATTTACCGCTTTAATAGAGAGAGGCAGACTAAGGGGAGCAAGCACAATAAGTATGCAGACAGCACGAAGCGTATTTTTACTCTCCAGCAAAAGAATATACAGAAAAATTGCAGAGATTTATTATACAGTCCTGATAGAATTGTTCTGGGATAAGAGAAGAATTCTTGAGATATACCTTAATACGGTTGACTGGGGAACAAATATTACCGGTGCTGAAGCTGCCAGCCGTAAATACTTTAGCAAAAGTGCAAAGCACCTGACAAGGGATCAGGCAGCCTTAATGACGGCAGTCCTTCCAAATCCTCATATCCTGTCAGCAGTAAAACCAAATGAATATCTAAAAAAACGACAGAGAAAAATAATACAGGACATACACCTTATGCCTCTGTTGTAGATAGAGTTTTAGATATTCCTATTTTTCAAAGTCAATCAGTTCCACATCAAAAACAAGATGCGATTCAGGCGGTATGACACCTGGATATCCTCCCTTGCCATAAGCAAGCCAGTATGGAATCAGTAAAATTCTTTTTTCACCTTTTTTCATGTATAAAACAGCTTCATCCCACCCTTTGATTACCTGCCCTACCCCTACAGTAAATTCAATCGGGCTGTTTCTTTCCACTGAAGAGTCAAAAACCTTACCATTTAAAAATTTACCAGTATAGTGCACCTTTACTTTGGAGGCTTTTAACGGATATTCACCTTCTCCCTTCTCTTTTACAACATACATGAGTCCGGATTCAGTAATGACTGCATCTGGATATTCAGCAAGCATCTCTTTTTTAAATTTTGATATGGCACCTTTTAATTCCATCTTCTTTTTCCACTCCATCTTGTATAATGCTGCGTTAAAACTGGCCTGATCTGTTTTAAAATCTTCTGCCTCTTTTCCAACTCTTATAATTTCAACGGTGTTAATCGTGTCACCCTGTTGAATTTTATTTACCACTTCCATACCTTTTACAACCTTGCCAAAAACAGAGTGTTTGTTATCCAGCCATGGAGTAGCCTTGTGGGTAATGAAAAACTGACTTCCATTGGTACCCGGACCGGCATTAGCCATGGAAAGAATACCTGGAGCATCATGCTTTAAATTGTCAGAAAATTCATCAGGAAAGTTATATCCGGGCCCACCCCTTCCTGTACCGGTCGGATCTCCACCCTGGATCATGAAATCCTTGATCACCCTGTGGAAAATAAGTCCATCAAAATATTTTGCACCTGGAGGCAGGTCTGATTCCTTTGTACCCTGGGCAAGTCCAGCAAAATTAATAACAGTAAGAGGCACCTGCTTATAATACAGCCTGGCAGTGATCTGTCCCCTGGTTGTATTAAACCAGGCATATAATCCTTCTGGGAGATCTATGGTTGAAGAATCCCGGGCTGAAAGAATCCCGGGCAGAAAAACAAGTAAACATAATGCTGTAGATATTATTTTGATTAATTTCATTTTATCGGTCACCTTTTCTCTGCATACTGCTCCATAATACAAAGCCCGATTCTCAATTAATTTGAGTTTCGGGCTTATACAGTCATAATTTCCAATTTAAAATGGGGTGAGTGAAGGGATTTGAACCCTCGACATCCAGGACCACAACCTAGCGCTCTGCCAACTGAGCTACACCCACCACAATGAAACATTTTAATTATCAGAATAAAATTTATTTTTCAATAGTTTTTTAAAAAAATTTACATTGACCTTAAAGCAGTGTTTGACTATGATTCTTGCGGATTAAAAATAAAAAGGATTTTTATGAATACGTTGCTGATATTTATTGTAAGACTTATTCTCGGTCTTGTATTTGGTATCATTCTTACAAGGATGTTCAGACCGGACTGGACTGTTTTTCATGGAGCTGTCACAGGCATTGTACTTGTTGGACTGGCCTATGGCTTATCCATATTCAGAAAAAAGAAACAAGAGTAGAGACAGGGGTTAAGACAATTGAAAAAAAATATTATCTTGGGAACAGCTGGACATATTGACCACGGTAAAACAAGTCTGGTCAAGGCTTTAACCGGGGTGGAAACAGACAGGCTCAAAGAGGAAAAAGAGAGAGGGATAACAATAGAACTGGGATTTGCCTCGCTTGATCTTCCCAATGGGCAGCATGTCGGTATTGTCGATATGCCGGGTCATGAAAAATTTGTAAAAAATATGGTGGCCGGAGCAAGCGGCATAGATGTGGTAATAATGGTGATTGCTGCAGATGAAGGTGTTATGCCGCAGACAAGGGAACACATGGAGATATGCAACCTCATGGGAGTAAAGCATGGAATGGTTGCACTGACAAAAACTGACATGGTGGATGATGATCTTCTTGAGCTTGCCATGGAAGATATTGATGATTTTCTCCAGGATACCTTTCTTGAAGATAAACCGGTTATTCCCATATCTTCCATTACCCGTGACGGTATTGATGCATTTTTAAAATCACTCGAAGCAATATGTCACACGCTTCCGGAGAGACAGTTTTCCTCTATTTTCCGGCTGCCGGTAGACAGGGTTTTTTCCATGAAAGGCTTTGGTACGGTAATTACAGGAACCCTTACTTCAGGCTCTGTGGATGTTGGCAGTGAAGTGATGGTCTATCCCAGGCAGATTGTCTCTAAAGTACGTGGCATACAGGTTCACGGCAAAGCTGTTGGGAGTGCTACTGCAGGAACAAGAACGGCTGTAAATTTCCAGGGACTTGATAAAACATCCATTATGAGAGGAGATATACTCTCAAAGCCGGGAGTGCTGATTGAAAGCTATATGGTCGATGCTCACTTCCTTTACCTCAACAGCAATGCCAAACCTGCAAAAAAGAGGACAAGAATCAGGTTTCATTCAGGCACAGGCGAAATACTGGGATATATGATCCTGCTTGACAGGGAAGAGCTTATGCCTGGAGATGATGCCCCTGTTCAGTTGAGGCTTGAATCACCAGTATGCTGCATAAAAGATGACCGGTATGTCATACGCAGCTACTCACCGGTTAAAACCATTGGAGGCGGTACCATACTGAATCCGGCAGCACAGAAACATAAATTACTTGACCGGAAAGTGACAGCAGGGTTGAAAAGACTTCTTGACAATGATAATGAACAGATAATCTCATTTTTTCTATCCTTGAAAGGATATAAAGGCATCTCCTTTTCCGACCTGCGGGTAATGAGCAACATTCCGGATAAAAAACTGAAATCAAGCCTGCAGACACTTCTGTCAAAGCAGGAGATCGTACAGACAGATAAAGAGAGACAGGTTTTTGTTTCAGGCTCTTTTTTTGATGATTTCAAGCAGAAAATTCTTGACAGACTGGCTGTATTCCATAAGAACAACCCTTTAAAAGAAGGGATGCCGACCCAGGAGCTTAAATCCAAATTCCAGTACATTGATGATTCCAGATTTTTTAATATTCTGTTTACAAAATTATCAAAGGAAGAACATATTGTTCTTGATAAAAACATTATCAAACTGACATCTCATAAAGTTGCCCTGAAAGTTGACCAGCATGAGATCAAGGAAAAAATCAAAAAAATATATCAGCAGTCGGGCCTGACACCTCCTTTTTTCAGGACAATATGTCAGGATCTTGATATGGATCGACAAACCTCAAAAGATGTTCTGCATATGCTGATCGATGAAAATGCCATTATTAAAACAAAAGATGACCTCTATTTTGATGCAGGTGAAATAAAAAACCTGGAAGAAAAACTGGTAAACTTATTAATGGCCAACGAATCAATTACGACTCCTGAGTTTAAAGGAATAGCAAATGTTTCAAGAAAATTCCTTATCCCTTTAATTGAATATTTTGATTCCATTAAAGTCACCATAAGAGTCGGTGATACCAGACAACTTAGAAAAAAAAGATAATGAAAAGGTAATTGCTCTGATCTATATTTTTTGAGCAAATGTTTCGACAATATGATCCAGACAGGTCTTTCCTTCAAGGGTCAGCGAAAAAAAACCGTGATCCAGGGAAGCGAAAGAGTGTTTCTGAAGATTTGGAATAATCGCTTTGAACTCCTCTTCAAATTCCACATCGAATTCAGCTCTGTATCCGGCAAGATCAATGCCCTCAAGGGTGCGCAGCCTCAGCATTATGGTTTCAAGTTTATTCTGCCTTGTATCAAGAATTTCAACTTCCTGAACAGGAAGCCTGCCTGATTTTATATCTTTTATGAAATCTGCGATATTGCTATGATTCCATGATCTGCTGCCGCCGTCATAGGAGTGAGCTGATGCTCCAAATCCGTAATATGATGTCCTGTCCCAGTATTGGGAATTGTGCCTTGACCGGCCTGCCCTGCCCCTGGCAAAATTTGATATCTCATAGTGTTCAAATTGATTGTCATTCAACACAGGAACTGTTTTTCTGAACAGCATTAAAATGAAGTCCTTGTCACATGGAGAGACAATACCGCTGCTGACATATCTGTCAAGGGGGGTTGAAGGCTCAATTGCAAGCATATAGCATGAGAGGTGATCAGGATTTGTGGCCACGGCATTTTCAATATCCTGCAGCCACATTGATTCTGTCTCAAAAGGAAGACCATAAATCAGATCCAGGCTCATATGACTAAACCCGGCTTTTTCAGCATCATTAACTGCCTTTACAGCCTGGCTGGAGGTGTGGATTCTTCTTAAAAATTTCAGTTTGCTCTCTTCAAAAGACTGGACACCGATGCTGAGTCTGTTGATTCCCGCTTTTCTCAGTTCTTTAAGATAGGTTAAATTAACAGTTCCCGGATTAACTTCAAATGATATTTCCGCATCTGGTAAAAGCGTAAAACTCTTCTGGACAGCAGTCAGCACCAGATCTGCATCTTTAACAGAGAGAAGCGAAGGCGTGCCTCCTCCAAAATATACAGTGCTGATTTCAACAAGGGGCTCTGCCCTGTTTTTGATCTCTGATTCAACTGCTTTTACATATTGCGGAATCAAGGAGAGGTCTGTATCTGAAAAAAAATCACAATAGATGCATTTTTGAACACAAAACGGAATGTGGATATAAATCCCACCCTGTTTTGAAATAGATTCCGGTGACAGTTCAGATTTATATTGAGGCATTAAGATCAGATAAAGCGTTTCATTAATTCGTCAATAACAGAATCAACATTTTCATGTGTAACTCCGTAATTTTCACACGCCTCTCTGACCCTCTCAAGATGAGGACTTGTTTCAATGTCATCAGGTCCTCTGAAAAAACCCATTCTACGGCCAACCTGGTATAGAGTTCTTTTTTCCGGATCAAGCTCAAAAAACTTGTCAATGATATGAATCATCTTATTTTTATCTTCCGGCATTTTTCCATCAATGGTTTCAAACAGGTTTAATATATGGTCACTTTTGACATAGGATTCTATACCATCAAGGGTTTCCAGGAACAGCCTCAACTCCTTGGCCATCATTGAATCAGTCGGCTTCTGGAAATCTCCATCACGTGCTTCATCAGCCAGTTTGGTTCCCTTTGTTACAGCAAGGGTCCTGATTCTGATAAAATCAGGATTAATGCTGTTAAGGGCAGACGCTGTCTCTATTGCATGCTCTACTGAGTACTCTATACCGCCAAGGCCCGGCATTACATATTCGGACAACTGCATTCCAGCCTGTTTTATCTTCAATCCTGCCTTGATATGGCTCTCTTTGGTTGCACCCTTGTTAATTTTTTTCAGTACAATATCTGATCCTGACTCCATACCCACATGGACACGGTTTAAACCGGCATCAGCCATGCTCTTGAGATGATGCTGTTTTATTCTGACTATAGTATGGCTTCTTGCATAGGTTGTAATCCTGTCAATATCAGGGAAACACTTTTTTAAATACTCAAGTATAAACAGAAGATCATCGGGTTTCATGATAAGGGAGTTGGCATCCTGCAGGAAAATTGATTTCATACCTGTCACATACCAGTTGACAGCAGCGTTAAAAGCGGTCCTGTCCTGGTTTTCCAATCTGCTGAAAAGGGTGTTAAGCATATTATTATCGATATACCCCTCTGATGCAGTAGATGCTTTGATTCTCTCGATATAGCTGTGCAGCGTATCAATGTCTTTAATTATATTATCCAGGGACCGTAGAGAAAAATCAGCTTTTTTATAAACCCTGCAGAAGGTGCAGCGGTTCCATGGACAATTTCGAGTCAATCGAATTAAAAGGCTGTTTGCTTCACTGGGAGGCCGTATGGGACCCTGCTCAAAACCGTGGTAGATATCTTCTTTTTTCATATTATATTGTTTTCCCGCTTAATTGTTGACAAAAACAATTAATAAGCATTGAAAAACGTAAAGTCAATCTGCAACCCACTGAATCTATTTAACCAGTTTTATAATCTTTTTAAAATCATCACCCTCTGCAGCTTTAAGCAGTTCAAAAAATATCATTTCAACGCAGCTTATCTTTCCGCCGGACTGCATGATACGCTCAATTCCAATTTCTTTATTCTCTTTTGTTCTGGAAGAGACACAATCTGAAACAACCTGGACATCACATCCATACTTTTTCATAAGGTCATATCCGGTCTGAAAAACACATATATGTGTTTCAATACCGGTCAAAAGCACCTGGTTCCTGCCGATCTGCTTAAATTTTTCCATAAACAGCGGTTCACTGCAACATGAAAAGGAAAATTTCTCTATTGGTTTCTCATTGGTCATGTACTGCGCAACCTCCTGGGATGTGGAGCCCAAATTTTTTGGAATCTGCTCCATCCAGATAATCGGCACTCCAAGAATTTTCATTCCCTGAATCATTGTTCCAATGGATTTGAACATCCTCTCTTTATCATACATCAACTGGGCCAGCTGCCCCTGAACATCAATTAGAATCATAACACTTTTATCTATTTCAAACATTGATAACCTCCTCATTTATATGGTCTTTATTGTTTTTTAAATAAAGTCACGAAATTCATCCAAATAATTTATGGTTATATCTATACTCAAAATCCCGTGGACTTACAAGACTCAAATGAGGCGGTGTTCTCTATTTTTATTCATATGATTATATTTTCTAATCTTGCAGCCTGGTTCAAACTGGTGTAAGTATAATTGATTATGTCACATACTGATAATATTAAAAAATTAATTTCCATAACCGACAACGTTTTCAACCTTCAGCCGTCGGCATCGGAAGAGCTGATTGCATTTATAAACAGAACAGATTCATCAGATCCACTGGTCAGTCAGCTGGCAGAGAATATAAGCATGCTGACTGTACAGAAGGATGTATATGCCCTGCGTCTCGAAAATATGATTGAAGATTTTCTGCTGGCTCAAAAAAAAATCGATGAAGCAAAGCATGATCCCTTGACGGGTTTACCCAACCGGGCTTTATTTCACTCCTTTCTGGAGGAAAAATGTTTAACATGCAGCCGGACAGAACCGGTGGGCCTCCTTTTTATTGATCTTGATAAATTCAAAAATATCAACGACACAATGGGGCATGATGCTGGAGACGAGATCCTCAAGTCAGCAGCACAGCGCATGGAGCGCAATCTTAAGAAAGAGGATATCCTGTGCCGTATGGGTGGAGATGAATTTACCATTATTCTCTCCGGATTCAGCAGCAGCAGCCAGGTGGAAAAAATTGCCGGAAGAATCATAGCACAACTCTGCAAACCATTTAAGCTGAACAATGGTATTGGTTTGATAGGTGCATCCATAGGAATCAGTTTCTGCCCCATGGATGCGGAAGCACCTGTCAGTCTGATTAAAAATGCAGATATTGCCATGTACAAGGCTAAAGCAAATGGAAGGAACCGGTATGAACTGTTTTCGTCCAGATACGCATAACCAGGATAACCTGTTCATACCCTTTTGTGATCCCGTACCTGATAGCGGGTCAAGATCATCTGTGCAACCGTTATGATACACGCTTAACTGACGATTTGTTTTTTCAGTTAAAAATCATTGTTTTTTTCCAGGAATATTCAGAATCCAGAATCATTAAAGACTCCCTGTGAAAACAGTATGCAGAATATCGAAAAATATTTGTTGATTTTAAAACGGTTTCTATTATATTTTTTTATAAAGTGAGCAATGTGCCCTGAAAACAACACCGCTTCTGTTTAAAATGCTGTTGGTGGTTATGATTCAGTGACAGCTTCAGAGACGACTGAAGAGAGTAATGTGATTGATGAAGAAAATTCTATATCTTTTATATCAACCGTATAAGTGGTTTATATACATACCATTTTTCTGCCTCTCTACCATTTTTTTCGGCTCAATTGCCGTGGTCTTCGCTTTTTTGGCCAATGACCGAATTGCAAGTTTTGCAGGTGGCGTTTTATGGGCCCGTATCAACGCCTGGATGGCACCGGTCCTGATAAGCGTATCTGGAAGAGAACATATAGATATCAATCAATCTTATGTGGTGATAGCAAATCATCAGAGTGCTTTTGATATCTTTGTTTTATATGGTTTTCTCAATATTGATTTCAAATGGGTAATGAAAAAAGAGGTGAGAAAATTACCAGGTATCGGTATTGGATGCGAGAAAGTGGGACATATTTTTATTGACCGGACAGATCATGACTCTGCTATAAAGTCACTCAATGAAGCAAAAAAAAAGATTGTAAACGGTACATCAATCATCTTCTTTCCCGAGGGCACCCGGAGCTTTGACGGGGTTGTGAGACATCTTAAAAAAGGGGCTTTTAAAATGGCACTCGATCTGGATCTGCCGATACTGCCGGTAACAATCAGAGGAACTCAGAGGATTCTTCCGAATAAAACATTAGATCTGTTTCCCGGTAAAGTTTCAATGAATATCCATGAACCGATTGCCGTAACAGATTATTCAGATGAGAATATCAGTGATCTGATGAAAAGAGCTCAAAACATCCTGGTCAGCTCTGTGGCCAAAGCTTAATAATCAAACTTGTGCTGGTTTGTAAAAAAACAAGCGTCATTTTTTAAAAAAAACAATTTTGACAATTTTTCTGTCTATCTCCAAAAAATGAAATGCATGATAAAACTGTGGACAACTGAATACGGTCATGTTATTTTTTTGGAAATGAGGGTATAATAAGATACTATCATCCTCCCGACAGATGAGAGATGGATAACAACTGGCTCCTGTCAACTTTTCAGGAGTGACAGGAAATGATCTAAGATTCTTTTATCATGCTTAATCTGTTATGATGCTGGGAAGATGAAAATTACAACCAAAAGAACAGATTGCATATTTAGAGGATCATCATTTTCATATTCCGCGTCAATCCGGAAAAAGAGAGTATTATGCAAAAAGGATCACATTATACAATCAAACAGATGAGAAGCGCTTATTTATGACAGTGGATAATATGAATAACAGAGAAGACAGCAACACCCGGCTGGTGAGCCGGATGAATCGAAGACTGCTTTTTATTGTCATCGGGATCGTCACTTTTCTTATCCTCATATTTTTCTCCCTGGTAACCGCTTTTCTTGAAACCCGACACTACTCGAAATTGATAAACCTGAGCGGACAGCAGCGCATGCTTTCCCAGCGGATCGTTCTGCTGGCCAGTAAGTATCATGACCCCTTAGTGGACCCTGTGTATAAAATGGCCATAGAAACCCAGATTTATGAGATCTCCCACCAGATGGAGGAAAACCACAGCCGCTTGATCAGCGGGACTATGTCTCCGGAGATAAAAAATCTCTATTTCGGCCCCAATGCCCAGATTGATAGGGATACCCGTTATTTTTTAAAGACCGCCATGGATATTGCAGAAGAGAATTTGACTGAAAAAGAGGCGCAACATGCCCTCAATTCCCTCTATTACATGTCAAGGGATGCTTTTATGGAGGACCTGGACAGTATCGTTAAGATTTATCAGGCAGAAAACCAGAAACAGATTACCTTTTTGAGCAAAATCCTTATAGGAAGCGCAATCCTTTCTGTGGGCGCACTGATCTTAATTGTTTTCGGTGTTTTCAGGCCCATGATTCTGCAGATCAGAAAAGATTTCACCAGTCGGCTTAACATCCTGGAAGGCCTTGAAAAAGCGAGAAAGGAAACTGAGTCCTCCATGATGAAGATTAATGCCATGAGCCAGGCAGTGAATGATGCCCTTGTGATGATTGATAATCAAGATAGGGTGCAATTCTGGAATAAAGGGGCTGAAAAACTGTTCGGATACTCCTCAGACGAGGCCCTGGGCATGAATTTTCATAAAACTTTTGTTCCGACTGAAATAAGAAAAAGGGCTTTTGAAGGAATAAAAAAATTTGCCGTTACCGGAAAAGGCGCTGTTTTTGGTTCCACAGTGCAAGCAACAGCCTTAAACCGGAAACAGGAGACCTTTCCCGTAGCAATCAACCTCTCCTCCTTCATGATTAATGAAAAGTGGTTTGCCGTGGGCACAGTAAGAGATATTACGGAAAGGCTTGAGTCTGAAAGAGTCGTTAAAGAGAATGAAGAGCGCATCAAAACGATTCTGAACGCGATCAGCATAGGCATACTTGTAATTAATGAGGAAAATCGAATTATTGAAGATGCCAATCCACTTGCCCAAAAGATGATTGGGTTACCCAGGGAAGAGATTGTTGGACATATCTGTCACAAGTTTGTCTGTCCCAGAGAAATAGATGACTGCCCCATTATCGATCATGCCGAGATAGTAGACAATCACGATCGTATACTCCTGAATGCAGAGGGAAAAGAAATTCCTATCCTTAAAACCGTTGTTAAAATTGACATAAAAGGCAATCCCTATCTTCTGGAAAGTTTTATAGACCTTACAGAGAGAAAAAAAATAGAAAAAGCGCTTCAGCAGAAACTGGAAGAGCTGGAACAATTCAGTACCCTGGCTGTGGGCCGTGAAGAAAAAATGATTGAATTAAAAGAAGAAGTCAATCATTTATTGAAACAATTGAGTAAAGAGGCAAAATATGAGATTGTAGATCAGGATGCCGGTATTGATGAATTACTGAAGATAACCTAAAATTATAGGAGGTAAATATGTTTAAAGAGGAACGAGAAGAGTTGATATTTGACTGGAATATGCTTGGTGATGTTTCTACAGGCCGTCCCAACCTTGGTGGTACGATGGACGTAAATGTGTATCGGCTCATGCAGTTTACCTTGAGAGATGTGCTCATTAAAAAATTTGATACAGAGACTGCGGATCAGATTTATTATGAAGCCGGTCAGCATGCCGGGCGGTTATTCTGCCGGGAGCTCATCGATAAAAATACTGATTTCAATGGGTTTGTTTCTGAACTTAAGGAGAAAATCATACAATTAAAAATAGGTATTTTAAATGTGGAAAAAGCAGATATGGATGCTATGAGATTTACCCTGACAGTAGCTGAAGATCTTGATTGTTCAGGCCTGCCTATGATTGATGAAACCATATGCACATATGATGAAGGATTTATAAATGGCATATTTTTTGAGTACACCGGAGAAAATTTTGACGTAAAAGAAATAGACTGCTGGTGCTCGGGTGACAGAGTATGCCGGTTCGATGTTAAGCCTGCTATCTGAGGAAATGGATCATGATCCAGGTTGAAGAAGGATATCTTGATAAAATATCAGAAATTTTTTATTACTTACAGAGAGGTAAAAAAGCTGAATCTATCGTGCTTCCTGACGATATGCCTCAGAATGAATTCAGACAGGCAGTCGGTTACATCAATACATTTTTAAAAGGATATAACCTTGCCACAGACCTGGGATACAGCCTGTCTAACGGAGATTTGGATTTTGAGGCGCCAAGAGGACATAATCCATTTTTGAATTCTCTTAAGAGTCTGCAGGCGAGTCTGAAAAATTTGACCTGGATAACACAACAGATTTCAAAAGGCGATTTTACGCATCAGGTGAGTTTCATGGGAGATTTTTCAGTGGCATTCAACAAAATGACACAGCAGTTGAAAGAGTCTTTTGAAAAACAGGAAGAGAGCAATATAATTCTCAATGACAGGGTTAATAAACTGGCGAAAACAAGGCGTGCCATGTTAAACATCATGCAGGATATCGATGATGCCAAAAATACAGCCGAAGATGCATTAAACATTATTTCAAGCAGCATAAACTATGCCAGCAATATACAGAAAGCCATCCTTCCTGAAGAAAGCATTTTTAAAGAGTGGTTTTCAGATTATTTCGTCATATGGGAACCACGGGATACAGTAGGGGGAGATATCTACTGGAGTATTCCCTGGCAGAACGGTCTGCTTGTGGCTTTGGGAGACTGCACCGGTCACGGTGTTCCCGGTGCTTTCATGACATTGATTACAATCTCGGCATTGACCCGGGCAAAAAGCGAAACAGAAGAGATTGATATCTCGCACGTTATACAGCGGATGCATCAAATCGTCCAGAAAAGTCTTAATCAACATAAGCAGAGTGGTTCGTCTGATGATGGCATGGAACTGGGGTTGTGCTACTTCAATGCAGACATGACTGAACTCAACTATGTCGGTACACGATTCCCCTTGTTTATTGTGGAAAATGGGAAAATCGATATCATAAAAGGAGATAAAAAAGCGATTGGTTACCGCAGCATCCCTTTTGATCACAACTATATTGAACAACGGATTGAACTCAGGCCGGGACAGAAAATTTATTTAACGACAGATGGACTGATTGACCAAATTGGCGGACCGAAACGCCGCAGCTATGGAAAAAAACGATTTAAAAACTTACTTTTATCCCTTGAAGATGTTCCATTTTTCAAACACGGAAACCGGATATATGAAGACCTGCTTGACTATCAGGGAAATGAGAGCAGGCGTGATGATGTGTCTCTTCTAGGAATTCAAATCTGACAATATCTTTATACAGTTGATTTTGGCATCTATTCAGGTGTAAACCTTTGAAATTCACATAATAATTTTATTGTTCCGTTTTTTAAAAAAAAACCATTGGAAAAGAGGCAGGATCATCTAAAAAAAAATACCTGCTACCGAGGATCTACCGGAAATGGAAAGATGCCCTTCCTGAACTGGGGAAAGCACCTCTTTTTCAAATTATCGGAAGAAAAAAAAGATATGATGATTTAATGGACAAGGTCTATTTATTCAGTGAAAAAGAAAAAGACTGTTGGGCAAATCGGTCAAAATCAGGAAAATCAGTGAAGAACTGGGGGTCAGATATGTGTTGGAGGGTAGTGTAAAAAGTTCCGAAAATAGAACCCGGGTTACTGTTCAGTTGATTGATGCCGTTGAAGGGCGGCATATCTGGGTAAAAAATTATGACCATTATTTTGGAAACATCATAAAAATACATGATGATATTTCTTTAAATATCGCACAGAATTTAAGGATAAAACTGACCGATGGAGACCAGGCACGTATTTTTATTAATAAATATAAAAATTCTGAAGTATTTTATAAACATGCTGAAGCTCAATCATGCATAAATAAAGGAACAAGAGAAGGTGTTGAAAGATACGGCCGACTGGCACAGGAAATTGTTGATATAGAACCTGAAGCTGAAGTCGGATACAGGTTGATGGGGTGGTATCACAAGTTTCTTTTTGATTATGATGTTTCAAAAAAAGAAAATTTGAAAAAAGCCTTTGAGTATGCAAAAAAAGCGCTTTCTCTTAATGAAAACGATCCTTTTACACACTCATTGCTGTGCTCTCTCTATTTGAGAATAAGGAAATATAAAAAATCCATAGAATCAGGTAAAAAGGCTATTGATCTTCAGCCAAACGGAAGCCAGGCTCATTTGATGTTAGGAACTGCGCTATGCTATGCGGAGCACTATGATGAATCAATTGCTCATTGTAAAAAGGCAATTCGCCTTAATCCTTTTCCATCTTATCATTATTTTTATTCTTTAGGTCGCAGCTATTATGCAAAAGGGAAATATGAACAAACACTAACACTACTCAAAAAAGCACAGCTTCTTGCACCTGATTTTGCCCCGGCACATCTATTGTTAGCCGTCACATACAGTTTGTTAGGCCAGCAAGAGGATGCACGTGCAGCAGCAGAGAGGACGATTGAATTGTCTCCCCGTCTTTCAGTGTCATTTATTAAAAAATATTGGCCTTATAAAACACAGTCCGGTCTTAAAATCACAGTTGATGCCATGCGTAACACTGGATTTCCTGAGTAAATAGACAAGAGGTACATATAAAATGAAATACTCATTATTTCAAGGTGAATTGTTTTTGATAATTCTTCTCATGGTGTTAACTAATGATATTATTGAGCCGGTAGGCGTTTCAAGAATGTCAAACAGTGTTGAAATCTGGCCCTTTTCAGCGCGAAATTAACCCCATTTATGATTATCTCTAAAATCATTCACTCACTTTAAGATCCTGTCTGACAAAGGCTTTAACAGTATTTAATGTCAATATGTTTTACCCATCCTTTGGCGTAATGTCCCGGCATGTAATTCATAAAGATTATTGTCATAATCGTAAAAATACAAAGACTCTCCTTCTTCTTCAATCCTTGGTCTTGGTGGTTTGATTTCAAGACCAAGTTCTTCCAACTTTGTTCTAAAGCCAGATAAGTCTTTTTTATCGGCTTTAAAAGCTATATGGCGATATGAACGCTCTACCGGATCTTCTTCCATTATCACTAACCACACATTTCCAACCCAAAAATATTTTTCTCTTGAGATTGAATAAAAATTCAATTGACTCAGGTATGTTTGATTCCTAATATTGCACTTACAACAGAGCTCAAAAAAGCACGGTCAGTGAAAATCGAGGTATAGTACTTAACTATTAATTTGCATGATAATCAACACGCTCTTTTAATTCTTTTCCGCATTTGAAAAATGGAAGTTTTTTTTCAGGAATCCGGATTGCTTCCCCTGTCTTCGGATTTCTTCCGGTGTAGGGCTTGTAATGTCTGATAAAAAAAGAGCAAAAATTTCTTATTTCAATTCTTTTATCATTAACAAGAGCATTGGTCATTTCTTTAAAAATGCATTCAACCACCTCAGAAGCTTTATCTCTGGTTAAATTACATCTCTTTTCTAATTTTTCTATAAGTTTAAGTTTATTCAATTGTCTATCTCCAGTCTTGCGGCAGTGTTTCTTTATGCTCTTACAGTTTCCGGGAATTCTGCAATGGTGTCACCGTTAACTGAACTTATGCAATATTTTCTATCAAAAGGTATTACTGGTGTAAACCACAAAGTATTCAACTTTCTATTTATTTTTTTAAAATTTTAATAATAAAAATATTTTTTTTGTCACAATTCTTGGAAAAAAGACTCAGTATTAGTAGAGTCAAAATATAATTAATAAAAATCAGGATAAATATGGAATTATTGATTAATAGTTTAAAATCATCATAAAAAAGGTTCAGATGAAGAACAATAATGAAATGAATCAACTTGTCTGCAACGCTGTTCAGGGTTCAAAGACTGCTCTGGAAGAAATCATCCGTGAGATACAAAAATATATTTATTCCTTATCATTAAGAATGCTCTTTGACCCGGAAGATGCAGAAGATACCACCCAGGAGATATTAATTACCATAATTACCAATCTTCAGGGATATCGGCAGGAAGGACCGTTTAGAGCATGGATAATGCGTATAGCATATAATAAAATAAAAGCTGCCCGTAAATCCCGTATAGAAAAGAAAATGTCAACTATCAACAACCTGGAAGAAATTATTGACAGATATGAAGCCAAAAATCACTTCAAAAAACAGCAGGATATACCGCAGCCCTATCTGGAAGCAGAAACAAGATCAATATGCATACATGCCATACTTATGTGCCTGGACCGTTCCCACAGAATGGCCTTTATATCAGGAGTTGTCCTGGAAGTGAGTGGTAAAGAAGGTGCACAGATATTAGATATCTCAGAGTCTGCATATCGAAAACAGCTATCAAGAGCCAGGAAAAAAATAAAGGACTTTCTGATAAAAAACTGCTGCTTGTTCAACGAAGCAAACCGATGCAGTTGCAAAAGTATTCTTCCGAAATACCTGCATAAAGGTTGGATTAAGCCTGACAAACCAAGGTTTATTCCCAAAAATACAGATGGAGATGTTTACTTGAAGACCGGAAAATATTTGAAAGAGATGGATGATTTAAAAAAATTATCATTTATTTATAACTCAATTCCACCATTTGACTTTGATTTTATTGATACAGTTAAAGATATTTATCAGAATAAGCGATATCAGATAACATCAGATCCTTAATATTGTTGAAGTATATTTATGTTTAATCCATGACACTTATATTTTTACTTAGCCCTGGTGCCAGGCAAATATTGAATAAATTTTAAAAAGGAGGTTTATTACCAATGACAATCAATCCGGATTTTATTTCACCCTGCGGACTTTACTGCGGAGTGTGTGCAATTCATATAGCAGATCGTGACAACAATAATAAGCTTAAAGAAAGACTTCTCGGACTTTACAAAGGTAAAATTTCCGGTAAAGGGATTCTTCCCAACAGCGAAAATCTCACAGTAAATGACATTAAATGCAGTGGCTGTCTTTCCGGAAATCTTTTCATGCATTGTAAGCAATGTGATATTAAAAACTGCACAAAAGAAAAAGGGTATAAAGGATGCTACCAATGCGATGAATTCCCCTGCAAACACATTGATAATTTTCCAATGACAATCGGCAAAAAAGTTATTTTAAGATCAGTTCCATATATAAGAAAATATGGAATAAAAAAATGGGTCAAAGATGAAGAAACTCGATATTTATGTCCACAATGTAAGAATAGAGTTTTTCGTGGTGCAGTAAGGTGTAACAAATGCAAAATCTCATTGGATTTGGACTGATTAAACTGTATAGCAGTGATAATCAGGACTGATCACTTATTGAATAAGACCTTCAGATGATACTCCAATTAACGATCTATGTTTGTAATTTAATATTTTTCACACTTGATAGCATGAAAAAATAAAGTGCACCACATCCGCACCACCTTTCGGCACAATAAAAAATCTGAAATTATTTATAATTTCAGATAGTTATATGGTACCGAAGAGAGGACTTGAACCTCCACGCCTCGCGGCACTAGATCCTAAGTCTAGCGTGTCTACCAGTTCCACCACTTCGGCACATATCATATGTATTGTTTTCAGGCTGCTTTATCCACCTGATCCTGACGGTGACGTTTACGGTGAGTGGTGCCGAAGGGGAGATTCGAACTCCCACAAGCGTTCGCTCACTTGTCCCTGAAACAAGCGCGTCTACCAATTCCGCCACTTCGGCATCAATCTCTGTTCCATGGGAACAGGCAATTAAAGATTGCTTTCAAACAACAGTTAGGATATATATATTCACTTATGGTTTTTGTCAAGTTTAATGTTCCAAATTAAAAAGGTAAAAATGGAATTAATTGAAAATTTAGATCAGATTAATGCACCTTTTAAAAATGCCGTCTTTACGACAGGCAATTTTGATGGTGTTCATAAAGGTCATCAAAGCCTTTGCAAACAGGTTATAAAAAAAGCAGAACAGATTAATGGCACTTCAGTTGTCATGATTTTTGATCCCCACCCTCTTAAAACACTGGGCAGAAAAAGCCCTGCTCCAATCACCAAAAGGGATCAGAAAATCGAACTTATTGAAAAATGCGGGATTGATGTATTACTGTGCATCAGTTTCGATAAATCATTTGCCTCCATATCTGCTATTGATTTTATTAAACAGATACTGGTTAAAAAAATCGGGATAAAAGCTATCGTTACAGGCAGGGATTACTCCTTTGGAAAAGATCGCAAAGGCAATATTGAGCTTTTAAAGGAACAGGGGAAAAACTTTGGTTTTGAGACCATTGTTTCAGACTGGATAACGGATACAGATGCAGGGAATAAAAGAATCAGCAGTACGAGAATCCGGGAAATTGTCATGGAGGGAGAGGTTGATCAAGCCATGAAATATCTTGGTCGTCACTATCAGATCAGGGGAAAAGTGATCAGAGGAAGGGAGCGGGGAGGAAGTAAACTGGGATTTCCAACTGCAAATATTAAACTTCACGATGAACTATGTCCGAAAGTGGGAGTATATGCCGTTTCTGTTGAAACCATAAAAGGGAATTTCAAAGGTGTTGCAAATATCGGTTTTTCTCCAACCTTTGGAGATAACATGTTTACCATTGAGGTTCATATCCTTGATTTAGATCATGATCTTTACAATACCAGAATAAGAGTCAACATGGTGCAGCGGCTGAGGGATGAAAAAAAATTTGATTCCATTGCCCTGCTTTCAAGTCAGATCAGATACGACATAAAAACGGCAAGGGAGATTTTGTATAAAAATGGCTGTTCTTAAAATTCTGACTTATCCGGAACCCTCTCTTTTGAAGCCGTCTGAAAAAGTGGATAACATTGATGATGAAATCAGGCATCTTGTCCAGGACATGGGTGAAACAATGTTTGACGCACCTGGTATCGGTCTTGCCGCTCCGCAGATAGGAGTCAACAAACGAATCATTGTATATGATATCAATGCGGGGAAAAAAGAGGATGAAGAGGAAAAAAAAAACAAACAGGAGTATAAAGCCCTTATAAATCCCCGGATTATACAGACATCAGGTTCCATTGTCTCCGCTGATGAAGGCTGTTTAAGTGTTATTGACTATAATGCTGATGTCAAGCGATATGAAACCGTTACGGTAAGAGCAGTGAATATGAAAGAAGAGGAGATTGAATTTGATGCTCAAGGAATTCTGGCCGTCATCATGCAGCATGAAATAGATCATCTTGATGGAATTCTATTTATTGACAGAATCAGTATATTAAAAAGAAGCATGTATAAAAAAAAAATAAAGAAACAGCTTAAAAAATCATAGCATACGAGGATAACCTGAAAACAAATATAATTTATATGGGAACGCCTGACTTCAGTGTTGCACCGATGCTGAGTCTTCATGCTGAAGAGAATATAGATATCAGCCTTGTTGTTACCCAGCCGGACAGACCAAAAGGAAGGGGGAAAAAACTTGCTGCATCCCCACTTAAAACAGCAGCCCAAAAAATCGGGATTGACGTTTTTCAGCCTGAAAATATCAACAATTCTCAATCTATAGCAAAGCTGTTATCCTATAAACCTGACTTTTTTGTCACAGCAGCCTTTGGCCAGATCCTCTCAAGAAAAACATTGGATATTCCCAAAATTTATCCGGTCAATATTCATGCTTCTCTCCTGCCGAAATACAGGGGGGCTTCCCCGATTCAGGCAGCTGTTAAAAATCTGGACAAAGAGGCTGGAGTAACTACAATTGTGATGAATGAAAAAATGGATGCAGGAGATATTCTGCTCTCTGTATCAACACCGGTTTCACCTCATGATACTGCCCAGGACCTGCATGATACGTTGGCGCTTCTTGGTGCTGATATTATTGTCACAACCATTAATGGCATAATGGATAAAAACATCACTCCAACACCCCAGGATGACTCTGAAGCAAGCTATGTTAAACTGCTTAAAAAAAAAGACGGCATGATAGACTGGAATCTTTCAGCCCGGCAGATATGTGCCCACATCAATGCCATGACACCATGGCCGGGCGCTTTTACCCGGCTTGACGGCAAGAACGTTAAAATATTTAAAGCGATTCCCTATGACCCTTTTTCGGAACATGATCCAGGTGTAATTTATAAATGCGATAAAAAAGGTATCCATGTGGCAACTGGAGACGGCTGTGTAGCAATTCTTGAACTTATGGGCTCTTCAGGAAAAAGGTTAGAGGCCTGCCAGTTTTTATGCGGTCATAAAATCAACACTCCATCTCAATTTGATCTTTGAATGATTAAAGACCCCAGATATATAGCTTTGAATGTGCTGCTTTTCTGGCATAAAGCAACACATACACTTGATACTGCGCTGGAGAGGCACTCAAGTGAAATTGAATCCCTATCCTTGAAAGATAAAAAACTGTGTAATGCATTAATATTCGGCGTTCTTCGAAAACGGGAATCAATTGACTGGATCATTGATGAATTTTCCAATATCTCTCTGGACAGAGTAAGCATAAACCTCCTTTACATATTGAGAATAGCTCTTTTTCAGATCGTGTACATGGACAGAATTCCTCTTTTTGCAGCCATTAACACCTCGGTTGAAATTGCTAAAAAAGAGGCAGGTTCCAGAAAAGCCGGTTTTATCAATGCTGTATTGAGAAAAGCCTCTGCTGAATACAGGAATCTTGCCCTTCCGGATTCAAAAAAATATCCTGAAAAATTTATCGCTGTTAAATATTCACTTCCGTTATGGCTTTCCATAAAATGGTCTAGAACATATGGATTTGAAAAAACTGAAAAACTCTGCCGACAGCTTGATACGATCCCTCCCATAACGATTCGCACCAATACGTTGAAAACAGACAGGGCTGTTCTGCTTGAAGCTCTTTCATCTAAAGTGGCTGATATTGAAAAAACAAAATTTACAGATGAAGGTTTAAGTTTTAACAGCCCTGTTACAGCAATTCATGAATTGAAAGAGTTCAAAAGAGGATTTTTTCAGGTCCAGGATGAGGCAGCACAGATCATTACACACTTTCTGGCTCCCAGGCCAGGAGAAAAGATTCTTGATGCGTGTGCAGGATTTGGCGGCAAAACAGGCCATATTGCCCAGATAATGGATAATCAGGGAATTGTCATTGCTGCAGATACAGGGGGCAGAAAACTGGAATCCCTTGCTGCGGATATGAAAAAACTCAATATAAATATTGTAAAGACCCGGGCTATAAACATAATAAAAAGCAGTATAAAAGATTTTGATTTCTATTTTGACCGTGTACTTGTTGATGCTCCCTGTACAGGACTTGGCGTTCTGCGACGTAATCCTGATACAAAATGGAAACGCTCCAGAAATGATATGAAAAGACTGGGTTCAAAACAGAAAAAAATTCTCAATGCATCTGCCAGCCTTGTAAAACCCGGAGGTATTCTTGTATATGCTGTCTGTTCATGCGAAACAGAGGAAAATGAAAATGTGATACAACATTTTTTAGACAGAAGAAAAGATTTTTCAATTGATACAGAGTTTGAACCATCTGGATATGATCAGCTGATCACACAAAAAGGGTTTTTAAAAACATATCCTGAAATAAATAATATGGATGGTTTTTTTGCAGCACGACTTATTAGAAATGTCAGAGAGAAGATGTAAAGATCTGACTGCTTTAACTCAAAATATTCATAATAGAACAACACAACAACAGGAGAACAAACCATGGGAATCATAGCACCATCAATTTTATCAGCTGATTTTACAAAACTGGGGAAAGAGCTGAATGATATTGAATTGGCAGGCGCAGACTGGGTCCATATTGATGTCATGGACGGCCAGTTTGTTCCAAATATAACATATGGACCAATCATTGTGGATGCCTGCAGAAGAGCTTCCTCTCTTATTCTCGATGTACACCTGATGATAGAAAAGCCCGATCTTATCATCCCTGAATTTGCAAAAGCCGGTGCAGATTACATTTCTGTTCACCAGGAGGCATGCACCCATCTTCACAGAAGCATCCAGCTCATTCAAAGTTTAAATGTAAGAGCCGGTGTTGCCCTGAATCCTGCTACTCCGGTTTCATCCATTGAGTATGTTGCTGATCAGCTTGATTTTGTTTTAATCATGAGTGTAAATCCCGGATTTGGCGGCCAGAAATTTATTAAGTCAACAATTAACAAAATCAGGGAACTATCCGGGATGCTGCAGGAGAAAAATGCCAATGCCATTATACAGGTTGATGGAGGGGTTAATGCTGATACCATTAAATCGATTTCTCAAGCCGGGGCAGAATCTTTTGTAGCCGGATCTGCTGTCTTCAATACAGAGGATTATAAAAAAACGATTAAAAACCTGCGAAAAAACATGTAATCCTTTAAAATCACAATAATTAATTATTGATGACAATAAGACTGTTACATATTTTTCAGATAATTTCTATCTCTCTGACAATAATTTGGATATTTTTATGCCCGGAATTAAACCATCAGAAAAAAATGTAAACGTTAAAATAATTTTTGTGTTAACCCTGATTCATTTTACAGGAGATTTTTACTCCTCATTTTTCACCCCACTGCTGCCGGCTTTTGTTGACAAGCTTGATTTAACTCTTGCCCAGGCAGGGTTAATAACCGGAGTCGTAAGATTTGTCTCTTTTCTTATACAACCGGTTACAGGTTATTTTGCAGACCGCTATGAAACAAGGAGTTTTATTCTTACCGGCCTTCTTCTCATGTTTATCTGTATACCGTTTTCAGGTGCTGCACCAAACTTCTGGATACTTATAATCATTTTATCACTGGGGTCGCTGGGTTCTTCCATGTTCCACCCCTCAACCACTGGAATGGTATCCCTCTATTCTGGCAATCGAACCGGATTATGCCTCTCTGTTTTTAATACAGGGGGAACATTTGCCTTTGCTGTAGGACCGGTATTTATTACATGGTATGTAGCTGAATTTGGGCTTGAAAAAATGCCCTGGACCATGTTGATTGGTGCTGTCTCATTTCTTTTCTGTATCAAATATCTTCCGGTTCCAGTCAGTGAAAAACTCTCTTCATCAGGATTTATTGGTTCCATGAAAGAGAGTCTGGGCAAGGTGTACAGACCGATTTTTCTGATCTGGCTTACAATGGTTCTGCGTGCAGTGACCGGCCAGACATTTTTGACTTTTATGCCTATTTATCTGACCGATAAGGGACACAGCCTTGTATCGGTAGGTTTTATTGTTGCCCTTTTCATAGTTGCAGGCACTGCAAGTGGACTGATTGCAGGTTATCTTGCCGATAAATTAGGCTTTAAAAAAATATTTTTCATCTCCCACGCTTTAATGGCTCCTGCACTTCTGTTATATTTGTACCTGCCTGGATCTTTTGTCTATCTGGGGTCTTTTCTTGCAGGATTTGCCGCGTTGGCCTCCCTTCCACTGGGTGTTGCAATGGCACAAAAACTTGCTCCAAAATCAAGATCAATGGTATCGAGTCTTATGATGGGATTTGCCTATGGACTTGGGGGAGCAATTTCACCTTTTATCGGAAAACTTGCAGATATTTATGGCCTTGAAAATACACTTTTCTATATCTGTTTTATTCCCGTCATTACATTATTTTTAATAACAAAATTTCCGAGAATTGAATAGTAGTGAACTTTATTATGCCGGTTAAAATGATATTGCCATGAATGATTCAAAAGTCATCCTTGTACAGCCGCCCATAAAAGATTTTTATTTAACAAAAAAAAGGACCATCCCCTATGGTCTTGCATCCATTGCAGCATCTTTAAATAAAAGCGGATTTTGTGTTGAAATCCTTGATGCTCTTGCCACAAACAAATCTAAAAACATTGCATATCCTGAAGAATTCTCCTTTCTGAAAGCATTTTATGGCCGCAAAGATCAATCCCTGTTTTCTCTTTTTCATCAATTCAGACATTTTGGATATTCCCATGAATATATTGCCGTACAGATAAGAAAAAAAAAACCGTTTATTGCAGGTATTTCATCACTCTTTACAGCTTATGCGGGAGAAGCCCTGAAGACAGCAGAAACGATCAAAAAATTTTATCCCGAGTGTATAGTTGTAATGGGGGGGCACCATCCCACACAATTTCCAGAACAGACATTAGCGTACAAAGCAGTTGATTTTGTCATTCGGGGTGATGGTGAAGAAGGCATGGTACATCTCTGCCGGAATCTGAAAAGAAATCCAGATCCGGAGAACAGGCGCCTTCTGGAAAAAATACCAGGGATTGCCTTTAAAAAAAAAGATAACTCTTTTTATATTTCGCCTCCTTCATGGATAAACAGTTTAAATAGTGTTCCCATACCACGCTTTAATTTAATCAACCATAATTTTTACCAGAGAAAAAAAAGAGTTTCATCTCTGGTTGTATCAAGCAGAGGATGTCCAATGAAGTGCTCCTACTGCTCGGTATCTTCACTGTCATCCTATGCGCCATTCAGGCAGCGTTCAATTGAAAATGTGATAAATGAGATCATACAGCAGTTGGAAAATCAGAATATTGGATTTATTGATTTTGAGGATGAAAATCTCTGCCTGAATAAAGAGTGGTTTTTATCTCTTTTCTCCAAAATTGGCGAGCTTACTGAAGGCAGAGATATAGAACTCCGTGCAATGAACGGCCTTTATCCTCCTGCCATTGATGAAGATATCTTACAGACGATGAAACGATCAGGCTTTAAAATTCTTAATCTCTCCTTAGGGTCAACCGTTAAAAAAGAACTGGACAGATTTAATCGCAGAGATGTGAGACAATCTTTTAAAAAAGTGCTTGAATCTGCTGGAAAACACAAGCTTAGCTGTGTCTCCTATATTATTGCTGCAGCTCCTGGTCAGGATCCGCAAAACTCCCTTGACGATCTATTATATCTTGCTCGGAAAAGGACTCTTATAGGTCTTTCCATCTATTATCCAGCACCTGGAAGTGCGGATTATCAACTGTATGAAAATCAAAATATTCTGCCGGCACACTTCAGTCTGATGCGGTCATCTGCTTTCCCCTTTGATGATAAAACAACTAGAATTCAAGCGGTTACACTGCTGAGACTTTCAAGAATAATTAATTTCATGAAATATTTAAAAGATACAGGAGATGTGGTACCGTCTCCTGAACCTTTTACACCGGAACAGATAAAAACAGATGATCGTAAGAAAATATCAAAAAGAGTGCTTCAGTGGTTTCTTTATGATGGTGTAATAAGAGGGGTTGATTCAGATGGCAGAACCTATCCCCACACTGTGGATAAAGGTTTGACACAGCAGTTTATCACCAGAATCAGAAATATTGAACTTGAAGGATCAATTAAACGATAAAATTGATATTTTCTATTTTTTTGAGCAGTTATCCTGCAGTGAAAACTCCACATGCTCCTGTTTCAGGTATGAGTGTTCTTTAACATTGGCACTGATAATATGGTGAACCATTCCGGCAAGTTCATCAACATCCATATGCCTGAATCTTGAATAGGGTATCTCATCCAGCACCTTGAGTTCCATATGATGTTTTCCGCTCAGGATCAGTGAATTTTTTGGAAGTGCTTTTCCGCATATCCAGTTTTTGATTGTTTTTTACCTTGACAGACCATAAAGGCATGAACCAATAAACATAACCATGGAACTCAGACCGATAAATATGAGATATGCGTATGAATAAAGAGTGACTGATATCTCTTTAAAGCTCATATGGTGTCAAGCTCTCCCATCCTTTTTCTGTGACCAGCAGTGTTTGTTCAAATTGTGCTGAAAGTGATCCGTCATCAGTTACTGCTGTCCACCTGTCTTCAAGCACATGGAGTTCTTTTCGACCCAGATTTATCATAGGTTCAATGGTAAAAATCATACCGGGCACAAGCGTGATGCCATCTCCTCTTTTTCCAAAATGAAGCACCTGAGGCTGTTCATGGAATCCAATTCCCACGCCATGGCCTATAAATTCCCTTACCACTGAACAGCCTTGATTTTCAGCATAATTCTGGATGGCAAAACCGATATCACCAAGAGTTGCTTCAGGCATTACGGCTTCAATCCCTCTTTTTAATGACTGGGCTGCAACATTGACAATTTTCTTTCCGTCTTCTGTAGGCGTTCCCACAAAAAATGTTTTACTTGCATCGGCATAATATCCATCCAGTATAGGCGTAATATCCACATTGACGATATCTCCATCATTTAAAACCCGATCCCCCGGTATGCCGTGGCAGATAACCTCATTAACCGATACACATACACTTTTTGGAAACCCCCTGTAGTTTAAAGGTGCCGGTACTGCACCTGCCTTAATTGTCTCTTCATGTACAAGGGTGTTTATTTCATCTGTTTTTAAACCAGGCGCAATAATTTTTTCCACCTTATCAAGAATTGACAATAAAAGCTGACCACTTCTTCTGATACCTTCAATTTCCAGGGCACTTTTCAAGTGGATATCATATTTTCGTTTATACTCTTCTTTCATACTGAACTCTTTTTTTCTGTTTCGACAGCAGTTTTTATACTTTTTGCCACTACCGCACGGACAGGACGTATTGGGTCCGATTTTTAACGCTTTTTTTTTCATTTAATTGCAGTCTCCTGAAGGATATCCCCATAATGAATGGGGATAGGCATCTTTTATCTTAATATGGACGATCTCTCCTACTCTTGCGTCTGCTGAGGGAAAATGCACTATTTTATTGCAGGCACTTCTTCCGGTCATCTGCTCCATATTTTTTTGATTTTGTTCAAACCCGTTGTGTTTCTTTACACTTTTTCCCTCAACCAGAATTTCAAGGCTTTTTCCAATTAAACTCTTATTTTTCTTTTTTGTATAATATTCCTGCAGCTCCAGCAGTTTATTGAGCCTGTCACGTTTTTCCGTTTCATCAATCTGAAGGGGAAATTTTGATGCAGGGGCAGACGACCTGTCAGAATAGGCAAAAGCAAAAATAGAATCAAATTCAATTTCACGTAACAGATCCATGGTATCATTAAAGTCATCCTCTGTTTCAGAAGGGAATCCAACAATAATATCAGTTGAAATTCCAATACCGGGACATTTGTTTTTAAGATCAGATACTCTTTTCATATATGTCTCTCTTGAATATCCCCGGTTCATTTTTTTTAAAATTCTGTCTGAGCCTGACTGTACAGGCAGATGAAGATGGCTGCATACTTTATCAAGATCCCTGATTGCATTAATCAGATCTTCAGAAAGATCTTTGGGGTGTGAAGTGGCAAACCGTATTCTCTTGATCCCTTCTACAGCATTTACCCTGGCCAGAAGCTGAGCAAAGGTAATATCGCCCTCTTTCTGTCCATATGAGTTAACATTCTGACCAAGCAGGTTTATCTCCCGTACACCTGAGCGTGAGAGAAGATCAATTTCATGAAGTATGCTCTCAGGTCTCCGGCTTCTCTCTTTTCCCCGCACATGGGGTACGACACAATAGGTACAGAAATTTTCACATCCCTGCATAATGGTAACAAAACGAGAAACAGGGCTCTCCTCACACTGTCCGTATTCATATCGGTTTTCATCAGATCTGGTATCTCCCGGTCCGGCATCACGCTTATCTGCTGTTTCAGGCAGGACTTCATAAATTGTGGAAGACTCTTTTATATCCACGATTTTAATTCTGCCTGACTTAATATTCACGATATGCTGTCCAAATCTTGAAAACGCCTGGGTTCCCAGAACAATATCAAGATGTGGTATTCTTTTAAATGCGTTTTTCCCTTCCTGTTGTGCCACACACCCGGCCATGACAATTATCATATGCGGCTTTTTCTTTTTTATCTTTGCAAACCTTCCTAAAAAACTGAATGCTTTTTCTTCGGCTTTGTGCCGTATGGAACAGGTATTACACACAACCACATCTGCCCTCTCCATATCATGAACCTGTTCATATCCAATGGAGTTCAATATGGCGGTAAGTTTTTCAGAATCATAGACATTCATCTGGCAGCCAATGGTATGTATATATGCAAATCCCTTATATTTCATTGAAAGTAAAACCCTTTTGTAAATCCTTAATAATCATTTGGGCAGTTTTAACACGTTCAGGAGCAATTGCAAGTCTGATATGACCCTTTGCAGCATCCAGAGTTGTAGCAACAGCCACACCTTCATGCCCTTCAAATATAAATTTTATAAACCCGATCATTGTTTTATCAACAATATACTCTTTAAGGGTTGTTTCCATCTGTTTTTCACGTCTCCTTTATGAGCAGGTTTTAAAGATTTAATTAAACAGGGACGAATATATCACTATTCACTGAAGTTTTAAATCTTTTTACTTAAAAATCTCGATATTTACCACTACACACCTCTGGATTTTTTACAGCTTTGAGATCATACGTAAAAATTAAAGGCAAATCCACTGGGCAGAAAAATCCGGATTTCTGCCGTAAGCTTCGGTAAAAAAAATATATAATAATTTTCATGGCATCTATATAGAAAAATTGTCACATATGTTTCTCTGGACAACAGATTAAAAAGAGTTTAAATTTCATGATACCAGCTGTCACACTCTTTTTTTGACCAGAAAAGCGGTCAGAAACCAAGAAACCTTCAGCTGGGAATCGTCCATAAAGGAGATACCCTGATGAGTTGTTCATTTAAAACAGGCGTAATCGAACAGACAATTGAGTTTCACGGGCACAGCTGCCCTGGTCTGGCCATAGGAATAAGGGCTGCCGAACTGGCAGTAAAAAAGCTGGACATCCAGAATGCCGCTGCTCCGGTATGCATGACTGAAACAGATATGTGCGGTGTAGATGCCATCCAGTTTTTAACCGGCTGCACCTTTGGTAAAGGGAACCTGATCCACAAAGATTATGGCAAAACAGCTTTTACTTTCTATGACAGAGAGGGGAAAAAAGGATTCAGAGCGGTATTCAGGAATGATTTCGGCAGAGATGAAAGTGATCGCAATAAACGGATAAAGCAGATTCTGAGAGCAGATTTAAAAACTCTTTTTTCCACTGAAGCTATTGATGCGCCGCCGGTAAGGCCTGCCAGAATTTTAAAAAGCATTGCCTGTGACTCCTGTGGTGAGATGACCATGGAATCCCGCATTCGATTATTTGAAGGTAAACATCACTGTATACCGTGTTTTTTACAGATTGAACAGAAAATATGAAATATAAAATCTGCTGAATTCAGATGAAATAAAGGCAGGGAACCCAACCTGGAAATTTGATATGCTGATGATGATTCAGCAGTTTAAAATGCCTTTGTCCAGCCGACATTGGCAAAGGCAAATTTTTCCCTGAACCGGCTGTAACACTCTGCAGATGCTTCATTTCCCGTGCAGTGAGATACTGCTATCACTTCAAGACCGTACGTTTCAAAGGCATCCATTGTTTTTTCAAGCTGATCCCCTGAATTTAAAAATCCGAGATGCGTGCCTCCTATCACCGCATGAAACTCTCTGTGCCCTCTCTTTTTTTCAAAATGTTTCATAACGTTTACAATGCCTGAATGAGCACATCCTGTAAGAATAACGGCTCCACTGTCTGTTTCTATTAAAAGGGAGGTATCATCATAAATCAGGTCGTCTGTATATCCACCCTCTTTTTCTTTCAGTTTAAGCCTTGTGTCACTCTTTTCAAAATCTGTAATCCTTGATACCTCTCCTGAAAAAAAAATGTGATCTGATATTTTTTTAAACTCTCTTTCCAGTATGAGTTCACAATTCTGATCAGCTGTGAGCTCTTCCCTTGAAACAGGAGAACCAATGTAATGAAAGGGTTGAATTGTATTTTCGCTGTTATAGGAATATTTGGGTCCGAAAATATCGGGGTGGGCAATGACCCTGGTACGGCTGGTAAAGGGAAGCAGCTGTGCCAGTCCTCCTGTGTGATCATAATGCCCGTGACTGAGGACAATGGTGTCTATTTGAGAAAGATCAATACCGAGGGCAGCTGCATTTGCTACAAGGCCGAGCCCCTGACCTGTATCCAGAAGAATTTTATATCCCTCTCTTTCCACAAGAGCAGAAAAACCGTGTTCGCCAACTACATCTTCAGTCAGACCAGCCCTGTTTTCGCACAGAATTGTTATTTTAGTTTTCTCCATATCTCACCTGTTTTTGAGTGTCACCATTTCATTCAAATATGATGAAATGCCGGTTTACTGTTTTCCTGTTTAACGACTCTTCAACCTGATTTTTCTCTTCACCCTGCTTTATTTCATTGAAAGAGAAATACGATTTCTCTTCATATCCACCTCCAGTACAGTGACCTTCACTTTCTGGCGGAGGGTGACTATCTTGTTGGGATCTTTTACAAAAAAATCTGCCATCTGGCTGATATGAACCAGCCCGTCCTGATGGACACCCACATCGACAAAAGCACCAAAGGCAGTGATATTAGTAATAATGCCAGGTAATTTCATTCCCGGGACAAGATCTTTTATCCCACGAACCTTATCATTAAACACTATATTTTCAAACTGTTCCCGCGGATCTCGTCCCGGGTTGAGCAGTTCTCTCTGAATATCTTTTAATGTCGGCAGTCCGATTCTTTCTGTGATATATCGGTTTAAATCAATTGCATCTACCACAGGTTTATTGAGTACCAGATTATATGCACCCACACCCATATCTTCTGCCATTTTTTCAATGGTATTATACATTTCAGGATGTATACCGCTGCTGTCCAGTGGATTTTCAGCATTATGAATTCTTAAAAACCCTGCTGCCTGTTCAAATGCCTTTGGTCCAAGTCTGGGGACTTTTAAAAAGGCTTTTCTGGTTTTAAAGGGACCGTTTTCACTCCTGAATGCGACCATATTTTCAGCAATGGTTTTATTAAGCCCGGCAACTCTGCTCAATAATTCTTTGCTGGCAGTATTGGCTTCCACTCCCACCTGATTAACGCAGGAGATGATCACATCATCCAGGGAAGTCAACAGCAGTCCGGGATCAACATCATGCTGGTATTGTCCCACTCCGATGGATTTTGGATCCAGTTTAACCAGTTCAGCAAGGGGATCCATCAAGCGGCGCCCAATGGAAACAGCTCCCCGAACGGTAATATCATAATCAGGAAACTCATCCCTTGCAGTCTGTGATGCCGAATATACAGATGCACCGCTTTCATCAACCATTACAATCTGAATCTGCCTGTCAAGATCCAGTTTATACAGAAACCGATGCGTCTCCCTTCCAGCTGTTCCATTGCCCACAGCAATGGCTTCGGTTCTATAGCTCTTCACAAGGGTTTGAATTTTATCTCCTGCTTCTGATGAATCAGCTGTATGGGGGTAGATCACATCATGGTGCAGCAGCCTGCCCTGCCTGTCCAGGCATACCAGCTTGCAGCCTGTCCTGAATCCCGGATCTATTGCAAGAATATTTTTCTGACCCAGGGGTGGTGACAGAAACAATGCTTTTATATTGCCGGCAAAAACCTCAATTGCTTTCACATCGGCTTTCTCTTTAAGTTTTTTAAAACATTCAGTTTCAAGGGATTTGGAAAGCAGTCGTTTATAGCTGTCTTTTAAACTCAGCTCCACCTCTTCTGCTGATAATGAATTATTTTTTATATAACGGCTTCTGATTATGGAACACGCTCTCTCTTCATCCGGCAGAACATGCAGGGAGAGTATGGATTCTTTTTTGCCTCTGAACATGGCCAGAATCCTGTGAGAAGGTGCTTTAAATGCAGGTTCCTGCCACTCATAGTAATCTTTATATTTTATGCCTTTCTCTATCTTGGATTTTTTTACCCGTGAAACAATCATGGCATAGTTTTGAAAAAGAACCCGCAGTGATGCTCTTAAACCGGCATCTTCACTTATGATTTCAGCAATAATATCCCTTGCACCTGCAAGAGCCTCTGCCACTATATGTATTTTTTTTTCAGGATTGATATATGGAACAGCTTCCCTGGCAGGATCATTTTCAGACTGCTGCAGAAGAAAGGAGGCCAGATTCTCCAGTCCCCTCTCTCTGGCAATTAACGCCCTGGTTCTTTTTCTGGGACGAAATTTTTCATACATATCCTCCAGCGCTGTCATGGATTCTGCACGCTCTATCCTTTGAGCAAGATCCCGGGTAAAAAGCTCTCTCTCTCTTAAAGACTTCAAGATGGCCTTTTTCCGATCAGATAACGCTTTGAGCCGCTCTTTCATGTCTCGAACCCGGGAGATCTGAACCTCGTCCATGACGCCTGTCATCTCTTTTCTGTATCTGGCAATAAAGGGGACGGTTGCCCCTTTTTCCAGCAGGCTGATAACATTCTCAACCTGATTTGCCTGCAGGCTTAATGCCTTGCTGATATATTTTATACTGTCCATGGATATCCTTGTATCCAACCCCGATATGGAAGTCAAGATCCGGCAGATGAACATAGACAGACGATTTGACTTCTCAATCCGGGATTCAGATAAAGAGGGTAACTGGTGGACTCGGAAACTTACGTGGTTCCGGGTTCTTTCAATCTGGTTCTGATCGAGAGAGGTTTTGTCTGATGTAAAAAAAACACTTTAAACCATAAGATTTTTCTTTCAGTGTGATTTCAGAAACGGCCTGAAGAAAAAAAACAGAGTGTGAAAGATCACTGGTTTTCCTGGCTGGAACCTGCACATCTGACAAACTGTTCAATAGCAATATATATCCTTTCAACACCCTCCCCTGTCATGATTCCATGGCGCTCATAATCAAAAATATAATACTCTTTAAAGGAAGAACCAAGACGATTGAAAAGTTTAAGGGTGCCTGCAGGATCTACAACCGGATCTTTTCTTGATTGAACGACAAGTACAGGGGATTCTATGGTTTTCAATTTTTTTTCAAGTTTTTCCATAAGCCGTTCAAGTTCATGTATGCCGGATATGGGGTTTCTTAAATAATTTATATGGGGGTTTTCAGGATGGTTTTCAATAAATTCCCTTGCAATTGAATCAAGATGAATTTTTTTTATAATGGTATTCCATATATCAATGGCAGGAACAAAATATGAAGCAAGATCTTTCAGCTGCATTGGAGGGGCAACTGCAAAAACAGCACTTATATCTTCCACTCTTGTGGAGAGTTCCAGAGCAACTCCTGCACCGGTTGAAAAACCGCCTGCAATTACCTTACTGCAGGTGTGTCGGAGAATAATAAATCCCTCTTCAGCTGCTTCAATCCATTGATCAAATGTTGTCCTGGCAAGATCGTCAGGAGAGGTACCATGGCCCTTAAGGCGCGGTACATAAACAGTAAAAGATTTATCGTGCAGATAGCGTGCAAAGGATTTCATCTCTTCCGGAGCTGCCATGTAACCGTGAATGAGAAGGATGCCTGTGGTATTTTTTTCATGTTTTAAAAAAAGAGGCCTTCCTATGCGTTTTTTTTTGGATTCTCCTTCAATGTAATATTCATTATAGTCTTTTGTAAAATCAATCAGGGTTTTTTCCACAATCGTATTTTTGACATCCTCTTTTATCTCCTTAAAAGATTTTTGTGCTGTTTTTTTCAGATAATTTTCAACTTCTGCAAGGGGTTCCACCTCATTTGCCATGACAAGAACCGGATTATCAATTCTCACTGTATGAAAATCTGATTTTTCAAAAAATTTTGTCTGATCTTTAATTATTTTATTATCTTTTATCTTGATGACATCTGTCTCCATGGCAATTTTAAAAAAATCCTCAAACCGCTTATGATTATCACTGGTCAAAAGGTGAATCTGATTTTTCTGAAAAATATCTGCTGAAAAATATTGTCTGCTGGAAACCAGCCATGAAACTGCAATAAACACCTTGCACCTGAATTCATATATATCAATGCCATCCCTTTTATAGGGAAAGTGTTTTAAAATACAGGCCATGACATGATCATAGTTTATACAGGTCATTCCATATACAGATGACATATATATTTTCATGATATCAATGGAAAATTGTTTTATAATCTGTTTTGAGCAAAGATCATTATCAAACTTTATTTTACGTTTGATCGTCAGCATGCTTTCTATATATGGCTCTTTTAAGTATGGTGAAATTGTTACAGGTATGCCGAATCTAATATTGATATCAACATTGGTAAAAAGCTTGCTGCCTTCTGTCATCAGCTCATCCATAACCCTTTTAGAGGGTTGCTTCATTATGATCCCTGCGATTTTACTTAAAATATTTTCCCTGGACGTGGCAGGATAATAGGTAATGTTCACCGGAACAATATAGGTTTGCTCTTTTGAAATCTTATCATAGTCTTTAATATCAAATTCTTTTTTAAGTCTTTCAAACTCTGACGGCTGCAGATCTTTCATCCTTTTTAAACGCTCACGATAAAATTCACAGCGAAGAGCAAGAATTGCAGCTCCCGTGTGCGGACGTGACACTGCCTGATCATCTTTTAAAATAAAATGATCTTTTTGAATTACTTTCTTATTTTTTACCATCATACCTTCAGGGAAAACAATCCAGTGAACCATTCCTGACAGCAATGTTCGCAGTATGAGTTCATCCCTGTGGGGGTCCCGTGTTGATACAGCTCCGAGATTATCCAGCAAACCTTTTAGCACCGGAACATTGAAGAGACTGGCTGCAGCAAGGGACCACACCTGTTTTTGGGTTATATTGTGAATATGATAAGGCAGAAATACAGTCTCTATTCTGGTAAAATGATTTGCAGTAAAAATGACTGATCCCTGAGGAATATTGTCTGTTCCTGAAATTTTTGTGTTTGCCTTTGATAGCCCGGAAAAAGATTTAAGCGTATATTTGGAAAGTTCATAGGTGAATCTGTTCATAATTTCCATCCTTTTTTACAAAAACTATGATATAATCTTGACCTTGCAGACAATAATACTTAATTTAAACATCTTATATCAAACAGCCGTTTTTGTAAAAGATAACAGGAGGAAAAAGTGTATTCTAAAATTGTGATTTTAAACTTTCCACCAGAAGCAGTTCAAAAACCACTGGTTTGTAATTTAACAAGGAAATATGATCTTCTATTTAATATCTTAAGTGCCAGCATATCAAATAAAAAAGAAGGGAATATGGTAATTGAATTCTCTTCCAATTCAAAGACAGCTTTTAATAAGGGAATTCGATATTTAAAAGAGCGGGGAATTGCTGTCTCCTATCCTGAACATCAAATATACAAGGATGAAGAGATATGTAATCATTGCGGGGCCTGCATTGCCGTCTGTCCAACTGATGCCCTCTACATAAAAAGGCCGGAAATGGAAATCATCTTCAATAAAGATAAATGCAGTTTATGTGAACTCTGCATTATCACCTGCCCTTCAAGGGCAATGGGGCTGTTTACAACCCAGCAGGCTGTTGCATAATTTCTGAACAGTCTATGATAAATAAAAACAAAATAGTAGCTGTAGCCTTGAGCGGTGGAGTTGATTCCCTTGCTTCAGGTCACCTCCTTAAACAAAAATACAAACATATTTTTGGAATCCATTTTACAACCGGATATGAAAGAGAGATTATTGATCTCTCCCTGATAGAAAAGCAACTCGGCTTTCCTGTTACCAGAATTGATCTTTCAGAAGAGTTTGAAAAAAAAGTGGTTACATACTTTATTGATACATATCTGCATGGAAAAACCCCGAACCCGTGTATGATATGCAATAAGTTTATAAAATTTGGTGCACTCTTGAATCATGCCATGGATATGGGAGCCGATTATATAGCCACGGGTCATTATGCCAATATTGTTAAACCGGTTGAGTTCAGAGAGTGTGGCGGAACCGGCACTATTAATAAACACAACCGGAAGTGTTATCTGGAAAAAGGAGATGATCCTCTCAAGGACCAGAGCTATTTTCTTGCCATGTTATCTGAGGCACAGCTTCAGAAAATCATTTTTCCACTGGCACGGATGAATAAAAAAGAGGTGAAAAAATTTGTTAAAGCAGAAAATCTGATGCCGGTACATAAAAGTGAGAGCCAGGATATCTGCTTCATCCATGATAATGATTTTGCAGAATTTATTCAAAAAAAAGAGAAACTGGACCCTCTGCCCGGTGATATAGTAGATATGGATGATAATATTGTGGGAACTCACAAAGGTCTGCATCAATTTACCATAGGGCAGAGACGGGGAATTAACTGCCCTGCAGAGGAAGCCTATTATGTCCAGAGTATTGATATGAAAAATAACCTTCTCAAGGTGTGTTTTAAAAAAGATCTTTTGAAAAAGAGTTTAAGGTTTACCGACTTTGTCTGGAATGGAGAAGATAATCTGCAGATTTCGGATCAAACAATAGTTTTCAGGGATATTCTGACTAAAATAAGATACAGCCATAAGGGGGGATTATCAACTCTCCATCTGAATAAAAATGGTGGAGAGGTTGTATTTGATGAACTGCAAAATGCCGTTACCCCGGGTCAGGCAGCCGTATTTTATAAAGCCCGGAGAGTTCTGGGAGCCGGCATTATTCAATGAAAAAATTTTATATTCAAACCCTTGGCTGCAAAGTTAACCAGTATGAAAGCGACGGTATCGGTTCATCTCTCGAGCGTAAAGGATGGGAAAAAGGAGAAAAGGATCAAACCTGTGATCTCTTTATCATCAACACCTGTTCTGTAACTTCAAAAGCAGGCATGCAGTCAAGACAGGCTGTACGGAAAATCATGCGTGAGAATCCCCATTCTCGCGTGATTGTGACAGGATGCCATGCCCAGACTGATCCTGATGCAATAAAAAAGATTCATCCTGCCGGTAAATCAGATAATTTATTAAAACCGTATCATTCAACAGATTCGTCTTTTTCAAAATTTCACATTATCTGCAATCAGGATAAAACAAAAGTTGCAGATGATATTGATCTGATCTGCATGGATAAATCCCCTTTTGAATTTAAAAAAACCGATTTTGGAAGATCTAAAATATTCAGCGGGTTTAACCATGCGGTAAAAGGATCCATGACAAGGGCATATCTTAAGATCCAGGACGGATGTGAAGCCTTCTGCACCTATTGCATAGTTCCCTATGCAAGGGGCTCTTATGTCAGCATGCCGCAGGAAGATGTTCTCAGGCATGTTGAAGCATTACATGATTCAGGATTCAAAGAGGTCATTCTCACAGGGATCCACACAGGAAAGTATGGTGTTGATTTTAAGAACAACACATCACTGCTCACGCTGCTGGAGGAGATCAACAGGAGAAAATCTGTGCACAGGATAAGGCTGAGCTCTATTGAGCCGGGCGAACTCAGCGAAGATATTATCAATCTTGCAGCAGGCAGAAACATTTTATGTGACCACTTCCACATTCCCCTTCAATCAGGTGACAATGATGTTTTAAAGCAGATGAAAAGACCGTATGATACAGATCTGTTTGAAGCGATAATAAACAGAATTAATCAAAAACTGCCCTTTGCAGGAATTGGCGTGGATACGTTGATAGGATTTCCAGGAGAAACCGATGAGCAGTTTGAAAACACCTATAACCTTATTGATAAACTTCCTGTATCGTATCTCCATGTTTTTCCCTTTTCTCCACGGGAAGGGACACCTGCCTTTTCTTTTAAACATCAGGTTGATTCTGACACTATAAAAGAGAGATGCGCCATCATGCGCAGACTGGATAAAATTAAAAGAGAAAATTTTATAAAGATGAATATGAAAAGAGAGCTTGAAGGCCTTGTACAGCATAAAAGAGATAAAAACAGCAATATGCTCAAGGCGGTAACTTCAAATTATCTGAATATTCTGTTAAAAGAGGAGTCTGAACTGAAAGGCCAGATTATTGATCTTGAAATTGAAACGTACAACAGCAGTTTATCTGTTACCGGTAAAAGAGTTGGTCAACCCGGATCATTCCGGAATAAATGAGTAAAAACAGAAGTCAGATCTCATCTTGTTTGATCAATAATACATACAGCAAATCAAACCTGACCCCAATAAGGGAGAATAAAAAATGAGTGATGTATACAAAAAACTTGCCATTCATCTTGATAATACACCAAGCGGATATCCAGAGACGGAATCAGGTGTGGAACTCAGGATTTTAAAACAGCTTTTTACAGAGGAGGAGGCCCAGCTTGCATTATCGCTTATCCTGATGCCTGAACCGGTGGAGGCGATTGCCAAAAGGGCTGGAAAAGATCCAGAAGAGATTGAGCCCATTCTCATTGAAATGGGAGTGAAAGGGTTGATCCTCCATACTAACCGTAATGGTGTCAACACATTTATGCTTCTGCATTTTGTTGTAGGTATCTGGGAGTACCAGGTAAATCGGCTCACCAAGGAGTTAATACGGGATTTTAATGAGTATGTGCCTTATCTTATGAAAGATCAGTATAAGCATAAAACACAGCAGTTCAGGATTGTGCCGGTGGGAAAATCGGTAAACACGGAACTCAATATAATGGATTATGAACAGGTTGAAAATATTATCAGGTCACAGTCAAAAATAATTGTAGCTCCCTGTATATGCAGAAAAGAGCATGAAATCATGGATAATGGATGCGGGAAATTACTGGATGCCTGCCTGATTTTCGGTTCTGGTGCCTATATTTATGAAAGCCGTGGAATTGGAAGAACCATATCGTGTGATGAAGCGCTTGATATTGTAAAAGAGGGTGTAAAACATGGGCTTGTTCCACAGCCTTCCAATGCAAAAAAACCGATTAATATCTGTCTTTGCTGTGACTGCTGCTGCCAGATACTTAAAAACATAAAAAATTTTGAAGCACCTGCAAAAATTGTTCATTCAAATTTCCAGGCCCTTGTTGATGAAGAGTTGTGTACAGGGTGCCAGGCATGTGAAGAGATCTGTCCCATGGATGCCATTGATATGGAGCAGGAGAATATTGTGGCGCAGGTTGATCATGACAGGTGTATAGGCTGCGGTCTCTGCGTTACCGTGTGTGAGTTTGATGCTGTATCACTTGCCGATAAAAAAGAGGTTGAAAAAGTAGAGCCTCCTGCAAAACTGGTGGAAACATATATAAAGATTGCCCAGGAAAAAGGTCTTTTTTAAATTCCTCTCTCTTTTTTTATATGATCATAGGCTTCCTGTATTTCCTTGAATTTGTCACTGGCAAATTTGATAAATTCTTCAGGAAGCCCTTTGGATTCAATCTTATCGGGATGATACTCACTGACCAGTTTTCTATACTGTTTCTTTACTGTTTCATTGGATGCATTTTCATCACATTTTAAAACAGAATAAAATTTATTGCTCACCCTGACATATTTTGATTTAAGGCGCTCATATTCAGCATCTGAATAATTAAATATCCTGACAGCAGATAAAAGCAGGTGTTCCTCTTCCGGTGAAATGGTTCCATCTGCTGAAGAGACGCGAAGCAGAACATCTATCATGAGTTCAATAATATTGGGTTGTGTTCTGAAAACCGAATAAAACTGCATGGCAAAAGCATCAAAACTTTCATTTGAATTTACTGCCTGTCTGAAAATATTCTGTGCACTCTGCTGACTTTGAAAATCAAGCTGGAGATCCTGTGTCATAAAGATATTGACTGCATTTATCTCTTTATCAGTTATGCGGCCGTCTGCTTTGCATATTTTTGCAAGCATGGAAAAAGCTGCCGTGAAAAAGATAAGCTGGGCCTGCTCATTTGATGAAAGAGTATGTTGTGCTCCTGGAGCTGTTCCAGGCCTTGATGATAAGTAAGCCTGCTCTTTTTTGTCAACAAAGGCATGCCCGAATGCTGCTCCTGCAACAGCACCGATAGGACCACCAATGGCAAATCCTATAGTTCCTCCAACCATTTTGCCAAACCAGCTCATTTTCTTTCCTTTCTTACTTGAACAGGTAAAAACCTGTTGATGAATAATGTTAACATTTCGGCTCCTGTGAAGAGAGTGAAACATATTTTTTCTTTTTTTTACAACTTTAATTCTGCAGAGGCAATAACTCAACAGGAAATAGATCCTTCAATAAAGTAAATGCAAGAATTCAGGCCTGCCCCCGTCTGTTTTTCATCCATGGTTTCTCTTTTCTGTCCGATTCTTTTACCGGCAGGCTCCTCACATTGACACAGCCCCTGCCTGCTGCCTCTTCTACCATTTTAAAAAAATTGTGATCACTGCATGCTTTATATTTACTGCCAAGTCTGACCATAACAGGAGTGGGGTCATCTGTTTTTATTTTCAGGCAGGTGGAAATTTCACCCGAATACATCTTAATAATTGATTTAATATTTTCCAGTGTTTCAAGGGAGTGGGTCTGTGTGTCAAGTGATATCACAATACTGCTGGTCCACTCTTTTCCTGCATCTTCAACCGGCACAATTTTCTCGGCAATCAGTTTGACAATGTTTTCGTTTTTCTGGACTTTTGCCTCCATGATGACAGTCTGTTCATCAGATATAAAGGTGTGGGTTTTTACATAAAGATTGGGAAACACAACTGCCTCTATTGAACCTGTCTGATCTTCAATTGAGCAGAAGGCCATTAAATCCCCTTTTTTTGTCTTGTGGAGCTTGAGAATTTTAACGATTCCCCCGATGCGAACCATTTTTTTATCAGAACACTCCTGAATGGTTGCAGTGTTAACTGTGGTGAACTCTCTGATAATATGATCATATTTATCAAGGGGATGGCCTGAAATGTAAAATCCAAGGGATTCTTTTTCATAGGAGAGAAGCATATTTTCATCCCACTCCTCAATATCCGGCACCTTTGGAATGCTTACAGGAATAGAAGCGCCCACGTCTGTATCTGCAAAAAGATCCATTTGTGAACTGGCTTTTTCCCTGTGTATTCTTGAGCCGTGATCCAGTGCCTCCTCAAGAACTGCCATAAGCTGGGATCTTTTACTGCCGGTGGAATCAAATGCACCGCATTTTATAAGTGCTTCAAGCGTTTTTTTATTTACTTTGCCGGTATTGACTTTTTCACAGAAATCATAGAGGCTGTCAAACCTGCCTTCCCTGTTCCTGGCTTCAATAATGGACTCAACTGCTGATTCCCCCACATTTTTAATCGCTGCAAGTCCGAACCGTATGCATTCACCGGATACATTAAAATGAGAATCACTTCTGTTGACATCAGGAGGCAGCACCTTGATATTATGGGTTCTGCATTCTTCCATATATTTAATCACTGAGTCGGAATTACTCCGTTCACTTGTCATTAATGCAGCAATGAATTCAAGGGCAAAATTAGCCTTTAAATAGGCAGTTTGATAGGCAATTAAAGCATAGGCAGCACTGTGGGATTTATTAAAGCCATAGCCTCCGAATTTTTCCATCAGATCAAATAATTCAGCAGCCTTTTTAAGATCATGATTGTTCTCACTGGCACCTTTCATGAAAAGCGAGCGGTGTTCCTCCATCATGGAAACTATTTTTTTACCCATGGCTTTTCTCAGACCATCTGCGTCTGCCATGGTGTAATTGGCAAGAACTCCTGCTATTTTCATAACCTGTTCCTGATAGAGGATGACTCCGTAAGTCTCTTTCAATACAGGCTCAAGTTCATCAAACAGATAGACAACCTCCTCTTTTCCATGTTTTCTTTTCACATAGGAGTCTGCCATCCCACTGTCAAGGGGACCCGGACGGTAGAGGGCAACAAGGGCTACAACATCTGAAAAACTGGCAGGTTTCAGCCGCAGTATCAGATCTTTCATCCCACTGCTCTCAAGCTGGAAAACACCTGTCGTATCAGCTTTTTGAAGCAATTCAAATGTCTTTTTATCTTCATAGTCAAGATTTAACAGATCAGGAGGGATCTTTCCCTGTTTTTCAATCAGGCTGATACAGTTTTTCACCACTGTAAGATTTCTGAGTCCGAGAAAATCAAACTTTACCAGACCCAGTTTTTCTACAAAATTCATATCAAACTGGGTCAGGGTTTCACCCTCTTTACCCTTGTAAACAGGAAGGTACTCATTTAAAGGTTTATCTGATACGACAACGCCTGCTGCATGTGTTGAAGCGTGTCTTGGTAATCCTTCCAGCAGAAGTGCCACTTCCAGCATCTGATTTTTTTCTTCTGTCTCACTGCATTTTTCTCTTATGGCAGGCACTTCCTCAATCGCTTTGGTAAGATTCTTGGCATTGTCAGGAATCATTTTAGCAATTTCATCAACGTCTGACAAAAGAACCCCGAGAGCTCTACCAACATCCCGTATTACTGCTTTGGCCTTGAGTTTTCCAAAGGTGATTATCTGGCATACATATTCTGATCCGCCATAACGGTCGACTACATATTTATAGACCCTGTCTCTTCCTTCAATGCAGAAATCCACATCAATATCCGGCATACTCATCCGTGAAGGATTTAAAAATCTTTCAAAAATAAGACCGTGCTCTATTGGATCCAGAGCTGTTATATCCATTGCATATGCAACCATGGAACCTGCTGCAGAGCCCCTGCCCGGTCCCACTGGAACGCCTATTTTTTTTGAATATTTTATAAAATCGGCAACAATGAGAAAATATCCCGGAAAGCCCATTTCAAGTATGACGCTTATTTCATATTCAAGGCGTTCTCTGTAGGTTTTCTCATCAATATCAGAGTTTTTTTCCTTTATAATTTTGAGTTTTTTCTTAAAACCCTCCCTTGCCTCTGATTTAAAGATCTCATCTTCTGTTTCATCCTCTGACATTGCATATTTGGGAAAATGGTAAGTTTTGTCATCAAATTCAACATTGCATCTGTCAACTATATGTTTTGTATTTTCAATTGCACCTTCAATATCACCAAAAGCGTCTCTCATCTCCTCCTGTGATTTAAAATAGAGCTGATCAGAGTCAAATTTAAATCTCTCTTTATTGCTTACAATATCGCCGGTCTGTATGCAGAGAAGAATTTCATGGGCTTTTTCATCACCTTTGGAGAGATAATGACAGTCATTTGTCGCAACAACCGGTATCGAGAGCTGCTCACTGATATCAATAATGCCCTGATTTACTTTTTTCTGAATTACCATCCCGTTTTCCTGTATTTCCAGGAAAAAATTGTCTTCACCCAGTGTATTGAGATAAAATCTGGCTGCATCAGCAGCACTCTCCATATTGTTATTGATAATATGCTGGGAGATATCACCTTTAAGGCAGGCAGAAAGACCTATCAACCCTTTTGAAAAATTAGTCAAAAGTTCCCTGTCGATTCTTGGTTTATAGTAAAAACCTTTTAACTGTGCTACAGAGACCAGTTTACACAGATTGCTGTATCCTTCACGGTTTTTTGCCAGAAGTACAAGGTGCCGCAGGCCTTTCCGGTCAAGCTGGGTTTTGTCATTCAACGTGCGCGGTGCCACATATACTTCACATCCGATAACCGGTTTTATGGATGCTTTTACCGCCTTTTCATAAAACTGGGCAGCACCGAACATCGTACCATGATCGGTCATGGAAACAGCATCCATTCCATATTCATGACATTTTTCAAAAAGAGAATCCAGCCTTATGGCACCGTCAAGAAGTGAATACTCGGTATGCAGATGGAGATGATAAAAAGGTGATTCCGTTCTGTCACGGTTGGTTATTATATCTGACATTATCTCTTTAACTGCTTTCAACCCGATAGTTAGGAGCTTCTTTAGTGATTATAACATCATGTACATGGCTTTCTTTGAGACCTGCTGAACTTATTTTCACAAATTTTGCCTTCTCTTTCAGTTCATCAATGGATGCTGCTCCAAGATAACCCATTCCAGCCTTAAGACCACCTATCATCTGAACAATATTCTCTCTTATGGTACCCCGGAATGGAATTCTTCCCACTATACCTTCTGGTACAAGCTCTTCATCTGCTTCAGTATCTTTCTGATAATACCGGTCAGAGCTTCCCTGTTTCATAGCCTCCACAGAACCCATTCCGCGATAAGCTTTGTATGTGCGCCCCTGGTAGATAACCATCTCTCCTGGACTCTCCTTGGTACCGGCTAAAAGACTTCCAAGCATCACACAGTCAGCTCCGGCGCCTATGGCCTTTGCAATGTCACCTGAAAATTTGATACCGCCATCTGCTATGATGGGAATACCGCTGAGCTTTGAAATCTCCTTGCAGTTCTGAATGGCAGTAAGCTGAGGCACGCCAACACCTGCAACAATACGGGTCGTACAGATGGAACCAGGCCCAATTCCAATCTTTACAGCATCGACACCTGCATCAATCAACGCTTTTGCACCTGATGCAGTGGCTACATTGCCGGCTATGAGCTGGCAAAGAGGAAAACTGTTTTTTATTTTCAGAACTGCATCAATCACATTTTTTGAGTGGCCATGGGACGTATCAATCACAAGGGCATCAACACCGGCATTCAATAAAGAGTCCACCCTTTCCATCATATCAGACCCAACACCAATGGCTGCACCGGCACGCAGTCTTCCAAGGGAGTCTTTACATGAGTTGGGATATTTTTTAATCTTCTCAATATCCTTTATGGTGATCAATCCTTTAAGCTTTCCAAGCTTATCTACGACAAGCAGTTTTTCAATCCTGTGTTTGTGAAGCAGTTTTTTAGATTCTTCAAGCGTGCATTTTTCACGAACAGTTACAAGATTTTCACTTGTCATGACATCTCTGGCAGGTTTTTCCAGATTTGTTTCAAAACGTAAATCCCGATTGGTTACAATACCAACAAGTCTTTCTCCCTGGGTAACTGGTATACCTGAAATTCTGTATTTTGCCATAATTTCAAGCACTTTGGAAATAGGGATATCAGGAGTAATGGTTATCGGATCAACAATCATTCCACTTTCTGATTTTTTAACTCTGTCAACTTCTGTGGTCTGTTCTGCAATACTTAAATTTCTGTGAATAAACCCCAGGCCTCCTGCCCTGGCCATGCTGATGGCAGTCAAGGCTTCTGTAACCGTATCCATGGCAGCACTTACTATGGGGATATTGAGTTCAAGTTTTTCTGTTAAACGTGTACGCGTCTGCACATCATCAGGTAAAATTGCGGAATAATCAGGTATCAGCAGGACATCATCAAAGGAAAGCCCTTCGTTTAATGGATTAATGGACATAGGTCAACCTCCGGCAAGGAAAATGTTTATTAATATAATTACAGCCGGTAATCTAATAGATCATAAACCACCAACCATTTAACTCAAATCATATATAAACACGCTTTATTACCAAATGGAACAGATTTAAGCAAGATCAATGTTTCCTGCATCTGCATATTTATTGCAGGATTTCTGTTTTCAGCAATTTTCAGAGGTCCTGATTTCCATACTATCCAATCTCAGCTGGCTGCTTCAAACTGTCAAATGCGCATTAAATCAAGCCTGATCCGGGTCTGCACTACCCTGGTCTGAAAATTTAATAAACTCTTCTTCCGTAAGAATTTTAATTCCGAGTTTCCTGGCTTTTTCAAGTTTACTTCCCGGTTTTTCACCTGTAATAAGAAAGCCGGTTTTGCTGCTTATGCTGGAAGTTATTCGAGCTCCAAGATTTTCAAGCTGTTTTTTTGCTCCAGACCTTGTCATGGTCTGCAGAGAACCAGTAAGAACAATGCGTTGATTGTAAAAGGGATTATCCTTCAGAATGACATCAGGTAACTGCTCACTCTCTCTTTTATAGTCAATTATGACACCAGCATCTCTAATCTGCTTTATAATTTTTCTGTTTTCCTGGAGTAAAAAAAAGTTACAGACTGCTGCCGCAGTCTCAGGACCGATTCCATGAATTTCTTCTAAATCCTGCCTTGAAGTCTCCATTACTTCTTCAAGAGCTGAATAAGTGCAAGTGATCAGTTTTGCGGCATTTTCACCTGTATGATCAATTCCAAGTGCATATATGAAACGCTGCAGCGTAATATTTTTTGATCTGCTGATCGCCCTGGTCAGATTTTCTGCTGATTTTATCCCCATTCTTTCAAGGTTGGCAAGTTTGTCTTTTTCAAGCAGAAAAATATCAGCAAATGATTTCAACATGCCTGCTTCAACAAGCTGTTCCACAATTTTTTTCCCAAATCCTTCAATATCAAAGGCTTTTTTTGAAACAAAATGTTTAAGCCGCTGTTTCAGCTGTGCCTGGCATGAGGCATTTACACATTTGTTGATACTTGATCTGTCAAGCCTGATCTTTTCAATTCTGCTGCTGCATACCGGGCATTTTTCAGGCATTTGAAAAGGAGTCTGGGTGCCATCTCTTTTTGATTCAATAATTTTTACAATCTTAGGTATGACATCACCTGCTCTTACCACAAGGGCTGTATCCCCTGTGCGGATATCTTTTCTTCTTATCTCATCCTCATTATGCAGAGTTGCCCTTGAGACCATTACCCCGGCGATATTAACCGGTTTCAGGAGAGCAACAGGAGTCAGTACTCCTGTCCGACCGACCTGAATTTTAATATCATTTATTATGGTTGTTTTTTCCAGGGCTGGAAATTTATAGGCTACTGCCCACCTTGGACTTTTGATTTTCTCACCAAGCCGTTTCTGAAGTTCCATATCATCAACTTTTACAACCATGCCGTCAATTTCATAGGCAAGGCTCTCCCTCAAGGATTCAAGCTCTTTATAGAATTTCAATACATTACTGATGGAAATCTGTGATTTTATGTGCCTGTTAACAGGAAAGCCAAATTGTTTCAGTCTTTCAAGCATCTGTGACTGGGTTAAAAAAGAGATATCCTTAACAAGACCTGTACCATAGACAAAAATATCAAGAGGCCTTGCAGCAGTGATCTTTGAATCCAATTGACGTAAAGAGCCTGCTGCTGCGTTCCTTGGATTGGCAAACAGATTCTGCCCGTTTTCAAGTCTGGTTTTGTTCAACAGATGGAAATCAGACTGCTTGATAATAACTTCACCCCTGACCTCAAGCAGAGAAGGAGGTTTAATACGCGTATCATTAAGTTTGAGAGGAATTGATTTTATTGTTCTTACATTGTCTGTGATAACCTCGCCGGTTGTACCATCTCCCCGTGTGGTCGCCTGTACAAGAATCCCGTTTTCATATTTTAACTCTATTGCAACTCCGTCAAGTTTTGGTTCGACCGTATATAAGATATCTTCCCTGTTTACATTTTTGACAGCTCTTTTATGAAAATTTAAGATATCATTCTCATTAAAAGCATTATCAAGGCTGAGCATGGGAATTGAGTGTTCAGCCTTGTTAAAGAAAGCAAGAGGCGGTGCACCGATTCTTTTTGTGGGAGAATCAGGGGTTGAGACTTCTGGATATTTTTCTTCTATCTCAATGAGTTTTTTAAGCATCATATCATATTCAATATCCGAAATCGTAGGATCATCCATGACATGATAATTATAATTGTGCTCTGTTAACTCTTTCTGAAGTTTTATAGCCTCTTTTTTTATTTTATTCAGGTTCGACAAGGTCAGATAACTCCTCTTTCACCTCATCAATAATATCATAAAGCCAGTCAACATCTTCAATGGAAAGGCGGCCTGCCTTTGAAGGAGCTCTGTCAGAGCCATCTTTTTTCTTTAAAATTCTCGGTCCAAGCTGAACCTTGGGCTCTCCTTCTCCATACTGCTGTATGGAGACAAGCAGCCCGGTCTCTTCATTTTTCCACTCTTTTATTTTTTTATCCTTTTCAGGATCATATCCAGCCATACTGTCTTACCTCCGGTTTGTTTTTATCTGTTATGAATCGTATTTCATTTTTAATGTTCTGTTTTCAGCAGTGGTTTCAGTAAGTCAGACCTTATCCCATGTCACTGTTTTAAAAACAAGTGCAGGAAGTCAGGCCTGACCCTTTATCACTGATATTAGAGCATGGAAAAGTCAGCCATATTCTTAAACAGCTTTGATATGGATGTTAAAAGCGCTATCCTGTTGAGTTTCAATTTTTCATCATCTGCCATTACCATTACATCTTCAAAAAAAGTATCAACTTTGGATCTTAGACCTGCAATGGTTGAGAGTGCCTGATCATAGCTGCCGTTTTCAATAAAATCAGTTATGGTCTGATTAACCTCATTTACTGCATCAAAGAGCTGATTTTCACAAGGATCTTCAAACAGGTCAGGATTAACGGTTAATTCATCCATGGCTCCTGCTTTTTTAATGATATTTTCAACCCTTTTAAATGTGACTGCAAGGGGTTCAAAATCACTCTCTTTTCGCAGTGAGTCCAGAGCGCGGGTTCTTAAAAGCACATCAGGAATATTATCAAAGGAAGCAGAGAGGGCTGAGTTAACCGCCTCCCTTGCAAAACCTGTTTCAATAAGGATATTCACCATCCTGTTTTTAAAGAATTCCTCTATGTTCAATCCTCTCTTTGCTGCCATTTCCCTATCATCGACAAAAGCTGCAAGCCCTTCATTAATCAGGGATCTTAAAGAGAAAGTTAAATTCTCCTCCAGTATGATCTGAATAATTCCAATCCCCTGTCTTCTTAATGCATAGGGATCTGCCTTCCCCGTTGGAATCAGGCCTTCAGAGAAACAGCCGCAGATTGTATCCAGCTTATCAGCAATGGCAAGTACGACTGATGTTGGATTTTCCGGCAGTTTTCCCCCTGAATGCACCGGCCGGTAATGCTGTTCTATGGAGAGCGCAATATCGTGTTTCTCTCCTGCATTGACTGCATAGGTCCTGCCTATAATGCCCTGAAGTTTTGTAAATTCAATAACCACCTGGCTCACAAGATCTGCCTTGCAGATGTGAGAAGCTCTTTCGATATTCTCCTGCAGTGTCACTCTCTCTTCATAGCGTGAATTTTCTGCAATGAACCTGCCCAGTTTTGCAATTCTTAACGTTTTATCATAAACAGAGCCCAGTTTTTCCTGAAAAGTCACGTTTTTCAATTTTTCGGCAAACTCATCAAGAGAGGAGCTGCAATCCTGTTCATAGAAGAATTTTGCATCTGACAGCCGTGCGCGCAACACTTTTTCATGCCCCTGTGCCACCAGGTCCATATCTTTTGCTTTTGTATTGTTAACAGCTATGAACAGGGGTTTTAACCTGCCCTTCTCATCTGTAAGGGCAAAATATTTCTGGTGTTCTCTCATAGCTGTTATTAAAACTTCATCCGGAACATCGAGAAACTCTTTGTCAAATCTGCCAACAACAGGATAGGGATACTCAACAAGATTTGTAACGATATTAATCAGCTGCTCATCTTTTAGAATCTGGGCGCTGTTTTCCCGGGCACACGCTTCAATCTTCTGGATTAAAATCGTTTTCCTCTTTTCAATATCAGGAATAATTCCCGCTGATTCTGCAACGCTGACATAATTATCAGCAGAATCGACTCTGTACTCTCCAGGATTCATAAACTGATGACCAAAAATAGAGGAGCCTGATCTCACATTGCCTACTTTAAAATCAAGCGGTTTACTCCCCAGAAGAGCGAGCAGAGAAATGACGGGACGGGCAAAACTGATGGAAAGACTTCCCCATCTCATGCTCTTGGGAAATGGTATTGAAAGAATCTCTTTCTCAAGACACGCTTCAAGAATCAAGCTTGTCGATTTACACTCCTCTTCAATAACAGCGGTTAAATACCTGCCTTTTTTTGTTTCTTCAACCTTGATCTCTCCTATGTCAATACCTGCTTTTTCTGCAAATTTTTCAGCTGCAAGGGTTGGCTGGTTGTTTTCATCAAAGCCAATCTTTTCAGGCGGGCCTGTAATGGTAGATGTGACAGGATTCTGACTGTCCGCTACATCCTTGATCATTAAAACAAGCCGTCTTGGCGTTCCAAGTATCTGTGCGCTGCCATGATCAATCCTTGATTTGTCCAGCACATCAATAATATTTTCTCTAAAGGCTTCAAGAGCAGGAATAATGTATCCGGCAGGTATCTCTTCTGTTCCGATTTCAATTATAAGCTTTTCCATTTTAATTATTTCCTCCGTTTTCGGTCCCGGAAATTTCCTGTTCTGCTGTTTTCAGGAGCGGATGTCCCAACTCTTCTCTCTGGATGATATAGGCTTTGGAACACGCCCTTGCAATATCCCTGATGCGTTTAATGTAACCTGTCCTTTCTGTAACACTGATTGCTCCTCTTGCATCAAGCAGATTAAAAGTGTGTGAACATTTAAGACCAAATTCATAGGCAGGAATAACAAGTCCTTTACTCACTATTTTATAGGCTTCATCCTCATATTTCTTAAACAGATCAAAAAGCATATCCACATCTGCAATTTCAAAATTATAGGTGGACTGCTCCACCTCCTGCTGATGATAAACATCTCTGTAAGTGATTTCATCATTCCACTTAAGATCAAACACATTATCAACACCCTGGAGATACATGCAGATTCTCTCAAGACCATAGGTAAGTTCAACAGGAACCGGATTCACCTCAATACTGCCTGTAACCTGAAAATAGGTAAATTGGGTCACCTCCATCCCATCCAGCCACACTTCCCATCCAAGGCCTGATGCACCCAGTGTCGGCGATTCCCAGTCATCTTCAACAAAACGTATATCATGCTCAAATGGATCTACACCAAGCACTTTCATGGAATCAAGATATAACTGCTGTACATCAGGAGGAGAAGGTTTTAAAAGCACCTGGTATTGGTAATAGTGTTGAAGTCGATTGGGATTTTCTCCATAACGGCCATCTGTAGGTCGTCTTGAAGGTTGTGTATAAGCGGTTTTCCATGGTTCAGGCCCAAGAGCCTTTAAAAGGGTTGCAGGATGAAACGTACCTGCTCCAACTTCCATGTCATAGGATTGGATCAGAACACAACCTTTTTTAGCCCAGAAGGTATTCAAATTTAAAATCACATCTTGAAAATTCATTGTACTCCACTCTAATTAAATTAATAGTTAAAAAATAATAACCTGAAAATCAGAAACATAATGATAAAGGAGAAAGTCTGATTAGCAGCATATCTGTCATAACGTATCCCCAAGCTCACTCTCTCTTTTCCACAATTCCTCTATTGTCAATTCCTGCATCCAGCACTTCAGCATCTTTAACAGATTCAAGAATTTTATACCATAACGGTTTTAATGCGGCTATGTCGGATTTTTCACCAACAGCCCAGAGACATCCACCACCACCGGCTCCTGTAAATCTGGCGCCGCAATTTAACTCCATTGCCTTTGAAAAAAGTTTATAACCGTTTTCATCAAGCACATCAGGAGTCATTTCAATTCTCAGTTTTGTTTCCTGGTTCATTAAATCTGCTGCCCTGAAAAATCTTTTTTCCTTTACTGCTTCCGAAAACCGGGATGTTAAACCTGCAATCTGCTCAAACACCCGCCGTGATGAACCATTGATAAAAGATTGTACCCACCTTGTGTTAATATCTTTTGAAACATGGGGTACACCGCAATAGGCAATGATAATATTTTCATTAAAATCGTCTGTATCGGTTTCACAGCTGAAAATTTTCACCTGTTCAAAATCAGGAGATTTCTGATTCATTTTCCATAACCATTGATTAACCCCGCCAAAAGATGCTGCCAGCTGATCCTGTATACCACACGGCACCCCGGCAGCACTTGATTCAATATAGTGGGCAAGCCAGGCAACCTGTTCCGGGATTACGGGTTTATTAAAAAATCTGCAAAATGCGGCGATTGTTGCAACGGCTGCTGATGACGATCCCCCTAACGCACTCCTTGGTGGCGAGGACGATTCAATATTAATGTGTACGCCACTGGCATTAAAGTAATCAGCACACGCAAAAATCAAACCCACTGGATGGTTAAACGGTGCCTCTCTTCTTTTGAAGACGGCAGTTTCAAATCCCTTTGATGTTACTTTAATATACTCTTTTCTATACCCTGAAAGTGATACCGTTGTTCTCAAATCAATGGCAATATTAAAACTTGACGGGCTCAGCTGATTCATAGGCAGATAAAACGTACTGATATCCAAAGTGCCGCCAAGGTCTATCCTGCAGGGAACAGACACTTCAATCTCTCTTTGCTCTGCTGTTTTATTAACATTCACTCTTTTTGCCTTATCTGTTTGAGGAATTGCAAACTTTTAAAATCTCTGCCAATGTGAAACGGTATAAATGACTCAAGTAAAAGCGTTCCCTCTTTAATAGAGTAGGATGAAAATTTTAACCGGTCTGCTTTTTTAATATCTGTATTGTTTATCCAGAACAGCTGTTTTAAAGTCCCCTTGGAAATAGTCATTCCGCCCATCCTGCCTGCTGGATTTTTGGCAGCACAACCGTTACATACAATTTTTCCCTCTTTGAAATCAAATCTGACTTTCTGCTGTTCAATATCATTAATGGAAGTTCTACACCTGTCACATTTTTCAAAATCAGGGGTAAACCCTGATATGCTCATAAACCTTATCTGAAACAAGAGATTTAAAACCTCTTTATTAACTCTGTTTCTGTCAAGAGCATCAAGTGAAAAAAAAAGCAGGTCATATACATCAACCTGGGCTCTGTTCTCTTCAAGATAGAAATATACTATTTCAAGCCACATACTTGCATATGCTGTTTTTAAAATATCATACCGGATATTTACAAATCCTTTTTCAATATCAGATTTTGCAAGTATTGTCAGTCCATCTTTTTTCTTTCTGGGCAGACTGCATTGAATACTGTTCACACAGAAAAGATCAAATGATCCTGAAAATCTCCTGATACTCTTTTTTGCATTTTTTGCAATTACGGATATTTTACCTCTGGATCTTGTTAAAAAACATAAAATATAATCGTAATCGCCAAATTCAACTTTTTTGAGCAGTATGGCGTTATCCGTAAAATCAGGCATGGACACAATCTTTCCAAAAATTAAAACATTATTTTTATATGGGCTTTCTTTTTCAGGGAATCAAGCCATGTTATAAATTTTTTCTCTACAGATTGATTATACAATATTGTATAAATTTCATCATGGGCCTGTTCAATGGTTTTTCCGCCTTCCAGAACAATGTCTTCAATATAAAAAATCTGAAAACCACGGGCGGTTGAAATAACTTGAGTAAACTGATCCCTGGAGAGCTTTGATATTTCATCTTTAAGTTCAGATGGAAAATCTGTAATGTCAAACAGGCCGAGATCACCTCCATCCTGTGCATTGGGAGCCATGGAGTAATTTTGTGCAAAACGGATAAAATCGTCTTTTCCCTTTATTTCACCTCTTATCTGTTCCATCTTCTCCCTGTTGTCCAGCAATATATTTCTCAAATAGTATTTTTTTATACCAGAATACTTTTCTCCATGACTCTGATAGTAATTTTTTATATCTGATTCAAGAATAATCACTTTTGATTTTACGGCATGGTTTATCAACCTTGTCTGTAAAATCTGTTTTTTTATTTTTTTTTGGTACTCTGACAGTGTGAATCCTTCATTCTTCAATGCTTTTCCAAATGCTTCCCGACTCAACGACCTTGACTCCCGCATGTTATCCACAGCAGTTTCAACCTCTTCATCAGAGACAGTGATACCAAATTTTTCAGCTTCCTGGCGGGTTAAAGAGTGATCAATCATAATATTGAGCATATCCATATTGACCTTTTCAATCATTTCAAGTTTACGGCTTTCAGGATAAGGCGATTTTTCAATCTTTTTTCTATAGGAAGCAGTCTCTCTGTTCAAATCAACAAGAGTGATAATATCACTGTCCACAATGGCAATGATTCTATCCACAACCTGGGCGGAGAGAGGCATACAAAAAAGCCAGCTCGCTGTTACAATTAACAAAAAATATAAATTAATCTGATTTTTCATTTTGATTTTTCCTGTCTGTTTCTATTTTTATCAAAAAAAAATTTAATTCATCTCTGTTAATTTCAACAGGATAAATATCATAAATATCTTTTACCCATCTGTCATAACTTTCCTGGGTCTTTTTCATTCGCAGCCTTTTTATCAGCATTTTCTCCCTGTTAATTTTATGACCTGTGGGATTGTTGTTTTCCACTGGATCTGAAATTTCAAATTGAGGTTTCTGATTTTTATAAAACAATACAATATCTTCGGGAGTAATTGCAATTTTCTGTCTTAATTCCTGATCAATGAGTTTGTCTATTATCAAATTTGTTTTAAATTTCTTTTTCCAGAGAGAATATGGTATGGCATTTTCCAGAAGAACAAGATTAAAACTTTCCCCGGGATAATCGTGTTTAAATTCTTTTTCAGCAGACTCAAGCTCTTCATCAGAGACTGTAACTTGTTTTTCCAATGCTGCACTCAGCAGCGCAATCTCCTCAGAAAGAATGTTAATAAGATGGATGACCATCTCATTGTACTCTTCTGGAAATTCCTTGATATTATACGGATATGCCGCTTTTTTCAATTCAAGCTCTTCTGAGAATTCTGAACTTGAAACAGATATTAAATCGGTTTTAATTAAAAATTGAGTAGGCACCTCATCCTGTGAAGACCTACTGCATCCGCTAAAACATGCAAAATAACACAGCAGTCCCAATCCCAGCAGAAAACTTCTATTTACAATATATTTCACATACAGCCCCGAAAACAGTTCCAAACAATCTTTTTTCAACAAATCTTTTAATTTATCACTCTAACAAATTTTGTGCAAGAAAAGAAATTCATGTCAAACTCATATCATGGATAGATACCATGCAGATTGAAGTATAGGGATGCATCCATGTCCATCCTGCAGGCGTAAGGTCATCTTCTTTAATTCCCCGGAAGAGCACAGAAATGTCAGGCAGAGTGGCAGGAGTCTGCTTTCTGAACAGCTGAAACGGTAAACTGTTTGAGTCGGAAACAGTGAAGAACTATGTTCAGCAATAGAGATGGCAGGCAGTTAAATGATCCGGATTGTCTTTATGCATCAACAGTTCAGGCTCTTTTTTTAAACAGATTTTTTCCACATACCTGCAGCGGGTGTTAAACCTGCAGCCTTTGGGGGGATTCTCCACTGAAGGAACTTCTCCTTTCAGAATGATGCGTTCTTTTGTACGATCTGGATCAGGAATGGGAACAGCAGATAAAAGAGCCCTGGTATAGGGATGCCTTCCTCTGTTATAAATACTTTGAGCATCTGCTATTTCAACGATTTTACCCATGTACATTACAGCAATTGTATCTGAAATATGTTTAACAACAGATAGATCGTGGGAAATAAAAATATATGTTAATCCCAGTTTATTCTGCAGTTCCAGTAAAAGATTCAATATTTTGGACTGTACTGAGACATCAAGAGCTGAAACAGGTTCATCACAGATAATTATTTCAGGTTCAAGACTGATTGCCCTTGCAATCCCTATTCTCTGCCGCTGTCCACCTGAAAATTCGTGAGGGAATTTAGAAAGATCATCCTTTGAAAGTCCCACTTTTTCAATCAATTGATCTATTTCTGCCTTTAAATTTTTTTTCCTGTCATGGATAATATATTTCTCTTCAAGAATCTCTTTAACGGTTTGCCTTGGGTTTAAAGATTCAAATGGATCCTGAAATATCATCTGCATGTTTAATGCAAGACGCTTTTTCAATTTTGAATCCCGTTTTTTTACACGGCGGCTGTTAACACTCACATGGCCTTCAGATGGATCATAAAGCCCCATGATACATCTTCCGAGTGTGGTTTTTCCACAGCCTGACTCACCAACGATACCAAGTGTTTCACCCCTGTTGAGTTTGAAAGATACTCCATCAACTGCATGAACCCAGCCCGTACGTTTTAAAAAGACACCAGCTGTTACGGGAAAATATTTTTTAAGATTTTTTACTTCAAGAATTGCCATTTCACTTCAATGGTGCAGTGCCTTATCTTTAATATCTTCGACAGCTGTATAGCACTGCTCTATATGGGGATATGTGTCTGGTTACATAAAAAGAAAAAGGTTGCCCAGATACAAAAAAGGGTTCTCTTTTCGACATACTCCAAGAAAACCCTTAACAAAAAAGTGCTATTGAACAGTCACATTAACTGCTGCTGGTCCTTTTTGCCCGTCTTCTACATCAAAGGTCACTTTATCACCTTCATTCAGTGATTTAAAACCTGTTGCATTAATACCTGTATGGTGAACAAACACATCAGGTCCATTTTCCTGCTCAATAAAACCATAACCTTTTGAATCATTGAACCATTTTACGATCCCATTAGCCATTGTGACAATCTCCTTGATTTAAAATAAATAGTAATAGTTTCAAACTTTTGGGTACTGCCACTGAAAAAACTGGGTCTTCCCTTTAGAACGAAACTGCAAAAACCTTTCTCATCAAAGGCTTTGTTAGGTCATATTGCCTTTAAATTAAAAAATCAAGGATTATTTTAAATAAACCTGTTTTTTACAGGAAAAAATTATTTACAGGCTGAATAACAGGCAATGGTATGATTATACCCGACACTCTGCTCTTCAGGAGTCTTTATGATACATTTTTTTTCAACCTGGGGACAGCGATCAGAAAACCGGCACCCGTCAGGCATATCAAACAGGGAAGGAACATGTCCACGAATTGTTGGAAGAGCGGTTTTAGATTTTTCTGCAAGCTGTGGAATGGACGAGAGAAGTCCCTTTGAATAAGGATGCTGCGGATTGTTGAATAGTTGTTTAACCTCTGCTTTCTCCACTGTTCTGCCTGCATACATGACAACGACATCATGACAGTTTTCTGCAATTACCCCGAGATCATGGGTAATTAAGATAACAGACATGCCGGATTTCTTCTGTATGGACTTTATCAAATCAAGAATCTGGGCCTGAATGGTAACATCAAGCGCTGTAGTGGGTTCGTCAGCAATAAGGATATCCGGTTCGCAGGCCAGTGACATTGCAATCATCACTCTCTGCCTCATTCCCCCTGACAGCTGATGAGGATATTTTTTTATCATTTTTCCAGGATCCGGTATGCCTACTTTTTCAAGCATTTTTATGGATGAAGCTTTCATCTCCCTGGAAGACAATTGAGGGAAATGGAGTCTGTATACCTCCATCATCTGTTTTCCGATATGATGCACAGGATTCAGGGCAGTCATTGGCTCCTGAAAAATCATGGATATTTTTCTACCCCTGATATTGTGCATTTTCTCCACCTCCAGTTCAAAAATATTCTTATCCTGAAACAGAGCCATTCCCTGTACAATTCTGGCGGCAGGTTTGGGCAGCAGTCTCATAATACTGAGTGCGGTAACACTTTTTCCACATCCAGATTCACCTGCAATACCGAGTATTTTCCCTTTTTTCAACTGGAAACCGACTCTGTCAACAGCCTTTACAACACCGGATTCAGTCGTAAATTCAACCACAAGATCTTTTAATGTAAAAATAATCTGATCATCCACAATAATCTACCTCAATCTGAACGTATCATTTTTAATAACAACAGGATCAAATTTTACACCCTCTTTCACTGCCTTTAACGTCTCTTCTTTTTTTTCTGCATCAATCCAGAATAGTCCTCCTGTAGTGGTTGAAAATGGATCAAAAAGAGTTTCAGAGCGCCTTGTACCATGAAAATCCGGCAGTTGAACCCATCTCCAGTAACCTGCTCTCACATATGGAACCATGAATGTAGGCACAAAAGCGCCTGTTTCATGAATAACACTCTGTATTCTTTTTGATAATTCAATCCGCTCTTCCTCCAGCAGGCCTGCCCTGTATTTTTCAATCAAACGGTCTAAAAGGGGAAGATCCGTATTGGTGATGTTGTTGGTCTGGGGTTTGTGGGCATTGTCAGAGTGCCATCCCTGCCAGTAGGAAGGTCTCATACTGGTACTCCATCCCATCCATGCGACGTCATGTTTTTTTTCAAGTATTTTTTTAAAGACTGCAGAGGGATCAAGTCTTTCAAGAAGAAGTTCAACTCCTGCTTTCAAGGCATCCTCTTTCAACACGACCAGCCTTGGAGTATGCTCTTCACTGGCGTAGGTCACTTTGACGGAAAATCTCTCTCCACTCTTATTCCAGATACCGTCACTTCCTCTTGACCATCCTGCATCTGTCATAAGCAGATTCACCCTGCCAATATCAAATTTTCTCGGTTTAATCTCATTATTGGTATATTTTCCATATCCGGAAAAAGCCTGAGGCAGTCTGAAATAATCCTTTCTTAACACTTTATTAATAACTTTTTCTATGTTCATTGCATGGGCAAATGCATAACACAGCTCTCTCTGTCTGAAAACAGGTTTATCCTGATTCAGCCACATACCCTGGGCAGATCTCTCCATATCATTGAAAAACCAGATTTTATTAATGTATCCATCCTTAAACAGTGAAATATCTGATTTACCATGCCAATATTTTGGCATGGTGAGTCCAAATGCATCAAGCTTGCCTTTTTTAAAATATTCCCACTGTAAATTGACATCTCTTATTACGTCAAAAACAATATAATCTGCATTAAAACGGTTTTTAAAATATTTTTTATCTTTTGCCCACCACTCTTTTTTTCGTTTAAATTTGACAAATTTGCCCTTTTTAAAATCATTTAACTGATAAGCACCTGTATTGGGAACAACTCTCCAATTATATTTTTGAACAAACTCTTTATCCAGCTTTCCAAAAAAGTGCTCAGGAGTAGGAGAAATTCCTATTTTAAGGTGAAGATCAGGTGCCGCTTTAGTACTTTTTACACCAATGGTATAATCGTCATAAACAATAACTTTCTCTATTTCCTTTGTGTAATAGTCATTATACCAGGGGGCAATGATATGCTCTGAGCGCATGAATTCCAGGGTATAAACATAATCCCATGCTGTGACAGGTTTACCGTCTGACCATACAGCATCCTTATCAAGCTTGAAATAGATGGTTTTTTTATCGTCACCAAAAGCCCAGTGTGTTGCAAGCTCCGGAAGAATATTGTGGGTATTCGGATGAATGTTGATCAAGGATAATTGATTGTCCAGAATAGCTGATCTGAAGGAGCTGTTTGAATCCGGCCCAACAACCCTGAACGTCATGGGAAAACTTGCAATGCCAGACTGCAGCACACCTCCTTTAACAGCTTTATCAGAGGAAAAAACCGGATCTGAGTCATTGGTCAGCCATTTCACATTGTCAGGAAGAGGTACATACTCTTTTTTTCTGTCAGGTACAGTAATGGTTTTCTGTTCCATATCCTGTTCTTTATTTTCAGGATTGTTCTGACAGGCTTGAAGAAAAATAAATATCAATAAGAAAAACGTTATGCAGACTGTTCCAGGTTTCATTTTTTTCCCCGATTTTTTAAAATTGCTGTTTCCTTGAAATCTCATACTGTTTTATCAGATTAACCCGTAATTGATCAATGCTTCTTTTCCGGTTCAATCAAATCGCCGTTTTAGCAAACTCGTCGTTATTCACTGAATCTTTACCATAAAACCATATTATTGTCTGCTGCTGCCCTCTCTGGTACAGGTTTTTATAAGATGCAGCCTGTCTGCAGTTTGATAAATCCGGTCTTGACCTTTAAAACAATGTCATATAGCATTATCGTCAGTGGTGGAGACCCAGAAAGTGATTTAACAGATGATTCTGCATATTGATATGGATGCTTTTTTTGCAGCCATTGAACAGAGAGACAATCCAGATCTGAAAGACAAACCCGTTATTATTTCAGGCAGATCTAAAAGAAGTGTTGTAGCAACTGCAAGCTATGAAGCAAGAAAATTCGGGATTGGATCTGCAATGCCTGTATATAAAGCCTTGCAATTGTGTGATCATCTTGAAATAGTTCCGGTTAACAAAAAAAAATATCAGGCAGAATCCAAAAAAATAATGAAGATTCTTGCCCGGTTTTCACCCCTGCTCGAGCAGGTATCCATTGATGAAGCATACCTGGATATTTCCGGCTGTGAAAGACTGTTTGGCTCATTCAGGCAAATTGCAATTACGATTAAAAAAGATATTTATGATCACTTATCTCTCACCTGCTCCATTGGAATAGCGCCAATGAAATTTTTATCAAAAATTGCATCAGATATGAATAAGCCTGATGGTCTGACTATTGTTCCAGAATCTTCTGTAAGTGATTTTATATCTGCTCTGCCAATAGGCAAAGTGCCGGGGATTGGAAAAAGTTCAATGAAAAATATGCATCAGCTCCAGATCAGAACGCTTGGAGATGTTAAAAAATTCTCTCTTCCGGTTTTAACCAGCAAGTTTGGAAAAATGGGGACAAGGCTGATGGAGTTATCCAGCGGTATTGATAAATCCAGGGTTGAAACCAGTTATATAAGGAAATCAATTTCAAGCGAGGTAACACTCTCCAGCGATATTGATAATTTTAAAGAGGTAAAAAATATCATACTTGAAAGAACCCAGATTGTTGGCAGAATTTTAAGAAAAAAAGATCTGGTATGCAGAAATGTATTTTTAAAACTTAAATTTTCAAATTTTTCACAGATAACAAGAAGCATCAGCCTGTCCTCTCCTGTCAGCTCCTCTGCATCTATTTTTAACCAGGCACTCTCTTTATATAAAAAGATCAAATTAAAAAAAAAAATAAGACTTATTGGCGTTGGAGTCTCTGCACTTCAAAAGAGAGGTCATCCCATACAGATGCAGTTGATAACTGATCCTGGAGAAGATGACAAACAGTGGGAAGCAGTCGATTCCGCCGTTGATTTAATATCAAAAAAATTTGGCAGCTCAGCCATCAATAAAGCATCTTTAACCAAAGCGGGGAAAAGGAGGGAAAATATGTCAGAGAATATAGTGGTAAAACTGACTATAAGCGGAAGAGTCCAGGGAGTGTTTTTCAGGGCTGAAACCAAAAAAACAGCGGACTGTCTGGGTATCACCGGATTTGTAAAAAATCTTGTCAGCGGATCTGTAGAAGCGGTGATTAAAGGTGATCCAGCTGTGGTTGATGAAATGATTAAATGGTGCAACAGAGGTCCGGCAGCATCTAAAGTAGACAAGGTTAAAGTTGAAAAACTTCAGCAATCCGCGAAAGAAGCAGAAAATTTTTATCAATTTGAGATCAGATATTGACCACATTAAAAAAACCTGATTTGAATATTGAAATCTCATATTTTAACAGAGGGTTATGAAACAGCCTTTTTCAATGCAAGTTTTAATGCAGAGGCATGAATATCTGCAGCAACATGAACCGGGCTTTTACCCCATATCGGATCCCAGGAGGCAGGATCTGCTGTACAGAAAAACTGCACTTCAAGACCGAATCGTGTCAAAGCCAGTTCCACTGGCATCTCCCTGATCTTTTCTGCTGCATTCCATGTTGCACCGCATGGTGCGCCTCTTAACACTGAAATCCGGGTAATTGTCTCTTTATCCAGATACACTTTAATTTCAGGTGCACCAAAAAGATTACCATAATCGCCAAGGCAGACCTGCCTTGAAAGCGTGCATCATGTGGGAGAACAGATAGCGTTGCCTGTTGTTATTTTTTTTCCTGAAGCAATTACGGGAATGTCCAGTTTTTTACACAACAGACTCAAATCATCACTCAGATCTCTATGTTTTAAAAAATCAAGAACAATATCAGCATCTATTTTTTCCGGTAAGAAGGGGGATGTGTCGTCAAGTACCATGGGCAATGGTTCATCAATATCAAAGGTATGAATAGAAAACTGTTTATCACCAAATTTATGAATACCTTCAATTTTACTGAGCCCTGATCCATTTTGCTGGAAAACCACTATTTTCTGCATCTGTTAAAATCCTAAATCTTCATTTACAAGGATAATCTTTATCCTCTCTTTTATAAAACTTTTTTCTGTTATTGTCCAATAGTTGCATATTCTATCAGGGCTTTTGCAGTCGTGACATATTCCTGTTTTTACACAGGGTGTTTTTTTATCAAGTCTCATCGTGTTAACCACAGCAGCATAGTTTTTAACCCTGAGCATTGCCTCTTCAAGATCCTGGCATATTTTATTTCTTCCAATAATCAGCAATACATGTTTAGGTCCCCACATGATTGCAGCAACCCTGTTACCAACCATATCAAGGTTTACAAGATGGCCTGACTGGGTAACGGCATTGGTGCCTGTTACAAAAAGATCAACCAGCAAGGACTGCCGTCTTAACTCCAGCATCTCTTCTGGTTTCAAATTTTTGTTAAAGGTGTTCAGGATCTTAAGATTCTCATTTGCATTGAGCTCATGGAAAAGGCCTGTTTCAATGAATGACACCGATCCTCCCCAGGATATCGTTTTCACATCAAGCTGTGGTATTATATCGTTTAAAGCAATATTTTTGGCTGATTCTGCGTCAGGTGCTATAAACACTTTAAAATTATTTTTTTCAAGATTCTCTTTTACCGATTCAAGCTTGAGGTTCCAGTAGTTATCAATGGGATTTTTCATATTCTCTCTCCATATTATGACGTTGATGAATCATGGTTTAGCGATCATCATAATTCACATGCAGTCAGAATACAAGCATATCTGTGCATTTTAAACTTTAAAAACGCACTGTTTACTTTTAAAAAGTATGAATATCAGTGGAAGAGAAATTAAAAGGCCGTTTCTATAAAAAGAAACAGCCTTTTAATCTTTAGGTACTGCATATGCAGCACTCCTGCTGCTGCATATATTTTTTATCTGTTATTTTTTAGTGATCAACTGCTCCGCCAGAACCTTTTGGAACACGGATGTCTTCAATAAGATCCTGTATTCTCTGTGGAGGTGGATCTGTCATACCGGCAACAACATAGGCGACTATAAAGTTAATACATGCGCCGACAAAACCAAATGCCTGGGGTTTGATTCCAAACAGATGGTTGGCGGGGATATCTGCAAGCATTGCTGTTGCAGGGAAGAAAAACCAGCCTTTGTAGATAAAGATATATAAGAGTGTTGAACCGAGACCAGCGAGCATTCCGGCTACAGCACCTCTGTTGTTTATCTTTTTAGAGAAGATACCCATCATGATAGCCGGGAAAATGGAAGATGCTGCCAGACCAAAGGCAAGGGCCACAACCTGAGCTGCAAAACCAGGCGGGTTCAACCCCAGATAACCTGCTACGACAATAGCTCCTGCAATGGCAATTCGGGAGTACATCAACTCCTGTTTATCATTGATATTAGGCATTAGCCACCCTTTTAGAACATCATGGGAAATTGCTGTGGCAATTGCAAGCAGAAGTCCTGCAGCAGTTGAGAGCGCAGCTGCAATACCACCTGCTGTTACCAGTGCAATGACCCAGTTGGGCAGTCCGGCAATTTCAGGATTGGCAAGAACCATTATATCCCTGTCAACCTTCATCATTTCATTACCTTTCCATCCAAATGCGGTCGCTTTGTCACCAAGACCTTTTTCATCGTAGTACTGAATTCTGCCGTCACCATTTTTATCTTCAAATTTTAAAAGACCTGTTTTTTCCCAGCTTTTAAACCATTGCGGTACATCTGAGTATTTTATGTTTCCATCAGGTGCTCCAACTGCACCTACCTGAATGGTATCCATAAGGTTCATTCTTGCCATGGCTCCAACTGCTGGTGCTGTTGTGTAGAGGATTGCGATAAAAACAAGTGCCCAGCCGGCAGATGCGCGGGCATCCTTTACTTTAGGTACTGTAAAGAAACGCATGATAACATGGGGAAGGCCTGCAGTACCGATCATCAGCGACATTGTCAGGAAAAGCATATTTGTCGTTGACATCTTCTGGGCCGTATATTCTGCAAACCCTAATTCCACCAGAATCGTATCAAGTTTGGTAAGAAGTGCTGTCCCGCTTCCGTCAGCCATGGAGCTGCCGAGCCCGAACTGTGGAATAGGCATTCCTGTGAGTGTGAGAGATATAAATATAGCAGGAACTGTATATGCAAATATAAGAACACAGTATTGTGCGATCTGGGTATTGGTAACACCTTTCATACCACCGAAAACAGCATAGATAAAAACGATTATCATACCGATGAATATCCCCATTTCAAAGGAGACACCAAGGGATCTGGAAAAAACAACTCCAATACCCTTCATCTGGCCGATAACGTAGGTTACAGATGCAGTTACAAGACAGAGTACAGCTACCATTCTTGCAGTTGTAGAGTAATATCGCTCTCCGATAAACTCTGAAACGGTAAATTTTCCAAACTTCCTAAGATATGGTGCAAGCAGCATGGCAAGAAGGCAGTAACCTCCTGTCCACCCCATTAGATAAACAGATGCATCATAACCCAGAAATGCGATTAGGCCTGCCATGGATATAAAAGAAGCAGCAGACATCCAGTCAGCACCTGTAGCCATACCATTGAGGACAGGATGAACACCTTTGGAGGCAACGTAAAAGTCACCGGTGTCTTTTGCTGTGGATTTAATCGCAATAATAATGTAAAGAGCAAATGTAGCCCCGACTACTAAGTACGTCCATAGTGTTAAACTCATTGCAATTCTCCTTTTTTAGTCTTCTTCGACACCATATTCTTTGTCAAGGTTTCCGATCAGTTTCGCATAGATGAAAATCAAAGCTACAAATACATACATGGAACCCTGTTGCGCAAACCAGAATCCCAGTTTGTATCCACCGATTGGAATTGAATTGAGAGGATGAACCAGGATAATCCCAAATCCAAATGAGACTACAAACCAAACAACCATACACCATGTTACTAGCTTGATGTTTTTTTGCCAGTACTCCTTTCTTGAGCTGTCACTCATCGACATTACCTCCTTGATAATAAGTTAATAAACACCGTTCATTTAATTACATCAACTCATACTTAGCTTTCTATTGCATTAAGTTTTTATCTTGTCAAGGCTGATTTTGATTTTTTTATTTTTTTTTAAAATTATTCTTTTCAAAATCAAAATTTTTTATTGACTTAAACTTAAGTTCTTACTAATGCATATTTGTAGATTAAATATTATTCATCAAATAACGAATATTTTCTGGATATACAGCAGTTTTCCAATAAACGGTCTTATATCAGGAAAGGAGGAATAAAAGAGTACAGCATTTAAGTAATTCACATTTTAATCTATCTAACCCCAACAAATCTATAAGGAGAAGATTAATGAGCGAAAAAGAAGTCATGGAAACCACCGAAGCCCAGATTGCTGTCCATTGGAAAGAGGAAGAGTATTATTATCCCTCTACAAAATTCATTGGCCAGGCGAATTTGTCAGACCCAGATATCTTTGACAGATTCAGTCTGGATAATTTCCCGGATTATTACACTGAGTTCGCTGAACTGCTTACATGGTACAAGTATTGGGATGAAGTTTTAGATACCAGTGACGCTCCATGTTATAAATGGTTTAAAGGCGGAAAGCTCAATGCGAGCTATAACTGTATTGACCGTCATTTAAAGGATAATAAAAATAAGACTGCTATACATTTTGTTCCAGAACTTGAAGAAGAGAAAATTGAACATATAACCTACCAGGAACTGTATGTAAGGGTTAATGAATTTGCAGCACTGCTGCGCGATACTGCAAAACTGAAAAGAGGGGACCGGGTTACAATCCACATGCCCATGTCAGCAGAGCTTCCCATTACAATGCTTGCCTGTGCAAGACTGGGCGTTATTCACTCAGTTGTTTTTGGCGGATTTTCCCCCAGTGCAAGTGCTGACAGAATTGTTGATTCCCAGTCCAGAGTTTTAATCGTAACAGATGCCTATTACAGGGCAGGAAAGCTTCTTAATCATAAATTCAATGCAGATGAGGCTGTCAAAATCGCAGCAGAACAGGGTCAGACTGTTGATACGGTACTGGTATGGGAAAGATATCCCGGTAAATACTCTTCTGAAACCCCTATGGTTGAAGGAAGAGATATATGTATAAATGATAAGTTAAAAGATTACTATGGTGCCAGGGTTGAACCGGAAGAGATGCTCAGTGAAGATCCGCTCTTTTTAATGTACACCAGTGGTACAACCGGCAAACCAAAAGGGTGTCAGCACAGTACAGGCGGTTATCTTGCATACACCGCCGCCATGTCAAAATATATCCAGGACATCCATCCTGAAGATGTTTACTGGTGCATGGCAGATATAGGATGGATAACAGGACATTCATTTATTGTCTACGGCCCTCTTGCCCTGTGTGCCTCCACTGTAATCTATGAAGGTGTTCCAACCTATCCGGATGCGGGGAGATCGTGGAGAATCGCCCAGGAACTTGATGTTAATATATTCCACACTGCTCCAACTGCCATCCGTGCATTAAGAAAACTCGGTCCGGATGAACCTGCTAAATACTCCTACCATTTTAAACATATGACAACTGTAGGAGAACCCATTGAGCCTGCTGTATGGAAGTGGTATGAATCAGCCGTGGGCAAGGGAGAGGCTATTATTGTTGATACTTACTGGCAGACGGAAACCGGTGGATTCCTCTGCAGTACGGTACCCGGCATTAAACCGATGAAACCGGGCAGTGCAGGTCCCGGAGTCCCGGGCATACATCCCATAATCTACGATGACGAAGGCAATGAAGTTCAGTCAGGCATAGCAGGCAATATCTGTATACAGAATCCCTGGCCTGGAATGTTCCAGACCATATGGGGAGACAGGGACCGGTTTGTGGATACATACTTTGGAATGTACAATACAAAACCCGACAGCAAGGACTGGCGGGACTGGCCGTATCTGACAGGTGATGCAGCCACCATGTCTGAAGACGGTTACTTCAGGGTTCTTGGCAGAATTGACGATGTTATCAATGTATCGGGTCACAGACTGGGAACAAAGGAGATTGAATCTGCTTCCATGGTGGTTGAAGAGGTTGCAGAAGCAGCAGTTGTACCTGTTGCCCATGACATAAAAGGAAAAGAACCTGATCTTTACATATCCCTTAAACCCGGCATAGAAGCAACGGATGAAATAGCTCAGAAAGTAACGGATGCCGTATGTGAGCAGATTGGTAAAATTGCCAAGCCAAGGAAAGTATGGCTGGTTCCGGATATGCCGAAAACCAGGTCCGGTAAAATTATGAGAAGAGTTCTCGGTGCAATTTCCAATAAGGGAGATGTCGGTAATGTTATGACACTTGCCAATCCTGAAATTGTTGATGAAATCAAAACCATGGTGCAAAAATAGTGATATAAAATATGGGTTGTGAAATTTAAGGATAATATATTGCAAACCTGCCCCTTTTATTTCACAACTCATTCATTCTTTTTCAAATTTTATAAACAAAAAAATAAATGGTTTGAACAATTTGACCAATATGGTCCGGAGGTTATCTAAATGTCCAATCTGTATGAAAAAGCATATGAACAATCCATGAATGACCCTGACGGATTCTGGGGTGAAGCAGCAGAAGCGTGCCACTGGTATAAAAAATGGGATAAGGTGCTTGATGATTCCGGCAAGCCGTTTTACAAGTGGTTTAAAGGAGCTGAAACAAACACCTGTTATAATGCTGTAGATCTTCATGTTGACAACGGACTCGGAGAACAGGATGCCATAATCTATGACAGCCCTGTAACCGGTACAATCCAAAAATATACATATTCAGAGCTCAAAAGCACTGTTGCAACATTTGCCGGTGTACTCAAGTCAAAAGGTGTTGAAAAAGGCGACAGAGTTGTTATCTATATGCCGATGATCCCTGAAGCTGTTTTTGCAATGCTTGCCTGTTCAAGGATAGGTGCTGTTCACTCAGTTGTTTTTGGCGGATTTGCTGCAAAAGAGCTTGCTACACGTATTGATGATGCAAAACCAAAAGTTATAGTCTCTGCCTCCTGCGGAATAGAGGTTAAAAAGGTCATAAAATATAAACCGCTTCTTGATGAAGCCATTAATATTTCAACGTTTAAACCTGAATCCTGCATCATTCTCCAGAGACCCCAGGCAGAGGCTGAAATGATAGACGGCCGTGATTTTGACTGGAATGATGAAATGGAAAAAGCAGCACCGGCAGAGTGTGTACCTGTAAAAGCAACTGATCCTCTCTATATTCTCTATACATCGGGCACTACAGGACAGCCAAAGGGAGTGGTACGGGATAACGGCGGCCACATGGTGGCTTTGAAATGGACAATGGGTGCCATTTATGGAGTGAACCAGGGTGATGTTTACTGGGCTGCTTCAGATATCGGATGGGTTGTTGGCCACTCCTATATTGTTTACGGGCCTCTTTTAAAAGGATGCACAACTATTATTTTTGAAGGGAAACCAGTTGGAACTCCTGATGCTTCAGTATTCTGGAGAATTATCTCCCAGCACAAGGTAAAAACACTTTTTACAGCACCTACAGCATTCAGAGCAATTAAGAGAGAAGATCCAGATGCAACCATGATGACGGACTTTGATCTTTCATGCTTTAAATACCTCTTTCTTGCAGGAGAGAGGCTTGATCCAGACACCCTGACCTGGGCAGAAAACTCACTTAACATACCGGTTATTGACCACTGGTGGCAGACCGAGACAGGATGGGCAATTGCAGCAAACTGTGTTGGTCTGCATTCTTTTGATGTTAAACCCGGATCTCCTACAAAAGCAGCTCCCGGCTGGAACCTGTCAGTGCTTGGAGATGACGGACATCCGATAAAGGCTGGAGAAATAGGTGCCATTGTTGCCAAACTGCCTCTTCCTCCGGGAACACTTCCCACCCTGTGGCAGAATGATGAACGTTTTAAAGAGGCATATCTCAGTGAATTCTCAGGATATTATGAAACAGCTGATGCGGGTTTCATTGATGAGGATGGATATGTTTTTGTCATGGCACGGACAGATGATATTATCAATGTAGCCGGCCACAGACTATCTACAGGAGCCATGGAGGAAGTTATAGCGGAACACCCTGATGTTGCAGAGTGTGCTGTCATGGGAGTTGATGATTCACTTAAAGGACAGATTCCCCTTGGAATGATGGTTTTAAATGCAGGAGTAGATAGGAATCACGATGATATTGTCAAGGAAGTCATCATGCAGATCAGAAACAAAATAGGTCCTGTTGCTGCATTTAAAACAGCTGTAGTGGTAAAACGTCTTCCTAAAACAAGATCAGGCAAGATACTGCGCGGCACCATGCGCTCCATAGCAGATAAAAAAGAGTATAAAGTGCCTGCCACCATTGATGATTACTCCATTCTTGATGAAATAGAGAAATCCCTTGGAACTATTGGGTATGGAAATAAGGCTCAATAATCATTCCATTTAAAGTTATCACTTTTGAGGTTTGAGCATAGGGATATTCCGGCTGCTCAAACCTCAAATTTAATGACAGACCCAATAGTCTGACCTCCGTTCTGTTTTCAACAGGTTTCCTTGAAACAGGCAGCAAGAAAAATATCCAGTCAAGAATAAAAGCAATTTTAGAAGAGGCTGAAACAGTATGGATAAAATCTATAAATTCATTTTTTCATGTTGCAATATTTAAAATGAAACAGACTCACCCTTTCTGGAAATATGTCTCTTATACTCTGATTTGTTTCACGACAGTGACTGCGGTTATTTTTTTCTTTTTCTGGAAATCACTCAGCCATGATGAACACAATGCTGTCATAAGCACTTTTAACAACTATTTCCCCTATTTAATTGCGATTTTTTTTCTTTCCGGCTGTGTACTCTTTTTCGGTCTTGAATATATATTTAATGAGTATATCAAACCACTGAAAAAAATAAGCAGTGAAGCTTCTATCATTTCCACATCCAATCACTCTCACCGATTAGACATAACTGGAAATAAAGATATTGTACAACTCTCTTCTGTTATTAACGGTTTTGCAGAAATTCTTGAAAATATGGACAGAAACATAACGGAACAGGCACTTGCTGCAAGCAAAGAGACTGAAAAAGAGAGAAATCTGCTTGCTGCTATTATGGCAGAACTTCCCCAGGGAGTTGTTATATGCAATAAAAATGGAAGAATACTCCTGTTTAACAATCTTGCAAAAATAATTTTAACCAGAGACAATCTGACAAAAAAAAATAAATATTTCATTGGTATTGGAAGATCTATCTTCAAGCTCATTGATAAGAACCTGCTGTTAAATGCTGTAAAAAATATGGAACAGCATTTAAATGACAACCAGCGGCACATGGCCTCTTTTTTTGTAACTCCTATCCAGACAGGACATCTTATCAGTGCTGAAACCATTCCGATTCTTGACCAGAAACAGGAAATGACAGGATTTATCTTAACGTTTCAAGATGTCACCGACAATATTAAACAGTATGACATCACAAATGAAAAAATCACTTCACTAAAACAGGATCTGACTGAATATACTGATACGATTAAAACAGTACTCAATGAATCAGAGAATAAAACCAGTCATGAACACCTGATCACCGCACTTGACAAACTGTCGGAAAAATATGACCTGATATCAGATATTGTACTTGAGGCTTTAAACCCTGAAACATCACTTGAAGAAAAACAGCGATCCGCCGTATTTACCGCATCACGACCTGAATTCTATGATTTTGATCTGTTCAAGGCAGGTGATGTCAAAACAGAAAGAGAACACATTGATCTTCTCAATACCAACCTCAAGGATCTTATGTATACTGTGTTTGATACAGAGACAACAGGACTGGATCCTGACGGCGGAGATGAAATTATTTCAATTGGTGCCATACGAATTGTGAACAATAAAATTGTGTATCAGGATCTTTTTGAAGAACTTGTTGACCCGAAACGAGATATCCCTCTGGAATCTTATAATATACACGGGATTAACTATGAAATGGTGGCAGGAAAAAAAGATATCAATGCTGTTCTGCCTCTGTTTAAGAATTATACATCCCAGAGTGTGCTTGTGGGTCACAATATTGCTTTTGATATGAAAATGCTGAAGGTAAAAGAGCAGACAACCAATATTAAATTTTCAAATCCTGTACTCGATACCCTGCTGCTGTCTGCCATACTTCACCCGTCCCAGGAGAAACATGATATGGAAAGTATAGCAAAACGACTTGGAGTTGATATACTGGGAAGACATACAGCCCTTGGTGATGCCATAGCCACCGCAGAGATCTTTCTTGAATTGATTACAATTCTAAACAGTAATGGTATTTTAACTCTGAAAGATGCTATAAATGCATCACAAAGAACATATTATGCACGACTTAAATATTGAAAGGAGTTAAAAGTGAAAAAAGAATCTTTAAACACCCCTTTATCACTTTTTTCAACGGACAGACGGAAAAAGATAGAAAATACGTTCTCAATTGAAAAAATTGCCAGAAACACTGTATTATTTGAGCAGGAGATATCCGAGGTTGAAAAATTCTATATTCTCTCAAAAGGTTCTGCCCGGTTCTACTATGAACAGAACAACAAAAAGATCCTTTCAGGAGAGCTGAAACCAGGGGATAATTTTGGCGGTATTTCAATTCTTCTCAACGACGGAATCTCCATAAGATCTCTGGTAACACTTGAGGATTGCCTTTTCACAACTATAACATCTGAGAACTTTTTAAATCTCTGCAGGGAAAACCAGAATTTTCAAGACTATTTTACCAATGAATTTGGCAGATGCATGCTCAATAAATCTTTTGCAGGAATTATTTCGCGGCAGATAAAGGATAAAGAATTCTCCCTTCCTTTTTTTAATCGTCCCATCCATACCATTTTTAAACCAAACATTTCAACATGCACAATGGAGACAACTATTGAAGATGCTGCATTTAAAATGAGCAAAAACAATGATTCTGCTATTTTCATTAAAAAAGATAAAATGGGAATCCAGGGGATTGTAACTGATGCTGATTTGAGGCAGAAAGTTCTGGGGAAAAATATGGACCTTAAGATGCCTGTATCATCCATCATGTCATCTCCACTTGTCACCATATCTGCAGACTGCCAGGTATTTGAAGCCTTTTTAACCATGAGCCAGAAAAACAAACGCCACCTTGTAGTCCACGGGCAGTCAGGTGATATCACTGGAATCATCAGTGAGGATGACCTGATATCTGCCCAGGTGGAATCAACCTATCTGCTGATAAAAACTGTAAAATCTGCAGAGGATATTTCTGATTTAAAAAATATCCACTCAAAACTTGAAAAAATGCTTCTGGATCCAATTAAAAACGGTGCAAACACAGAATATATCACACGGGTGATTACAACATTTTCCGATGCCATTATTGATAAAATCATATCATTCTCCATAAAAAAACTGGGCATACCTCCATGCAAATTTGTTTTTTTGACAATGGGCTCAGAAGGAAGAGGAGAACAGACCCTGGTATCAGATCAAGATAATGCAATTGTTTTTGAAGATACAGATGATAATGAAACAGCTAAAAAATATTTTGATGAATTGTCACTGTTAATCTGTGATCAGCTTGCCCTTGCAGGATACAAATATTGTGATGGAGACAATATGGCAAAAAATCCAAAATGGTGCCAGCCGCTTTCACAGTGGAAACAATATTTTCAGACATGGATTCAGACACCTGCCCCTGAAAATCTCCTTAATTCAAGTATATTTTTTGACTTCAGAGGAACCTGGGGAGAGATTTCCATTGCAGATGAGTTAAAAAACTTTCTTTTCAATGCAATGGAAAAGGGATCTTTTTTCCTGCGCAATCTTACGGAAAACGCATTGACGATCAAACCGCCTTTAAGCATGTTCGGCAAGATCATAACAAAAACAAAAGGAGAGCGAAAAGGGTCTATAGATATTAAAAAAACCATGCTGCCCATTATTGATTTTGCAAGAATTTATGCCCTCAAAAATGCCATTGGGCAATCCAATACGCTTGCCAGACTTTTCAGACTCTATACCAGACATGCCATCAGCAACAAAGAGTATATTGATATAATCAGAGCGTATAATTATATGATGCAGCTGCGATTCCTGAGGCAGATCACCACAATTATTGATGAAGAGAAACCTGCAGATAACTATATATATATGGATAATCTCTCTGCCCTTGACCACACCCTGTTAAAAGAGATCATCCGGATAACAGAAAAGCTTCAGCAGAAATTAAAAAATGAGTTTGCAAGGAGTGCCTGATTACTCTGTCTGACTGAAAGCTATCTGGCATATCCCCATGACTTCAAACGGTTATAAGCATGCTGTGAAAATTTACCGGGTCTGTAATTAACCATTTTCAAATATTGCATATAGTATGATGCAGCCTCTTTTCTATTATTGAGATTTTCCCTGCAATATCCTTTATAAAATTTAACCTGGGGGTTACCCGGTAAAACAGCGTCACATCTGTCAAAATTATGAAAAGCTTTATTATATTTTTTCAGTTCTTTATTGGCCAAACCTGCAATATAGAGGGCCTGAGCCTCTCCAGGATATATCTTTTTGGCATTTTCAGCAAATGCCAGAGCCTGGGAAGGTTTTTTCATAACCATCAGACACTTGGACATAAGAACATGTGCTGTATAATCATGCTTTAATATCTTAATGGTTTCTTTGAAAGTGTTTTCCGCATTTCCATACTCCCTTTTCCCTAAATATTTTTCACCTTTCAGCAGTAACTCAATCCCTTTTTCCTGGGAGCGTAAAGCGGCAATACTGTCCATATATCTTTCGCGATTTAACGGGAGGCTTAAAGATGAAAGATACACCCCTTTTTTCCTCTGGACAGCTGATTCAAGACGTTCTGAACTCATTGGATGCGTTGCAAAAAGTATCCTGCTGGATTCAGGTTTTTTTTTATGTAGAGAATCAAGCATTTCCATGAGTCCTACAAAACCCTGGGTAGAAAATCCCGTCTTTACCATGTACTGGTTTCCGAGAGAATCAGCTTCCCTTTCATTATCCCTGCTGTAGTGCGATAGCAAGAGGCCCTGGCCTGCCATACCCAGTTCCTGAGTTATCCTGCCAAGTCCTGAAACCTGTGTTTCTGCAACAACTGACAATCCACTGATCAACAGTGAGGAGATTTGCCTCTTTGTCCTCTGTTCTGCTGAATGTCTTGCATTTATATGTCCAAGCTCATGGCCCAGCAGAGAAGCAAACTCTGCTTCATTATCAAGTTTTAAAAGGATTCCCCTTGTAACAGCGATGGAACCTCCCGGGAATGCATATGCATTGATACAGGCTGCATTAACGCATTGAAAATTATAAGGCATCTCCTGTCTGTGAACATTTTTGACCAGCCTGCTGCCAATCTGCGATATATAATTGTTAAGCTGTCTATCCTGGGTAATGCCGTAATCAGATGAAAATTGAAATGGGGAGTGCAGTTTATCAATCTCTATTTCCTGCTGCTGAGATAAGGTTATCAGCTGTTTCTTTCCTGAAACCGGGTCAACCGCACAACCGGTGAAAAAAATTGGTATTGCAGCAGATCCAGAGATCAAAGCCAGATATTGCAGCATTTCTCTCCTGGAAACATTTTTATCCATCACAGCTCTCCTTTTTTGTAACTTTTTCTCTCCTGTATGGGGGGCTATTAAAATTCTCTCTTACTTTCCTATTCAATTATAATTTTTAACAAAAAAGCTTATAATAAATAAAACAACTCCAAGAAAAATAATAGACCAGAACAGAGGCAGTTCATAGAGTGCAAAAGAGAAGAAATCCTGGACTTCTACAGAATTGATCACCCCGACAATACGCTCACTTTTTTCATCCCCAATTATTTTTGCAATTGTTAAATCCACCCAGAAAAAATTTCTACCCATGAAAAGAGCTACAGTGGTAAAAATACCGAGAACAACACCTCCAAGCAATGTCACTATCCAAAGTTTTGTTATCATATCATCCCTGTTACAGTTATCACCACAATAAAAGGTAAAACCAATTCAGTTTATGAGATCTTTATGGATCTTTATATTGGTTTTACCGCTGCACACTGCACGCTAATATATTCTCTCTCTATTATTCAAGTCAAACAATTTTATCAGGTATGACTGAAAATTTACAATCTTTATTCAGGAATAATTTATAATTTTCCGGTCCTGAACAATTCAACATTCTCCTTTAATTAAAACTATCTTTATGGTAAATCCTCTCCAGAGAATCTTTTAGATACATATTCAACATTTACAATGAATAAAACAATATTTAAAAAAATAGGTGTTGCATCCTTTATCATGATGGCTTCGGTTTTTGCCAGCAGAGTGATAGGTGTTTTCCGTGAAATGGCAATTGCAGGCTTTGGCGGTATAGAAAGCGGAGTTGATGCGTATCAGATTGCATTTATCATTCCAGAAATACTGAATCATATTGTTGCAAGCGGGTTTCTCTCTGTAACATTTATCCCCATTTTCAGCCATTATCTTGCTTCAGGCAGAAAAACAGAAGGATACAGGATATTTTCCATTATAATCAATTCTTTTGGTCTGCTGCTTTTATGCTTTATCACTGCCGCACTGATATGGACAGAGGAACTGGTACATGTTTTTGCCCCGGGGATTGATGATCCTGCCACTTTTGCTCTTGCCGTAAAAATGACCAGAATTATTATACCTGCACAGTTCTTTTTCTTTTGCGGAGGTCTTTTCATGGCAGTACAATTTGCAGAAGAAAAATTTTTCATCCCTGCCCTTGCACCATTAATCTATAATATTTCAATTATCTGCGGTGGGTTAATTCTCGGACCATTCATAGGGATGGAGGGATTTGCCTGGGGAGTGCTTGCAGGGGCATTTATAGGAAATTTCGCAATCCAGATAGCTGGAGCAAGAAAAACAGGGATAACATATCATCTCATGATAAGCTTTTCCCATCCTGATTTAATTAAATATGTCAAGCTTACCCTTCCCTTGATGATTGGGCTTACCATGACATTTTCAACGGAAATCATCCTGAAATTTTTTGGTTCCTATCTTGATGAAGGCCGTATTGCCGCTATGAACTATGCCCTTCGAGTCATGTTTATACTTGTGGGGCTTTTTGGCCAGGCTGTTGGAGTTGCTTCATATCCTTTTATGGCAAAACTTGCCCAGCAGGGCAATATTGCACAATTAAACACACTTTTAAATAAAACGTTGAAATTCATCTTTCTTGTCATCCCGGTTTCCACTCTTTTTATGGTTTTAAGTCATGAAATTATAACCCTGTTGTTTCAGAGAGGGCAGTTTAATTATCAGGCAACCGTAGTTACTGCAGGTATTCTGCCTTATTTCATGGCAGGCGCTTTTGCTTTTTCAGCTCAGAATCTTGTTTCAAGGGGGTTTTATGCAACCCAGAACACACTTTTTCCTGCTTTTTTCACAACAGTGTCTGTAATTTTAACCCTTCCGGCAATCTACTTTCTGATGATTATATCCGGGGCAAAGGGTGTGGCAGCAGGCCTTTCCTTGTCTGTGGTTATCCAGGCATTCATTCTGTTTGAATGCTGGAGCAAAAAGAGTAGAAACGTGGATAGAAAAGAGGTTTATCTCTTTTTTATAAAAATGATACCTGTGAGCATTTCAATCGGTTTTTTTCTTTTTATGACAAAATCAGGATTGGAAAATATTTTTAATCCATCACACTTTTCAGGTGCACTGACCATTGCCTCTATCGTTGGGATTGAATTTCTTGCTCTTTTTTATCTCACAGGACATCTGTTGAAAATTGAAGAAATTCTTACTCTTTATAAAAATATTTTTAAATTGAAATAGTCTCACTCTACCACTCAACAGGAACCCTTACCCTGTTTCCGGCTTTATTTTTAAATACCAGAAACCCATTTTTTTTTCCATAACGGTATAAATCCCTTGTAACTTTTACATCCTGCCTGCAGTATTTGATTATCTTGTCAAGTTTACCCTCTTTCCACCATTTAAGCGCCGTCAGCCCATCTGCACTTTTGCCGGTTCCAAGGGTATGGGTTGTCAGATGATCTAAAGAAAGCCTGTAACCAAGTCTTTCGTGGATTTTTATCAGGATATCGAGAGTGGGGAGCGAATAAAAATCAAAACTATTCAACCCGGAAAGGACTTTATAGTCAAAACGGATAATATTGAAACCGATAATCAGATCAAAGGTTAACAAATCCCTGTAAAGTTCGGGAATATCACTCTGGAGATATTCCCGGTATTCATCTGATTCAGAATCATAAACCACAACACAGCTCACTCCCATTTTTTCTGCTTTGTTCCACCCTCCTACCTCTTTTGCTGACCTCCTTGTTTCTATATCAAGAACAGCATATCTGATATTTTTTTCCTCAGGCTTGTCTGTTTCATAGCTGGAAATTTTTTCAGACAGAAGATTATGCGCAGGGTCCTGGATTATTTTATAATTTTTATCTGCTGTGGTTTCAGTAAAATTGTATTTCCCACATCTGTTTAAAATCATATCAAGAATTTTTAAAGCAGATGCCTTATCAACAGGTCGATTTCCAGAACCGCATTTCGGGGAGTGCACACATGCAGGACAGCCGGTTTCACAATGGCACGAGTTGACAGCATCAAAAGTTCTTTCAATCAGTTCCTGTGCATTGTCAAACGCCTGTTTTGTCAGGCCAATGCCTCCTGGTGCGCCGTCATAGATAAAAACAGCAGCCTTGCCTGTCTGGGGATGAAACGGTATGCTTACGCCTCCAAGATCATTTCTATCTGTCATTACCAGCAGCGGCATAATACCTATTGCAGCATGCTCAAGGGCATGAATACCTCCCATGAAGTGCATCATCTCCACTTCTATCTTCTCCCTGATAAAATCTGCTATCTCTATCCAGAGTCCCTGGGTTTCAAATTCAATTTCCGGCAGATCCAGAGGTATGATACCGATTGATTTCTGGCTGGAAACAAGCTTTTTATCATATCCAGTGATCCTCTCAGTTACTTTTAACAGGCCGAATCCGACTCTGGTACCGTTGACTGTACATGAATCCAGCTGTTTTATTATCCGAGTGTTTTTTGAGGAACGAGCCCTGGTAAAATAGTGAACATCTTCTCTTTTTGCATGGATAATCTCTTTTTCAGGGTCAAACAGTGTAATAACATAGGATTTTCCTCTGTGCAGATAGACCGCTCCTTCATGGGTTTCAAAATAGGATCTGTGTTTATCAATTTCTCCAAGACTCTGTTTTGTTTTTTCAAGAAGAATGGGAATACTCTTTCCTGTTCCTCTTAAATTTACATCTCTGTGGGGTGCTTTTCTGGAAGCATACCAGATGTCACCTTTAAAACTTTTTAAAATCCTGCCTGAATACTCAAGTTTTCTTAAGGTTTTCTGAATATTTTTTTTCTTTAGAACCGTTTCTGTTTTCACAAGCCTTAATTCAGCGGCTGCACATTCAAGATGCTTTTTCAGGATAAATGGATTATCAGGATTGATAATCGCCTTTTCAGGAGGCATACTGAAAAAAACATCTGGATGATTAATAAAATATTGATCCAGAGCATCTTCATGGGCAATCAATATCAAAGCTGAATTATTGCCTCCCCTTCCTGCACGGCCGGCTCTCTGCCAGGTTGACATGATTGTTCCGGGATATCCCACCAGGATACAGAGGTCAAGGTTGCCGATATCAATACCGAGTTCAAGAGCGCTGGTGGATACGACTGAAAGAAGTTCTCCAATGCTGAGCTGTTTTTCAATCAAGCGTCGCTCTTCCGGTAGAAAACCTGCCCTGTAGGCCGTTATCCTGTCAGCAAATGGGCCTGCCTTCTGGGAAGCCCATATTGCTATCAGTTCAGTAATTTTCCTTGACTGCGTGTAGCAGATAGATCTCAGATTCCTGTGAACAGCTGCATGAATCAGTGTAATGGCTGTTTTTGCAGCACCTTCCAGACCACGCATTAAAATAATCTCTTTTTTACCGGCAGGAGATCCGGATTCCGTTACAGCCTTTACGTCAAGATCTGTAAGTTTACGAGCAAGGGATTCAGGATTGGCAATTGTAGCAGAGCAGAAAACAAACTGAGGGTGTGACCCGTAAAAATGGCATATTCTCTTAAGTCTCTGAAATACCCATGCCATATTGGAACCCATTACTCCCCGGTAAGTATGAACTTCATCAATAACAACATATTTTAAATTTTTAAAAAACACTTCCCATAGATGATGATGTGCCAGCATTGAAAGATGAAGCATTTCAGGATTTGATAATAGGATATTGGGTGTATTATTTCTCAGCTTTTTCTTTTGATGGGCCGTGAGATCGCCGTCATATACAGCAGCTGTAAATTTATCCCCTGATCGATTTTGTATCTGAGCGGCTGAGAGAAGTTTCTGAACTGTTTCCAGTTGATCCCTGGCAAGTGCTTTTAAGGGGAAAAGATAGAGGACGCTGGATTGTGGAAACCGGATAATGGTATCCACCACAGGCAGATTGTATATAAGACTTTTTCCACTGGAAGTCGGTGTTGCTATTACAGTGTGACTCCCATTGAAAATCATTTCCAGCGCTTTTTTCTGATGGCTGTAGAGCTCTTTTATTCCAGAAACCTTAAGCAGAAAAGATAGATTATCACTCAGTTTAAAACTGCTGTCACCAACATCCCCTTTTTGCTCTTGAATAGTCCTGTGGCATACTATGTCTCCAGCAAACCCTTTGTAATTTTTAAGGGAACTGATATATTCATCAAGCGTATTATTCATTATACAGGTTTTGTCATATTCGATACGTATTGAATGGACAGAATAGTATTCAGAGAATACTCTTCCCGAGAGCTGAAAGTATTAACTCCACAGCAAGTTCCGATGTTTTATTGGAAATATCAAGAATCGGATTGATTTCAACAAGATCCATTGAACCAATTTTACCTGAATCAGCAAAAACTTCCATTAAGAGGTGTGCTTCCCGATAGGAGAGCCCGCCTGGGACAGGTGTTCCAACACCTGGTGCTTCAACAGGGTCAAGGGCATCCATATCAATGGTAAGATGGACTTTGTCCAGATGAACAAATTTCATCATTGTTTTCTTTGCAATGGCGCTGATACCCTGTTCATCAATATCTCTCATGGTAAATACAGTTATACCGGAATTTTTAATTCTCTGCTTCTCATTTACATCAAGATCCCTTTGAGAAATTAAAACCACATTGCATGGATCAATTTTCGCACCTTTTCTTCCGACATTGACAAGAGAATGATACCCTTCACCAGTTAGAGTGGCAAGCGGCATACCATGAATATTTCCCGAGGGTGACGTCTCTGGTGTATTAAAATCCCCGTGGGCATCAATCCAGACTAAACCTATCGGGGTGGTATCTGTTACGGCTGCAACCGTTCCAATTGAAATCGAGTGATCACCACCTAAAAACAGCGGGAATCCACCGCTCTTCACAACTTCTCTGCCAGTCTTATATATTGACTCACAGATCTGGGTAATCTCTTCTAAATACTTATTGTCTTTTTTTTTATCTGGATAACTGCCGGCATCATCATCCCTGACCGGAACATTGATATCTCCTTTATCCACAACGTCATGCCCGAGAGCCCTGAGCTGTGGAATTAAACCGGTATATCTTATAGCAGCAGGTCCCATATCAACACCTCTGAGCAGTTGTCCGAAGTCCATGGGAATGCCTATGATACTTATCTTTTTTTTCATATGGATTTTTCCTTTTCGTGTATCAATAAGCGGGTCAATTGCTTGATAGAATTGATATTCACCTCTTTGATAATTAAACTTTTTAAGTTGAAACATGGCAAATGTTCAGATCAATATACCTCAAGCTTGACAGCTCATATAGCATAGAGTATGAAAACTATTCAATAAAAAGATATCAATAGATGCCGAAAGGAATAAAAAAAACACATGACATTGAAATATGAAGTAAAAACACAAGAGACTATTGAAACAATCAACAGGACACTTGACTCAGGTGTAAGCAGAATAAGTGTTCTTATACGCCACTCTGACAGATATTTTTCTAAAGAGATACAGCCGGAAGCGTTTATGGGGTTAACAGAACAGGGGAAGGATTTTGCATTTGATTTTGGTTTGCAGCTTCGATCAAATCCTGTACCGAGATTATGTTCAAGCTTTATTGGAAGGTGTATTGAAACTGCATATTTAATTGACAAGGGATATACAAAACAGAATAAAATACAACTCGACCATAATGGTATAGATGATATACTTGGACCTCTTTTTATCAAAGATGTCCCAAAGACCCTTGATCTTGTCAGAAAGCAGCAGACCAACCCTTTTTTAAGGAACTGGTTTGACAAAAAAATAGATGAAAATATTATTGAAGATCCTGAAAAAACGTCTGATAATTTATGTGATTTCATGATCAGACAGATCAAAACCCTTAATGACAAGCAGATTTCCCTCTGCATATCCCACGACTGGAGTATTTTTTGTGTTAAAGAGTTTAAATTGAATCTCAGACATGAGACTGCGGGAGATGTGGGATATCTTGACGGAGTGATATTTTTTGAAAAAAATGGTAACTACTATATTACCAGTTACCAGGCTGATCCTGTACTGTTATAATCCAGATCCTGCAGACGTTTGAAAAATACCATCTCTTTTAAATTTCCAGCAGTACATGAACCAGTCTGATCTGTTATTGCAAAGGCTGAATCAAGACTTTTATGAAACAGGGGGATATACCGGAAATGGCAGGTAGTAAAATAGTGGAAACGATTCCTATCACCAGAATAAAAAACCGTAAAAAAACCATAACTGAAGATAACATTATCAATGAAGACATCCTGAAGATTTATATTGACCATAATTTTTTTTTTGAGATGGTATTTTCAATGACCTATCCCGAAGCCCTTGCAGCGGGCTTTCTATTTACCCAGGGAGTTATTCAGAAAAGAAGTGATATTCAGAAAATCAATATGAAAGAAAGAGAGAGAGAGTGTCATATATTCTTAAACAATAAAGCAAAAAAAAGATTAGAATCGTTTAACAGAAGCCGGAAAATAAAAGGATCTTCAGGTGGAACATTTTTAAAGGAGAAAACAGCACAATCTTCTTCAGTTTCAAATAGTGATCAAACTGTCACATATGACCAGATACTCTCATTGATCACCATGCATCAGGAATATTCCGGTGTTTTTCAGCAAACAGGTGCTGTACACAGTGCAGGACTCTGCACGCCTGAAAAAATCATACGTTTTTATGAGGATATCGGAAGACATAATGCCCTTGACAAACTTGCAGGTGATACTTTTTTAAATCCCATTGATACCCATGATAAGATTGCAACCTTAAGCTGCAGAATGTCACTTGAAATTATCAGTAAGATAATACAAACAGAAATTCCTGTTGTTATCTCCAATGCTGCGCCAACTCTTTGTGCAGTAGAACTTGCCGACAGGGAGGGATTGACCATGATTGGATTTGCAAGAGATAGCAGGTTCAATATCTATACCCATGGGCACAGGGTCATCAGATAAATGCAATTAACCGGCAGATTGCTGAATGGTAAAACTTTTTCACAGTTCAAGGTAAAAAACATTTAACAGAGGCATGCAGGATGTGAGCTTAAATGCATCTTCATAACCACTGATTAATCTGTTTTTTCAATGCGGAAACTGAAAAGACCGGCATTTTTTAACAGCCTGCAGACACTCTGTTACACCAGGGCTGACTTATCCAGGGTTACCGTTCTGACAAGTTCTCTGTAATCGGCTGAAGCTGTACTGCCGGGTGCAAATTCGAAAATCGATTTTCCATAGGAGGGGGCAGAGCTCAAACTTTCACTGTACCTGATTGGATCGCATATATATTCAGGATATAGTTGTTTGAGTTTCAGAAATATCTCATTAGGACCTTTTATCCTTGTATCCATAAAAGTGGGAACAATATATTTTAAAATAATCTGCTTGCGATATTTCTGAATTGATCCAAGGCTCTTCATAAATTCTGTCAGTCCCTGAAGAGGCATTATCTCCAGTGCTACCGGAACAAGGACTTCTGTGGCATAAAAAAGGACATTAACAATTAACTGATCCCATCCAGGAGCGGTATCAATGATAACAAAATCATATTTCTTATCAAATTCCTGCATGGCTTCTGAGAGAATCCACTCAGCACCGAAATTCTTTTTATCAATTATCCTTTTCATCCCGGCAAGTGATTTGCCGCCTGAAAGAAGCCATAGGTTTTTTCTGGCTCTGACAATACACTCTCTTGGTTTAAGCTCTTTTGTCAACAGTTCGGTTAAACCCGCTTTTGTCCTCTGCCCCAGAATATAAGCAGACTGACCTTGAGTATCCGTATCCACAAGAAGAACTTTATATCCTGCAAGAGCCAGCCCGGCACTTAAATTAACGGATGTGGTTGTTTTTCCAACTCCGCCCTTGCTTAAGGTAACACAAATTTTTCTTGTTCTGGGTTTTGATTTTTGAGAAATCTTTTTTTCCTGATCAGCAAGTTTTTCAAGCTGAACTGGAAATCTATGGTTACACGCCTTGCATCGAGCAGCAATTTTTTTACCTAAAGATGTATTTGCTCTGATTATATCTAAATTGACTGTATGTTTTTTTCCACATTTAGGACAGATGATAAGAGCCACTAATCCTCCTTACTCAATTCCTCAAGTATTGCATTAACAGCAATCTCAGCAATTCTTTTCATAGACAGTTTTTTGTTCCCCTTAACAGAAACCCTTACCTTTATTTTGGATTTGTCCTCCCAGACATTGGCAAGTACATTTTTTTTTGAAATCTGTACAACCTTTTTATCCTTATCTATCTCAATTTTATCCTGCGGTTTTGATTCACTTTTATAAATCAGACAATTGAGTTCCTCAGCCCGGCTTGAGAGTTCATCGCCGCTGTCGGTAAGGATATTGTCCAAAATATTTATTTTCTTATTCATAGCTGCAATATTTTCTGATTAAATTTCATGCTAATGTGTCAAAAATTCTTGTTTCATTCTGCTGACAGTTTTATCAATTTTCTCCTCACTCTCTTTTCCTGTATTTATCCATTGAATACCGCATTGACCTCTCTGGTCACTGTCTGAAGAGATATGGACAACCACCCCTTTCAGTTTTTCAATTGTTACATCAGAAAGATTTAGTTTACAGTTAAAAAATTTTTGTCTGATGCTAAACAGAGATTGATCTTCAAAGCAGACATTGATGCCGCCCGTGCTGATATCTTTTACACTGTATTTTTTCCCATCCAGTTCAACCCACACATTTTCACTGTTTTCTACTGGAATACGAAATGATTTGCGAACAATTTCAGGTGAGGTTAAATCTCCGTCTATCTGCTGAAACTCTATTGTTTTGTCATTCATGGCTCACCTTCAAACCTTTCAAATACTGAATCTGTTATATCCTTTACATATGATCTTGATTTACCACTCTGAAGGAGCGTGTTATTTTATCAGTATATTTTTGATAATTCTGATTTAACAAACAAGCAGGGATTCAATATTTCCATAATCTGTCTGTTTTCAATTAACGGCACAGGTTAATATTAAGTATCTGACAACAAAGCAAAAAAAATATAGCAATAATAACATACCCATGCAAGCTAAATCATTTAAATTTCAGAGGCTGCCACAGGAAGAAGAACATACAGGTTAAATAATTTCAGCCTGGTCAGATCTTACCCATCCGATTTTATCTCTGGAAAATTTAATTTTGAGATATTCATCTCTCTTTTCCACAACCGTTATTTTTACACCGGCATGGAGGGTGAACAATTTTGTTGAATTGTCAGAAATACTGGAACGGATAAATGCCTCTTTGGATACGATAACTGCATCACTGCCTGAATAGTTTTTATAATAGCTGATACATGCAGCTGCAGCTGTTAAGATAAGGATGGCAAATAATACACTCCCTGTCCCGGAAAAAATCTTTTTCCTCAGAACGGTCTGAACACCCGCCCATGTAAAAAACAGAAATGAAAATATCACTGCAGTGATCTGGATTATTCTTGCCGGCACAAGGTTGTCCCAGAAAAAAATGATCTCCATTATATCATAGGAATCATCCTGCTTATCTTTTACAAAGCGGTTTGCGTAATTAAGGTTAAAATTAAGATCTGGATCGCCTGGATTGAATTTTTTTGCCCTTTCATACCATAGAACAGCCCTGCCGATATCTTTGGATTTTAAATAGGCATTTGCAATATTATAATAGAGATATGAATTTTTAGTACCCTGCTGTGCGATCATTTCAAATTTTTGAGCAGCCTGTTCAAAATTTCCTGATTTATAATCGTTAACAGCTTCAATAAAAACGGCAGTAGAGTCTGCTGCAGCTTTTTCCGGTATAAAAGAGAGAAATGAGAGACAGATCACTGCAAAACAGATCAGTTTCATAATCTTTTTTGCCTGTAACAACAGATCTTTTGCCGCACTGCTGTCCATTTTTTTACCACCAAAACGACATAATTCAATATATTCCAGGAAATGGGTAACTTTTTCAATGTTTCTGCTCTCCATACCTGAATTTTTTAATATTGTCCGGGTCTCTTTTATGGTAACGGTTTCCCCTTTTTTATCTGCTTTTGAAAGTATGGAAGATGTAATGGCTGAGTAGACATGATTTAAAAATTCCTTACCCTCTCTATTTAATTTCAGCGCTTTCTTGTAATGGAACTGTGCTTTTTCCACCATTTTTTTTTCAATGGAGACCTCTTTTCTCCGAAAGATGACAAAAAATTTGAGCCCTGTAAATATTACAGCAGGTATTGACATGAGTATGGCAAACAGCAGGAAATGTATCTCTCTATACCCCTTTAAAACTTTAATACCCTCTTTTATTTCCAGAATATCCCTGTTTAAGAGAGACACCTCTTTTTTAGTGACTGAATCCTTGTCCCGGATATCCTGTTTTGTTACATTGTACTCTGGTTTATCTGATGCTGTAACATCAATAAACAGCGGTTCAGTTGACGCTTTTTTAAACTCTTTCGCATCAACATTAAAATAGATCAGAGAGAGAGGCTTTATTTCAAACTGTCCAGGAGTGACAGGAACAATCGCTTTTTTAAATATTTTATGGCCACTGTACCCCTGGCGGGTGAGATCAATTTTTTCAACTGGATTATCGTCATATACCTTTACATTAATTTTATCACCCTCTCCGGTACCGGCAAAATTGAGTTCAGGCAGATTTGCATCAATGATATTACCGGTTCCTGAAACTTTTATTGTCAGTGTGGCTGACTCTCCAGCCTTGAGGTTTGTACTATCAATATCTGATTTAATATCAAACTCCCCGATAAGGCCTGAAAACACACCCTCTCCATCATAAGCAGGAAGAGGTAGAACTTCTATTTCCACTGGATTTGAAACGACTCTGACCGGTTTTGTATTACTGGAAAAAAAGAGGGAATCACTTAATCCTGAGCTGACAACCACATTTGCAATCAAAACAGCAGGGTCAATTCTGAATTTTCCAGGAAAAGAGGGAGTGATTAAGTAGTCAACCTGGGTTACATTAAAGCGTACGCCATTGATATTTCGTGTATATGTTCTCTCTTTGCTAAATTGTTTTACTGAAAATCTCTTAAATTCAAATGGTCTTTCAAAACCCACTTCTGACAATCTTCTGGAGGTAAAAAACTGAAGAGAAAAAACAGTCTGTTCTCCGGTAAAAAGGGTATTTTTTGCTGCAGAAGCTTTTGAAAATACGGCTTTTACCTCTTCAGGTTCAACCATTTGATCTGCAACCGTGATGACTATATTTTCTGTAAAAGCTGTTTCTCCTTCCAGTGTTGCCTTTATTTCAGGAATTTTTAATCTGCCTTTACGAAGAGGAATCAGTATATACTGATAACTTGCTTTTTTTTCCAGCTTGCCGTTAATATAATGATAGCTTGAAGATGTACCCCGGGAGATCACTTTAAAATCCTCTATCATGGAAAGATCAATATCTGCCTCTCCTCCATTGACATCTATTCTCAAAAGGATGGAATCATCCTGGGAGATATTGTTTTTATCCACATGTGCTGTAACATCAAATCCCAGACAAAACCGTGGCATAACAGCCAGCAATACGATTATTAAATAAAATACCCTTTTTTTATTCATATCTTACCAATCTTTTTCTATATGCTGTTTCTGCATCAGGGGCATCATTGCTTTCCCGGGTTTGTCTTCAAGCCGGTTCAGCATATTCTCCAGGCTCTGGTCTGCCTGTTTTCTCTGACTTTCCCGGTTGTTTTCTGCTGCCTGCTCATGCTGTTGATTTTTCTGCTTTCCACTCTCCTGCCCGCTGTCTCCAGGATCAGTTGATCTGTTTTTTTCACTGTTTTGTTCATTCTGATTTTGAGGCTGCTTCATATCCTGCCGGTCACTCTCCTGATTCTGCTGCTTCTGTCTCTCTCTGTTCTCATCCTTGCTCTTTGATTCTCTCTCTCTGTTATCATCTTCTCTATATGAATCTTCTCTGTTTTCTCTATTATCTTTATCTTTTTTGTTTTTATCTTTCTTGTTTTTATCTTTCTTGTTTTTATCTCTCAGGGATTGTTTTTTTTTGTTTTCCTCTCTTTTTTTTTTTACAAACTCAAGGTTCTCCTCTGCCTGCTTGTCATCTGGGAACTCTTTAAGAATGGTTTCATACGTTTTGATGGCATCATCAAGGTTGCCCAATCGATAATGCGTATTGGCAAGATTATATTTTGCATCATGATGTAAATTTTTATCTTCAGATTCAAGAGCCTGTTTGAAATTTGCCATTGCCTGATCATACTCTTTGTTCATATAGGCAGCAGCACCAATGTTGTAATAGAGTCTGCAGTTTTCAGGATCTTCAAGCTGAGCTTCTATAAAATATTTTTTAGCTTTTTCATAATTCTGCTCTTCAAATGCGGTCATTCCAAGTTTAACACTTGAGGTCACTGTTTTTGCATAGGCATTAAAAGAGCCGGCAACACCGCTTAAACTTGCAGCAAAAACAAAAATGAAAATCAACGCCTGATTCACTCTCTTTTTAGAAGAGAGTACAAGCTCTATTAACAGCAAAATAACAGCTGGAAATAAAAACCACTGAAATCTGTTTTCCCAAATCTTTTTTTTCCCTGCTGTTATTGTTTTTCTCTCCATTGTTTCAAGAATCTCATCCTTATAAATCATATCAAGATCCATATCTCCAGCCACAGACCTTACATATATTCCACCGGTCAGTTCAGCAGTTTTTTTAAGAGCGTGTTCATCCACTTTTGACAGAATGATATTACCATGCCTGTCTTTTATGAATCCGCCTTTTTCATCCGGTATGGGTGCTCCTGCAGTATCGCCCACACCAATACAGAATATCTTGATATTTTTTTTAGCCAGCTCTTTTGCTGTCTTTTCCACATCTCCTGTCGTACTCTCACCGTCAGTAATTAAAATAATTGCCTTTTCAGTGTCAGATTCTTTTTCAAAACCGTTATAACACTCATTTAAAGCGTTACCAAGATCAGTTCCTCCTGTTGGCATAAATCCCGGATGAAGCATGTTTAAAAAAATATTAAATGCTTCATGATCAAGGGTTAAAGGACATTGCAGTACAGCGCTTCCTGTAAAAACCACAAGCCCTGCCCTGTCAGATCTCATCATCTGTAAAAGATCAACAATCTCTCTTTTTGCACGCTCAAGGCGATTCGGTTTGATATCCTGTGCCAGCATACTTTTTGAGCAGTCAAGTGCAATCATGATATCAACACCTTTTTGACTGCTTTTCTCCCATTTGAATCCCACCTGGGGACCTGCAAGAGCTACAAATGCCAGACCCGTTGCAAAAGTGATTATGCATGCCTTTATCCAGGATTTTTTTAAATCAAATCCAGGTGCAATAACCGGCAAAATTTCAGTATTTGCGAACAGGTTCACTATTTTCTTTTTCCTTAAATTGCCATATGACATGAGTGCAAATAAAAGGATCAACAGCCATAACAGATTCAGAAGGTATGGATTGACAAAATTCATATCTATGGAATCCTTAAAAATCTTGTATTAACCAGCAGGAGATAGAGAAAAAGCAGAAACAGACCAGGTACAAGAAACCAGATGTACAGCTCCTGATATCTCATCCATTTTTCAACATCAATTTTTGTTTTTTCCAGGTTATTAATCATTTCATAAATCCTGGAAAGGGATTTTAAATCCTCAGCCTGGAAAAAATCTCCATTTGTCTCATCAGCAATTGTTTTCAGTGCTTCAAGGTCCACATCAACATCCTGATACACATAACGCTTGCCAAACAGGTCTTCCACAAGAAAAGGTGCTTTGCCCTTTTTACCGACTCCGATGGTATATATTTTCACTCCTCTTTTTGCTGCTATTCTGGCAGCATCCTGCCAGGAGAGTTCTCCAGAGTTACTTTTACCATCCGTCAATAAAATAATGATATTGGATTTACTTTCAATATCTTCAATTCTTTTAAGCGATATGCCAATGGCATCGCCAATGGCAGTTTTCGGCCCTGCAGCACCAATCCGCAGACGGTCAAGAATAAATGCAATCGTATTGTAGTCACGTGTTAATGGAAGCTGAGTAAAGGCGTTTGATCCAAAAACAACCATGCCTATTCTATCTCCCTCTCTCTTCAATATAAAATCTAACACGACATTTTTTACAGCTTCAAGCCTTGTTATGATCCGGCCCTCTTTTTTAAAATCAAGAGCACGCATGGATTCAGAGAGGTCAAGGGCCAGTATTATATTAACACCTTCCGTTGACACATTTATCTTCTGTTCACCAAACTGTGGTCTTGAAAGAGCGAGAATCAGAAGAGCAAGGCAGCATATTTTCAGCAGAGGCAATATTTTTGAAAGCGTAATCATAAATGAATCCGGAATTTTTTCAAGGCCATTTAAAGAGGATACTTTAATATGGCTGTTTTCCGTTTTTCTTAACCTGAAAAATACGACAAAGGCCAATACCGGCAGAAGCATTAAAAACAGAGGAGATGCAAACCTGAACATGTTACGTCTCACTGCCTGAATTATTTTTATTATCTATTCTGTTCACGCTATGCTGCTCTCTTTCCCGTTTTATCTCACTCTCTTTTATCCATTTTTCAATTTGATGAATTTTCTCTTTAATAAACTGATAATCTTTTTCTGCCTGTTTTTTTTCAGGAATAATTCCAGCGTATTTAAAGGAATCAGACAGGTATATAAATTTTGAAACATCTCTTTTAATACTGCTTTCAAGATCAAGCTGATTAATACTTTTAACAAACTCTTGAGAGGTCATCTCTATGGCATTGATATCATAGGAACTGCCGATATAGTTTCTCAAAATGGCCGTAAGATCAAAATAAAACGCCTTTAAATTCCACAGCCTGTAGTGAAAAAGCAGATCAAGTTGTTTTAAAGCTGCTTCAAAGGCAGGTTCAGGCGCAGGTAAATATTTTAAATCCAGGGGTTGTTTTTTTCTCTTCCAAATTTTTTTTACCAGAAAAAAGAGAACAAGCAACAGCAATATAAGAGCGAGCATCATAAGAACGGTTTTGATGATAGATAGATCAAAACCAAAGGAAACCGGAGGTCTTATGCCATGAATATCCTGCATTTATCTCAATCGCCTCTCCCGGAACCTGAAATACTGCAGAAGAGCATCCGCAACTGAATCTGACGTTTTTATTTCAATTACATCACTTTTTGCCATGGAAAACAGATTAAGTGCTCTTTCATGGGCTCTTTTTTTTAATTTTGAAAACGCTTCCCTTGTTTTTCGATTAAACCCGTCAAAGACAATTTTCTGTGAAGTTTCAAAATCTGACAGGGTTACGATACCCTTGACAGGCAGGTCAAAAGCACCCTTATCGTAAATCATGACACCAATAATCTCATGTCGGCGGCAAGCTATTCTAAGGCTCTTTAAATAGTTGTCATCAAGAAAGTCAGACAGAATAAAGACAAAGGATTTTTTTCTTGAAATTTTTGAAAAGTAGTCCAGAACTGCAGATATATCCGTCCCTTTTCCATCGGGAACAAATGTAAAAATCTCTTTTATAACCCGCCATATATGGCTGGAACCTTTTTTAGGGGGAATATATTTTTCCACCCGGTCAGTAAAAAAAATGGCTCCGACCTTATCAGAATTTTTAATTGCATTAAAAGCCAGAACAGAGGCTACTTCTGCGACCTTTTCAAGTTTGCGGCCTGAGAAGGTTCCAAACTGCAGAGATGCACTCATATCGATCAGCAGCATGACAATGCTTTCACGCTCTTCTGTATACAATTTTATAAACGGTTTTCCAAGTCTTGCAGAGACTTTCCAGTCCAAGGCTTTAATATCATCACCAGGAGAGTATTCTCTAACCTCTTCAAACTCAATGCCTGACCCCCTGAATACAGATTTATACTGCCCTGCCATTATATTGCTGACGGTTTTACTCGATTTAATGTGAATCCGTTTTATCTTTTTGATAATATGCAAAGGAATCATCTGATAATGCCTTTTTATTTAGGGCACTTCAACAGAATCAAAAACAGTCTGAATGATATCATCGCTTACCATATCTTCTGCTTCAGCCTCAAAGCTTAAAATTATTCTGTGCCGCAGGACAGCCGGTCCGACTATTTTGATATCCTGGGGAGTTATATATGATCTGCTGGATAAAAACGCATTTACTCTGGCAGCTTTTGCAAGAAATATAGTGGCTCTGGGTGATGCTCCAAACTCAATATAAGGGGCTAGATCCATTCCATATTTTTCCGGCTGGCGTGTACTGAAGACAAGATTCACCATATACTCTTTCAGCTTCTCATCAACGTAAATTTCATCTATCATTTCTCCTATGGACGTCAGTTGTTCACAATTCAAAACAGGCTTAACAGATTCGGCTGTTTTAAAACTGTTCTTTTTTAAAATTTCAAGTTCCTGGCTCTTATCAGGATAGTCAACAAGCACCTTGAGCATAAACCTGTCAACCTGGGCTTCAGGCAGAGAATATGTACCCTCCTGTTCAATCGGGTTCTGGGTTGCAAGGACAAGAAAAGGAGAAGGCAGCATATAGGTTTGATCACCTATGGTTACCTGTTTTTCCTCCATTGCTTCGAGCAGGGCTGACTGCACCTTTGAAGGCGCACGGTTTATCTCATCCGCAAGGATAATATTGTTAAAAAGCGGACCTTTTCTTGTGATAAAATCCGATGTTTTCGGACGATAGATTTCCGTTCCTGTAAGATCTGCAGGAAGTAAATCTGGCGTAAACTGGATCCGTTTAAATTCGACCTGGACAGAATCTGCAAGCGCCTTTACAGCACTTGTCTTTGCAAGACCCGGAACGCCTTCAATCAGCACATGCCCTCCGGTAAAAAGTCCTGTCAAAAGAGCGTTCACAAGTTCTTCCTGTCCCACAAGCTGCTTTGCAATCTCTCTTCTGACACTGCTGATTAAAACATAATTTTCTTTAATTAACGCTTTGAGTTCTTCCATAATACTGATATCCATATCCCCAAAGTTAGACAGCCATATTGGCATTATAAAATCAGTAATAAATATAATATTGCTCTATTGAGTGTCAAGAAACAAAAACTGAAGTCAGGATATAACAAATGATGATTCTAATTGGTCGTTTCAACACCACAGATCTTTGAGGTTATTATAAGGGTCAGATCACACGAAAAATTACAGACAGATCAGTTTGACAAGGCAACCGCTGCCTCTTTAGACAGTCGAGGTAAGACAGCACATTCTGTAAAGATGACAGCAGATCATCTCTTTACCCACTTTCTGCCGACAACCATATAAAAAAAGACTGAACTGAGAATCAGGTATCCAAACATCTCTACATTTTTCGTTTTAAAAATAAAAGAGAGGATAATGATGATTGCCGCACAGATCGTAAAAAAAAGAGGTTTTGGAATTTCAGCCAGAATTACCCGGCCAAAATGAGCAAATCTGATATGGCTGACCATTAATCCAATGGAGACAAAAGTCATACACCAGAGCATTACCGGAGTTGCGACAAGTGCTGAACCAAGAATAATCAATGCTCCGGCAGGGCTTGGAAGTCCATTGAAGATCCCTTCAGGCAGATCTTTCTGTTTTTTATCAATGGCAACAAAACGGATAAGACGAAATGCCACGCCTGAAATAAAGGCTGCAGCCGTGATCCATGCCAGAAACCCATCTTTCTGCACAATCACATAAGCCGGTGCCATTCCAAAGCTTACAAAATCAGCAATGTCATCCATGTAAGGCCCATATTTGGTGCCACCGTGTTTTAATGCCATACGCCCGTCAAACAGGTCAAACAACTGCCCCACAATAATTATGCAGATAGCCCATGCAAAGTAGTGGTGATGGGTCAGAATCAGACTGATCACACCGCAGCAGAAATTGAGCGTTGAAAGGATATCTGCATAGAGCCGGTTTGGAATGAATTTAAACACTACAGATGCAGATGAAAGTATGAGACAGGCAATGAGCACCTCATCTGCAATATTTATGATCTCAGGATTTTTATCTATCAGTGCGCATAGAATGACAAGCCCAAAGCAGATAATAGCCTTTATTTTACCAAAATTATTTGCAGCTCCTGAAAGTTTGATCCAGGCTAAAATCTTTCTGGCAAAGAACTGACCTGTAAATTCAATTACAACAAGAACCCAGACCAGCTTTACAGATATGATTCCCTGATAAGCAAATCCAATCAACGGGGGAAGATAGGTTAATTTATCACACATTGGATCAAGCCACTCACCCCATCTGGATCCAAGATTGCACCCTCTTGCTACAACACCGTCAGCTCCATCCAGGATGGCTGCAAAGGTAAATATAAAAATGGCAATGGATTGATAAATGGTAAAAAAATAGAGAATAAATCCCACCATAGCCATTCCAGTCCGCCAGTAACAGATTGAATTGGGGTGTAAAAGCCACTGATGTGAAAAAATAAAATCTTGCATATACTGCTTTTTAACTGATTGGGAAAACCACAGAAAAAACAGTATTCCAATAACAGCTGAAGCAATGATCACCAAAACTCTTTCCATATTATCATCTCAATTCATTAAATTCTTAATTTTATGCTGTCTCTCTATTCTGCAGCATCAGCTTCCTGCTCTTTAATGAGAGTCTGTTTATCATTTTGACACTCAATAGTCCATCACCGGGAGTGTTATTTTTTTACCATCCTCTTTCCATCTATTTATTTTCAGAGATCAGAAAAGTAAAACAGAGACAATGATAAAGCCTGTTGTTTTTTATCCGCAGCTGGCATAGCAGGACATGCCTTATACCAGGCAGATTCTGGTTTATCATCACAGTTTATGTTTTCTCAAGCAAGGGGAGGTGGTGGAGGTGGAAGTTCACCACGCTTTAATGCTTCCCTGGCCTGCTTGACAGGAATAAGGGTTTCACAGGGGACTCCCACCTGGCATAATCCGCAGCCATATCCTTCAAAATCATAGGTTTTTTTTACATATTTTCTCGATTCTGCAAGATGCTGCTGACATTTTTCCTTATTATGCCCATCACGAGTTATCGCATCGACCGGACATCGTTTCATACATTTGCCACAGGTATTATCAGTATAGAAAAGACAATAGGCATGGTGATCAAAATAGGGTCTGGGTGTAGGTGCCAGAGAAATTTTCGCCACTACGGAACCTGTTCGCATTGCCTTGCCCCGGGCAGTTATAAGACCGTCACAGAGACCAAACGTACCAAGGCCTGCTGCATGGGCAGCATGGCGTTCAGACCAGGAAGAGGCATAGGAAAATTTTCTCGATTTGACAATGGTCCAGTTTGGCGCTTTCATGGGGGCTATGGCTGGATAGCCATTTTTTTCAAGCTGTTCCTCAAGATGACTTCTTAAACCCATATTAAACGCTTCACCATAAACCCTGATTCTTGCCCACTTTTCAGCAGGATAGACATTCTCCCTGAGGTTGGCCTTCCTCACAATTTTTCTTTGTGGCAGTATCCACGAGATGACTGTCAACTGCTCAGCAGAGGCATTCTCTTCCTGGCGGTACTGGTTAAATATCTCCCAGGGGGTCCAGTGAAAAGCGCCTATATACTCTTTATACTGCTGCCATATCTCATCTGTTCCAGAAGCGTATCCCACAACTGCATCATCCCAGGCTGCTTCATCTGTGCCATCCTGCATTGTGTTTAAAGGAGAATCAGTGATAAATTTCCGGATAGTTTTTTCAATCCACTCTTTTGAAATAGTGATATCTTTTCCCACATGTAACTCCTTTTTATTTAAAGGGAACTGATCTGTTGTTCTGGAGTATCTGCTTTACACCGACTGCTGATTTTCCATTTTTTAGTTCAGAGCAGACTGCTGTAAATCTTGACACTGTTTTTCTCTTATCATCTGTTTTGCCGCTTGACAATATAAAATTCATTTTATATATGATCAGAGCTTTATTGACGACCGTTTTACAAATTGATATATATATAATTCAAAAAAACAATAACGATAATATTTTGTCATGGAATACACTATTACTAACAGAGATCTATTTGATTTTGAAATCGGCTATCTGACCAGAAGTCCATGTATTAGATGCGAAAACAGATCAAATTTACCAAAATGTCATGATGGCTGCCCGCTCCTCGATCAGATCCAGACAAAACTTGCAAGGGGGATCTCATCCCAGGCATCAAGCCTGGAGAGTTGATTTATTTTGACCGGGTTATTTTTTTCTGAAAGTTCCAGATGCCTTGTAAAAAAACATCTATCCATTGAAATTTATAAAAAACTTGTACATGAAAAAACAGACTCGGGTTACAGCCTGCTCAATGCGATCAGATCAGGGATAATAAACAAAGACTCCTCTATTGGCATATATGCCGGTGATGAAATGTCTTATCACACATTTGCACCTGTTCTTGATCCTGTCATAAAAGAGTACCATAACTTTTCCAAAGAAAAAAAACACAAATCCGATTTCAGAAAAATAACCCTTTCCAATCCTGACCCTGAAAGGAGATATATTAAATCCACACGGGTCAGAATAGCACGAAACATTAAAAATTATAGTTTTCCTCCCCACATCACCCTGTCTCAACGGATGAAACTGGAAAAGAAAATTATTTATGCTTTGAATCTGCTGCAAGGCAGCCTTAAAGGAAAATACTGCTCATTTACAGATAGTGAAACCATGCTGGAAAACTCTGGCTCCAGTAAAAACCTGAAATTTCCAAAAGGAGACCGGTTTCAGGATTCTGCAGGAATAAACTCTGATTTTCCGCAATGCCGGGGTGTTTTTCAATCTATGGATGGACAATTCATGGTATGGATAAACGAAGAAGATCATCTAAGAGTGATCAGTTTTAAAGAAACTGCTGATATTGCAAAGGTTTATAACCGTGCCGTGACGGGTATTGAAAGTCTGAATAATCATTTGGAGTTTGCATGGAATGAGAAATATGGATACCTGACATCCTGTCCTACAAATATCGGGACTTCCATGAGGGCAGGCGTCCATATTATGCTTCAAAACCTGGCACAAGAAAAAAATACGCTTAATAGTATTGTCGACTTCTATAATCTCCAGATCAGGGGAACCAAAGGAGAAAAAACCAAAATTGACAATTGTTTATTTGATATAAGCAACAGGCAGAGACTGGGCGTATCAGAATATGAAATCATACAAAATCTCCACAAGGGAATTGAAGCCATAATCAAAGCTGAAAAATCCCTTTCATAATGGAAAAACAGTTATTAATTTTAACCATTTTACAGAGATGACACATTCTATTATTGATATTTTACAACTATCTGGAAAAGGCGTTATCAGCCTTGTTGGTGCAGGCGGGAAAACAACGCTCATGTTTGAACTTGCAAAGGCGTTATCAAAAGCCCGGAAAAAAGTTCTAACAACAACCACAACAAAAATATTCATGCCGGAGAACAGCAGATCACCGATTACCATCATTGAAAAAGATTTTGACAGATTCATTGAAAAAGCAGCATCAGAGTTAAATCATTTTTCCCATTTTTCAGCCGGCAGCCAGTATGATCCCCTTTCAAATAAGATAGAGGGGTTTACTCTGGAAACTATTTATAAATTACAGCATACCGAACTTTTTGACTGGATTATTGTGGAGGCTGACGGCGCAAGGCAGAAATCCCTTAAAGCAAGTGGACCGCATGAACCTGTGGTACCTGATAATACCACACATCTGATTCTTGTTGCCGGAGTTGACATTGTTGGGAAACCGCTGAATGATAATTATGTTCACAGGCCTGAAATATTTTCTCACAATACAGGGCTTGAGATGAAAACAGTAGTTGATGAACACTCCATTGCCAGATCCATCATATTTGAAATGAAAAAAACTCTCCTTTTGTGCAAGCCATTATCAAAGATTGTGTTTTTAAACAAGGCTGACACAGCTATGGAAAAATTATCAGGATCAAAAATTGCACACTATTTACATGATGACAGATATATTGAAACAATAATAAATGCATCACTGCAAAACCAGACTTTTAAACAGCTCAAACCTTGATGATCTGACTGGATACTGCGGGTAAACCGCCAGCAGGAACCAAAGAGACATGTTGCTCTTTTTTATGGAAATGGATACATCTGAATCATGACGGTATCAGCAAAAAAAATTTCAGGCATCATACTTGCCGCAGGAACAGCTTCCAGAATGGGAAAAATAAAACAGCTGCTCCCTCTTAAAGACAAACCGCTGCTGGAGCATGTGATACATCATGCCCGGCAGTCAAATCTTTATGAAATAATTGTTGTGCTTGGGTATTGTGCCGGAGAAATAGAAAATAAAACAGATATGTCGGGTACCAGAATTATCAGGAACGAAGCGTATTTAAACGGACAGAGCACCTCTCTGATAAAAGGAATTGAAAATGTTTCACCCTCCTGTGATGCAGCAATGTTTCTTCTTGCAGATCAACCTTTTGTGAACAGGGAAATTATTAATCATATGATATCGGCTTTTGAAAGATCAAAAAAAATTATTGCCGTGCCATACCATAAAACAAAACGCGGTAATCCGGTTATAATTGACCGTACACTCTTTCCTGATTTAAAAAAATTATCAGGTGATACCGGACCGAGGATCTATTTTCAAAAATTTAAAACCTGCATTTTAAAGGTGCCGGTGGAAAACAGAGCCGTACTTCTGGATATAGATACAGAAGAAGATTATGAAAAATTGAAATCAGGAAACAGATCTATTTTATGAGAAGTCGGGGTTAAAATTCATATTTAAATGATAACACCACTCTGTCGTTGTTATCCCATTGCGCATAACTGATACTGTCAAAATCATTCTGGTTTCCACCTGAGCTGCCTTCATCATCTGTATCAAAGATTTCAACACCCAGGTTGCATGTAAGTCCGCTTCTTATATTGTAGGAGATATTGAACCGGTTTGCCCAGGCACGGTCAGTAATTTCATAATGAAACAGGTAGTCAAATTTTAAATCCTCACTGTATTTAAACTGTATTCTTGAGAGAAAGTCATTTGTACCAACCCGCCCGTCTTTTGAACTCTCTGTATAATTTTTAGCACTCTGTCTGTCAAGAATTACCTCTCCTGCATACTCCATTGTGAGGATAATTTTTTCCATGAATAGATATTTCGCATAATCGTCAATGATATAGGTGAATCCTGCCACCGAACTTAAATAGTCATCATCCTTATCTGCATCACTGTAGTTGAGCAGGGATTCACCATGGAATTCAAAATTACCTTTGGTGGTTGAAAATCCTCCTGCAAGAGAGTATATTCTGATCACTTTTCTGATGTGTTCATTACCCTCCTCTTTTTCAACTGAATATGGATTGGGACCTGTATTTGCGCTTACAAAAAAATCCCACCCCTTATGGGTGGTTTTAACCTTTGCAAAATAGTCAATATATTCCCAGGAAATATCCGGCGCATCATTTGAGGCCGTGTCATTATTTCCGCCTCCGCCAGCATTCCCTCCACCATTTTCTTGTGAAGTGTCACCCCACCATCTTGAAGAGGGAGCAGGAGATTTTTTTTCCGTGTAAACAGGGATAACAACAAAATCAAAATTGTAATTGTCAGTGTAGTATGTACTCCTTATCTGCCATATGCCGAGCTGTTTGGGATCTGATGGATCATGCAGGTCGCCTGATCTGAATCTGTCAGAAGGTGAAAACAGGGTTGATATGCCTGTAGTGAATTCTTTTCTGCCAACAATTATATCAGCATTTTCCCCCCTGTATAAGGCATACAGCTCATGAATATCAAAATATCTTCTTTCATAGTCAGGGTCCTGCATCCAGTGGATGGATCCATTATATGTATCATCCTGGCTTCCTGCTTCAGCCCATGCTGAGAGATAAAATTTCAGGTCCTCCTTACCTGTCCATGTGGAAAACCTGAGAAGAGATTCACCAAAATGTCTGTCATTATCACGGCCTTCTTTTTTATTTAGATCATAAAAAAAGTAGTGATATCTGATCCTCACACTCCCTTCCAGGTTATTCCATATGTTTTTGACAAATTCAAACCGATCTTTTTCAGGCACTTGATCACTATCTTCTGCCATTTCATCAAAAAGATCATCATCAGCGCCATCTTCACTGGCTTCTTCACTCCCCTCTTCCATCTCACCAAAGAGGTCCTCGTCGGCATCTGTCTCTTTTTTTCCTTCATCACTCTCTTCGAGCTCATCAAAGAGGTCCTCGTCGGCATCTGTACTTTTTTTCCCCTCGACACTCTCTTCGAGCTCTTCAAACAAGGCCGTATCATCCTGGGCTGAAACTGTAGCGGGTTTAAGAAGAACCACAATAAATATATTTACAAAAAATATAACGGCCACTGTTGTTATAATGGATATATATCTCTTTTTCAGCATCATTTTGTAACGTTCATTAATTTAATGGTTGTATCTTTCAGCCTCTGACCGAGTATTCTTGAAAGATTCCTATAGAGATGGACTGCAATTCTGGGATAAATCATCTGTATCCTGTGCATTCCTTTCCAGTCAAACTCCAGATACTGCATATCTTCAACAGCTTTGATATCGGCAGTTCTAGGCCCTGGATTAACCATTGCCATCTCTCCGAACACATCTCCGGGCCTTATGGTTGCTACTGAACTCTTTTTACCGCTTGAGTCTGTTATCATTACCTGTGCACTGCCTTCCAGGAGAAGAAACATACTGTCCCCATGATCACCATAGGCGATTGCGGTATCATCTTTTTGGGTTTCAAGTACTTTGCCAAGCAGAATTACTCTTTTCACCTGCCGTGGTTTGAGTTGATAAAAGAGTTCAGACCCGTGTATAACCTCTTCCTTGAGGTCTAATTTGACCATATCCCAGAGGGTAATCAACTGGGTGGATGACAGGAGGATAGGCGTAACAAACAGGTCGCCGAGAAGAGCAAAAATCATGACCAGGGCAGAGAGAAAACCAAAATTAATAATGGGAACAAAGTTTGAAAAACAGACAACTGCAAATCCCAGTGAAAGCGCAATGGATGTTGACATCACAGGAGTAATTTCAGCACGGATACATATCTCGATTGCCTTATCCTGATCCTGGAGCTCACGCATCTCTTTATTATAGCGTGTCATAAAATGAATGGTATCATCCACAGCAATACCGATAGCGATTGCCGATACCATTGCTGTACCCACATTCAATGGTATTTTAAAAATACCCATCACTCCGAAGACAAGCATGATTGGAAAAAAATTGGGAACAAGAGAGAGGAAGCCGGCTTTAATATTGACAAAAAGAATGGACATGATGACAAATATGATGACCAGCAGCAGTGAAAGCGATTGAACCTGTCCATAGGCAATGCTGTCAGAAGCTTCATTGATCATGATGTTTTCGCCTGTAAAACCGATTTTAAAATAGGAAGAGAAATTTTTATCAATATACTCTTGAATTTCAGCAACGGTCTCATTCAATTCAAATGAGGAGCCGATATTATGCCTGACCATGATATTGATTTCACTGAAATCAGGTGAGACAAACCGCTCTATCTCATCCCTCTGCAGGGTCAGAAGATACTGGGCAATCAACTCTTTAGTTTCCGGCATCCTATAATATGTCTCATCGCCGTTGTTCATCTCCCTGTGGATCAGCTTTAGATAGTCTGTCAGGGAAAAAACCTTGTCAAACCATTTCTGCTGTTCCATATAGTTGATTAGATCAGAAACCTTTTTAAGATTTTTCGGTTTTTCAAACATTCCTTCCACACCACTGCTTATGCGCAGATAAAATACCTGGGTTCCGGCGATCTCTTCATGCAGAATATTACTTCTGACCCTGATCTCTGAATCAGGTTTAAAATAGCTTAACATATCATTGTCAACTTTTACATTCAGGGTAAAAAGGCTTATCAGCACAGCCCCTCCCACCAGTACAGCAAACACAATCCATTTTCTTTTTTGGATCAGGCGTATGATGTGATCCGCAAGAAACATCATTGCTTTTTCATTAACTGTCTTCTTCTCTTTATCTTTCTCTTTATGCTTGGGACCAAAATAGTGAAGATAGACAGGGGCAAGCATGCAGGTCGCAATGGGGTTAACAAAAAGACCAAATGAGGCAACAATACCAAACTGTTTTAACATAGTGATGTCATTGATGGTGATTGAGAGAAATCCCAGAAATGTTGTCAGGGCTGTTAGCATGACAGCTGTTCCGGTCTTTCCTACCATATAGTCAAGGGCTTTATCCTTTAACCCCTTGTTCTCTTCAAGTCCTTCAATATATTCCGAGAGCAGGTGAATATCCTCAGTGGAACCGATTACAATGATAAGGGAGGGAACAATTACAGTTAAAATATTTAGAGGAATGCCGACATATCCCATGAAACCGGTCGTCCAGATCACACTGCTTCCTGCTGTTAACATCGGCAGAATTGCCCCTGCAGCAGATCTCATTGAGATTACAAGAAGTGAGAGAAGGACAATGACCGATAACGGGACCATGGTTGTCTGGTCGTTTAAAATACTTGCTACAATTGATGTCTTGGTATAGGAGTTGCCCAGTTGATAAACCTGTTCAAACTCCGACTCTATTCCAGCCACTATCTCATTTATCTCTCCGGTAAACCTGGTGATGGCATCCTGGTCATCCCCATCAAGGGTGACATATATATTCAATGCTGTAGCAGTGCCGTCAGGTGAAACAATGTAGTTTGTCAGTACAGGGCTTCTTAAGGCGTCTTTTTTAATCTGATCTGCCTCTTCCTGAATCTCAGGCAGATAATCAATCAGGGGATTTGTACTGAGCATCCCGTCTTCACTTTTAAAATTGGTAACTGAAAAGAGACTTTCAACTTTATCTACAAAATTTGTCTCTTCCAGTTGATAGTGCACTTCCTCCAGCAGAGTCAGTTTTTCAGGAGTAAACAGGTCTTTATCTTTAACAAAAATAACGGTTACATTATCTGAACCGAATTTTTCAAGTGTCTCTTCATAAAAAGCCTCTGAATCACCCCCCTTTATCATCATTCCCGAGGTTGATGCATCTACCCTTACTTTTAATGCACCATATACAAAAAAAGAGGTGATTAGAACTGCAAGAGTTATAACAATCCAGGGGTGACGTCTACTCCATAACATGAATGACTGCATGATCCATTCCTTTTTTTAAATAATGCCCTGAGGCACCCTAAATTCTAAGAAAAATAAAAAATGATCCTGATATATCCACATGGAAAAGCAGGTACTACAGTTTATTCAATATGTCTTCCACTTAAAATATAGCGTTCTGTAAAAGTACTGTTGTCTATCTTTTTATTTAATGCTCTCTTTTTAACCATGGTCAATGTTTTATGTTTCTTTTTATGATTATCCATTATGGTTTTTTTGGGCCTGAAAATCGTATCTTTAATATGTTGAATTTCGTATGATTTCTGCGTTTTAATCAATTTGTCGCGCCTGCCGTAAAATTCAGCTTTCAAGGTAAGAAAATTTTCACTGTCAACCCAGAGCAGCCTTTTTGTATATCCGCTTGCCCGTTTCTGTTTTTTTGTAGCAGGAACTGATTCTATCACATAACACTCTTTTGGTGGTTTTACATGATCAACTGCCTCTTTTCTTAAAATTTTATATTTAAAATTATCAATCTCTTCAGGAGTCATATCTTCATAGGTAAAATCAGTACCCATGAAGTAAGATTTTTTACTTCCCTGAGCAATGCGCTGCATCTTTTTAGTTGCCGGCATGTAGAGCCACTGATCATCCTGGGTCTCATTTTCATGGGTTAAAAGAGCAGTTCCTTTTATATCTGCGGGATCCATGAATACAAGAAGATATCGATTCAAACCATTACCCTTATCTTTTGCATAACGTTTGACAAGGCGTTTCTTCTTTGATCCGCTTTTTACATCCACCAGCAGCATCATCTCTTCACCATACTCGGTATCTGCTTTCTGAAGCTCCTTCTGTTTTTCCATAACCTGCTTTCCTGACAATGATTCAGCAAAAACCGTTGAATTAAATAACAGGCACAAAAACAGAAGAAAAACCAGAATTGACAGATAATTTATCACACCAGCTCTTTTATGATGTTTTATTTGCAAATTATTATCATAATTGTTCATAATATATACCTCCCTGTATCTAAAGTTATTTAACCGATCACCGCCACAGCCTTAAAATTATTTCTTAGCGTTCAAATAATCCTATAAGAGACAATCTGTCAAATTTATATGAATTTAGCAATAAAATTATAAAATTTTTCTCCAAATACATTTAATGCTTGACAACATATAATCATTCAATGGACAATAATAGCATTGAACAATTGTATACGGTGTACAATTGTCCAGTGGTATGAAAAATAGACATTATTATACTTGACTTGAAAAATATACTCTCATAAAGGTTGTATGAATTAAAAATCTTATTGGATAAAATGAGATGACAATTTTATTTTATCCTGCTTTGTTTTGTGGAGGTTAAATCAACATCTCAGGCTACATGTTCACGAAAATATGTTGAATCATTCAACAGATTTTATAGACATTATATTAACTCTAATGAGGAGGACTTATGAAAGCAAAAAAGTATGTACTAACCGAAAAGGACATGCCGCGCCAATGGTACAACATCATGGCTGACATGCCAACACCGGCGGAACCTGCACTACATCCGGGCACAGGCCAGCCTGCAGGCCCTGAAGATTTTGCTCCGATTTTTCCAATGAACCTTATTGAGCAGGAGGTCAGTACTGAAAGATGGATTGACATTCCAGAAGAAATCCTTGATAAATTAGCAATCTGGAGACCTTCTCCTCTCTTTAGAGCATACGCCCTTGAAAAAGCACTGGATACCCCTGCAAAGATTTATTATAAAAATGAAGGTGTCAGCCCTGCAGGAAGCCATAAGCCAAATACTGCACTGGCCCAGGCATATTATAACAAAGTGGCTGGTACAAAAAAGATTATTACAGAAACAGGAGCCGGGCAGTGGGGCAGCAGCCTTGCCATGTGCTGTTCTTTCTTTGGAATTGAATGCAAGGTATTCATGGTAAAGATTTCTTATAATCAAAAACCCTATCGACGTCTTATGATGGAAACATGGGGAGCAAACTGTACAGCCAGTCCAAGCAATGAGACTGAATCTGGCAGAAGCATCCTGGCAAAAGATCCGGATTGTCCTGGCAGCCTTGGTATGGCAATCAGTGAGGCTGTTGAAGAAGCTGTGGGTGAAGAAACAAGCAAATATGCACTTGGAAGCGTACTCAACCATGTAATGATCCACCAGAGTATCATAGGCCTTGAAGCCAAAAAACAGATGGAAATGGCTGGTGCCTATCCTGATGTTATTATTGGAAGTGCCGGAGGAGGAAGTAATTTTGCAGGTCTTGCTTTCCCCTATGCCTTAGATAAGATAAACGGCAAGGATATTGATATTATAGCTGTGGAACCGACTTCCTGCCCCACCATGACAAGAGGTCCCTTTGCATATGACTTTGGAGATACAGTCCAGAAAACCCCTTTAATCGCCATGCATACACTGGGACATAATTTTGTGCCTGCAGCCATACATGCCGGTGGTTTAAGATATCATGGAATGGCTCCCCTTGTCAGCCAGCTTATCCTTGACAAGATTATAAGAGCCGAAGCCATACCTCAGACAGAAACCTTTAAAGCAGGTGTCACTTTTGCCAGATCTGAAGGCTATATAAGCGCACCTGAATGTAACCATGCCGTTGCTATGGCTGTCAAAGAAGCTCTGAAAGCAAAAGAAGAGGGAAAAGAGAAAACGATCCTGTTTAACTGGAGCGGTCACGGCCTTGTGGATCTTGCTGCCTATGAATCCTTTTTTGCAGGCAAACTTGCAGATCATGATCTGCCCCAGGAAGAGATTGATGCTGCATTAAAAGACATTGAACAACTGCCCAAGCCAAATCAGGCAACCTGATGATAATATATTAAAAACAGCAGGTTAAAGCAAACTTGTCTTTCAGCAGCGGGACTGCTGCATGAACGGTCCCGCTGCTGTTTTAAATCCCAATACCGAGTACAACAGATAAAAAGCAGGTTTTTCAAATGAACGACAAACCAGACGCCCTGTCAGAGACCCCTCCGTCAGATGATTTTGCCATACGCTGTCCAAGGCTTGGACACCAGATCAATTTTGCTTACTGCAGAAGAGAAAACAGTGGCCTTCCCTGTTTTAAAACCCTTGACTGCTGGTATAGCTATTTTAATGTACATGATTTTTTTCAAAACCAACTGAGTAGCAGTGAGTTCGAAAAAATCTTTATTCAGAGAGGAGAACCCAAAATAAGTTCCCTTTTGAATTTAATAGAGAAAACCAAGGCAAAAAAAGGTAAAAACGATTGATCTTTTTAAAACAGGTAAATATCCATTCTGAAAAATTCCCTGTTTTAAATTACTACCCCTTTAGTCTGAAAATTTTCCAACAGACTGAAAATGTAATATTCAACAATGCAATCACTTTTTTTACCGGTGAAAATGGAACAGGCAAATCAACCCTGCTGAAGGCAATGGCAATTAGATGCGGTATTCATATCTGGCAGAGTGAATTTAACCTCAGATATAAAAAGAATCCCTATGAAGACCATATGTATAGATATATTACAGTTGACTGGAAAAATGGTTCTGTGCCAGGTTCCTTTTTCGGCTCCCAGATATTTTCCCATTTTACAAAAAATCTTGAAGAGTGGGCTTTAGCGGATGAAAAGATGCTTGATTATTTTGGAGGCAAATCTTTAATTACCCAGTCCCATGGTCAATCACTGATGACCTATTTTAAATCCCGGTATAAAATAAAAGGATTATATTTCCTTGATGAACCGGAAACTGCACTGTCGCCATTGTCTTTGATTGAACTCTTAAATCTTCTGATAAAAACAGCCGGAAAAGGCAGGGCTCAGTTCATTATTGCAACCCATTCCCCTCTGTTACTGGCAACTCCCGATTCAACGATTTACAGTTTTGACAATAAAACCATTGAACCTGTAAATTATAAAGATACAGATTATTATAAAATTTATCACTCGTTTATGAATAATCCTGAGGCATTTATCAAAACCGGATAAAAAATATTTCTATCCGGTTTTTTAATATCCTATTTCACTGAGTCAATAGCTCTTTTAAAACCGTCCAGTGAATTGGCAATTGTTTTATCAGGTACTGCGTAGGAAAGCCTGAAAAATCCCGGCCCTCCAAAACCAGAACCAGGCACGGCAAGTATGTTATGCTCCTTTAAAATATCCATGAATTTAACATCATCGCTGATCGGGCTTTTAGGAAAAAGATAAAAGGCGCCTTCAGGAACATCAAATTCATATCCTGCTTCATGCAGCCCTTTGCAGAATATGTCCCTGCGTTTTCTATAGATGTCAATATCAACTGTAACTCCCTGGAGCCTTCCTATCACCTGCTGGAACAGAGCAGGAGCATTCACATACATCATTGTATTTGTTATTCCTGCTGCACCTGCAATCATTGGTGCATCTTCAGCCTCAGGATTGACTGCCAGATATCCTATTCTTTCTCCTGCAAGGGAGAGTTCCTTGGAGTATGATGTCAACACAATTGTATGGGGATATACGTCAAAGACTGACGGCACTTCAACATCATAGGCAATTTTTCTATAGGGTTCATCAGAAACCATATATATGCGTTTTCCATATTGCCTGCTTGCCTTGTCAAGGAGGGAACCCAGTTTTTCAAGTTCACTTCTGTTGTAAACCACACCTGTTGGATTGTTGGGTGAATTTATGAGCAGAACCCTTGTTTTTTCATTAATAGCTGCTTCTATGGCATCAAGATCCAGATGAAAATCTTCAAGGGAGGCAGCGGTTTTTAAAGTTGCACCTGCAATGAACGCATACTGGTTGTAACCAATAAAATAGGGAGCCGGCACAAGAATCTCTTCTCCTGGATTTATCAATGCTTTCAAGGTATCATTTAATGCCCCTGCAGCACCTGATGTCATGACAATAAGATCTGCAGTGAGTCCGGCATCATACTCTTTATTTAAATAGTCTGCCACTGCCTGTCTCACATGGGGGAATCCGGTATTGGGCATATATCCATGGGATACACTCTTGTCATCAAGAAGTTCAAGCAGGGTATTTTTTACAGCATCAGGAGGAGGAACATCAGGATTACCAAGGGAAAAATCAAACACATTATCCGCACCAAATTTTTCTTTCATCTTTATCCCATCTTCAAACATCTTTCTTATCATTGATGCTGCTTTTACCATTTTAACCATTTTGTCTGCTATCGGCATATTGTTTTCCTTTCAGAATTAAAATTAACAACTCAAAATAAATATAAAAGTTTTATTACAATACATTATTTTCTTTTTTCTGCAAATACTCCATGAAAAAACAGGTTGCTGCTTTTTTGAATCGAATTTTTCATATCTGTGACATAACAGGGTCTTTTTTCATCATCCCAGCGGGGATACCCTCCCCTGTCAACATATAAGATTAATTCATGAAATGTATCTATATCAAAAAGATATGATCCAATATGAATATGTTTATCCTCTGATAATTGAATTAAAATTTTCTTTTTTACAGCAATTTTATCAATCAGATCAATTATCAAATCCCGGGTTTTATACCCATCGGGATTCTGTTTGAAATCTTCAGGTTTTTCAGGAAAGGGAAACCGTTTATATGTTTCTCCTATAAAACCTGTATAACTTATACCGTGGATGGCACCCATGAGGTCACCTATGTCACGGGGGTTTTCAATATGGTAGACTGCAAAGTCAAATTCACTCTCCATATCACCGGTTTTCTCCACTGTATGGCTTATCAATCCAATTAATTCACAAAAATCATCTGCAAAAAAGAAATATTTTTCCAGCAGAAGCATATCGGATTCAATATTAAAAAAGCCAAATGCCACATTTCCATGATTTTGAGATCTAAAAGATAAAGGCATCTGTTTTTCCTTTTATTTCAACTCGTTTTTTTTGATTTTACCAAGTGATGTTCTGGGAAAATCTGATTTAAACGTAACCTTTTTGGGCCATTTATACTTGGCAAGTTTACCATGGCACACGGCAATGACATCTTCCTGTGCTAACCGGGCCCCTGCAACCGGGATAACAAATGCATGCCCTTTTTCACCCCACAATTCGTCAGGTTCACCTCTGACAGCAGCATCTTCAATCAATAGATGCTCTTTCAGAACTTTTTCCACTTCAGCAGGATATACATTTTCTCCTCCTGAAATATACATATCTCCTGCCCTGCCGGAGAGGTAGAAAAATCCATCCTCATCCATACGGGCAAGATCGCCTGTATGAAGATATCCATTTTTTATTGTCTCTTCTGTTTTAACCGGATCCTGCCAGTACTCTTTCATCATAATTGATCCCCTTACAACCATTTCACCTGTTTCTCCGGGCTTGACCGGTTTTCCCTTTTCATCAAGAATGCTTACCTCTGCATGGAATACAGGTCTTCCCACTGTTCCAGGTTTTATAAAAGGATCTTTTTCCGATGCCCACAACAGTATTGAGGTCTCGGTCTGCCCCATAATCTGTCTGAATGCAAAACCTGCTTCAGCACACTGTTCTATCAACTCCTGACTGAGTTTTTCACCTCCTCCTGCACAAACTTTTAACGAAGAGATATCTTTTCTTTTTTCCGGGCTGATTTTCAACAGTTCTCTGAATACAGTTGGAACACCAAGAAATTTTGTAACTTTGTATTTTTCAATATCCCTGTATATTTTTTCCGGATCAAATTTTTTATGCAGAACAATGGTAGCCCCTTTGTAAAAAATCGGAGCTGCCTGGATAAAAAGTCCGCCTGAATGAAAAAGCGGGAGGAAAATCAGCATGATGTCACTGGAGTGAAGTTTAAAAAAAATATCTGCATTCAGGCAGTTAAAAAAGGTTTTTCTATGGGAGAGCACAGCTCCTTTCGGCTGCCCTGTAGTGCCTGATGTATACATGATAACCTGTGGTTCTTCAGGATCTGCAGGCCCCAGAGATCTTGTTGTAAATGCTCTTTTTCCATCAAATTCAACAATCTCTTTTTTCAAATCAAATATTTTACTCTCCTTTGGCTTATCTCCTGCAATTGCGACCATCATGGGAGGGAGATATTTTTCGATCTCAAGAGTGTTTATTACATCCAGAAAATCATCACCATGAATAAAAAGCCTGGGTCTGCAGTTATTGATAAAATAATCAAGTTCCACTGCTGTAATGCGAAAATTGATAGGAACAAAAATAGCGCCAAGTCTTGAGCAGGCAAGAAATAAATCTATAAATTCAGGACAATTATGAAGCATGACAGCAACCCTGTCACCTTTTTCAATACCAATTGACTGCAGCCAGCAGCTTGTTCTGTCGGTCCGGGCAGAAAGTTTATCATAGCTGATCACACTGTTTTCAAATATAATTGCAGGTTTTTCAGGTGTCAGTTCAGCCCACCGCTGCACCCACCATGCTATGTTCATAGATTTTATCATGTAATCTCCCCAACTATTTCATACAATTTACCACAATCCAACAATATCTTCATCATTGTCACTACTCGTTAATCAATATTTTTCCTGAAGCTGCATAACCGGCCGCAATGCAGACTTGTCAGATTGATATGAAAAACCCTCTCTACTTTAAAATCAAAAAGATGATTTCACCCTTAATAAAAATTCATCTTAACAAAACAGACCGGATAATGTAAAACAAATTAAAGCAGGATGCAATTGTGACAAAAGAGACAAAGGTAATTTCAGAAAACAGATTGATGAATCATACACGGGATTGATACAATAAAAAGTGGGGTAAAAAGCGTGCTTGACAAAATAAATCCTGAAACAACAGAAGCGTGGATGAAGCTTGCATCTCACTACAGGGATATCAAGGATATTCACATGAAAGAGATGTTCAAAGAAGATAAAGCAAGATTTGACAGATTTTCTGTCAGATTCAGAGATATCCTTGTTGATTATTCTAAAAACAGGATAAATGAATACACCATAAGTCTTCTATTGGATCTTGCCGAGGAAGTAGATCTTAGAGATGCTGTAAACAGTATGTTTTCAGGAAAACATATCAATGAAACCGAAAACAGGTCTGTTCTGCACACCGCATTGAGAAACCCGGAAAAGAAACCGATTGTTGTCAATGGCAGAGATATAAAACCTGACATTGCTGAAGTATTGAAAAAAATGGAGGTTTTTTCTTCAAACCTGATTTCAGGAAAATGGAAAGGATACACAGGTAAAACAATTACTGATATCGTAAACATCGGAATTGGAGGATCTGATCTTGGACCTGTCATGGTGACTGAAAGTCTCAAACCCTACGCAAAACCAGGATTATCTGTCCATTTTGTTTCAAATATTGATGGCACAAATATACGTGAGACTTTAAAAAAAACTGACCCGGAAACAACGCTCTTTATGGTTGCCTCAAAAACCTTTTCAACCCAGGAGACAATGACAAACGCTTTTACAGCAAGAAAATGGTTTTTAGACCATGCAAAAAACAGTTCATATATAGCAAAGCACTTCATAGCACTATCCACAAATTTACAAGGTGTTGAAGCATTCGGCATTGATAAGAACAACATGTTTGAATTCTGGGACTGGGTTGGGGGACGCTATTCACTCTGGTCTGCAATCGGCCTTTCCATAGCCTGCTATATCGGATTTGAAAATTTTAAAGATATGCTGAATGGTGCCTATGCAATGGATCAGCATTTTAAAAACAGTGAATTCAATAATAATATACCTGTCATTCTCGGGTTGCTGGGAATCTGGTATAATAATTTTTTTGATTCACAAACCGAAACCATCTTACCCTATGATCAATACATGCACAGATTTCCAGCATATCTTCAGCAGGCAAATATGGAAAGCAATGGCAAAACCTGTGACAGAGGCGGGAAAGATGTGTCGTACCAGACCGGAACAATTATATGGGGGGAACCGGGTACAAATGGCCAGCACTCTTTTTACCAGTTGATCCACCAGGGAACAAAACTTGTTCCTGCAGATTTCCTGGCTCCTGCCACAAGCCATAACCCCATTGATGATCATCACAATATTCTCCTGTCTAATTTTTTTGCCCAGCCAGAAGCGCTTTTAAACGGCAAAACTCAAGAAGAGGTTATTGCAGAGCTGAAAACAGAAGGAAAAACAGAAAAAGAGATTAGAAAACTCTCTCCCCATAAAATATTTTCAGGGAATCGACCCTCAAACTCCATCCTTTTTAAGAAACTGACTCCCAATGTACTCGGAAGCCTGATAGCAATGTATGAACACAAAATATTTGTACAGGGAGTCATATGGAATATTTTCAGTTTTGATCAGTGGGGTGTTGAACTCGGAAAGCAGCTTGCGAAAAAAATCCTGCCGGAACTAAGGAGTGATGAGCAGATTGTTTCCCATGATCCTTCCACAAATGGTTTGATAAATACATTTAAAACGTTCAGAAGAGAGTTGTTTTTCAGATAAAACAACTGTAACTCAGAGTTCCGGCCTGTTCTTTTTCAACCCTTTTCTGATTATCTTGAATGCCGTTTTTATTGTCGGCTTGACAAAATCTTTACTATCATCAAGACGTCTTTTTGAATCAACCCATAAAACAATACCACCATATGAAGCCCACAATATATCTGCCAGCGCCACTGGATTTTCATTAACAAAAACATCCTGTCTGATACCCTGCTTGACAACATCAATAATTGCGCCATGGGCCATGGCTGAATATATTTTAATCTGTCGTAGAACATCGCCTGAAAGGTTGTTAAGTGCCTCTCCCGACTGGAGATGAAACAAATTTACTAAAATATTTGAATCATATTCATAAACATTAATAAATACATCTCTGAATTTATCAATTTTATCTTCAACAGAGATATCAAGAGAAACAACTTTTTGAATCTCATTGGTCAAATATTTCAAGATTTCAATTGAAAGAGAAGTGTGAAGCTCTTCTTTATTTTTAAAATAGAGATAAAGAGTTCCCGGACTCAGTTCTGCCTCTATGGCAATTTCTTCCATTGTGGCAGAGTTAAATCCCTTATTTGAAAAGATTTTCCGGGCAGCATTGATAATCTCTTTTTTTCTTTGAGCTTTCTCCCGCTGTTTTCTTTCATAAATACCCATAAATCCCTCATTATTTTTTGAATATGGTTCATTAATTGATCAATTAAAAAGTTAATACATGAAACAATTAATATTCACAAGGAAAATCTCAATAAATTGCATCTTTTTTATTTTTATCCGGACATGAAATGAAAAGAGATTTTGAACAAAAACTTGATAATTCAGACGTAATATTATAGTCTGCAGTTGTACTATTTCAAACTACAAACTTATATAATATATCATTGGCAAATATAAATAAAGATTTTTAAAATATATATAGATTGATAAAACCATGACAGGATAAAATTAAAACTTATGAAATCGCTATCAACTATTTTAGGTATTGATGTAGGGTCTGTCTGTATTCACATAGTTGTCATAAATAAGAAAGGAAGTATTGTCCATAAAGATACAGCCAGTCACCATGGAGAGATCAGACAATGCCTTTCCTCTTTAATGGGAAATATTGATTTAAATAATATCGATCATGTTGCTGCTACCCGCTCAACCCCTTCTTATATAAACAGAGATCAATCCTATGATGAACAGTTAACTATTATCAAGGCCGCACGTTTTTTTCATAAAAAATTTGATGGAATATTGCATATAGGAGGTGAAAAGTTTTCTTTAAGCAGGTTCAATGCAGAGGGGAAATACATTGGAGCAAAACACAACACATCCTGTGCTGCAGGAACCGGAAGCTTCCTTGATCAGCAGGCAAAAAGATTAAACCTGTCAGAAGGTTCAGAAGAACTGAGCAAAAGAGCTCTTCACAATTCAAAAAAAATCCCGGATATCGCGACTCGTTGCGCTGTTTTTGCAAAAACAGATCTTATTCATGCTCAACAGGAAGGCTATGCTGTAGAGCAGATCTGTGACGGCTTGTGCTACGGTCTTGCAAAAAACATTGCAAACACTCTTTTCACCTATAAAAACATTGGCAGAAAAATTATTTTCTGCGGAGGTGTTGCCCGGAATATCTGTGTAAAAAACCATCTTGAGAAAATCACTGATTATAAATTTATTATTGATTCCAATTCAAAGTTTTATTGTGCTGCCGGAGCAGCTTTCTGTCTTCTGGAAGATATTGCTCAAACAGGGAAAAAGAGATACCAGCCTGTAAAGAGACATTTTTATTCAATTGATGATTTTTTTGTTTCGTCTGAAAAAGAGGAGACTCCTCTATATCCTGAACTGAAGCTCAAGCTTTCCCAATACCCTGATTTTCACTGTTTTTCATCATCAGTCATGGAGACTGTTGAAACAGATATTTATCAGGATCCGAAAAAAATTGTGATAAATGAAGGTTTTCTCGGCATGGATGTAGGATCAACAAGCACGAAAAGCATTCTGATCAACCAGGATGGATTACCCGTTGTTGGATTCTATACTAAAACTGCATCCAAGCCGGTGGAAGCGGTTCAAAAAATATTTAAAGCCTATCATAACTTCCTTAAAGCATATCAACTCAATTTTCCGATCAAAGGATGCGGTACAACAGGATCAGGCAGGAGAATAAGCGGAAAAATTATTGGTGCAGATATAGAACCCGATGAAATTACCGCTCATGCAACTGCTGCAGTCAACTTAAATAAAAATGTTGATACAATTATTGAGATCGGCGGTCAGGATGCAAAATTCACCCTTGTCAAAAACGGAGTAGTCACATCTTCATTTATGAATAGTGTGTGTGCTGCCGGAACAGGCAGTTTTATCGAAGAGCAGGCTTTAAAACTTGAATGCCCGCTGTCTGAGTATGCTGAACATACCCATGGTGTCACATCACCTGTTTCAAGTGACAGATGTACTGTATTCATGGAGAGAGATATTAATTATTATCTGGCCAATGGGTATACAAAAAATGAAATTTTATCTTCAGTATTACACTCTGTCCGGGATAACTATCTGACTAAAGTAGCAAATATAGCCAAAATTGGTGATACAATACTTTTTCAGGGAGCAACTGCAAAAAACAAGGCACTTGTTGCAGCATTTGAACAAAAATTGAAGAAGCCCATTCATGTATCAAAATACTGTCATTTAACAGGCGCTCTTGGCGTTGCATTACTTTTAAAGGAAAAACAGCTGCCATCAACTCATTTCAGAGGATTCAGCCTGTGGAAAAATAAAATTCCTCTTCAGCAGGAGACGTGTAAATTGTGTACAAATCACTGCAAGCTCACCATTGCAGATGTTGCAGGTCAAACCATTGCATACGGTTTCTTATGCGGCAGAGATTATGATACAAAAAAGATGATTCCCAATAAAAACATGTACGATCTGCTAAAATTAAGGAAAAAAGCAGTCCCAGATTTTAGAAAACCTTCTCAAAAAAATGGTTTGATCAAACATGATTTTACAATTGGAATCCCACATGCTCTCCATCTTGTGGAGGATCATGATTTCTGGATCTATTTTTTTTCCAGACTTGGCATTAAAACCCGGACAAGTGAAAATCTGAAAAATCCTGTAAAAGCGGGAAAACTCATTGCCACTGCAGAATTCTGCTCTCCTGTTATCTCTCTGCACGGCCATATAAAATATTTAATGGAAAAAACAGATTATCTTTTTTTACCTTTTTACTTTGAAGAATCCGGCAGTAAAAACAAGGTTCGCAGACAGCACTGCTACTATACCCAGTTTGCTCCTTCAGTTATCTCCTCCCTTCCCGGTATTGATAAAAAAAGGGTTATTTCTCCAATCATCAAATATCTTTATACCAATTTTCATACAAAACTGGAATTATACAAATCTTTAAAAAAAATATCCCCTGATTTTCTGTTTTCCTTTTTTGATATTTCCAGTGCCTATGACAGTGCAACTGAGTTCAAAAAAAACATTCAATTGAACACAAAGGCTTTATACAAAGAATATAAATCAAGCTATTCAGAGATTGATGTTGTTCTCCTTGGCAGGCCCTACACTATTTTAAACAAGGCAACGAACAACAGTATCCCGCAGATATTTGAAAAACTTGGTGTGAAAACCTTTTTTCAGGATATGATTCATCAGGATGAATCCAGTGATTTCAAAAAGATAGAGCCTTTATTGAACGAGCTCCACTGGAAATATGTGGCACAAATCCTTAAAACGGCATATACAGCTGCCAGAACCGACCATCTTTATCCTGTATATATCAGTTCTTTCAAGTGTTCACCAGACTCTTTCGGCATTGATTATTTCAAGCAGATAATGGAAAGCTTTAACAAACCCTACCTTGTTTTGGAACTTGATGAACACGACTCAAGTGTTGGCTATGAAACAAGGATTGAAGCTGCTGTACGCGCATTTAAAAACCACAACAGCAGTATTGTAAAAACCAGAGAGAGGAGTCTGGAACAGCTGCACCCTGTTTTTCTGCAAAAAATGGACAGAAAAACCATCATTTTTCCAAACTGGGATGCCTATACCGGCAGCCTCATTGTCTCTGTCATGAAAAATGAGGGGCATAATGCTCTTTTAATGGAAGAGTCTGGTGAGACATTGAAAAAATGTATTCTAACCAATACAGGCCAGTGTATTCCTTTGAATGCACTGGCTGCCGGTTTTATAAACACTGTTGAGAAAAACAGGCTTGATCCGGCTGACTGCATGTTATGGCTGAATCATTCAGATATAGCATGCAATATAAAGATGTACCCCTACCATATAAACAAAATACTGGAACGACACGGTAACGGTTTTGAAAAATCAAAAATATATAAAGGGGAACTCTCCCTTTTTGATATATCTTTCAGGGCATCCACCAATGCATATTATGCATATATGTTTGGAGGCCTGCTGAGAAGTATTGGCTGCAAAATAAGGCCATATGAAATCAACAAAGGAGAGACTGATCAAGTGCTTAAAAAAGTTCTGAATCTTTTGAGCATGACTTTTGAAAAAGGAAAATCAAAAGAAGATGCATTGAAAACAGCTTCAAGCCTGTTTGCTGCTATTCAAACCAGAGAAGAAACCAGACCCAAGGTTGGAATTTTCGGAGACCTCTATGCAAGGGATAATAATATACTTAACCAGGGTTTGATCCATTTTATTGAAGAAAACGGCGGAGAGGTCATTACAACGCCATATTACAAGTATATAAAAATAATAGCCAGTTCATACTTTAAAAAATGGTTTAAAGAGGGGAAATATTTAAGTCTGATATCAAACGGTGCCCTCCTTGTTGCAATGAAAACCATGGAAAAAAAATATTATAAGTATTTTGAACCGATTTTAAGTGAGGCTGCCTTTTCCGTCAGAGATTCCTATGAAAAAATTCTGCCTGAGTATGGTATTCTGCATGAACATACTGGAGAATCCATGGATAATATTTTAAAAATTCATCATATTATGGATGAACATCCAGATTTAAAACTGCTGGTTCAGACAAATCCGGCATTCTGCTGCCCCGGCCTTATCACCGAAGCAATGGTCCAGAAACTTGAAGCAAAAATTAATGTGCCGATTGTCAGTATCACCTATGATATTTCAGGCGGTAATAAAAACAATGTCATTATTCCGTTTTTAAAAGAGACAGTGGGAACCAAAACCTATACAGAAGAGAGAAAAATTTCAATCTGAGGGATGATGCGAATCAATCGTATAATGTTTACCTCTGCTGGATATCATGACCGCACCGTTTTTATCAGTCCTGAATATTTCAGCTCCCCTGTTTTTATATCGCTGTAAAACAGCAGAATCAGGAAATCCATATCTATTCCTCCAACCGCATGATATGACTACAGCTGAAGGGTTGACCTTTTTCAAGAAGTCCAGTGTACTGGACGATGAACTACCGTGATGAGGTGCCAGCAGAATATCAGAATCAAGTTTTTCAGACTCTCTTCTGCTCAAATTTGTTTCTCTCTGTTCTAAAATATCCCCAGGGAAAATCATTGAAAATTCACCATAAACCATCTTGAACACCAGTGAATTGTTATTGAGATTATATGAAAATCTATCTTTTAACGAATCAAAAAAATGTAAAGTTACACTCTTCAATTGAATATTTTTCCCATGTGCTGAAGGGTTATATATGGTGATATCATGTTTTCTGCATACTTCCATCATGCTCTCATATGAAAGTGAATTCCTTGTGTCACTGTTTTTAATTAAATTTTTAACATTAAAATTATCCAGAATAAAGACAAGGCCGTTGAGATGATCAGATTCAGGGTGGGTTAAAACAACATAATCAATATTTTTTACTCTTTTTTTCCATAAAAACGGAGCAACAACATATCTGCCCGTATCAAAAGTTGACACATTGGAAAATCCTCCTCCATCCACAAGAATGGTCTCCCCTTCAGGAGTCTGGATCAAAGAACTGTTTCCCTGCCCTACATCCAGTATGGTTACCCGAAGATCACTCTCTCCTGATTGTAATGCCCTGCTGATCCCGGCATTGAATATCAACAGCAGAAATAGGGAGACAAAAACGGCTGCACCAAATTTTCTATACCCTCTTAAAATTAAAGCCAGAGCACAGGCAGCAGCATAGATTGCAGCAATTTCACTCCATTGCAGCGTAACACTCCTTGACCATGCAAAAGGCAGATCAGTCAGAAACCTGGAAAGTACAAATATAGATGAAACAAGCTGGCTGCATATCTGGACAATCCACTCTGCTGGCATGGGAAACCATGAAAACAGGATCAGACAGATAAGTCCCAGCGGCAGGACAATGAACCCGAGAACAGGAATAGCAGCAAGATTTGATATGACTGCAATCACTGAAACCGTGTTGAAATAATGGGCTGTCAGTGGTGAAGTACCTGCTCCTGCAGCAAATGTAATACATATCATTAATCCAAGTTTTGAGAGCATATTTTTTTTCACTAAAAAGGGAAAATACGCTTTTATAAAAAAGACGCCATAAACGATAAAGACAACTGCGGCAAATGAGAGCTGAAATGATATTGAAAAAAGAGCAGCAGAGTCAATTATCAGGATTAATATTCCAGCTGATGAAAGACTTGAAAGAATATCTTTCTCTTTTTCACGGATAAAGGCAATTATAAGGAATATTAACATGATCAGTGCCCGCTGGCACGATGGAGAAAAACCTGTAAAAAAACTGTATAATACCAGAGGAACAATAGTTGATATACCTGCAATCTTTTTTGCCTTTCCAGAAATCAGCAAAAACGGAACAGCTGCATAAATTCTGTAGAGCAGAGAAAAAAAAAGAAAACTGACAATGGAGAGATGCAGGCCGGAAATAGCAAGAAGATGGCTGATGCCCGCCTTTGAGAACAGATCTCTTGTCTCATGTGAGATAACCTCCTTTTTTCCGGTAACAATGGAGGCCAGAATTGCCCTGGATTGTGAATAACTGCTTTTTTCTAAGACAAAGTCGAAAAATTTAACCCTCAGACTCTCGATTTTCCTGATTAATCTGGAAACTGCACCCATCTTATCATGATCTGTAAGAATTTCTATCTTGTCTCTTCCAGCCCATGCAGAACCAAAAATTCCCCTTAATTGTAAAAATCTTTTATAATCAAATCCTCCTGGATTTCTAAAATTTCGTATGGATCTGATGGATGCCTTAAACCTTATCTTATCTCCATACCCGATAGTTCTGTCTGGAGAGCCGTATATACTCAGCTTGATTCTGCCGCTGGTGTTCTCTATCCTTCCCTCTTGAGTCTGGATGGTCCGGCATAAAAGATTAACCTCATATTTTCTGATGTAGTGTTTTGCAAATGAGACAACTCTACCGGTGATTATGTTATTTTCTGTATCAACAAATTGAGATATATGTGATGGTGGAGGATCTGGATGAATTCTGAATTGAATGGATATATAGCCAAAACAGAAAAACAGCAGGCAGAAGATAAAAACCAATGGTTTTTTTAAATGAATTTCTGACGATAGAGAAAAAGCTGAAAAGACTCTCTTCGTCACTATTGTCGGAGTAAAAAGGATACTCCCGGAAAAAAAGAGTATAACGGTCAGAGCAGATAATGCCAGGCTTCCCAAAAGGAGGATAAAGGAGTAATCAGATGGAAGATTTCCTATTATAATTCCTGCAATGAGAAAAATAAATATCGCTAAAGCCTTCATTCCCATACCTTTGTATAATTTCTGCAGGCTGAATGGAAAGGTCATCGCACACGACAGACAAAGGGCAGGAGAAGCAGAAAATCATTTTTCCCCATCTAGTTACACAGTAAACCGTCTCACTTTATTCGTTTAATATCTGCTCCAAGTATTGAAAGTTTTTTTTCAATGGCTTCATACCCTCTGTCCATATGATATACCCTTGAAATATCAGTAGTACCATTTGCAATAAGACCTGCAATAACAAGTGAGGCACTTGCCCTTAAGTCAGAAGCCATAACCGGGGCTGCCTGCAGCTCTTTCACCCCTTTTATTGATGCAATTCTTCCGTTTGTTATGGAGATATCAGCACCCATCCGAAGCAACTCATTGGCATGAATGAAACGGTTCTCAAAAACAGACTCATGGATGATGCTGTGACCTCCGGCTATTGTCATCAAAGTCATGAATTGAGCCTGCATGTCAGTTGGAAATCCAGGATATGGCAGGGTCTTAATATCAATACTGTTGATTTTTCTGCCGCCGGTCACCCTTATACTGTCTGAAAATACTTCAACACCTGTTCCTGCTGCCCGCAGTTTATTGATAACACCACCAATGTGGTCAGGAGTACATTTTTTTATCAGAACATCACCCCTGGTAGCTGCTGCTGCAACCATAAAGGTTCCGGTCTCGATCCGGTCCGGTATCACTTTAATATCAACCGGTTTAAGATCTCTGACTCCCTCTATGGTGACAACGGCAGTGCCGGCACCGTCAATTCTGGCACCCATTTTAATTAAAGCCTGCGCAAGGGCAACTATTTCAGGTTCTCTTGCAGCATTTCTCAATACAGTTTTACCTTTGGCAAGAGTTGCAGCCATCATTAAATTTTCAGTACCGGTCACAGTCGGCATATCAAAATAGATCTCACTTCCCTTTAACCTGTCTGCTTTTGCTTCAATATATCCATGTTCAATACTGATGTCTGCACCAAGGGTTTCAAGTCCTGCAAGATGCATATTAACAGGACGTGCTCCAATGGCACAGCCGCCGGGCAGGGATACTTTTGCATGCCCGAATCTGGCAACAAGAGGGCCAAGAACAAGGATAGAAGCTCTCATTTTCCTGACAAGATCATATGGAGCTTCAATTTTGTTAATGTGTGAGCCGTCAACTTCAAGAGAGCCTTCTGATGAAAAGCATACAGCTCCAAGATCTTCAAGCAGAAGTACAATACTCTTGATATCCATTAAATCGGGTACATTTGTAAAACGGTTCCTGCCATTAACAAGAATACTTGAAGCAATAAGAGGTAGAGCTGCATTTTTTGCCCCACTGATCTCAACTTCACCAGAAAGCGGTCTGCCGCCTGTAATTTTAATTTTATCCATAAAATAGTCTGCTCTGCTGTAATTTAAAAAGGGAGTTCAACCTCTTTGGTAGAACCCCCTTTATAGTCATGGTACCTGGGACGAGAATTGAACTCGTACAGAGATTATCTCCGAGGGATTTTAAGTCCCTTGCGTCTACCAGTTCCGCCACCCAGGCATAATATGATGTAGAGTGGTTATTATAACATTTTTTATTTTTTTGCAAGCGTAAATGAATTTATATATTTGTCTAATTGACCAATTTCTGGTAAATAACAGCGAATGAATTATATAAACAGAGAAAAAATTATTCTTGCTTCCAAATCACCGAGAAGAAAAATTCTGCTTGAACAGATTGGAATAAATATTGAAATTTTACCATCAGATATTGATGAAAAAAAGGTTTCAGTTAAAAATCCAGTGGCATATGCTCAAGAGCTTGCAGAATTAAAAGCCGGAAGTGTAGCGGCCTCATATCCTGACAAATGGATAATCGGAGCTGATACCATAGTTGTTCTTCAGAATAAAATCATGGGAAAACCTGAATCAAAAGCTGAAGCCATATCCATGCTGAACAGCCTGAATAACAGGGAACATGATGTTATAACCGCTTTTTGTATCTGCAATCATAAAAAAGGTTTCATGGTAACAGAATCCATAACAACCAGAGTATATTTCAAAAATATGGAAAGAGAGGAAATCAACTGGTATGCTGATACTCATGAGCCTTTTGATAAAGCCGGCGGCTACGGTATTCAGGGGATCGGGTCCTTTATTGTAAAAAAAATCACAGGTTCCTATTCCAATGTAGTAGGCCTTCCTGTTTGTGAAGTTGTTGAAGCGTTAAAAAAATTAAATCTTATTAAACTGGGAACGTGATATATAATGGATGACATAAAAAATAACCTTGATACAATCCTGAACCAAATTTGTGAAACTGCAAACCAAAGCAGCCGTGAAGCTGACTCTGTCAAGCTTATTGCTGTGAGTAAAAAAAAAAACGCACACACCGTCATGGAGGCTGTAAAAGCAGGAGTCCTTAATTTTGGCGAAAATTATATCCAGGAAGCTGTAAAAAAAATAGAGACAATCTCTGATAATAACTTAACCTGGCATTTCATAGGACATCTTCAATCCAATAAAGCCAAACTGGCTGTAAAATATTTTGAATATATTCATACAGTCGATACGGTGAAACTTGCAAAAGAGATTAATAAACAGGCAGGTAAACTCAATAAAATCCAGAAAATACTGCTGCAGGTAAATATTGGTGATGAGGTGACAAAATCGGGAACCAGAATAGAGGATTCCATTGAACTTGTTGAAAATATTCATCTGTTTGACAATATATCAGTAGAAGGTTTGATGTGTATGCCTCCCTATTTTTCAGACCCTGAAAAAGCGCGGGTATACTTCAGACAGCTCGTGAAGATAAAACAGGAGATAGAGGATAGAGACTTTAAAACTGTTTCAATGCGTCATCTTTCCATGGGGATGAGCAGTGATTTCAAGGTAGCCATTGAAGAGGGTTCAACTATGGTTCGCGTAGGAACATCAATTTTTGGACAGAGAAATTGAAAATTTTACTCCACACCTGCTGTGCTCCATGCTCAATCTATCCTGTAAAAATTCTGAGAAAAATGGACATGGATATAATGGGGTTTTTTTACAGATACAATATTCACCCATTTCAGGAGTGCATGAAAAGAGAAAAAACTTTAAGGCAATATTCTGAATCCATTGGCTTTAAAGTGATTTATCAATCTGATTATAAAATTGAAAATTTTTTCCAGTCCACTGTTTTTCGTGAAAATGAGAGATGCAGATACTGCTATTATGACAGGCTTAAGGCCACTGCCCTTGTTGCAAAAAAAGGGAAATTTCAAGGGTTCACAACAACGCTTTTATACAGCAGATTTCAAAATCATGAACTCATAAGAGAGACAGGAGAAGCCATGGCAAAAAAATATGGTCTGACATTTTTCTATCATGATTTCAGGGATGGCTGGAAGCTTGGAATTGAAGAGTCCAAACAGCTTGAAATGTATCGCCAGCAGTATTGCGGCTGCCTGTACAGTGAAAAAGAGAGATACTGCAGGAGACAGTCTGCCTGATGAGACAATCCATAAAATTTCAGTAGAATTCAGCCCAAACCTATGTTGGAGGATTTCTTTTCAGCTGCTTGAGCATGTTTACAAGCCGCCTATCTGTTTTATCAAGCCTTGTGGCAAGTATCCCGAACAGGTGTTTTGCAGCATCTGGATACTTCTCTATGACTTCAGGCAGTTTTTCTCCGGGAAACCGTTTTACGGAAGATCTGCCTTTAGACATAATTGTTGCTGATCGAGGCTCTCCTGTTATGGCGGACATCTCCCCAAAGTAGTCACCGGGCTGAACAATTTCTGCTATTTTCCTACCCCCCTTTACAACATAGAGACCACCATGGATAAGTTTGAAAAAATCAATATCTGTATTGCCTTCCCGTATGATAACATCTTTATCTTTATATTTTTCTACATCAGGATTAATAAGGTAGGCAGGCAGTGCTTCTTTGGTAATACTGGTCTTTTTCAATACTTCCTCCAGTGAAGTTGCTCCGCTTCGCACCTTCTGCAGTCCGGCATCCCTTAAAGTTACCATACCTTCTTGAATCGCCACTTTTCTAAGTTGATCTTCAGGAACTTCAGCATTGATTGCTTTGCCTACTTCATCTGTAACCTCCATCAGCTCATAGAGGCCAACCCTGCCTTTATAACCTGTTCCATTGCAGTGGGAGCACCCTTTTGGCCCATAGATTGTAAGATCATCTATTTCATCTTTTTGGAAACCATAGGATTCAAGATTTTCCGGGTTATGTCCGGTAACAATCTGTTTACATTCAGGACAAAGCCTTCTTGCAAGCCTCTGGGATAGAACCATTGATATGGAAGCAGAAAGCATATAGGAAGGAATACCGAGATCAACAAGTCTGCCTATGGTTGAAGGGCAGTCATTGGTATGGAGGGTTGAAAAAACAAGATGACCTGTCATGGCTGCTTTAATTGCAATTTCAGCAGTACTTATATCACGGATCTCACCCACCATGATGATATCAGGATCCTGTCTCAGAAATGCTTTTAGAGCTGCGGCAAACGTCATGCCTACTTTTTCATTTACAGGGACCTGATTAATTCCCTTAAAATTAAATTCAACAGGATCTTCAGCTGTCAAAATCTTGATATCATCCTTATTCAGACGATTGAGAACCGAATAGAGAGTTGTTGTTTTACCGCTCCCTGTAGGACCTGTTACAAGCAGAAGCCCATAGGGCTGGGAAATACAGCGTTTAAGACAGTTAAAAGTAGCTGGCTCAAATCCAAGCTTGGTCAGATCAACATTCAGTGCGCTCTGATCGAGAATACGCATTACAATGCTTTCTCCAAAAAGTGTCGGCAGGGAAGAAACCCGGAAATCAATGGATTTTTTCTTCCCGAACCTCATCTTTATCCTGCCATCCTGTGGAACACGCCGTTCAGCAATATCAAGGGAAGCCAGGATTTTTATTCTTGAAACAACTGCGTTTTTAATAGTGATGGGAAGATTGATCGCTTTATACATTGAACCGTCAAGCCTGTACCGTACCTGAAAAGTTTTTTCAAACGGTTCAATATGGATATCACTTACCCCATCGGTAATTGCTTTTGTTAAAATACCATTTACAAGCTTGATAATAGGTGCATCTGATGCCACAAACTCATCAGATGAGTCATCCAGATCAACCGTGCTTACCTCCACCTCTTCTGCTGCTTCAGAAACAAGAGAGCCAAAGTCTTCAACAGAGGTAACCGGCTCATCCTCCTCAAAGCTGTCTTCAAAATGAAGAAAGTTTTTATACTCTTCATCAGATATTTTATAAAAATCCTGATATGCCTGGATGACATCATTTTCCGTTGATACATAAACCTGAAGGGTTTTTCCAGTTTTCTTCTGAAGCTCTTCAACAACGCTTGTATCAGTAGGTTCCACCATGGTGATGGATAATTTTTCCCCTTCTAATTTCAGAGGGAAGACCATGTAAATTTTGGCTGTTTCAAAGGGCAGGAGCTTTAATACCTTGGCATCAGGCTTTATATCAGATAATTTCATAACAGAATAATTATAGAGCCGGCCAAGAACATTTACAATTGTATCAGGATCAATATAACCCATTTTCAGCAGGATATTACTCAGGAGTTCTTTGGTTTTTTTCTGAATCTTTAGAGCTTCATCAAGTTGTAAACTTGTAATCTGGCCCTCTTTTGAAAGAATCTCCCCGATCCTTGTCTTCCCTGCTCCAGATTGATCTTTAATTGTTGCTCTGAGACTGGATGACTTTTTGTTCATATGAAATCCTAAGATTTATTTGTAATTTTTATAAATTCTAACACTCCCTGACAGAATTAACAATATCCCAAGAATATAAAAACATATTTTAACAAGAGAAATCTTCTGCGCAAAAAATTCTATGGTTTCAATTCTCGGCATTACCTGAGGTATTCTGAAGAAAACTGCTATGCCGACCAGGATCAACACAATACCGTAATAAAAATTGATTTTTTTTTTTTTCATCTATAAAATTATTCCTTCTCCAGCTCCTTTAATTCTATATTAAATGAGTGCTCTATTTTGTCAAATGCATCCATCTCTATCTCAAGTTCATTAAACAGAAATTCATTCTGGTTCTCAATATCAGCAAGTTTTTTTGAAAATTCCTCTATTTTGGAACCCTTCTGATGCAGGGACGCTTTTAACAGTTCGTCATTGATATTTTTCATCAATTTTTCATTTTTATCAATACTATTTTCAAGTTTTTCTATTTTTTTTCTAACCGGATTTATCTGCTTTGATTTTTTGTTGATTATTTCTGATTTTTTTCTTCTTATCTCTTTTCTGGAAACAGCTGTATTTTTAACTTTTCTTACAACACAATTTTTTTCATCTTCCCACCCTTCTTTATCAAGAAATTCCTGGTAACTGCCTTCAAACACATCAATACCCGAATTTTTAAATACCACCAGTCGATTTGCCAGGGAGTGAAGGAACATTTCATTATGGGTAACCATTACGACACTTCCCTGAAAATGATCAAGGGCCTGCACAAGCGAGTCGGACGACTCCATATCAAGATGATTGCTTGGCTCGTCAAGCAGAAGAAAATTTACAGGAGTCATGAGCAGTTTTCCAAGCATAACCCTTGACCTCTCTCCTCCTGACAGCATTGATATTTTTTTCAGTGCTGCATTTTTTTCAAACATCATGGCTCCGCATATATTTCTGACAGCCTGCCTGTCAGAGTCAGGCAGGGAGAGAAGAAGCTCTTCTTCAACAGTAAAATTATCATTTAAAGACTGCACATTTGTCTGTTCAAAATAACCCTGCCGGACACCGGGATTCATGAAAATATTACCAGTTGAAGCTTTAAGATTCCCATTGATAAGCTTTAAAAGAGTTGTCTTGCCTTTACCGTTTTTTCCTATGACACCTATTCGGTCTCCCGGATAAACCCTTAAGGAAAAATGATTAATCAGTCTCTTCTCTTTTTCCCAGCCAAAGCTGATGTTTTCAATATTCAGAACCTGTTTTCCGGTAAAAGACAGATCATTAAATGAGAATTCAAGATTTTTCAGTTCTTGAAGCTTCTCTTTTGTTCTTGTTTTTTCCAGGGTTTTTATCCTTGACTGAACCATGCTTGCAAGACGTGCCTTAGCCCTGAATTTTGAAATAAAACTCTCAATCTCCTTTGTTCTTTTTTCTTCATTCAGTCTGGTTTTCTCCCACACTTCTTCATCCTGGGCAATCTGCAGGTAGTATTTACTGGTATCTCCCTTGATTTTTTTAATCTTTTTTCTGTGAATGCCGGCAATATGGGTTACAACTGAATCCATAAATCCTCTGTCATGGGTGACAAGCAGGACTTCTCTCGGCCAGGCAACAAGAAATTTTGATATCCACCTTATGGAAGTAATATCAAGATAGTTTGTTGGTTCATCAAGAATCAGAAGATCAGGATCAGAAACAAGTATTTTAGCAAGGTTTAGTCTTACCTGGAAACCTCCTGAAAATATTTCAGGAGGTTTTTTCATATCATCTTGGGAAAATCCCAATCCGGCCAGGATTTTCTCAACTTTCCAGTAGTGGTCTTTTTCATGATCCAGAAGTCCGAGCCCTGCCTCGTCAATTACAGTTGATCTGGAAAATACAATCTTCTGGGACAAAAAACCGAGTTTATAGCCTGAAGGAATTAAAACAGATCCTTCATCGGGATGATCCTGCCCTGATATCATATTTAAAAGTGTGGTTTTGCCATGGCCGTTTCTGCCGACAAGTCCGACTCTTTCACCGGGATTGATCTGAAAACCGGTCCGGTCAAGCAGGATCTGATTTCCAAATTGCTTTGATACAGCTTCAATATTTAACATCTATTTTTTAATCTTCAAGAAATTCATTCATATGGCTGCAATCGTAACTATTCAGCCTGCAGGTAAAACCAGTCTATTTTGAAACAGCAGCCTGAGATTTTCTGATCTCTATTTTCCAATATCATGTAAAGAGTCTATTTTTTAAGTAGATATCCAGATGAATGATACCGGTTTCACGGTCATTTTCATTGTTTCACCATAGCATGTACAGCCATAATTATCAAAAAGAAATTGCCTGTAACCCGTTGAAGGCTGATTACCTTAGGTCTGTTATTTTTCATTTCAGGCCCGGGCCGTGAAAACAGCTCTTACTGGAGCCTGATACCCTTCAATTGTCTTATCATGATCATCAGGATCAAGAAAGTCTTCAAGGGTTTCAGTCTGAATCCACTTGGTTTTTCTCTGCTCTTTTACAGATGTTTTTTTCACATCAACACACCTTATATCTGAAAAACCTGCACGTAAAAGCCACGATTCCATGACAAGAAGATCTGGAATGAAAAATACATTTCTCATTTTTGCATACCGGCCTGACGGGAAAAGGCAGAAATTTTTCTTTGAATCAATTACAAGATTTTCAAGAATCAGTTCACCTCCCGGCCTCATTGAATCAAAGATGCTCTTGAGCATCTCAAGAGGAGATTTTCTGTGGTATAAAATCCCCATGCAGAATATGGTATCAAAATATTTTTCCATCCCGGGCAGCTGATCATATGGGATTGGAAGGCAGTAGACATTCTCTTTTTTTAAAAATTTCTGTATGGCAAGATATTGAAAATAAAACGAACTCTGTGGTTCAACTCCCAGAACCATCAAGGGGTTGTATGAGGCCATCCTGAACATGTAGTAACCATTACTTGAACCGATATCAAGGATCCGCCTCCCTTCAAGATTTTTAATGTGAGGAGCAAGCCGTTCCCATTTCATCCATGACTGCCATTCTGAATCAATATTGATCCCGAAAAGATTAAAGGGACCTTTTCGCCAGGGAGAGAGCTGCTCCAGCTGACTTTCCAGTATATCATGCTCCTTCTGACTGATATCTGATCTGTCACCAACAATAACGGAGCGGCTTTTCAGATCAGTCACTGATGGAATATAATTTGAAATATTATCAACTATCGCCTTGAACCTTAAGAAATTTCCTTTGGCATTTTCCAGAAAATCCTTTTTCTCTCTGATGAGAGTTTCAAGCTGTTTACGGCAGTGATCCAGTTTAAGATCCCGGGCATGTTTCAATAAATTTTCCACTCTTCTTCACAACTTCCGGTTTACGCTTTGATTGCGATCATTGAAGCAAAATTAAACCATTTAAGCCAGACATCAAAATATGTAAATCCAGCATTGAGAATTCTTTTTTCATGAGTCTCCAGGATTTCAGGAACAAGCACCTTATCAAGGGCATCTCTTTTCTGACTGATTTCAAGCCTGGAATATCCATTTTCCTCCTTGAATCTTTCATAAAATTTTTTCTGGATTCTATCTATTACTTTTGCAGAGTGCATGATTTTTTCAGTTAGAAGAAGGATTCCGCCACTATTCAGTCCGTTGTAGATATTTTTTATAAGGTATTTTCGTTTTTTTACATCAAGAAACTGCAGAGTGAGATTTATCAGAACCACAGAAGCATTTTTAATCTTAATATCTTCCATGGAGCCGCATATGAGATGAATCTGTCCATTTTTATGGTAAGTCCCAAGGCGTTTTAAATATTTTTCAACCATTGGTTTTGAGTTATCAACCCCGATCATGGTAAATTTTCTGCAGCCCATCTGATCTGCTATCATCATTCCAAGATTTCCATGTGAGCAGCCAAGATCATAAATACGGCTGTAATCCTGATAATATTGAAAAGTGAACTCTGCCTGCCTCTTTATGCTCTGATCATACAGAGGTACGGAACGATTCAGCATATCATCAAAAACATCTGCCACTTCGCTGTTAAATTCAAACGGTTTTATGCTCTCTTTTTTTTCAGCAAACAGTCTATCTTTTTCCATATTTTTCATCACTGAATGAATAGTTTTTCTGTTTTTATATTATTTGACAGAGAAGTGCAAGAACAGCATGAAAAATCAATTTTCCAATATTTTCTATCATACCGCTTCCTGCTTGACGTAGATTGTTTCATAATGTTATTTGTCAGACTTTAAAGTGTTACCGGATTAACATTCAATAGTAAACAACAGGAAAACAATATGAACCAGGATAATCTCATAAAACTGCTGTCAATGGTGGCTGAACATTCTTTGTCTGTTCAAGATGCATTTAAACAGCTTGAAAACATCTCCTTTGAAAACATCGGTTTTGCACAGGTTGATCATCACAGATCATTGAGAAAGGGTTTTCCGGAAGTCATTTTCGGACAGGGCAAAACCGCTTCTCAAATCATTGGCATAATGAAAACAATGTGTCTGCATGAAAATATTATTCTTGTTACGCGCCTTGAAAAACATAAAGCAGATGAAATTATCAGTGCGTTTAAAGAAGCCCGATATTTCACGGATGCAAAACTACTCTGGTATAAAAAAAGAGAGCCTGAAATAACAGGTACAGGCACAATTCTTGTAATTTCTGCTGGCACATCAGATATACCTGTTGCTGAAGAAGCTTTCCTGACTGCCAAAGCTATGGGTAACAGAGTGAAATCAATTTTTGACGTTGGCGTCGCAGGAATTCACCGGCTTTTTGCCCATGAAAAACAGATAAAGACTGCTGCTGTGATTGTGGTGGTTGCAGGAATGGAAGGAGCCCTGCCCAGTGTGGTGGCGGGAATGGTAAAGGCACCGGTTATTGCTGTTCCTACAAGTATAGGCTATGGGACCAGTTTTGGTGGAATGACAGCTCTTCTGGGAATGCTGAACTCCTGCAGCTCAAACATTGCCGTTGTTAATATTGATAATGGATTTGGAGCCGGTTTTATGGCCTCATCCATTAATCACGTTTCACAGATTGCTCAATAATTAAAAAAAATAGCTATTTTTTCCTTGACTTCCAAAAAAGTTTATATATAATGAATTAAATTTAATTAAAGTAAACACATGAAATTAGAAATTATAAACATACTATTAGTCCTTATTATCGTGGAGGTGATTATTAACACCTCCATAAGAGAGGGCTCTTAGTGGCATAAACCTTAAAACTTTAAAAAAGCCGTTATCAGCCCGAACCGGGCAGATAACGGCTTTTTTATTTTGGAGAAGACAAAAATGAAACTTACAGGTGCACAGATTCTGATTAAAATGATCAAAGAAGAGGGAGTTGACATCATTTTCGGTTATCCAGGCGGTGCTGTCATTGACATTTATGATGCATTGGCTAAACAGGATTCACTCAAACATATCCTGGTCCGCCATGAACAGGGAGCAGTCCATGCAGCAGATGCCTATGCAAGGGCAAATAAATCTGTGGGAGTCGCTCTTGTCACTTCAGGCCCCGGAGCAACCAACACCGTAACAGGAATAGCTTCTGCTCACTCTGATTCAATACCCCTTGTTGTGTTTACAGGTCAAGTTCCAACCGGTCTCATAGGCAATGATGCTTTTCAGGAGGTTGATACTGTCGGTATTACACGACCATGCACAAAACATAATTATCTTGTCAAAGATATCAAAAAACTGGCTTCCACAATTAAAAAAGCCTTTTATATCGCAAATTCAGGAAGACCCGGACCTGTTCTGGTAGACCTTCCAAAAGATGTCATGCAGGCAGAGATCGATTATACAGATCCCGGTCCCATTTCCATAAAATCCTATAAACCCAATTACAAACCCAATAAAAAGCAGCTTAACAAGGTTGTCGGAATGATCCAGAAAGCTGAAAAACCGGTTATCTTTACAGGAGGCGGTGTGATTCTGTCCAGGGCTTCCGAGCAGATCACCAAACTTGCCAAAATGACAAATATACCCGTTACCGGTTCTTTAATGGGGCTGGGAGCCTTTCCAGGATCTGATCCCCTGTGGCTTGGCATGCTTGGAATGCACGGTACATATAGAGCCAATATGAGTATCGGTCATTGCGATCTCATTATTGCGGCAGGCGTACGATTTGATGACAGGGTTACCGGAAAAATAGAAAAATTTGCCCCCCACGCCAAGATCGTTCAGATTGATATTGATCCAACCTCAATCCATAAAAACATAAAAGTTGACTGCCCTATTGTCGGTGACTGCAAGGCAGCAATTGAAGGAATCATTGAATTAATGGAAAACAAAACATTCAGTGATCATAAAACATGGCTCCAGCAGATTCAGGAGTGGAAAGACACGACTCCGCTAAAATATAATCAGGGCACAAAAATAATAAAACCGCAGTTTGTCATAGAGAAACTCTATGAACTGACCGGGGGGAATGCCATTATTACGACTGAAGTAGGCCAGAATCAGATGTGGGCAGCACAATACTATCACTTTAACAGTCCCAGTCACTTTATTACTTCAGGAGGGCTGGGTGCAATGGGTTTTGGACTGCCTGCTGCAATCGGCGCCAAAGCAGCCTGTCCGGACAAACTTGTTATTGACGTTGCAGGAGATGGTTCAATACAGATGAATATCCAGGAGCTGATGACGGCTATTGAATCCCGCCTGGATATTAAAGTTGTTATTTTGAATAACCAGTATCTTGGTATGGTAAGACAGTGGCAGGAATTATTTTATGAAAAAGTTTACTCAGCCACTTCAATGGTTAATTCTCCCGATTTTGTAAAACTGGCCCAGGCATATGGAGCAAAAGGCCTGCGATGTGAAAAACCTGATGAAGTTGAATCTGTTCTCTCTGAAGGATTAAATGCTGAAGGTACGGTTATCATGGATTTTATAGTGGACAGAGAGGAATCTGTCTACCCCATGGTGCCGGCCGGAGAAGCTATTACTGAAATGCTTCTGGTATAATGGTTTTATGAATAAAATGATTAAATTAAGGATATATTGATGAAAATAAATAGATATTTACTCTCCATTCTTGTAGATGATGAGCCAGGAGTACTCTCACGGATTGCAGGACTTTTTTCAAGCAGGGGGTTTAATATTGATTCCCTGAGTGTTGCAAATACGGCAGATCCGCTAATTTCCAGAATTACAATGGTTACAAGGTGTGAGCCCCATATCATTGAACAGATAAAAAAACAGCTCCATAAACTGATCAATGTTATAACCGTCAACGACCTCACAGATAAAAAATACGTTCAAAGACAGCTGGCATTGATCAAAGTGAATGCCCAGCCGGAAAAAAGAGCTGAAATATTAAGAATTGTTGATATTTTCAGGTGTAAAATCGTTGATGTGGGGATTAACCACTATACAATAGAGATGTCAGGAAACAGTGACAAGTATGATGCAATCACTTCTCTGTTAACCCCAATGGGGATTATTGAAATGGCCTCAACCGGAACCATTGCCCTTGGAAGAGAAAACAGCAAATAAAAAATAGGAATAGTTACTAAATTATTAACAATGCACTGGAAAAAGACTCATGGACAGAAAAACAAACCCGGAAGTACTCTTGTATGATACAACATTAAGGGATGGTATGCAGGGAGAGAATATTTTTTTTACTCCCGATGACAAGCTAAAGATAGCAAGACGCCTTGATAACGCAGGCATTCATTATATTGAAGGAGGATGGCCAGGAGCAAATCCGGGCGCCAGCCGTTTCTTCGAGCTTGCTGGAAATGAAAAATTCCACCATGCCAAACTGACTGCCTTTGGTGCAACCCGCAGATCTGGCAGGAGCTGTAAACAGGATACAAATATTGAGGCTTTAATAGCCAGCAAAGCACCTGTAATAACAATTTTCGGGAAATCGTGGGATCTTCATGTTGAATCCATTATGCAGAATTCAAAGCAGGAAAACCTTGATATGATCAGGGAGAGTGTGACGTATATCGGTGAGCATGACCGTGAGGTTGTCTATGATGCAGAACATTTTTTTGACGGATATACAGCCAACCCGGAATATGCATTAAAAACACTGGAAGCTGCTGTTGACGGCGGAACAAAAAATTTAGTGCTGTGTGATACCAACGGCGGTACCCTGCCGTGTGATATTGAGGTTATAACAAAACATGTAATCAACCATTTTACATCTGATCTCACTCCTGAAAAGAGTTCTGAGTTCATCTTCGGGATTCACACCCACAATGACGGGGCAATGGCTGTTGCCAATGCTGTGATGGCAGTACATTCAGGTGTTACAATGGTACAGGGTACTATTAACGGTTATGGCGAAAGATGCGGAAATGCCGACCTTACTGCAATTATACCGATTCTTGCCCTTAAAATGAAACGCAAGTGTATGTCAGAGCAAAACCTTGCAAGGCTGGTAAATCTCTCCCGTTTTGTCTCTGAAACAGCAAATGTTCCGCCTGTCAATTCCAGACCCTTTGTTGGAAAGAGTGCATTTGCACACAAAGGAGGAGTCCATGTCAGTGCTGTGATGAAAAACCCCACTGCCTATGAACATATTCCTCCTGAACTCATTGGGAATGAAAGGCGTGTTATTGTTTCAGAACAGTCCGGTAAAAGCAATATTGAATATAAGGCAAAGGAATTCGGGCTTGATATCGGTAAAAAAGGTCTTACCGGCCAGCAGATTGTTCAAAGCATAAAAGAGATGGAAAATTACGGGTATGAGTTTGATGCAGCAGAAGGCTCTTTAAAACTTATCATGGAAAAACTGACTGACCAGTTTATTCCCCATTTTATACTTGAATCTTTCAGGGTTTCAGTGGAAAAAGACAGGGAACGGCCCTGTTATTCCCACGCTATGATTAAAATCAGGGTTGGTGATAAAACTGAAATAACGTCAGCTGAAGGAGACGGTCCTGTAAGCGCACTGGATAATGCCCTCAGAAAAGCCCTTGCCACTCTGTTCCCGGAAATTAATGATATGCATCTTGTAGACTTCAAGGTTCGTGTTATTGACGGAAAAGATGGAACTCAGTCAAAGGTTCGTGTGCTTATAGAGTCAAGGGATGAAAATAATATATTCTCCACCATTGGTGTTTCGGAAGATATAATTGAAGCAAGCTGGCAGGCTCTTGCAGACAGTTTCCAATATAAGCTCTCTCTGGATGGAAAAACAGCTTTATAACCACTATTTCACAAAAAAATAAACTATGAGGTAATGATATGGCACAACATAATGAAATCATAATATTTGATACAACCTTAAGAGATGGAGAGCAATCTCCTGGAGCCTCCATGAACCAGGCTGAAAAACTGCGTATTGCCACCCAGCTTGAAGCACTTGGAGTCAATGTTATAGAGGCTGGTTTCCCCGCAGCATCAGAAGGCGATTTTAAAGCGGTCCAGGCCATTGCAAAACATCTTAAAAAAGCCCAGATTGCAGCACTCTGCCGGGCAAATGAAAATGATATCCATCTGGGTTGGGATGCAATCAAAGACGCTGTTAATCCGCGGATTCACACATTTATTGCAACTTCTGAACTCCATATGAAATACAAACTTGAAATGGAGCCTGACAAGGTTCTTGAACAGGCTGTTAAATCGGTAAAACTGGCAGCATCCTATACGGATAATGTAGAGTTTTCAGCAGAGGATGGTTCAAGATCAGACAAGGATTTTCTCTGCAGGGTTTTTGAGGCCGTAATAGATGCAGGAGCAACAACAGTCAATCTTCCAGACACTGTTGGATATGCAATTCCCGAAGAGTTTGAAAATCTTGTGAAATATATAATTGAAAACACGCCAAATATTGATAAGGCGGTATTAAGTGTCCACTGCCATAATGATCTTGGCCTTGCAACATCCAATACACTGGCAGGCATAAAAGCGGGAGCAGGACAGGTTGAAGTCACCATAAACGGTATTGGTGAGAGAGCGGGCAACACTTCCCTTGAAGAAGTTGTCATGGCTCTGCATACGCGACCCAACTTTTTTCCCTATACAACATCCATTGACACCACAAGAATTTATCCCACAAGCCGGCTCATAAGCATGATAACAGGCATTCTGGTACAGCCTAACCGTGCTGTTGTCGGTGCCAATGCTTTTGCCCATGAAGCCGGAATCCATCAGGATGGTGTCCTGAAGAATCCCATGACCTATGAGATCATGAAACCTGAAACCATCGGTCTGAATAAAAACAATCTTGTGCTTGGTAAGCATTCTGGACGTCACGCCTTGAATTCCCATATAACGAAAATGGGTTATGACCTCTCCAAAGAGGAGCTGGATACTGTATTTCAAAAGTTCAAACATCTTGCCGACAGGAAAAAAAACATACTGGATGAAGATATTGAAGCTTTGATAAATGAGGGAGTATTAAGAAGTTCTGAAGTCTTCTGCCTTGAATATATCCATGTGCTGTCGGGAAATACTGTTTTCCCAACAGCAAGTGTTAAACTGACTATCAACGGAAGAGCTGTCCATGGCGCGACAGAAGGAAACGGACCGATTGATGCCGTATACAATATTATATCCAGGCTCACCTGCACCAAATCTAAGCTGTTAAGATTTACCATATCCGCTTTAACAGAGGGCACAGATGCCCAGGGTGAAGTAACTGTAAGACTTCAGGAAGGTGGAATAGTCGCCCTTGGAAAAGGTGCAGACCCAGATATTATTACAGCAAGTGCCCTTGCCTATATAAACGGTCTCAACAGACTTGAATATTTAAAGGAACATCCTGCTGTAAATCCCCAGAATATATAACTATAGATATAGTCAGGAGCGTTGAAATATTGTTATCTGTTTCACATCCACGTAATTTTATTATACAGATCTCTCTATTTTTTTTAAATTTTCTATTGATAAAATGGATTCTTGTATATTATAAATTCAACTCGTGAACTTATGTTTTTTATGAAACTGTAATCATGTCATTTTAAATTAAACAATTTTATGGAGTCTGACTATGAAACTAATA
>CAZWSL010000005.1:28882-141996 GCA_964636495.1 uncultured Desulfobacula sp. | reverse complement strand
ACCACAACACCTACACCATCTGCGGCTTCATGTACTAAAAAATCAGGTGCCATTTATTCCTCCAAAATATTTGAGTTAAGAATCGGATGTTTCTGAAAAATCAATTCTTATCTGCACTGAATGATCATCACCGATTCATCTTTATATTCTTCTATAAGAAAGCAAGGATGATGCCATAAATATAACTTGTTGTTATTATAGATTTTTTAAGATTTGTAAAAAGTAGTGCCGGAAAAATGGTGCCCAATATTAATCACAATGCCCAATATTAGGCATTGTTTTTATCGGGCAAATAGGTTATTAATTCTCTTATCACTATTGATCAGAAACGGGAGGAAAGTATGAAATGGGCTCTTGAAACACGATATCAGATGCTGTTGAAAATTACAAATGCAGTCATTACCAAGACCTCGAAACAGGAATTTTTTGATTCCCTTTCAATAGAATTGAAAAAAAATCTTCCCTACGACAGGATGAGTATTAATCTTTATGATAAATATAACCACTCTCTGCAATACTTCACAGAAGCTGACGGTATTGAACCCAAAGGGATTTCCAGTCTGGATAAACGTGCTCTGGCAAAGGGGACTATTGCAAGAATGGTTATCCAGAGTAGAAAACCCATCATTATTGAAGATCTCACCCATTACAAGGATAAATTTTCTGTTGCCCAGATGATTAATGCAGGATTGATTTCAACTATGGCCTTTCCCTTGATCATGATGGACCGGGTATTCGGAGCAATTCATTTCTCTTTTAGGAAGAAACCTGATAACTTGTCAGAATTGTCAGAATTGCTTGCAGAAGTATCAAAACAAATATCCATAGCTGTTTATAATCTGGTATCCTATAATTCTCTGCAAGATGAAAAACAGAATCTTGAAAGTGAAAAACGATATTTGATAGGGAGTTTTGATGATTACAAATCAAAAGATTTTGTTTATTCATCACACCAGATGACCGAAATTATGACTTCGGTTAGAAGAGTTGCAAAAGTCAATGCCCCGGTATTTATTACCGGTGAAACCGGAACAGGTAAGGACTTTTTAGCCCGGTATATTCACTATTGCAGCCCCAGAAGCAATCATATGTTTGTGAAAGTCAACTGCCCTGCCATATCAGCCTCTCTTTTTGAAAGTGAATTGTTCGGACATGCCCAGGGTGCTTTCACCGGGGCTGACAAAGCACGCATAGGCAGATTTGAGTTGGCGGATAAAGGAACAATCTTTTTAGATGAAGTGGGAGAGCTGCCGGAAAATCAGCAGGTCAAACTGCTCCAGGTATTGCAGGAGAACAAATTCGAACGGGTGGGCGACAGTCGGACAATAGAGTGTAATTTCCGATTGATTTCAGCCACCAACCGGGATCCCATGATAAGTATTCAAAACGGAAAGCTGAGGAATGATCTATATTATCGGCTGAATATAATCCAGATTCATGTCCCCCCTTTGAGGGAGAGGAGAGAGGATATATCCATCCTGATTGACAAGATTAACAAAAAGGAATGCCTGCTGCTGAACCAGCCCGCTCCTGAATACACCCGTCAAGCATTGGAGATTTTAAATACCTACCACTGGCCGGGGAATGTCAGGGAGTTGAAAAATCTGGTTAAACGGATGATTATCCTGAAGCCTGGAAAGGAAGTAACTCCCTCTGATATTGAAAAAATGACTATTCTAAAGGAGCAGCCTTCTATCGGAGTAAAGCCTGCAGTCACAACCCTTGCGGAATCTGAACGTCAAATCATTGAACAGGCTTTAATTAAATGCAGAGGGATACTTGGCGGCAAAAATGGCGCAGCCCGCCTGTTGGACGTCCCTAGATCCACCCTGCAATACCGGATGAAAAAGTATAATATAAAACCAGAGAAAAGGGTAAAAATAAAATATTAAAAAATTACAATTGCTTGATTCTTTTAAGGAGGTTTTCATGCGCGCTGTTGTTGCTTCATTTAAAGTTAAACCCGATTGTGTCGATGCATTCATAGCCGCTGCCAAGGCTGATGCGGAATCATCGGTAGCCAATGAACCAGGCTGCCGTCAGTTTGATGTGAATGTTGATCCGGAGAATCCAACACATTTTACATTCTATGAAGTTTATGATGGTCAGGATGCGATTGACGCCCACCGGGCAGCGCCTCATTTCAAAACATTTTCTGATGCCATCCAGAATCTGATCGAAGAGCGCAGTCCCTTGATACTCGATCGCGTGGTATCGGGATAAACTTGAAAAAAGCATATTGAATCTCAAAGGAGCATATTAAAATGGATAAGCATTCAGCACATTATGCCAATATGGGTATTCCTGTTTTTATCTCGTTGATCTTGTTGATTTTTATCTCTTCTTCCCTGAGTTATGCCGGCAAGGATCCCATGGAAGATATTTACAGAGGAATTAAGATTATTACGGTCCCGCCTGCATCATATGAATCCTTTGATGTGGATATCATGGATGGAGACACTGCTTTATCAAGGCTCAAACAGGCCATAGATTTAATCTATGAAAAATCACCAGCCAATGCACAGGCTATTGATGCTGTAAAAGAGAGGGGGGATATATCTCTGAATTACAATCCCAACTATCCCCACAGAAAGCATGATATAAGCAGCCTGAATCTTGCGGTTTTCCTGCCTTTTTATTTTGACCATCCCACAGATGGGAAAAAACTGCCTGTTCCCATTGTCATCTCACGCCACGGTATCAAATGGCCTTTACCACAACTGGCAGCAATTATCATTCATGAACTGGCCGGCCATGGTGCCCAGTACCTTAATGGGATGATGGATAGAGTCAGATCCAGGGAGTTGGAGTGTCATGCCTGGCTGCTTGAAGAGCTTGCTTATCAGGATTTCGGCCTTGACAAATACGATGAAAAAATGATCCGCTTCCGTCAGCAGCTGGGCGGGGTTGGTGGGTATGACGGCATATGTAGTGATTTTCTCCGGCATATCAGGAAAACATCTCCGGAAAAAATGGCTCTGTATGAACAGTTAAACCCCAATGTTCCAGCTCTTCTGGAAATGCTTGATCAATATATAGCCCATATGGACAGCTCTGGTGAGGCAAAAAAAGCGCTTCAGGCCAGGGCAGAATATATTGAGAGTGAACTGGTCAGGATTGAAAAGTTTGAAACACCTGAGAATCAGTTTAGTACGGGTTTATATTTACTTTTTGGTGCCGGGTTAAAGCAGGATCCCACAAAAGGTGCCATGTTTATCCGGAAAGCAGCCGAGAGAAATCTGATTAAAGCACAATTTCTTCTTGTCTCTTTATATGAATATGGCAAAGGTGTGAATCAGGACAAGGCTCTGGCATATTTCTGGCTCTGTGTTGCAGAAGGACAGGCAGATTCCGCATCCAGGGAAATCATTACCAATAGAGAGGCCGGGTTTATTAAGATTTTATCTCAGAAACAACGCAATGAAATTGCTCTGAAAGCCCGGAACTGGAAGCCGGAAAATTGATTATCTGCAAAGTGACATGATCTGTTCATATTGCTGAGACGACAGGACCAGGCCGTCTTTTTCAGCTCTACGCCTCAGTTTCAGTCTTTTATCTCCTGGCAGTCTTGTGCCGGGTTGCGCCAGTATCGCTTCCAGAAGGGTTTCCAATCTATCAGAAATCGCTCCTTTTATGTGTTATTTTTTTTATTTTGTTTTTTGTCTTTTTTTGCAAAGAGGATGCCATGCTAAAACACCAGAATAACACCTTGTTTTGATTGCTTTTTTTTTACAGTTGTTTGTTGTGCTGGAAAAATGGTGCCCAATATTAATTACTATGCCCAATATTAGGCATGGTTTTTACCGGTCATACAGGCTGCACAGGGGTCTTTAAATTGTTGGTTTGAAATATGTCAGAAGAAATTATTTCAAAAATAATTCTCAGACATGCTGATCTTACTACCATCGAAAATACCTTTGCTTTTTAATGCCAGGCCTGCAAAGCCTGATACCATCAATATTCATCTTGATTTCAGAATGTAGATATTTTATTCTGGTACAATTTGTCGAAATCAGCTATATCTTCAATTAAGCAGACTATTGTAAAGGAAGATATTTGCATTTTCAGGACATGAGGATTACTCAATTGTCTGTTTAAGGCAAAGTTCTAACGAAGCTCTGAATCACGACACATTTGAGAAATATCCTGAAATATAAGTAAAAACAGATCCTGGTAGTCTTTGTCTTCTCTTGAGAAAAAGAGAAAAACTCTGGAAAAATGGAGGGAGTCAATTATGAAAAACAAATCAATCTTCATTTGTTCAATATGTATTCTTTTTTTTAGTGGTATTGCCTTTGGCGGGCCTTCACTTTACTGGCCTGATGAAAAATGGCGGGTTTCCACTCCGGAAGAACAAGGTATGAGTTCGGAAATCCTGGCTGCTATGGTGGAGAAGATTCAACTCACTCCAAACAGTATTGATTCCGTTATGATTATAAAGAACGGTTATGTGGTCCTGGATGTCTATTTTTACCCTTTCCAGGAAGATACGGCCCATATTATTCATTCCTGCACCAAGAGCATCATGTCCACATTGATCGGGATTGCTATTGATAAAGGATATATCAAAGATATCAACCAGGGGTTACTGGATTTTTTTCCGCACATTTCACCGGCCAATATGACATTGACCAAGAAAAATATTACGCTTGGCAATATCCTGACCATGTCTACCGGGCTGGACAGTAAGGACTCTTACAAATACTGGTGGGCTGGATTATTCAAAATGGAAAAAAGCAGGGACTGGACAAAATACATGCTGGATCTCCCCATGAAAGAAGAACCTGGAAGCAGGTTTGAATACTCCAACGGTGCATCATATCTTTTATCCGCCATACTTCAGAAGACGACCGGGATGAGAAGTCTTGATTTTGCAAAAAAATACCTTTTCAATCCTCTGGGTATCCAGAAGGTAAAGTGGGAAGCCAATTCCCAGGGGATTGATGTTGGATATGGCAAGATGTGGCTTAAACCCCATGACATGGCGAAATTCGGGTGGCTCTTTTTAAAAAATGGAAAATGGAAGAATAATACCATTGTATCAGAAAAATGGGTCATGGAATCTACTGAGGGGCATCTGGATGCTGATGTTTTTGATCGATACGGCTACCAGTGGTGGATTGATAAAAATGGCTGGTATGGTGCTTTAGGATTTGGTGGACAGAGAATCTTTGTAGTTCCCCAATTTGACATGGTGGCTGTTTTTACCAGTCACAAAGCGTATAAAAAACCTGACAGGCTCATGTGGAACTATGTGATAAAATCAGTGGTACCAGACCAGTCGATTGAGCAGAACCATCAGGATGAATCCCGACTGAAAAATTTGATCAAAAAAGCGAAAACCCCGCCTGACAAATCACCTGTAGCTGAACTTCCGGCTTTGGCGAAAACCATATCCGGTAAAAAATATATTATTAACCATAACCGGGCCGGATTTACCGATTTTACAATTGTATTTGAGGAAGGAGAAAGCGAAGCCATCTTTAAATACGGCCTGAATAAGAAGAACTATATTTTGAAAATGGGTCTGGACGGCATTTACCGTAATACCGAGATTTACGGAGAAAAAATAGCGCTGAAAGGGGAGTGGATTCAAAATGATTCATTCCGGTTTTCATCAGTCAGCATCGGCCATACTGAAGGAAACCTCGGGTTAATCAGTTTCAATGATAATAGTGTAATCATTAATTTGTTTGGCTATGGTAGGCAACTCAACCTGAAAGGAGTTATGGAATAATTCTAAAATATATCGAGTTGATTCAAGAATGACAGAAAAGAGATCACATGCAGCCAACAAAATAAATCATGCGGCTGATCAGCAATCTCTGGAATCTTTTATTCTCTTGATTGAAATTGTTTTACCTCTATCAGTCAAAGGATTCAAAATTTAAAACCTGTGGACTATTTTCTGAAATCCCGGCTTTGCAACCGGAAAAAATTTTTCCTGTTGCATTTTTGGGAATGGTAAGGATAGTTTATGACATTTATCGCCGTGCCAGTCATACTGATGGTGAGATATGTAACTGGATCCGCATTGTGTTCAGTCTGTCTGTTTTTAAGATAATTCAAATTTTCTGGAGATGACAATGAAGAATGAAACCGTATTGTACCACCGGCAAAAAGATGTCGGAATTATTACCCTGAACCGTCCCCATCGGCTCAATGCCATTAATTCTGATCTGCTCAAAGGGTTTATGAAACACCTTGACGGGGCAAGAGAGGATGCAGAGGCCCGGGTGATCATCCTGACCGGTAAAGGGAAGGCTTTTTGTGCCGGAGAGGATTTAAAAGAGACAGCATCGGGCAAAAGCCTTGAACAGTGGATGGATGAAGCAGAAAGACTCCAGGAGGTCCAGCGGATGACCATGAAACTTGGAAAGCCCATTATTGCTGCAATCCCGGGATATGCACTGGGCGGAGGGTGTGAGTTTGCCATGGGGTGTGATATCCGGATTGCATCGGAAACGGCTGTTCTGGGATTTCCTGAAACTACGGTGGGGATGACCGTTACCAATGCCGGGACAAAAATTCTTACCCATCTTGTGGGATTGGGCAAAGCTAAAGAACTTGTTTTAACAGGCGATTTCATTGATGCGGAAGAAGCACTGAAAATCGGTCTTGTCAACAAGGTGGCGGCCCCTGAAAATCTGATGGCCGAATCCATGGCCATGGCTGAAAAAATCGCCAGTCGTTCGCCCCTTGCCACCAGTCTGTCAAGAACGGCGATTGATCATGGCATGGAAGCCAGTTTTGATCAAATCATGGAACTTGAAAAAAGTCATCTGCTTATCTGCAGTCAAAGCGGGACAGATTTTGTGAAAAAACGACTCAAGGAGATGAACAAGTCCTGATCCTGCCGTTTTTAAATATGAGTATACATCACAGGAGAAAAAATGGAACAGACAGTGTTTAATCCGGATATGGAATCCATATCTGCGCAAGAGAGGGAAAAAATGGATAAATCCCTGCTTCTTGAGCAGATTGAATATGTATACAAAAATAGTAAAATGTACCAGGATAAATTTTCAGCAGCCGGTGTCACAAAAGACAAAATCAAGGATGTACAGGACCTTGAGATGCTTCCGTTTACCACCAAACAGGAGCTGCGGAATTCCCAGAAAAGAGAGGCCCCGTTTGGTGATTTTCTGGCCGCCCCTGTTGAACGCGTCAACAGAGTTCACAGGACATCCGGTACCACAGGCAGCTTTATATACACAGCGTTGACAAAACACGATTTGGACCTGACCCATAATTGCGGTGCCAGGGCATTCTGGGCTGCAGGTCTGCGGCCTTATCACCGGGTCATTCACTGTCTGAATTACTGCATGTGGATGGGCGGATTTACCGATCATGCCAACCTGGAAACAACCGGAGCCACGGTCATCCCGTTCGGGGTCGGCAATTCCGGACAATTGATCCAGGTCATCAAAGAAGCTGGAATCAATGTTATTTCATCAACCCCGTCCTACCCTAAATATCTGGAAAAAGTAATCAAGACCGAATTCAACATGGAACCTGTCGAGCTTGGAATTGAACTGGGATTGTTTGGCGGGGAACCCGGGCTTGAAAACCCTGTCTACCGGAACCGGATTGAAGTCACATGGGGAATGAAGGCCCAGAATGCCAACTATGGGGTTTCAGATGTGCTGTGTAATTTTGCGGCGGTCTGCCTGGATAATTACAAGCTCCATTTTCTGGGACAGGGTGCATTGCTTGTCCAGCTCATTGACCCGCTGACGCTGAAAGATATTCCCATCACACAGGGCAGTGTCGGTGAAATGATCCTGACCCATTTGAAAAAAGAGGCACAGCCCCTGGTCAGATACCGGACATCAGACCTCATGGAAATCCTTGAAACTGACCCGTGTGAGTGCGGCAGGACAGGATTTCGATTCAGGATAGTGGGCCGTGCAGACGATATGCTCCATGTAAAAGGAATCAATGTCTTCCCTAACGGCATTACCATGGTCCTGGAAGATATGGTGCCGGACGTTACCGGTGAATTTCAGATTATTCTGGATCACCCGTCTCCCTATACCGGCCTCGATATAAAAGTGGAGCACGGGGAGCACATCACAACAGAGAAGATGATGGATTTAAAAACAGAGATTGAGAGGAAAATTAAAGAGATCCTGAACTTTACAGGTCGGGTCGAGCTGGTGAAACCCGATTCCATCCAACGGACCAAAATGGGAAAAGCAAGACGGGTTGTCCGGAATTATGAATAGATAAATCAGAGGAAGAGATGAATAGATTTTCCGGGCAGAAGAGCGGGCAGGCGTTTTACTGTGGTGTCGATTATATAACCGGATTATATTTGTCAAAACCAGATCGAATTTAACAGAATTGTGCTAAAATGTTTCAATAGATCTCGATGTAGTTGCCGAATATTGTTTCATTAAGTTTCAAAACCTTTCATTGATTGTGGTGTTATTTTTAACTCGCTGAATTATTGGAATTTTACCAGATGGCATATTTTTTGCTCCCTGCTGTTAATCATGCAAATAAATGTGCAGACAATTAAGGGTAAATAGATGCAGGCATAGAAATCAACCAGGAGAACAAGGAGAAAATATGCCGGTTCTGACTATAACAAATGGGTTATTTGCCAATTCAAAGCGATTTGTCAAGCGGTTTGAATTGGCGTTTGAATGCAGTGTCGTTACTGACCAAGATATTATTGAAGCCACTCACAAATCTGAAAACATTAAAAGAACAACCCTGCAGAAGGTTTTTGAAAGCAAACAGATTGCATTTAACGATTTTACCCATGAAAAGGAAAAAGCCATAATAGCCTTAAAAAAGAATATTTCCGGTTTTGTCAGTAAAGGCAGCTGTATTTTCTACGGACTTACAGGACAGCTTATCCCAAAAGAAGTATCCCATGTGATGAAGGTCCTTATCATTGCAGAAAAAGAGTTCCGCATTAAAAATGCGATTAAAAAAGAGAAGATTTCAGAAAAAGATGCAACAAAACAGATCTATGTTTCAGACAAATATGCCTTTTTATGGACTTCAGCACTGTTTAATAAAAAAGCCTGGGATAGAACACTATACGATATCGTGATCCCTTCAGATAAGATGGAAGTTGACGAGGCAGTCGCTCTTGTTGCCAGATCCCTTGAAAAATCACCTTACAGCAATAAAGAGATCATTGAAAGAGAGGCTGCCGATTATCTGCTGTCGGCAAAAATTGATTTTGTGCTTGCGGAAATCGGTCAGGAACTGTATGCAAAAGCCAGTGATGGGAAAATTGTTGTTACAATTGATAAAAAAGCGTTAATGCTTTCAAAACTGCAGCAGAAGATAATCCAGACTGTTAATGCGGTTGAGGGGGTGAGATCTTTGGAAACTAAAATAGGCAAAAACTACTATAAAAGCCATATTATACATGATTTTAAATTTGAGACACCTTTAAGGGTACTTCTTGTTGATGATGAAAAAGAGTATGTGCAGACATTGTCAGAACGTCTGAAGCTCAGGCAGTTTGCAAATGAAATAGCATATACAGGTGAAGAAGCCCTTGATTACACGGACAGAGAGGATATAGAGGTGATCCTCCTGGATCTTAAAATGCCGGGCATGGACGGATTTGAAGTGTTAAAAAGAATCAAGGAGACAAAACCCCATATAGAAGTGATCATTCTGACCGGTCATGGTTCTGAAAAAGACAGGCAGATCTGTATGGAATTAGGCGCTTTTGACTATCTGCAGAAGCCGGCAGATATAGACCTCATCACTGAGACCATGAAACGGGCATATGAGAAGATCGAAGCTGCAAGGCACAAGGAGTAGAGAGGGTTTCCAGGCAACATTTTAACAGTGGAAGCAAGTTAAAATGAAAATAGATATATTAATAGCAGATGATGAAAAACAGTTTACGGATACTCTTGCCAGAAGGCTGGAGATGCGTGATTTTAAAGTAACCAAAGTATATTCAGGTGAGGCTGCCGTTGAAATGGCGGGGGCAGTGGAATTTGACGTGATTATACTGGATGTTCAAATGCCGGGTATTTTAGGTATTGATGTATTAAAGCAGATCAAGGGGAAAAATCCCCTGATACCTGTAATAATGCTCACGGGTAAAGCAACAGTGGACAATGCCATACAGGCAATGAAACTGGGTGCCTTTGACTTTCTGATTAAACCGACAGATACGGAACATCTGGCTGAGATAATTCACCAGGCGTATAAGATGAAATCGGAACATGAAGAAAGAATCCGGCAGGCGGAAATTGATAATGTGTTGAGGAGAAGGGGCTGGTAGGGTAATAGCGGTTACCTGCCGGACTTTATAAATAAAAACAGATTAATTAATAATAATTACCAGAGTTATGTGAGCCTGGTTCTGGATAATTAACAGGAGGTAAGTAAATGAAAAAAATGTTTAAATCCCCGTGGTTGGAAGTTAATTTCATGCTGCTGGTGCTGATTCTCTCTTACATCGCTTTGGCGTTGATAACGGGAAGTGCTGAGACTGAAGCGGGCGCCATGTCAGGAGGCGCCATCTGGGGATGGCTGTTTGGATTCTTTTTCTTGAGTTTTGCCATTGCCATGGTGGCGGTTATCGGCGGTATTGGAGGCGGAGTGCTGTTTACGCCATTCATGCTGGCATTCACACCTGTTGACAGTCTTATTGTAAGGGCAACCGGACTCATAGTGGCCATGTTCAGCGGTCTTATATCAACCGGTTTGTTCATGAAAACAGGTTTGGCCAATCTTAAAATATGTATCTTCTGTGCAGCAGCATATGGTGTTGGCGCATTTGCAGGTGCCCAGGGTGCAATCCTTGTTGCCCAGCATCTTGGTGCAACAGGTGAAGGGATCATAAGGCTGGCTCTTGGGGGGATTTTATGTGCCCTGGCTATTTATTTTCTGGTTGGGGGAAAGAAGATTGAGTGGCCGGAAGTAAAAAAAGTGGATAAATTTACTGATTTTTTCAAATTTTCCCAGCCATACTTTGAAGTTTCGCTTAACAAGGTTGTTGACTACCCGGTTACTCGGGCAGCATGGATTACAATTGCAATTGTCGGTGTCGGTCTTTTATCCGGTTTCTTCGGGCTGGGTGCAGGCTGGGCAATAGTGCCTGCCCAGAACGTTATCATGGCCCTTCCCCTGAAAGTGGCAGCTGCCAACAGTGGTGTGCTTCTGGGTATGGGTGACTGCATAGGTGTGTGGCCATATCTGCTTATGGGAGCCATTATTCCTGCTTTTGTAGCACCCTGGCTGGTGGGTCAGGTTCTTGGCGGACTATTGGGTGCCATGGTTCTTATTCGGGTTAAAGCCGGATTTGTCCGTTTTCTGCTCATCGGGTTTATGTTTTTTTCATGTTTCGGCCTTTTAACAAAAGGATTAAATATGCTGGGTGTAATCGGGGCAGTACCGGCCTGGCTTAATGGCCTGGTTTTTGTATTTATCTTTTCGTTAGTTACCCGCTCGATTATTAAATTTACACGGGCCCAGGAATAGAGGAGGTTAAAACAATGAGTACACAAAAAATACCAGAAATACCTAAAGCTGCATTAATTTACGGATCAATCGTATACTGGATAACCATTATATCGTGTATTGTCTGTATGGTTGGACCGGTTATTTCGGTTGCGTTTCCTGATAAAAATGTCATGAACCCATATAAACTTTTTAATGCTATTTTCCAGGGTAAGGATGCAGCAACCATCTGGCAGGAGGTTGGCGGCGGATTCCCTGGCGGCCATTTTTATCTCAAGCACCTGAGCTTTGGTGATGCCATTACCCAGGCCGGCATTGCGTTTGGTTGTTCAGTAGCTCTGTGGGGCCTGCTGGCATCCGCAGTTGTATATGTGAAAGAGAAGAATCATATTTATGTTATTCTTGCATTATGGGTGTCTCTATTAGTGGCCCTTTCCATGATCGGTATAGTGAGTTCCCACTAAAGCTGAGACATTCTGTACAGTGCGAAGTGCGAGTCTGAGCAGTGCAGAGCGCTTATTAAGGTTGCATAAAAAAGGTTCCGGTTCCGGAGCAGAACAGAGAGCCGGAACCGCTTTACATATCTTACAAGGATATATTATTTTAAAATGGAGGTAGTGTTTTATGGGAGATAAAGAAAGAAAAATAAATCTGCTCATGGTGGATGATGAGTTGGATTTTTTAACCCCCCTTGCCAAGAGACTGGAAACAAGAAATTTTCAGATTACAACTGCAACAGATGGTGAGTCGGCAATCAAGGCTGCTAAGAAAGGCGGGTTTGATGTGGCTATCCTGGATTTGGTATTACCAGGTATGGACGGGATAGAAATTCTTCAGATACTTAAGAAAAATCACAAATTTTTAGAGGTGATTATTCTGACAGGCCATGGCAAGGTATCTACCTATAAAGAAGCTAAAAAACTTGGAGCCTTCTCCTATCTGGAGAAACCGTTTGATATGGACGAGCTTCTTGAAAAATTAAAGGATGCTTATCATACCAGGCTGAAAAGGAAGTTTGAACATGATAAAAAGCGCCAGGAGGAACTTGACATCCTCAATATGGGGGCAAGCCCGCTGGCCATTCTCAAATCATTGATGAGCCTGGATGATGATGAGAAATAGAGATTATTGAGTTAATGAACAATCGGGTGGTTTTAATCGTATATTAATGCCGGGGTTACATGTAATAGTATAAACAGCTTCAGAGTGTGCATTGTAACCCTTCCGGCATTTTTTACCCTTTCATAATGGTCTGCAGGGTCCTCATTTTCAGTAGGTCGGTATGTTTTATTGTTTGGCAGAAACCAAGTTCTTGTCCCTATCCATAAAATAAAGGAAAAGAGAGATAATGGAATATGATTTTGATCAGGTGATTGACCGGACGGATTCTCATTCACTTAAATGGCAGGTTCATGATAGAGATGTGCTGCCCATGTGGGTTGCAGATATGGATTTCAAGGCACCGGATGTCATTGTTGATGCGATTGTGGAACGGAGCAAACATGGCATTTTCGGCTATTCAGAGCCGGGTGACAGCTTTTTTAATGCTGTTATCAACTGGCAGAAAAACCATCAAAACTGGTCCATTGAAAAAGAGTGGATTGCTTTCTGCCCGGGTGTTGTACCAGGTCTGAGAATGATGATCCGTTCCCAGACACAGCCAGGGGATAAGGTAATTGTCCAGACACCTGTCTACTACCCGTTTTTTGATGTTATTTTAAATACCGGCCGCCAAATGGTGAAAAATCCATTGATCCTGAAAGAGGGTAAATACCGAATGAATTTTGAAGATCTTGAGCAGAAGGCGCGGGACCCGAGAACCAAGGCAATCATTCTGTGCAGCCCCCATAATCCCGTAGGACGTGTCTGGACAGAAGAAGAACTGACACGGCTGGGAGACATCTGTATCCAGAACAGTGTGCTGGTTATTTCAGATGAACTGCACTGTGATCTGGTTTTCAAGGGATACCGCCATACGCCTTTTGCAACAATTTCCAAAGAATTTGCAGATCACTCCATTACCTGCATTGCACCGAGCAAAACCTTTAATCTGGCAGGGCTGCAGACGTCTACACTGATTATACCCAATGACTGCATCCGGAACCAGTATCTGAACGGATCCATCTTAAAAATGCCCAATCCCTTTGGTATCGTCGGCCTGGAAGCTGCCTACACCAGGGGTGAGGAGTGGCTGTTACAGCTGATGGATTACCTTGCAGACAACCTCAAATTTTTAAAGGCGTTTGTAGGGGAACGTCTGCCCGGGGTTAAGGTGATCGAGCCGGAAGGAACATATCTGGTATGGATGGATTTCAGGGCTCTTGGCATGAATGAAAATGAGCTGGAAGATTTTATGCTGAACAAAGCCGGCATCTGGCTGGATGAAGGGTATATTTTCGGTGATGAAGGCATCGGGTTTGAAAGAATAAATATTGCCTGTCCCAGATCTGTTTTAAGGATAGGTCTTGAAAGAATAGCAACGGCACTGGACAGCCGTATCTGAACTGGAGCAGGTTTTTATCCCTATCCCTCTGTCAGGTCAATAGGGTTTTGCCAGAGGTAGATGTTCAATCGGTTTTCGAGCCTGTTACGATTTCAGATATGTGGCATACCTCTGTTTTCAAACCCGCTCTTCTCACACCGTGGGAGAGCTGTATCATGCAGGCAGGGCAGGATGTCACGAGAAAATCACTCTCAGCTGCAGCCACATTACTCATTTTTCTATCCAGAACCTTCATGGAAAGATCATAGTGTGACAGCGCATAGGATCCCGCACCCCCGCAGCACCAGTCAGCTTCTTCCATCTCCCGGAACTCGACACTGGGAAGGCTTTTTAAGATCTCACGGCTTTCTTTTGATATGCCCTGTCCGCGGACTGCGTGGCAGGGATCGTGATAAGTGACCGTGACCGGGGTGATCGCCGGGTTTTGGTCATGCCTGTGCCGGGCGAGAAACTCAACCATATCCCGGAACAGCGGTTCGTGCTTACCGGCCGCTTCCTGACCAGCCTCATCACTCTCAAATATCTTTGGATATTTTTTCAGGAAACCGGAACAGCTGGAACAGTCTGTGACAATAACGTCAAATGAATGTGAGGAGAATAGTTCCAGATTTTTGCGCGCAAGCTTACCGGCCGCATCGATATCGCCGTATGACCATGCCGGAAGACCGCAGCAGCAGTTGTCCAGTATAGTGACGGTCTTGCCGATTTTTTTAAGTATCTTCAGACTTTCCATTCCTGCCTTCTGCTGTATGACGTCAATGCCGCATCCCACAAAATAACCGATTTTCAGTGATTTGCCCTGGCCTTTGTACTCATTGGGTTTGACAGTGCTTCTGAAAGGAACCGGGGGAAGTGTTTCAACAATATTATCTGCCCTGGCAAAATCCCTTCCCACTATTCTTAAGAGACCCAGGGCCCGGGCGATCCTGGACATGCCCGAGTTCTTCCCAAAAGCCACTGCCCGTGCGGCCATTTGCAGCCGGTTGGGGTAGGGCAGCAGCTGTTCAAACAACAGTTTGTGAATCGATTTCCTGCCGACCTTCTCAAGGTATTCGGCCCTTGCGTCAACGATAAGGTCTGCAGTGGGTACTGCACCGAAACAATTGGCAGTACACGCCCCGCACCCGAGACAGTTAAAAAGCGGGTTTTCAAGTTCCTTATTCCATTTAACGCGGTTTTCAATAATGCCGCGCATAAGTGCCAGGCGGCCTCTTGCAACACCTGATTCATGACCGGTTGAACGGAAGACAGGACAGGCTACCTGACAAAAGCCGCATTTATTACATTGTGAAATTGCATCGTAATCTTTAACAATATCCATTGGGGATTACCTCCCTTGACTGAGCATTAAAACACATATTATTTTTTGCCGGGCATACGTCCGGGTGCAAAGATAGATTGCGGGTCCAGCGCCTTTTTGATCTTGTGCATGGGTGACCATTCGTCCCGGGGGAAGCCACAGAAAATATCCTGTTCCCTGCAGAAAGACTCAGTTGATTTTTCAAGCATTACAAAGCTTTCCATGGACTGCGTCTCCTGAGACAATGAGTTCCATTTGTCTCCTTCCAGCGAGCCAAGACCGCAGAAAATTCTTCCGCATCCAAAATCCAGGAGCCAGTCAGTCACATGGGCATGTTTTTCAATCTCATCTATCACGGCGGGCATTTTCCCGGTAGAGGTTCCGGCTTTTAAAACAAAGGAAGCAAGGGCTATTTTGTTAAAATCTTCCTTATGGCAGCCGTCAATTAAGTCATAATTCTCTGCTGCACCGGTCTTGAGGCCGGATTCACCCAACATGAGAGTGCAGCGTTCCGTCTGGTGCTCAACAACTTTGGAAAATCCTTCAAATCCAGCTGACAGCTTCCATTGACCGGGAAGTTTACCCGGAGCACTGCTGTCCGGTACTGCAGTGACAAAGGAGGGCATCAGGTTGGAATTCATCAGTTTTACAGCTGCTGTAAAACAGGTGTTGAGGTCTCCAGTTCCCAAGGCGCTCATACAGCGTTCAGGTCTTGTGGAGATGCGCCATGTTCCTTCGGTGATCATGCCGAGGCTGCCGTTGCTTCCTATCAAGAGACGGGTCATGTCGTAGCCTGCCACATTTTTTACCACCTTGCCCCCGGTGGATATCATCCTTCCTTTCGGATCTATATACTGGAGGCCGAGAACGACATCCCGGGGAGCGCCGTACAGCATCCGTTCCGGACCGCTGGTTCCCATTGCCAGAAGGGCGCCTGTGGTGGAGTCCGCGTCAAAGAAGGGCGGGCGGATGGGCAGCCACTGGTTATCTCTGTTCAGGAGTTTCTGGAGCTGGGACAGGGTCATTCCTGATCCAACGGTGATATACTGGTTGGAGGGGCTGTGTTCAATGACCTGTGTCATTGAAAGTGTGTTTATACGTTTGGCATGGGAGATTCCCAAGTTACCGTATTCTGGAAATTTTCCCGCACCCACGGCTATCACGGATTCTCTGTTTTCAGAGGCAGTCCTGATGGCTTCCATGGCTTTTTTAACCCCTCTGGCATCTGCTCCACCAGGCCTTTTCAATACAGTGGGACCGCCGGATTTAAGGAGCGTATCCGGTGGCTCCGGAAGGGGGATCACCTTGTCCGGGTTGAGAATATTATGGGGGTCAAAGGCTCTTTTAACAGCCTGCTGCGTATTGAGGTCGTCTCCTGAAAAGATCATGAACATGCTGTCCTGTTTCTCTTTTCCAATGCCGTGTTCACCGGAAATGGTTCCTCCGAGTTCGACACATGCCGCCATGATATCCCTTCCGGCGTTGTGGACTTTATCCAGTTCACCTGGTTTTCGTGAGTCAAACAGCAGGAGAGGGTGGAGATTTCCATCACCGGCATGGAAAACGTTTCCAACCCGGCAACCATATTTTTCAGCAATGACCTTGACTCTTTCAAGGGCTTTGGGCAGGAGGGTTCTCGGTACGGTTGAATCGTTGACCAGGTAATTGGGTGCCAGTCGCGCAATGGCGCCGAATGCTCCCCTGCGGCCCTGCCACAACATCTCTCTCTCTTCCTGGTTCCCGGCTGTTTTAACGTCCCTGCAGTCTGTGTCCAGGCAGATCCTTTTTATCTGTTCAGCCTGCTCTTTAAGGCCCACTTCCATGCCTTCAACCTCTATGATCAATACAGCGGCGCAGTCAGTTGGATAACCGCAGGGCGCGTTGGCCTCAACTGCTTCGATGACCGTTGCATCCATCATTTCAAGGGTGCTGGGAAGTATGCCGGCAGATATGATTTTGGAAACCGATAGAGCTGCAGCCTGGATATCATCGTAAACCGCCAGCATGGTGATGACCGACTCGGTCCTGGGTAGTGTGCGCAGTGTCAGTTCGGTGATAATGGCCATCGCACCCTCGCTTCCCACTAACAGCCCCCTTAAATCAAATCCCGGGGGGTCCAGTGCCGGACCGCCGATTCTCAGAATCTCACCGTCAGGGGTAACCACTTCCATACCCAGGATATGGTTGGAAGTCACCCCGTATTTCAGGCAAAGCGGTCCTCCGGAGTTCTCCCCTGCATTGCCCCCAAGGGTGGAGACTTTCTGGCTGGCAGGGTCAGGTGCATAGAATGAATCTTTTCTGGCCAGGGCCTGCTGAACCTCCAGATTTGTAACACCGGGCTGTACCACAGCATACCTGCTGTCGGAAATTTTCAGGATTTTATTAAACCGTGACATACAGATGACAAGGCCTCTGGTCACGGAGATGGTGCCTCCTGATAAATTTGTTCCAAACCCTCGCGGTATGAAATCGACACCAGCCCTGTTAGCGGCCTTTATTACTTGAGATATCTCACTCGTATCTGCTGGAAATGCCACAACTCCCGGGTTCCCTTTTACCAGTGAAGCATCATAGGAGTATAATTCTATACCGGTGCTCGTGACAGAGATGTTGGATTTCCCCACGATCTCTTCCAACTCACGAATAAAATTTTCATTGATCATAGTCTCTCCTCGTATGCCTATACGCTTTAATACACTTTTAATGATTAAAATTTATTCCACTGGACAGCTAAGAATGCACCTGTCCGAGCACCTGACCTTCTGCCCAGGCTTTCAATCTCAAGAGCTCTGGAGAGTGATTCATCTTTCATAAAATGAATTGCCGTCTCTATTACCGGATCTGCCTTTATGAGGGATTTCATATCATCAGGTGATCTGAAAAAGATATTCTGGAATAAAGAGTGGCCCTGTTCTGCTTTTTTTTTCCTCTGTTCTGCCCATGGGCTTAAACTGTTGAGGGTTGTCAGTACGATGGAACCGCCTTTTCTGGTCACGCGGTTGAGTTCGTGAACCGCTTTTTTTGCGTCCTGGATAAATTCAATGGCTGTCATGGACAGTACTTTGTCAAAACTATTGTCTGCAAAAGGGAGACAGCACAGATCGGCACAGGTACAGTTAAAGGGTTTTTCCCGGGTTTTGTCCACTGCCTTTTCAAGCATGGAACAGGATATGTCAACCCCGGTGACAATAGCCTTCCGCTCCAGCACATCCAAGGTAAATATACCGGTTCCGCATCCGGCATCGAGAATCTTCTCACCGGGAAGCGGGTCGAGAAGTTTGAGCATGAGCTCGGATTCGTATTTTTTTATGAGCAGACCAGAGGGCGTTTCAAACCATTTGTCGTATTGGGTTGTCCAGCTGTCAAACAGTCTGTTCATTGTCCCGCTCCTGGAAGGATGTCCGGGACAGGGCTCCATTTTTTAAACGCTTTAAGTGACGGAGTTGATTGTTGCTTCCAGCATTGCATCCTTACCCCTTCTGTTTTCGATCTTCAGTTCGATGGCTAACCTTTCCGGATATGGCAAATAAAGGCCAGGCAAGCGGAATGGCACCCATCAATAATTCTATATTTCCTTACCTGATTTATACCCCTGGTGAATTGCGTCAAAGGCTGTAGCAACCCGGGCAGCATCTCCAACAGTTTTATAGTCAATATCGGTTGTTTTAAGAAACGCTTCCAGTGGATTGCTGGGAAGAGAACCTGCAGCAATAACAACAGTGTCTGCATCAATATTAACAGAGTCGCCATTTTGATCAATCTTCAGGCCACCCGTTATAATCTCAATCACTTTGCTCTGTGTCAGCGTTTTAATATGATAACGGTCAAGATCCTGTATCATTCCCCATTTTGTTGACTTGCCGATATCCTTTCCGACTTTATTTATCATTTCAATTAAAGTGATCTGCCTGGTTCCGCGAGTTGCCATATCAAATAGAGTTTCAGGCGTCTGTGCCTGGTTCACCAGTAGAAATTTAACTGCGTCTGCAGAAAGGGTCCCTTTTTCTGCAAGGTACAACGCAGTCTCAACGCCTACGGCTCCGCCACCAATAATCGCTACTTTCTGCCCGACACGGACATTACCTGCAAGTACATCCCAGGATTCAACCACATGGGGGAGGTGAATTCCGGGTATATCCGGGATCAAAGGCGCTGCACCTGTGGCAAGGATGACCGCATCTGGATTTTCTTTTTTAATCAGAGCTTCTGTCACAATCTGGTTAAAAACAACAGGGATATGGTTTAATGCTGCCTGGATTTCAAGATCACGGGCAAGCTGGCTGAATTCTTCCCTGCCCGGAGGTGCTGAAGCTAAGTGGAGCTGTCCGCCTGACCGGTTGCTTTTTTCATATATCGTAACTTCATGGCCCCTGGACCTGGCTGCTAATGCAGCTGTTAAACCGGCAGGGCCAGCACCGGCAACCAGGATTTTCTTTGGAGAATCTGTTTTTTTAATCTGAATTGATTTTTCATGGCCGGCCAGAGGATTGCACAGGCATTCAACATGTTTTAATTTAAAGAGATTGTCAAAGCATCCCTGGGCACAGGCAATACAATGCATGATTTCATTCTCTTTTCCAAGCCTTGCCTTTTCGGGAAGCATGGGATCGGCGATCAGGCTTCGGCCCATGGCCACCATGTCACACATTCCATCATCTATCAGCTGTCTGGCTGTTTCAGGGTCATTTATTCTATGGCTTGCAATGACCGGGATATCAATAATCTCTTTAATGCCTCTGGCCAGATAGGAGAATGCACCTTTGGGTACAGATGCCACAATCTGGGGAACTCTTGCTTCATGCCACCCCACATTTACACAGAGGGCATCTACAGATTTTTCCGCCAGGGCTTTTGCATACATTTGGAGTTCAGACCTGGAGTTGCCGCCGGGCATGAAATCATTTCCATTCATCCGAACGATTAAAGGAAAATTTTTTCCAATCGCCTCTCTTACAGCAGTTATCACTTCAAGGCCAAACCGCATTCGATTTTCAAAACTGCCGCCATATTCATCATTCCGATGGTTTGTTAGCGGAGAGAGAAATTCACTGATCAGATATCCGGTGCCGCTTAATACTTCAACCGCATCAAATCCAGCTTTTTTAACCCTGAATGCTGCCTTTGCAAAAGATGCAATTGTTGTTTGAATTTCATCTGATGTCATCTCCCTGGGAGTTTCCCGTGTCATTCTGGATGCAATAGCAGAAGGAGCCACCGGTTGTCTCCCATTCAGGAAAAAGGAGAAATTATAGCGACCTGCATGATTAATCTGAATGGCAGAAAGTGATCCATTCTGTTTGATAGCAGTTGCCAGTTTCTGGAGTCCTGGAATGAACCTGTCATCATGAGCACCAATATTCTGAGTATTACCCGACAACTCATCAACCGTGGCATATCCGGCACAGATCATTCCCGGTCTGCCTTTTGCCCTTTGAGTATAGAAATCAATGATCTGATCAGTGACTTCAAAATCGATTGCCATACCAAGATGCATGGCAGGCAGGTAAATTCTGTTTTCAACTTTGAGGGTATTTATGGTCATGGGTTCAAATAGTGGGTCAGTCATTCTTTCAGTCCTTTATATGCCATTAAACGTTTCTGCATTGTCCGATCAATAATGTAGGATCGAATGCTTCTTGCCATTCGGGTTAATTCCAGTGTTAAGGCGGCATTTGCCTCAAAATTCATATCTTTTGTAAACTCTTCCCTTAAGTTTAACTCTTTATCCACGATCCGTGAAGCAAGTTTTGGATAAAATTCAAAGTCAATCAGATCCATGCCTGTATCCAGGCATTGTTTTAAGATGATACCGATGGCTTTATCCTGTTCGTTGAATAAACCATCCTCAAGGGGAAGGATAAGTCCCATGCGGCAGATTCTCTCCAGATCAGAAGCACTCAAACCAGTGGCCCGGCAGAAAGCATTTTTTTTAAGCCTTTTTTTTCCGGATTCAAAAATATGGGTTTGGAGTTCGAGCATGAGATCAACATTCTCTCCTTTTTCCATCTCTTTGATCAGCCCTTTAATTGCAGCTAAAGGGAGTCGATGGCTTGATTGAATCCTTTTGATGAATGCAATGCGCTCCTTGCAGATTGGATCGTAATACGCCATGTTAGGGCTGGTTTTAACAGGTTTGGGTAAAAGCCCTTGTTTTACATATAAAAGAATAGTTGATTTTGGCACCTGTGTTATGTCTACCAACTCTTTCATTTTTAGCAATGGTATGTTTTTTTTTTGTTTTTTCAAGCAGTATCTCTCAATATTAAAACTGAAAAGCGTAAAGTGTAAGTTTACACTTTGTGCATATAGCGCATCCTGTTTTTGATTGTCAATATTTATCTTTATGGATCAGGCATTTTCATTTTTTTTTTGTGGCAACAACGGGATAAATCTTTTGGGATTGTTGATTAAAAAAACAGATCAAAAAAACGGTTGACATGATAAAATTGTGTGGTAAACTACGGTTAACGTAAAACATTTACGTTAATTGTAAGGATATGGGATGACTAAACGCAAAAATGACTATTTTTCAGTGACTGTTGAAAAGGGTTTATCGATCATCAATCTTTTCAATGAGCACAATACGCGCAGAAATCTTACTGAAATATCGAAGATTTTAGGGATCAATACAACTTCGACATATCGATACGTGAACACACTTATCGAACTGGGCTACCTTAAGAGAGTATCCCACTCCAAAGCCATCAAACTTGACACCAAGGCACTTTCATTAGGATACCAGTTTCTGCTTGGTTTTGAATTGTTACAAACCGTTAAACCGCTCATTGATAAAACATATAAAGAACATGGAATAACAGTGGACACGGTCTTAAAAGAAGGTAACGCATTAGTCGCACTCTATCGGCGTGAATCAAAAGCCACGATAAGTTTCAGGCACCCTTTGAGAAGTGAGTCAATTTATGCCAGGGCCACGGGAAAAGTGATATTGGCCAACATGCCTGCAGAAGAATACTCAGACTATATCTCTAAAACTCAGTTAGTGGCGAAAACAGCACATACCATCGTTGATAAGGATGAACTGGATTCTGAATTGAATTTAATAAGAAAAAGAGGGTATGCGCTTTCAAACGAAGAGTACATTCCAGGTCTTAATGCCATTGCAGCACCTCTCATTAACTTCAGAAAAAACAGTGTGATCGGGGCAGTCAGCTTTGATGTTCCAGCGCTGAATTTTCCAGTTAATCTCATTGAGAGTAAGTATGCGGATGCAATAAAAAAAACGGGCATGGACCTCTCTGAAATGATTACTGTTGCAGATGATTAGTGTGATCTGCATGGCGTATTTAGGAGGAATACCGAGTCAATCGGGAGAAAAAATTATTATTTATCTACAGGTTTAAGGAGGAAAAAATGAAAAAATTATTACTGAATTTATCGTGTATCTGCATAATTGGACTGGTTGCAATGCCTGCCATTGGTGGAGAAAAAGTGAACATCGGTTCACCATCCTGGACAGGAGCACAGGCAATAGCTGCTTTGCTGAAAGCTGTTGTTGTTGAACGTATCGGAGGACAGGCTGAACTGGTGCCGGGTAACAATGCGACCATTTTCCAGGCTATGCACCAGGGTAAAGGTGATATTGACGTACATCCCGATGTCTGGCTGCCGAACCAGGAAAGTTTTACCAAAAAATATGTAGATGGAACGAAAACCGTTACTTTGAGCAAGCACCCTTATGAGGGAAACCAGGGGTTCTGTGTACCCACGGAGTTTGCTAAAAAATTCAACATTACCGATATTGCTGATCTGGGGCGGCCCGATGTTGCGGCTGCAATGGACAGTGACGGCAATGGCAAAGGTGAAATGTGGATTGGTGCTCCTGGCTGGGCTTCAGCAAATGTAAACGAAGTCAAAGTTCGAGATTATAATCTTTTACCTTTTATTGATCCGATCCGGGCGGAAGAGAGTGTAAAAACTGCACGGGTCAAAGATGCAATTGCCAAGGACGAAGGATATGCATGTTACTGCTATAAGCCTCATGCAATCTGGTATATGTTTGATGTAATGATGCTGACAGAACCGAAATATGATCCCGCTCTGTACAAGATGATTCAGCCGTCAGACTCTCCGGATTGGTACAAGAAGTCAAAAGTTGCCACAAAGGATGCTTTGAAAAAAGTACAGATTGCCTGGTCTAACTCATTAAAGGAACGATCTCCTGCTATAGTTGAATTTTTTGAGAGATTTTCCCTGACAGCTGATGATGTCAGTAATTTTGCTTATCAGATTTCCGGAAAGGGACGAGATGCTTCTGAGGTTGCCAGTGAATGGATAAAAAATAATTCTGAAAGGGTTGATGCCTGGCTGGGACTTTAAATTACCTGTAATTGTCTAATCAGGTGCTGCTGGTTTTATTTGACCAGCAGCACTTTGATTTTTTTTCCAACAATGGTCTTATTCAATACAGGAGCTGGAATTGTCTAAGTTGCAAAAGAAAAAATCAAGTGAAGTAATGATTAAAGTCGAGCATGTCTGGAAGATATTTGGAGATAATGCGCAAGCCGCCCTTCACGCCATTCGTGAAAAAGGACTGTCAAAAGCAGAAGTGCTTGATCGTTATGATGCAGTCGTCGGTGTGGCTGATGTGAGCCTTGAGGTCAAAAAGGGTGAAATATTTTGCATAATGGGGTTGTCCGGAAGTGGAAAATCAACGCTTGTTCGTCATTTTAACAGGCTGCTGGAGCCTACTGCCGGTAAAATAATCATTGAAGGAACGGATGTTATGGGGCTGGATCCCAAGGAGCTGCGGGAATTCCGAAATAAAAAAATAGGCATGGTTTTTCAGAATTTTGCATTAATGCCCCATCGCTCGGTTCTGGATAACGTGGCAATGCCGCTGGAAATCCGTTCCATGAATAAAAATGAACGGTTGAGGCGGGCTATGAATATGCTCAGGATAGTTGAATTAGATTCCTGGGGAAACAAATATGCCCATGAACTTTCCGGCGGTATGCAGCAGCGGGTCGGGTTAGCCCGGGCCCTTGCCGCCAATCCGGATTTTCTGCTGATGGATGAACCGTTCAGTGCTTTGGATCCGTTAATCAGGCGGCAGCTCCAGGACGAGTTTATCAAACTGTCTGCAGAGTTAAACAAAACAACTGTTTTCATTACCCATGATCTTGATGAAGCTGTCAGAATAGGAGATCGGATTGCCATTATGCGGGATGGCCGCTTTGACCAGATAGGTACTGCAGAAGAAATCGTCATGAATCCGGTGGGAGATTATGTTGCAGATTTCGTTGCCGGCATATCACGCCTCAAGGTTGTTAAGGCGCATGTCGTCATGCAGCCATTTGCCGAATTTGTTGCACTAAATGGCGAACCACCGGAAAATGCGCCAAAGGTAGCAGAAAGTGAGTCACTCAGTAAGCTGATCCGGCTGGCTATTGATGATGACGCCCCCATTGTTGTGCAGGATAACAGCAAAAACGTAGGCGTTGTGACGCGTAGTGGAATTCTTCAAACTGTGATAGAGGGAACGGAGGTATCATGAAGGATACGCATCTTGAATCGATTACCGGAATATCTGCTGAGAGTGATCTGGATCGTGCGGCTGAAAAGGAAAAATCGGAACAGATTACAAAATTTGTACGAACAAATCCGGATTATTATGTAAAACAGTTTGAAAAAATTGGCAGTAACTCCCGTTTTGTATTGACTTTGAATATATGGGCAGGCATTCTCGGGCCAATCTGGTTTTCTGCCCGCAGTTTATGGAACTGGGGGCTGACGTTTCTGATTATTGAAACATTCGCCTTTGTACAGATTATCAGAGGGCTGTTCGGAGACCTTGCGTCAGGAGCGTGGGATCGGATTGCCCAGATTGAGGGGACTCTGGCTCTGCGCAAACAGCAGCTGACGGCAGCAATTGAGAGCAATTCAGATAAAATCGATGTCTACAAGCGCTCTATAGAGTCACTTGAGGGTGCCATAGGCGGCATCCGTCTGGAGGCCCAGCAGCTGGAAGAGTCTGGATTATATATTGCAGCAGGAGGAGCTGTTCTTCTGCTTGTGACAAAAATAGTGCAGGCATTCTTTGCAAATACAGCTCTGGAACAACGATTTTCAGACTGGTTGTCCGATTCCACCGTCACTTTTGGAATGCCGGTTAAACACATAGTGTTAAGCACTCTGTTCGTGATCATCATTATTATTGCTACTGCCATTCATTACAGCTTCCCAGGAGCGTTTACATTGCTGATTGATTTTCCGACCAACCCTGATATCCGGCTGACATCAATTAAATGGGTGGAAGATTTTTTTGCCTTTGCCGTCTCCAACGGAGAAGCGCTGTTTGATTTAATAACACTGGGCATTAGACTGATGCTGGATGGACTTGAACTGATTTTTGTCCAGACCCCCTGGATTGTGATTGCAAGTTTCATTGTCTTATTGACATGGCTTTCAGCCGGTATCCGGACAGCCATTTACTCTGGTGCCTTTTTGAGCTATATGGGACTTCTGGGGTTCTGGGAAAAAGCCATGACCACCCTGGCTCTTCTTGGAACTGCCGCATGCCTCTCCATTATCATCGGGATACCGTTAGGAATGTTTTGCGCCCGCCGTCCCCGTTTCTACTCTTTTATCCGGCCGATCATGGACTTTATGCAGACCATGCCGGCATTTGTCTTTATGATTCCGGTTATTGCCTTTTTTGGAACCGGCAAACCGGCAGCTGTTGTAACGACCATGATTTTCGGCGGTACACCTGTGGTACGTCTGACCGTGCTGGGTTTGCGTGGTGTCCCGGAACACGTTCGTGAGGCTGCTGTTTCATTTGGTGCCAGCAAATGGTATTTATTGACACGCGTGGATCTGCCTCTGGCAAGTCCTTCAATCAGGGCTGGAATCAACCAGACCATCATGCTGAGTCTGGCTATGGTTGTTGTTGCCTCTCTCATCGGTGCAAAGGGACTGGGCGAGGATGTGCTGGAAGCATTGCAGTATGCAAACGTTGGACAGGGAATCCTGGCTGGATTTTCAATTTTATTCTGTGCAATGATGCTTGACCGGATTGTACAGGGTGAGCGTAAAAATTAGTAACTTATCTGTTCATTGGGTGGTTAAATGGAATATTTAGTATTTGTTCATGGTTTCATGGGAGGGGGAGCACAGTGGGCAGAGCAATGTGCTTTTTTTCAGGATCACTTTCGGGTGATAACCCCTGATCTTCCCGGATTCAGTGGCAAATGTCAGATGGCAGCTCCAGAGAATATTGAGGAGTATGCACACAGTATCCTGAAGGAGCTTTCCGATTCCGGTATTCAATCTTTTCATCTGGTAGGCCACTCAATGGGCGGTATGGTTGTTCAGGAGATGGTCCGGTTGTCTCCGGAACGAATCAAGCGTCTGATTCTATATGGGACCGGATCAGTTGGTGTTTTACCGGGACGATTTGAGCCGATATCCGTATCAAAAAAACGGGTGGCAGAGGAAGGCCCCCTTGCAACAGGGCGGCGCATAGCAGCTACCTGGTTTATGAAAGGTGAAGAGGCAAAAGGATATCCGCTGTGCGCTGATCTTGCAGCGAAAGCTTCACTCCAGGCTATGCAGGCTGGATTGTCTGCTATGGAAAAGTGGTCCGGGACAGAGGGACTTCACCGGATTAAATCACCTACCCTGGTGCTGTGGGGTGATAGCGACCGCACGTATCCCTGGAGTCAGCCCGAGCAATTATGGACGAATATCTCCTGCGCCAACCTTGCCGTGATACCGGAGTGTGCTCATGCAGTGCATCTTGAGAAGCCTGATCTGTTTAATGCAATTCTGCTGGATTTTCTTGAAAACCCTGGATTCCATTAATTTTTATCATGGAAGAGAACTGTTTCATCCTGGAAATTATAGAAGAGATGGTGCAGGTTTAATTAAAATAAGGAGAATTTATGTCTAAAACAGTGATTTGTACAGATAACGCCCCGAAAGCCATCGGGCCTTATTCCCAGGGGGTTGTCAGTGGGAACCTTCTGTTTACATCCGGGCAGCTGCCCATTGATCCATCCACCGGGAACATTCCCGAGGCGAGTATTGAAGAACATGCCCACCTGGTTTTTAAAAATCTTGAAGCTATTGCCAGAGCAGCAGGCAGCAGCTTTGCCTCTGGAAGCTGATATTGAAATGGAAGCAGTCATTGAACTATAAAAAACAAGGATAAAACCCATGAACCTTACTAAATTCCCCAGAAGAAACTATTTACAGGGTCCGACACCCATTGAATTCATGCCCCGGTTGACTCAAGCACTTGGTGGTGACGTCAATCTCTATGTAAAAAGAGATGATCTTCTGCCTGGATCTGCCGGTGGAAATAAAACCCGTAAACTTGAGTTCTGCATTGCCGACGCCATGGAAAAAGGCGCGGACAGTATCGTTACATGCGGCGCTGTTCAATCCAACCACTGCCGTCTCACTGCTTCCTGGTCTGCCAAAGAAGGTCTTGACTGCCACCTGGTACTGGAAGAACGGGTAAAAGATTCATACAAAAAAGAAGCTTCAGGTAATAATTTCCTGTTTGAACTGCTGGGCGTAAAAACCATTGAAGTGGTTAAAGGCGGTTCTGACATGATGGCTGAGATGGAAAAAAAGGCGGACGAACTCAAATCCCGGGGCAAAGCGCCATACATCATACCCGGGGGCGCATCCAACGCCATTGGTGCCACCGGTTATGCCGTCTGCGCCGAAGAGACAATGTCCCAGTTGAACCAGATGCGCCTTGATATTGATCATATCATTGTCCCTTCCGGCTCTGCAGGTACGCACGGCGGCATGGTCGTGGGTATGACAGGCGTCAGCGGCAATATCCCCATCAGTGGTGTCAATGTATCCAGAGTGAAAGTTGTTCAGGAAGAAATCGTTTACAAACTGGCCCTTGAAACAGCCCGGAGACTTGAGATCAGAGGCAGTGTGGCAAGAGAAGATATTGTCTGCTATGACCAGTATGTGGGACCGGGATACTCTCTCCCCACCGACTCAATGGTGGAAGCGGTGAAACTTTTTGCCGGGACTGAAGCCATCCTCCTGGATCCGGTCTATTCGGGCAAAGCAGCTGCCGGGTTCATTGACCTGGTCAGGAGAGGCACGTTTACCGATGGCAGCAACGTGCTCTTCCTGCATACCGGCGGGTCCCCTGCACTGTATGCTTATCTGGATACGTTCAGAAAATAGAAAAATCAGAGAGTAAAAGAGCTGTCATTTGAATTGTCCATAGAAAATTTTTCCTGACTGATCCTGCCTTGAAAAATCTATTAACAGATCAAAATACATTATGTTTTTTCCTTGATAACTGTTTTTTACACACGTATGATACCGGAGTTCGGAAAAATAGAAATTGAGCAGACAATGAATTGGAGAATGAGACTATGAAAAAAAGAGTATTAATTACCGGTGGTTCAAGTGGAATAGGCAAATCTTTAGTTGAGCTGTTTGCCAACAAGGGGCACGAGGTTCTTTTTACATATCATTCCGGTAAAGCATCAGCCCGGGCATTAATTGACTCCTTGGAGAGTGAATCCGTTCAAATGTTCCAATTTAACCAGGGTAACCTTGAATCTCAGGATGCGCTTTTAGAACAGCTGCCAGATAGAATCGATATCCTGATTAACAATGCTGCTGTTGGATCGGCCACAGTTAAAAAGATTGCAGATAACAAATTTGATCAGGATCGTAAAATGTTTGAAATCAATGCACTGGGCGTTCTCTGGCTGACAGAAGCCATTATCCCCCGTATGATGGAAAATGGAGGGAAAATCATCAATATTTCTTCTGTGGGGGGAGGAATTTTTCATTTTCCTGGATTTATTCTGTCCGATGGAATGAGCAAAGCAGCCCTGGCCTTTTTCACTAAGCAGCTGGCTGCAGAACATGCACAAACCGGAATTGATGTTTTTGCAGTGTGCCCGGGCGCAACAGATACAGCCATGTTCCAGGCAAGCACGCTGGACAGTCTTGATGAGGAACAAAGAAAAGATTTTGAAAATTCGCTTCCCAAAAAGCGGCTCATTCATCCGGACGAAGTGGCCTGGCTCTGTGAATTTCTCTCCCAGGAACAATCTACCATCATGCATGGTGCCGTTATCGACTCTTCACTGGGATTAGGGGTGAGCCCCGGTATGATAAAAAAAGGGTGATTAAAACGGATTGATGTAAAAAACCAAAGCCAGACAGCCATGTCAAAACATCCAGATATTTTATTTCAAGGATAATTCAATGATCTCAAATCGTGGAAGAAAAATGGTGGGTGAACCATCCCCTCTTGTTACGGCTCATTTTAAATGCAAGGAAGATCCTTTTTCCATCACAGACAACCCGGACGGGAAAATTAATTTTGGCACTGCGGAAAATCATCTGATGGACAGAGAGATGATCACCAGACTTGAAAAGCCTCAACACTTTACATCTGAGGAACTCCATTACGGACACCTTCACGGTACTGACACCTTCAGGGTATCCATTGCAGCATTTATGGAAGAGAATCTTGGAATCAGTGATGTCACGCCTGACAATATCGTTGTTGCATCCGGCGCATCAGCAATACTTGAATCGCTTTCCATGGGATTGTTTGAAGATGGAGATGGATTGATTGTGCCCACCCCGTTTTATACAGGATTTATCCATGATTTTTCAACCCGGTTTAATGTGAATATCATCCAATTGGATTTGCTCCCTGACACCCGTTTTAATCTGGATCCGGATGATGTTGAGGCTTTAATTAAAAGATGCCTGAAAAATAATAGAAAAGTAAAGTGTATTCTTGTCTGCTCACCACAGAATCCTTTGGGTATCACCTATAGTGATACCACACTGCGCAGCTTGATTAAAATCGCCAGAAAGTATGATCTGGATATTATTTCCGATGAGATCTATGCCAGATCTGTCTATTCCGGTTCGTTTAAAAGCCTGCTCGAAATTGGCAAGGATTACAGAGAACATATCCATTTTGTATATGGGTTTGCCAAAGACTTTGTATTGTCCGGTTTTAAAACAGGAGTTTTCTACAGTGAAAATAAAGATCTTGTGGATGTAATAAAAGAGATATCCTATTTTCATACCGTATCAAACCATACCCAGAAATTTATTGGTGATTTCCTGAAGGATCAGCCATTCTGCAGGGCATTCATCCAGAAAAACAATAAAAGATTACTGGAATCTTACACACATATAGAAACACTTTTAAAACAAGATCTCAATATCGATATCATCCCGGCAAATGCGGGAATTTTTATTTGGGCGGATTTTTCAAAATTCCTCACTGAGAAAACCTTTGAAGCTGAACTTAAGCTTTTTGATGATATTTTTAATCAATGCAATGTCAGCATCTCTCCGGGACAATATTTTAATTGCTGCACACCTGGCTGGTTCAGGATTTGTTTTGCCCAGAAAAAAGACGTTATTACCCATGCTGTAGAACGTCTTTTACGACACCTCAGATAAAAAAGACCATAGTCGGGCGGCAGGATAATTCCGGAGTTGTACAGACAAACTTTTATCTGCAGCATTTTAAATATTTTTTAAAAAAGTCTTGACAAGGTATTTGAATCTGTTCGATGGATACATTAATGTGTTTTTAATTGCAGTCTGGATAAAAATGAAAAAACAGAATTTAGAAGAATTTGCATACGAATCCATAATCAAACTGATACTGCCGGCACATTTTCTGGCGTTCTCATTCATATATTCTGTTTTTTGACACCGATTATACCGGATTGACATCCTGAGAACAGAGAGTCGGACCGAAACAGCACATAGAGATTACTAAAGCCATTGAAAACAGAAATGACGAAAAGGCAGGTGATTTAATGAAGCAGCATGTCCGGACAACTTTTGAAAAGATGTTTATAAGGATATAGGGAGATGGTTTTGTTGAAAATGAATGAATTGCACCATCTAATGTATACGTTGAAAAATACTTAAGCAGAAATAGTGAGGTAAAGATGAAATTTCTTGTTCTGGGCGGATGCGGCATACAGGGTAGAACCGCATTGCATGATCTGGCAAATGATGAAGCTGTTACTGAAGTCATCTGTGCTGATATCCAGTTTGATGAATTATCAAAAATAGCAGATTTTACAAAAATGGATAAAATCCGTACGGCTGCTGTGAATGCGAAAGATGTGAGTGCCCTTGCTCAACTGTTTAAAGCGTGTGACGTTGTCATTGATCTGTCCCCCAAGGATCTGGCACCATTTGTAAATCAGGCTGCCATTGAGGCAAAAACAAGCCTTGTCAATACCAACTATGACTACACCCCTGAAAAACTTGACGTACAGGCCCGGTCCGCAGGTGTCGCCATCATGCCCGAATGCGGGCTGGATCCCGGTATTGACCTGATCACTTATGGCCATGCAGCCGGTAAGTTTGATGAACTTCATCTGTTAAATTCCTACTGTGGCGGTTTCCCGGAAAAAAAAGCGTGTGATAACCCGCTGAATTACAAAATTTCATGGGCCTGGCGGGGGGTACTCAGTTCCACCCTGCGGGAAAGTCGAATTATCAAGGATAAACAGATAATTGATATCCCGGCAGAAAATCAGCATGACGAGGCGTATGTTCACTCTATTGATTTTCCAGAACTCGGTACACTGGAAGCCATTCCCAACGGCAACTCTGTTTACTTTACCGATGTGATGGGAATATCTGACACCATTCAGGAGACAGGCCGCTATGCCCTGCGATGGCCCGGGTGGAGTTCCTTCTGGAGACCGCTCAAACAATTCGGGTTTCTGTCAGACCAGCCGGTTCCGGGGTTAACCAGCCAGATTACCCCGTTTGATTTTCTCGACAAATTTTTAGGCCCTCAGCTTGAATATAGGGAGGATGAGAAAGATTTGACGGCAATGATTAATATTTTTCAGGGATTGAAAGACAATCAGAAAATCAGGTTTGTCAGTTCTATGCTGATCGAAAGGGATCTTGATACCGGGATTACGGCCATGAGCAGGGGCGTTGGTTATACCGCTGCAATAGTGGCACGGATGCTGGCAGATGGTACGATAAAGGAAAAAGGCATGTTATCCCCTATCAGGCATATCCCTGTCGAGCCATTCATGGAGCAATTAAAGAAGCGGGGCATTCAGATTAAGGAGGAAATCACAACAATCGGGTAATAATGTCCGATGTGTTTTTATATATAATAAGATAAATCAATGGTTTGGTGATCTTCATGTGTTAAATGATATCAATCTGGATGTTGCCCAGGGCGAAGGATCGGATGGATCACTACCCGACCCAGCTTTCCGGCGGTCAGCAGCAACGGATTGCCATTGCCCGGGGACTCTGCATGAACCCGAAAGTTATGTTCTTTGATGAGCCTACATCTGCATTGGATCCGGAAATGATCAATGAAGTTCTGGATTCCCTGCTGGGAAGAGAGTTGCAACTCACGTGGACTGGTACAGCTTGAAAAGTTTCCGGGTAACAGTACAAATCCTGAGACATTTGAATTCCCTGTCAGCTATACCCGGATCAAGGGTGCCAATATACAGACCATTCTTGAAAACCCGTGCAGAGAAACCCTTAACACGATGATCAATGATGCCCGGGAGATGGAAAAAGAGGGAATAAAAGTGATTACAACAAGCTGCGGATAGATTTTATCTCCGGCAGGAAAATTATTGGAAAATTTTCATATATTCAAAAGGCAAGATTATCATTGTTAATTTTATCAGGTTTTGATATTTGGTGTCTTGGTTCCAATTAATAAATTATAAAAGTGAGGTATAAATGGTTTTATCTCAATTGTCGGTCTATCCCGTAGGAGAGGGTACAAGCCTTGGCAGGTTTGTCAGAAAAGGGATTAAGGTTATTGAAGAATCTGGATATACGTATCGTGTGGGAGGTCTTTCCACAGCTATTGAAACCCCGGATATAGAATCTGTTTTTGAGTTGATAAAAAAAATCCGTCAGGCTCATCTGGATGAAGGGGCTGAACGGGTGATTGTGGATCTGAAGATTGATGACCGTCATGACAAGGATGCCACACTGGACAGCAAAATTTCATCAGTGACGTGATTGTTTGCACTGCTGGGTATGAGGAGCAGGCGCGCCTTATTATGAAGCAGATGCGTTTATTTGAAAAAAACAGGGCTTCCGTCCATGAACGTCATACGCAACCCGGGCTGCTGAAGTCATGGTCAATATATATTTAAGATTTTTATATCAATGGAGGATAAACAAGCGGTATGGAACCGATCGATACAGAGACTCTTGACATAATTCATAATCGTAATCTGGATATCTGCAGTTACAGAATTGACGATGCACACATGTTGATTACAGGAGAATTTAAAGAAAAAAATCTGGTAACCGTTTATGAGTCATCCGGGGAATCGGTTGCACCGCATGTTTTCCACCACATGCAGATTCAAATGATTATTGAAATTGCTGAATTAAAGATTATCGATATCCACGTAAAGATTCCAGGGGCACCCCATGGTGATATCTGCCGAGAGATGGAAAACAGCCTTGCTGAAATTAAAGGACTCAGGATTGCACCGGGATTCACATCAAAAGTTAAAAAGACTGCAGGCGGAATAAAAGGGTGTGCCCATTTGACCACACTGCTTTTATCCATGGCCCCTGCTGTGCTCCAGGGGTATTGGGTGTTTGAAGGACAGAAGGAGTCTGCAGATCAGGAATCTGAATTTGATGTTAAACCGTATCTGCTGGATACCTGCTGGGCATGGCGAAAAGAGGGTCCGCTGATTGAAAAGTATTTTAAGCAGGATATGTGATGACCCTTTAGGATTGAATTCCTGCTTTTTCAACAACCATGTCCATGGCATCTGCCTGCTCCTGTGTAACAACTGGCTGATACTCTTTATCCAGCAGAGTGTGCACTTTTTCAAGGGCGCTGTCCCGGATGGTTTTTTTACCTTTGCTTTTCCAGCTGTCCCAGTTGTCATGGTCAAAGAGGTCAGAGTGCCACAGTTCTGTTTTAAAATTTTTAAAGGTGTGTTGAGCCGTCAGAAAATTACCTCCGGGTCCCACCTCCCTGATCACATCAAATGCAAGTGTTTCCGGGTTTATCTTCACATCTCTCAAGGCGTGTCGTATGAACGCCATACAGTCATTGCAGAAGACCATATCCGGGAAATCCACCACCAGATCGGTATCCAGCTGCATGGCATCCATGATATCAGCGTTGAAAGAGGAGAGGGCACCCACAATACCTGTTTCAAAACCTGCCTGGGCATCCATCACCTTTGCATCCTTTAACATGGATGGCATCCGGATGGGAAGATCCAGCCAGAGACCCATCTGGGCCATGGCTACTTTTAATACAGCAAATTCCGGCCCGGCCATGGATATATTGCTTGTTTTCATGTTCATACCCCTGGCAAAGCTGGTGTAAACAAGAGGGGCACCGGGCCTGATCAGCTGTGAGAGGGTGATGCAGGCAAGAATTTCTGCATGGGCCTGAGCAATCATTCCCGGGATTGTAACCGGGCCAGTGTTGCCAAGGATGGGCCCTGAACTGAGCATGATGCAGATATTGTTCCGGTTCATTTCCATCATGGCCTCAAGGGACGCTTTGTCCATGGATAGAGGCGGCAGGGTTAAGACCCACCCTGAAATAAACGGTCTTTTCTGGAACTGCTCTTTACTGCCTGCAGCTATGGATGCCATCTGAATTGCATCTTTAACCCCTCTGTATCCCAGAACGCCGCCAGTGATATGTTTTGTGGTGTTTTTAAGACAGGTGGCCCAGGTATACCAGTCGCATATGGACAGCTCAACATCCTGGGGCGTGACCAATCCGCCAGATACCCTGATGTGTTCCAGCTGGTCTGCAATACGGACAAGCATAGCCAGATCTCTATTTGTAGCAGATCGCTTTTCACCTGTTCGGGGATCAATGACACTGGTGGCCATTGTCATACAGCTCAGTGCAGGATCATGTTGTTCAAAGGTCACATCATGTGCCGGATCAGCTGCAAAAAGGGTGACCTCTTTCCGTTTCCGGGTTTTTTTGACAGCATCACTGATCAAGTTCTCCTGAATGAAAACCGTATCATCTATAATCCGGGCTCCAGCTCTGCTGAATGCCTCCAGTGCTTCTTTTGCTGGAAATTTCATTCCGATTTCGCTTAAGATTTTTAATGAACATTCATGGATGTTCTGGATATCTGTATTGGATAAATAGTGTAATTCCGGTTTCAAATGTCACCTCCCCTGTTCATTCAGATATATTCACCTCTCTCAGCTGAACAAATATGATTAAACCTTTACAATGTCTATGGCGCCTTTTGCCGGGCAGACCGAGTAGCATCCGCCGCATCCGACACAGTTGTCCTGAATAACAGATACCTTGTCTCCATCCTGGATCATGGCATCTGCAAAACATGCTTTCAGGCACATACCGCAATTTATACAGTCGTCCTGGTTAACCCTTGCCTTTTCCGGCGGCATCTGGCCATAATCTATACAGGCATCTGTGGCTATACCGAGCATCTGGTCAACGGTCTCATACCCTTTTTCATCCATGAATGCCTCAAATCCCTTGGCCTGTTTGCCCAGCCAGTCATATCCGTAACACATGACAGCGGAACACATCTGGACGATATGGGCACCGCTCATGATGAACATGACGATATCCCGCCAGTCATAGGCACCATTGGTACCGGTAATATAAAGTTTGTCTCCCATGGCAGCCCTCACTTCGTTGATCCATCTTAAAGTCAGCGGCTTGGTCCATGGTCCGCCTACACCGGCTTTTCCGTAAATAAGCGGTTTGCCTGTTTCAATATCCGGCACAAATCCGATAAAACGGTTGGTCAGTGTGACAGCTGCAGCACCGGCTTTATGGAGCATATCAGAAAATAAAACCAGATCCGTAACCTGGGGGGTAACTTTGATTATGATAGGAATGTCCAGGGCATCAGAAACTTTCTGTGTTATGCCACAGGCATAATCAAAATCCTGTCCCACATTCATACCGGTTCTGACACCCGGCATCAGTTTGGGATGCGGGCATCCAAAGTTGAGTTCCAGCAGCGGCACACCGCCATCTTCCATCTGTTTGCCCAGGGTAACCCAGCCGTCAGTATCTGTTGAAGCAATACTGCCTATGACCACTGCATCATGTTTGTCTGCATACTCAAGAGTTTCCGTAATTTCTTTCATGAAGTCATCAGGAGGTTCCAGTGCCAGACCGCTCCTGCTGTAAAGGCTGAATGATCTGGGGACCTTTCCGTGACATACTTCATGCTTTGCATTTAGAAAGCGAAATTTTGCGCGCTGTGTTAACTCCCTCATGGCTGGAGAATCGGTCATGGTTTTTGCAATGACTGCACCTGCACCGGCATCAATACATTTTTTCATGTTGGCCGCGTTGAGAGTAGGTTCAGCTGATGCTGCCGCCAACGGGTTTTTAAAAGTAACTCCACAAAATTCTATACTTGTATCTGCCATAATGATCATCCTAACCTGGTCTTGCCAGAATTAAATTTTTTAGTTGTTGATCTGTAAAAATAAAATGTGTTTATCCTGCAGCCTGGTTTAAAAAATTCCTTCGCCCTGAAAGACCGGGGAAGACACCTCTTGCCTGGATTACCTTTTCAGGATCAATGTCTGCTTTAATGATAGTATCTTCATCACCACCGCCTGCCAGCAGTGTCCCCCATGGGTCACTCACCATGCTGTGTCCTACAAACTGACTTCCACAGTTCATTCCTGTTGAGTTGGCAGAAATAAGAAAACACTGGTTTTCCAGGGCACGTACCCGGTTGAGCATCGTCCATGCCTCCAGTCTGGGATACGGCCAGGCAGAGCAGACAAGGAAATATTGAGCACCTTTATCTACCATTGCGCGGAAAAGTTCAGGAAATCTTAAATCAAAACAGGTTGCCATCCCTATCTTTCCAAAAGGGGTATCTGAAACAACCACTTCACTGCCTGGAGAGAGGATCTGGGTTTCCTTTGAGTTGTAGCCGAACAGGTGTATTTTCCGGTATTTGGCAATGACTTCCCCTTCAGGGGATATGAGAAGGCTTGTATTATAAAATTTGTCATTTTCTTCCTCCACAAAGCTGCCTGAATGAAGGAAAATGTTGTTTTCTTTTGCCATAGTTCTCATCAACGCGGGGGTTGGACCCTCCATGTCTTCTGATTTGCTGATGTATGAATCAAAACTCATGAAACCGATATTCCAGATTTCAGGTAAAATCACCAGGTCTGCATCAGCAGATGCCTCTATTGCTTTCTTTGCTTTTTCCAGTGTAGCAGCTTTATCATTTTCAACAACAGAGAGTTGAATGGATGCAATTTTCAAAATAAGCCTCCTTGATTTGAAGATACAAATTCGTTTTTTAGGGAGAGTATATCCATATATCTGTTTAAATCATGTAAACGTCATGGGCAATTTTTAATATTGCTTTGCGCTCGGCTAAAAAAAGATGAAATAAAATGAGAATCTCAGATGTTTATTTCATATAATCCATTGGAAAAATGGAATAGGTAAAATCGATACAGCGATTTAATACCGTGTCAGTCAGATTCCCGTAAAATGTATCGGCAAAAACAAAGTCACTGGTTTCCATTTTTACTGTGCCGGAGAAAACAACCAGATTGTTTAAAGGCCCTTTAATGGATTCTGAAACAAATTCCATCAGTTCGGAAGGGGACATCAACAGTCCCAGACTTCCTTTTTGATACAACATTTTTTCACCATTTTTTTCAACACTGCACTCCATGCTTAGGTCATCCCAGTGATCAGCTATATCTTTCAGGTCCCACACAACAGGCGAGATCAGGTTGGGATTAATCTGTTTTGCCCGTGGGATATCGTGTTCTTCCAGTTTCCTGTCTGTGTGATCACTGCCTATACCCACATATATCTCATTTTCATTTTTTATAAAAAGCACATACTCAATTTCACCGGATGTCTCCCCGCCCAGAACCTGGATTGATGTATCAGTTGTGAGTGCTGACGGGATGACAGGGTAGAGCAGGGGAGTTTTATCCGGCACCTCAATCCCTTTGGCGGCAAGTTCATCAAGATGATGTCTTACTTCATCCTGATTTCTTCCGGTAAAACCGGCATTTACCATTTTATCAAAATGAAATGACAAGGGTGCTACATGATTATTTTTCTGTAATAACAGTTGAATGTCCACGGTAAGTCCTTAAATTTATTTATTTATAATATCTGATTTCAAAAGTGACACAGCCGGTTGGAATCCGGTAAGGCCCATGGGTCATTCCGGGTGGGCGGCAGGCATAATAGCCGGGAAGATATGTTTCATCTTTGGCGATATCATATAGTGTGCCCTCTACAATCAGAACCTCTTCCCAGAAATCGTGGATCAAGGTTTCCGAAGTTTCAATTCCTGGAGGGAATTTGAGCATGCGTGTGTAATTTCCACTGTCCGGATCAAGACTTAAAATTTTTTCTTTAATGCCTAAAGTATCCCCCTCAACATCTCTCCATTCATAACAGGTATCATAATCTATGAATTCTATTTCAGGTTTAGCCATTCCATCTCTCCTTCTATTAAATGTTAAATTGTGATAAATCTCAGTCAGCCTATGTATGTAATATATCAGGAACTCTATCAATAGCTTTCAGTTGCTGTCAAGTAAAAAATCATTTTTTTACTGTTGTGAAACTGTTTTTTTATTTGTCATTACATACGGCAGTATAGGTAGTATAATATCTTATATTATAAATAGTTATAAAAAATATCATCTTGCGGGCAACCAGGTGTCAAAAAACAAAATAATAAAATTAGCACCAGGAAATAAACTATCACTTGACATTATTTTTTTGCATGTAATATATTAGATTCTGGTAGATGCTCTATAAATAAAGCATATCCGATTTTATCAGCTTACCAGAGAATAGAGTATACCAAATTTTAAAAGCAGGTATTCAACAGGAATATAGATTAGAATTAAAAATAGTAATGGCAAAACTTGAAACAATAAAAAAACCGGAATCGCTTGCAAGAATGGCCTATGAGGCAATACGAAAATCCATTCTCTCAGGACAGTGGAAAACAGGCGAGCTTTATAATGAAAAAGCCATTGCCGCAGATCTGGGAATTTCCCGTACCCCGGTCAGGGAGGCCCTTCTGGAGCTGGCATCCAATGATCTGATTCTTTTTCTGCCCAGAAGAGGCCTGATGATCAACAATTTCAATCATCAGGATGTTGATGAGATATTTGAATTGAGAAAAGCCATAGAACTTGCCGCCATTGAAAAAGTTACAAATATGTCTCCGCTGCCGGATCTGTTGACAATAGAGGAGTCTCTTCTAAACCAGAAAAGGGCCATGCGGGACCATGACCATACACTGTTTATTGAAGCAGACCGGTTGTTTCACACCCGTTTCTGCATGTTGAACAACAATCGCAGAATGATCGCTATTGTGGAAAATATCCGGGATATGATTCATATGATGGGAATCAAGGCATTGAGCCTTAAAGGCCGCTTTATAAATGTAATTGAAGAACACCAGGCTATTTTAGACGCTGTCAGGGATGGAAATGCCCTGAAAGCAAGAAATTTGATGGCATACCATCTTGACCAGAGCATGGACGCGGTCAAGGAATCAGAATTGTAAAGGATCAAAGGAGCAAAATATGCGAATCAGACCATTTGATTTTCACGCAGCCAGGAGCCTGGATGAGGTATTCAACAGGCTGGATCAGGCAGGTTCGGATGGATGGCTGCTTGCCGGGGGAACCGATATGGTCCTCAATATGAAAAAAAAGAGAACCTGCCCATCTTCCCTGATCAGTCTCCACCTATTAAAAGATTTAGAATCAATTGAAGAAAAGGATGGTGTAATCCATATCGGGACGCTGGCAAAACATGCAGATCTTGCCGTTCATCCGATTCTGGTAAAGACCGTTCCCATTCTCTGTCAGGCTGTTGGCTTGATCGGGTCATGGCAGGTGAGAAATATCGGTACAATTGGAGGGAATATCTGCAATGCCTCTCCTGCAGCAGATTCAGCGCCACCGCTTCTGGCGCTTGAAGCAGAACTTGTTACCCTTTCAGGGCAGGGTGAAAAGATAATTCCCATATCCTCTTTTTTCACCGGACCCGGCCAGACTGTCATGCAGCCCAATGAAATCCTCAAGGAAATCCGTATTAAAAATCCAGGCAGATCATCTGCAGGATGCTATCTGAAACTGAGAAGGCGCAAGGCTGTTGATATTTCAATAGCCGGGGTGGCTTTTCAGGCACAAAGCAACGTTTCAGGGCAGAATCTGAAAAAAGTGCGGATTGCACTGGGTGGCGTGGCACCCACGCCGATACGGGTCCCTGAAGCTGAAGCATGCCTTGAAGGGCTTTCACTTAAAGAGGCGTTAAATGAAATACCCCGATGTGCTGAAATTACGGCTGCTGCTGCAAAACCCATTGATGATATAAGGGGCAGCGCCGGTTATAAACGTACCATTATCAATGTCTTTACCCAGCGAAGTGCCAGACAGGTGTTAACCCGACTGTATGCAGGATTTAACAACGGTTAGAATATTGTTAATAATTTTACTGAATAAAAAATAACAGAGGAAAATTATGAATCATATGCCGCTTCATCTCATTGTAAATGGTGAAGATTATCATCTGATGATCAAACCCAACCGCATTCTGCTCGATATACTCCGGGAAGATCTGGAACTGACCGGCACAAAAGAGGGGTGCGGTCTGGGAAAATGCGGTGCCTGCACCGTGCTGCTGGACGGCCGCCCGGTTCATGCCTGCCTGACACTGGCTCTGCAGGCAGACGGGTGTGAGATTACAACCATTGAAGGTATTGGTGATAATAAGATGCATCCGCTTCAGGAAGCATTTGTAGAAAAGGGGGCAATTCAGTGCGGTTTCTGTACACCCGGGATGATCAATACAGCTAAAGCCCTGCTGGATGAAAATGCGACTCCCAGTGAAGATGATATCAAAAATGCTATTGCAGGGAACCTGTGCCGCTGCACTGGATATGATAAAATTATTGAAGCCGTTCACGAATGCGGTTGTCAATCAAAAAAAGAGACAGGTGAAGTCAAATGAGTGAACTGGATATTATTGGAAAGTCATTTCCCCAGATTGCTGCGGGAGACAAGGCAACGGGCAGAACCCGGTTTGTAACAGACCTGGTGCTTCCGAAAATGCTGTATGGAAATACTCTCAGAAGTCCCTTTGCCCATGCAAGAATACTCTCAATAGATACTTCTGAAGCAGAAGCGATGCCGGGTGTAAAAGCAGTTGCAACCTTTGCAGATACTCCGCAGAAAAAATTTGGACCACGATCGGATGACTGGACCATTTTTGCCGATGATAAGGCCCGGTTCCAGGGAGATGAAATTGCTGCCGTGGCTGCAATAGATGCTGATATTGCCGAAGAAGCACTTGAGAAGATTAAAGTGGAATATGAAGAACTGCCCCATGTTATCTGCCCTGTGGAGGCCATGAAAACCGGGGCTCCACTGGTGCATGGGGATAAACCCGGCAATATTGCTGCTGAATTTAAAATCGAGGCAGGAGAAGTGGATCGGGCTTTAGACGAATCCCATGTAATATATGAAGATCACTATTACACCAACCAGGTGTATCAGGCTTACATGGAAACAATGTCCACCCTTGCAGATGTGGATCTGTCAGGCCGGGTTACCATCTGGACCGGCACCCAGATTCCCAATATGATGCGGATGACCTATGCAAAAGCACTGGATCTTCCGCCTGGAGATCTGCGTATAAAGGTGCCGGAATATGGTGGAGGATTTGGTGGAAAAATGGAGAACAATATCCACCTGGTTGCGGCAGTGCTGGCCCGGAAAGCAGGCCGCCCGGTGAGAATGGTTAACAGCAGGCATGATGATTTTCTTGCCGGAAACCCCAGGGTGCCAATGCATTTTGATATTAAAATAGGCGCTACCCGTGATGGTTTGCTGACTGCCAAAGATGTGACGGTGGTAGGCGGAGCCGGTGCCCGTCTGGTTTATTCCCAGGTGATTGTAGCTACTGCATGCTACCGCGTGGATTCACTCTACCGGTTTAAAAATGTCCGTGCAAAAGGATATACCGTTTATACTCACACGGTTCCCACAGCCTGTTACAGGGGGTTTGGAAACTCCCAGTCCACTTTTGTACTGGAGTCAGCCCTGGATGAACTTGCAGTTCAATTAAAAATGGATCCTGTTGAATTGCGGATCAAGAATGGTATGGGGCCTGATGAAACCAGCGTGCACGGCTGGAAAATAAACAGTTCCGGATTGAGCGAATGCATTGAGAAAGCGAGCAGTGCTGCAGAGTGGAAGGAAAAGAAGAAAACAAAAACATCCTTGAAGGGAATTGGACTTGCCTGCTGTAACCATGTATCAGGCAACAGGCCTTTTGCAAGAGAGTTTGACGGTGGATCAGGCATTGTGCGTATTGGAAGGGACGGCAGAGTAAGGGTGTTCCATGGAGAGTCTGACATGGGGCAGGGACAAAACACCGCTTTTGCCCAGATTGCAGCGGAGCGTCTGGGTGTTACCATGGATGTGGTGGATGTGGCACAGGTGGATACGGATATCTCTCCCTTTGGTCTTGGATCCTTTGCAACAAGAGGTACATTGATGGGAGGAAACGGCGTTCTGGCTGCTGCCGGAGATGCCTATCACAAAATGGCAAAGGTGGCTGCCGCTCTATTAAATACAGATGAAGAGTGTATTCAGTGTAAAAAGGGAGTGTTTTTTGTGACAGATTCTCCTGAAACAAGGATATCATTCAGGAAAGTCGCATCTGAAGCTACGATACAGCAACATGGAGCGCCCATTGTAGGAACGGGATTTTACGATCCAAAAACAGTATTACCGGATCCTGAAACTAAAAAAGGCAATATCTCCCCTGCCTATCCCTTTGGATGCCAGATTGCTGAGGTGGAGATTGATCCTGACACAGGGGAGGTGTCAGTGACTGGTTTTACTGCTGCCCATGATGTAGGCCGTGCCATTAATCCCATGGCTCTGGAAGGACAGATTCAAGGTGGGGTTGCCCAGGGGCTTGGATGGACACTGATGGAAAATATGGCCTATGAAAACGGCAGGATGATGAATGCTGATTTTGTGGATTATATTATTCCCAGCTGCTTTGATGTTCCCAAAGTGAAATCAATTCTGGTAGAACCCGTTGAGCCGAATGGCCCATACGGGGCAAAGGGGATTGGTGAACCCGCCCTTAATCCGTCAATGGCAGCCATTACAAATGCGATTTATGATGCAACCGGTGTAAGGATCAGAGAACTGCCTGTAATTCCGGAAGAGTTGCTGGCTGCAATGAAGAAAAAGAGAGGGTGATGGTTGTCAGGTGAGTGTACAATGATTTTTATAAAAAATAAAAAAAATTTTATGAATCACTGTTTTTTTTAAAATTGAATTCAGTTCAGCAGGTTGATTCAGACAAAAAACTTATTCAATGACTGCAGATCTGTATGTTGAAATCAGACCTGCATAATTTTGAACAGAAGCGATTTTACAAATATAGGAGCGTATTGACAGTGGACAGAGCATACCGTATCAAAATTTTGCAGTCAACTCTGTTTGATGTATTCAGGCATAATTTTTGCAGTAATCTTTAGGGTTTAGCTGTTTATAATAAATGAAATACAGCTGTTACAGGTGCCGGACATTAACAATTAAGAAAAAAAGTATTACAAGATAAACAACAGGAGAGATCCCCTGCAGTTGCAGACAAACGATGTGGAGAACATTTCCTCAGAAAAGGTTGACAAAATTTGAGTTTTATACTGTATTCTTTAGTAAGTAAGTCAATGGGTGGCTTTTTTCAGGAATACTATTGATATTTTAAGGAGGAATTTATGGGTTTTATGAAGAAAACATTGAGTTTAGCTGGTTTAGTAGCAGCAGTAGTTTTATTGACTGCAACCGTCCATGCCGGTCCAAAAATTACAATTGCAGAGATGAACTGGGCATCTGCAGAATTTATGGCCAATGTGGATAAATTTATTCTTGAAGAAGGCTACGGGTTTGAAGTCGAACTGGTGGCAGGCGCAACCATGCCGACATTTACATCAATGAATGAAAAAGGCGTACCTGACATTGCACCGGAGCAGTGGGCCAATGCTGTTGTGATTCCTTTGAAAAAAGCAGTGGCAGAAGGCCGCCTGCACATTGCAAATCCCGCACCCATTACCGGACTGGGTGAAGGATGGTGGTTAACTCCGGCTACTGCCAAACGGCATCCGGAACTGAAAACAGTTGAGCAGGTTCTGGCACATCCAGAACTCTTCCCTCATCCTGAAGATCCTTCAAAAGGCGCTTTCTACGGCTGCCCCGCAGGCTGGGGATGCCAGCTGGCCAATGCCAATCTCTACAGGGCATTCAAAATGGAAGAAAAAGGATGGATCATGGTCGATCCCGGTTCTGCAGCCGGTATGGACGGTGCCATTGCTAAAGCCGCAGATCGAGATCAAAACTGGTTTGGCTACTACTGGGCACCTACTTTTGTAGTTGGTAAATATAAACTGACCCTCCTGCCCTTTGAAGTTGCTTATGCCGGCAAAGAAAACTGGGACGGATGTATTGTTAAACCTGAGCAGGAGTGTGATGATCCTAAACCATCAGCCTGGACAAAATCTGAGGTAAACACTGTTGTTACTGACAACTATAAAAAAACAGGTGGTCCGGATGCCATGGCATATATTCAGAAACGGACATATCCGCTGGATGTCATCAACGGCATGATGGTATATATGAGTGAAAATCAGGCACAGGGAAAAGATGCTGCCATTGAATTTTTACTGACCCATGAAGGACTCTGGAGCCAGTGGGTGACTGCTGATGCTGCCAAAAAAATTAAAGCTGCCATTAAATAGATTGTTAATCTAACACGAACGAACCTGTTGGTATAAAAGATTAACAGGTTCGTTTCACTCTACTACAAAGGTGTTAATATGGATTTTTTTACCGAATTTCCCGTGATGGAACGACAGGCTCTAAGGGACTTGAAAAAAGGGATCGATCTAGCTTTCAGAGATTTTTCACGGGAACATGGTCAAGCAATTGAGGATTTTTTTGATCCGCTGATGCATTTTCTGGTATGGTTTGAAAAACTTCTCACAACAGCGCCCTGGATTATCATTATTCTGCTTGTGGCTTTTTTAGCCTGGCTGGGATCAAGGAGCAAAGGGCTGGTGATTGGTTCTATTATTTCATTTCTCCTCATAGGATATTTCGGTATGTGGGAGGATGCCATGGCTACCATGGCCATTACCGGGGTTGCCACTATTCTATGTATTACAATAGGAATACCCATTGGTATACTTCTGGCACGCTCAGACCGCCTGAGAGCAATTGTTACCCCCGTTCTGGACATGATGCAGACCATTCCAAGTTTTGTATACCTTATCCCCATCATCATGCTGCTGGGTATCGGTAAAGTACCTGGATTGATTGCTGTTAGTATTTATGCCCTGCCGCCCATAGTACGTCTGACCAATCTTGGAATCAGAGAAGTCGATGCTGAAGCACTTGAGGCTGTTGATTCTTTCGGGGCAACTGCATGGCAGAGGCTGACCAAAGTGCAGGTTCCTCTGGCTCTGCCCACTATTTTTGCCGGTGTGAATCAGACTATCATGATGGCACTGGCCATGGTGGTAATTGCATCCATGATAGGAGTGAAAGGGCTCGGTGTTCCCATCTTGCGTTCAATTTCCAATCAGTATCTGGCACTGGGTATTATGAACGGTCTGGCCATTGTGGCGCTGGCCATTGTATTTGACAGGATTTCCCAGGAGTTTGGCCGGAGAATCCAAAAGCATCGTGAGGGCGCAAAAATATGACAGACGTGAAAATTAAAATTGAGTCGTTATACAAGATATTTGGGGAGAATCCTAAAAAAGCACTCAAACTCGTTAAAGACGGAGTCGGTAAAGAGGAATTGCTGGCAAAACATTCCCATGTGATAGGATTTGCAGATATCAACCTGGATATCTATGAGAAACATATTCAGGTCATTATGGGACTGTCAGGGTCTGGCAAATCAACAGTGATACGACATATTAACCGTCTGATTGAGCCCACCGCCGGCAAGGTGTTTGTGGATGATCTGGACGTCACAGCTTTGAATACTTCGGATTTAAGGGAGTTCCGAAGAAAAAAAACAGCAATGGTATTTCAATCCTTTGCTCTTCTTCCGCATTTGACAGTCATCAAGAATGTGACCCTGGGGCTTGATATCCAAGGTGTTGCTGAGGGTGAGCGGGAAGAGATCGCCATGCACTGGATAAAAAAAGTCGGGCTTGAAGGAACAGAAAAGCACTATCCCCAGCAGCTGTCCGGTGGTATGCAGCAACGGGTTGGCCTTGCAAGGGCTCTTACCAATGATACTGATATTTTATTGATGGATGAGGCATTCAGTGCCCTTGATCCATTAATCCGGAAAGATATGCAGGATATTCTGCTGGAACTGCAGTCTGAACTGCATAAAACAGTTGTGTTCATTACCCATGATCTGGATGAAGCACTGAAACTTGGGGACCGGATTGCCATTCTTAAAGACGGCTTAATGGATCAGGAAGGCGAACCGGTTGAGATACTGACGAACCCGGCCACTTCCTATGTGAAGCGGTTTGTTGAAGATGTAAACCGGGCACGTGTGCTGACTGCCAGACATGTCATGGCTCCGCTGAACGGGGCTGATATCTCCGATGCCATTATGGTGAATGAAAACCATACCATTGAAATGTTCATTGACAAGGTGGTGGAACAGAAACCCTCAATCATTGTGGTCCAGGATAAAGAAAAAAATAATGTGGGCGGTATAACCTCAAAAAGACTGGGTAAACTTTTAAAAAAGAATAGTAAGTGAATAAGGAGCTATGATATGTTACTGGGTCTGCATACCTACAGTTTTCACCTCCATGGGATGGGGCAGAACTGGGGTGGTTTCAAGCTGAAGTGGGAACCGGTATGGAATATTTTCAGCCTCATGGATGAAGCAGTGAGTTTAGGTCTTGATGGCCTCCATTTAACAGCTGCAGATCTTGGCAGTATTCAGGATGAGCACCTGAAATCTGTACGCAATGCTGCAGAGGAGAGGGGGCTTTTCCTGGAGTATAATTTTTCTCTGGATGCATCTGAATATGATGATCGTTTGACCAACACTATGGAAGAGGGAATTGCCATTGCTGAAAAAATTGGTTCAGACATAGGCAAAATCAGTATGGATATTACAAGACCTCATCCGGTCTGTGGATCGTGTTTCCACCCGGAAGTAATCCCGCAGCTTGAAGAGATTGCCCGTAAGGCTGAAGCAGCAGCCCCTGTTGCAGAAAGAGCAGGAGTCAGGCTTTGCCTGGAGAATCATACAGAAGCATTCAGTGATGAGGTGTTGTGGATTATAAACCGGGTCAATCATCCATATGTCGGTGCTTGTATAGACACCAATAACTCATTGATGGTGGGGGAAGATCCTTTGACTGCTGTGAGTAAACTGGCACCAGTTGCCTTTACCAACCATTTTTCCGATCACCGTATTGTTTTTGACCAGTATGGATGCCGCATCACCGGAGTGGCTGCCGGCACTGGAGATGTCCCCATGAAAGAGGCCTTTCGGATTATTCAGAGTAATCCGGCCATGCAGCGGCTCAATCTTGAAGTGGAATTTGATCCAGGTTCCTTCAGCAAAGAAGAAGCCAGAAAAAGAGAATATGCAGCTGTGAAAGAGAGTATTCATTTTGCCCGTGAAGTACTGAAGGTATAATAAGTAACATACGGCTTGCAGAATTTTTTATATAGATTGTTATCTGTTGTTTCGGGAAGCTTGAGGCTGGGTCTCAATCATTGCCAGACAGATCTATTTTTTTATATAATCCTGCCGGCGGATCTGATATTTTTTTAATTTATATTGAAACAGCTGGGGTGAAATACCGATGCTGCGTGCAGCTTTGGCAGCATTGCCGCCACTTTTTTTCAATGCATCGCAAAGATATTTATTTTCGCTCTCTTCCTGCCTCTCAACCAGATTTGAACTTACCGGCTGGCTGTTATGAACATCACTGGATATGATCCGTCGTCTGGCAAAGGAGAAAATGTGGGGAGGCAGATGCTTGCACCTGATTGTTCTGTCGCTTGAGACCATGTTCATTGCCGCTTCTATGATATGCTCGAGCTCTCTCACATTGCCTGGCCAGTGATAATTGTTGAACAGCCTGGTAACATCGGCGGAAATATTGACTACGTTTTGATTCAGATCAATATTGAATTTTTTTATAAAGTGATTGGTTAACTCTTTTAATTCATTTTTTTTTTTCCTTAACGGTGGCAGCGTAATCAATACAACCCCCATCCGGTAAAAAAGGTCCATGCGCAGTATTCCCTTCTGGACAATTTCCAGAGGAGGCTTTCCTACAGAGCTGATGATTTTCACATCCAGATTAATCTCTTTGAGTGAGCCAAGTTTTCTTACTTTTTTTTCCTGAATCACTCTCAGCAGTTTTGTCTGAAGGGTTAACGGCATGGAGTCGAGTTCGTCCAGAAAAATCGTACCCTCGTTAGCCACTTCAAAAAGACCTTCTTTGTCTATGGCACCGGTAAATACCCCTTTGGAAGTGCCGAACAAAATTCCTTCTAAAAGGTTTTCAGGAATTGCTGAACAGTTTATGGGGATGAACTGTTTTCCCTTTCTTTTGCTGTGGTTGTGAATGGATTGGGCAAAAAGTTCTTTACCTGTACCGGTTTCACCGTAAATCATAATGGGAGAGGGTGAATTGGAAGCCATCTTTGCAACTTTTATGGAGTTTTTGATATCTGGATCAGATCCTATAATATCGGAAAAATGAAATTGTGCACCATTTGAAAATTTAGCTGTTTTCCCTGGCTTCTTCTCTTTAACAACAATTTTTTCCAGCTGCTGGTAATCTTTTGAAAAATTTATAACACCAATAAGCCTGTCTGATTTATACAGCGGATAGGCATGATTGATGATATTGGCCACTTTTCCCAATCTTGTCTGATATACCATTGTTTCGCCTGTTATAGGCTGCCCGCTTCTGATACATCTCATGGATGGACTGGTTTCATTGGTCAGTTTATATAAGTCAATGATTTTCTTGCCAATGGCATCATCGGGTTCAATATCATCTATCCTGGCCTGGGTTTCATTATAAAAGAGGATCCTGCCGGTAGTATCAGCAATCAGGATGCCTTCATGCATGGACTCCATAACCCTGTAAATATTAATATCATCAAGATTAAGTTTATTCATTGTCTACTGATAAAGAAATTTTTATTAAAACTGCAATTATGTATTGCCTTATTTGATGGAAAAATGCAATAAAATAAAAAAATTTTTATATTTCAGATAAATTCATGTGATACTCGATTTTAAATTTATCAAACAGAGAGGTAATGCAATTATAACTCTTTGGAATTAAATGATATTGATGCTTGCTTATATGAGATTTTCACCTGGCATGGATAATGCTTAATCAGGTGTGTGAAAACAGGCTGATAATTTAAACAGAATGGATCTCTTCTGTGTCAGGAGATGTCCAGCAGAAATATTGATTCAGGATACAGCGGGTATGACATTTTTTAAATATTTTTCAGACAGAGAGTGTGAGGAAATCCATCAGGCCACTCTTGATGTTCTGAGCAAGGCAGGTGTTGTTTTTAAACATCTGCCGGCAGTAGAGATTTTAGGTAAAGCAGGCTGCAGAATTGATGGAAACAAGGTTTTTTTTCCTGAAAATCTGGTTGAAAAAATGATTAAAAAAGCACCTTCTGAGTTTATCCTTTATGCTAGGGATCCAGAGAAAAATGTGGTGATAGGAGGTGATAATATTGTTTTTACCTCCTGCTATGGTCCTCCTTTTGTTACCGATATGGACAATGGCAGACGGAATGGCACCATGGAGGATTTCAATAATTTTGCCAGAATGGCCCATACCATTCCTCATATAGATATTACCGGCGGAATGATGACTGAACCCAATGACATACCAGTTGAAAAACGGAATGCCGAACGAATATATTCAGCAATGACTCTGTCTGACAAGCCGTTCATGGGAGCCGGCACCAGCGGCATGGATACGAGACAGACCATAGAGATGGCATCCATTGTATTTGGCAGCAGAGAGGAGCTTGCAGAAAAACCACCATTCATAAGCATTCTAACCTCTCTGACACCATTGAGCTATGCTGAAAACATGTGTATAAGCATCATGGAGTATGCAAGGGCTGGCATGCCCCAGTTGATCTCATCTCTTACGATCGCCGGTGCTACAGGACCGGTTACCCTTGAAGGGACACTGGTTCTTCAGAATGCTGAGATTCTGGCTGGAATCACACTGGCCCAGCTGGTCAATGAAGGTACTCCCATTGTCTTTTCAGGTTCTTCTTCTGCAGCTGCCATGCGGTATGGCTCTTTGAGCATCGGAGCACCGGAAATGGCAGTGAATACAGCTGCAACCGCTCAGATGGCCAGATTTTATAATCTGCCGGTACGGGGTGGAGGCGCTATTACCGATTCAAAGGTTACCGATACACAGGCTGCTTTTGAATCCATGATGAATATGATGATGGCCACTGTAAGCGGTATTAATTTTGTACTGCATTCTGCCGGCATCCTGGAAGGCTATATGACTGCCTCCTATGAAAAATTTATTATTGACAGTGAAATCTGCGGGATGTGCAGACGGATTAAACGCGGTGAAGAGATAATTCCGGAAAAACTGGCAGTGGATGTCATGAAATCAGTTGGTCCCGGAGGTGAGTATTTAACCAGCCCACATACATTCAAACATTTCAGAAATGAAATCTATTCACCACTGATGGAAGAAAAAGATAATTACAACAGCTGGGAAAACAGGGGTGGTCTGACTATGGAAAAGCGGGCCAATGAAAAATATAAAGAAATTCTATCAAATTATATGGAACCGGATATGGATCCTGCTGTTAAAAAAGATCTGGACCGGTTTATGGCTTCTGTACGGGAAGCATGATATTTTAAAAAATTTACAGGGTATAAAAAACAAATTGTTTGAAAGCAAGGTAAAAACAGTGATATTGTTTTGACATTAAACCTGTTGCAGAATAAGGAATTTTTACTTTTTTATTATCTTTAACTTTAAATTAATTGGCGGTTTAGAATGAATTTAAAATTTAATCATGACAACTGTTCGGGCTGCGGGGTGTGCAAACTTGCCTGCAGTATTAAGAATTTTAACCAGGTTAACCCTTCAATGGCACTGCTGCGGATACATGGTGTTTTCCCCGATCCAGGGAAATATCATATCTATTTTTGTGATCAATGCGGCATCTGTGCAGACTCCTGTCCTGCAGATGCCATTGAAATTGAGGAAGGTATGTATACCATTGATGAGGACGTATGCACTGCCTGCCATGAATGCGTTGATGCCTGCCCTCATTCTGTCATGACAATAAAAAAGGCAGATGAATTGCCTGCCAAATGTATTTTATGCGGTGAGTGTGCCACGGTTTGTCCAAGGCAAGCCATTTACATGGCTGACACCCAAGAGAAACTGGAGGTGATCTGATGTTTGGATATGCAGGAAAAATAGTAAGAATTAATTTGACAGACCAGGAGATCACCAAGGCTCCTCTTTCTGAATCTTTGTGTAAAGAGTTTATAGGCGGCAGGGGATTTGTGGCCAAAACTCTTTATGATGAACTGCCGCCGGATATTGAACCCTTTGATGCGGAAAATCTTTTTATAATTGCAACAGGTCCTCTATCCGGCCATTTTCTGCCGGCCAGCGGTAAAACCCATTTTGGATCAAAGTCCCCTGCAACAGGCGGATATGCAGATTCAAACATGGGCGGCCATTTTGGGCCGGCCCTGAAATATGCAGGTTATGATATGGTGATCATCACAGGAAAATCACAAACTCCCAGCTATCTTTACATTGAAGATGATGTCATTGAAGTAAGATCTGCCGATCAATACTGGGGACAGGGATCATTTGTGTGTGAAGATGCATTGAAAAAAGAACTGGGTGATGACTTTCAGATTCTGACCATTGGCCCTGCCGGTGAAAATCTGGTTACCTTTGCCTGTATCTCCCACGACTTTGGCCGCCAGGCAGGAAGAACAGGTATCGGGGCAGTGCTGGGATCGAAAAATATAAAGGCTGTTGCAGTTAAAGGCAGTGGAAGCATCCCTGTGGCAGATGTAGAAGAAGCTTATTCAAAAGGTAAGGAAGCATTTCAGAAAGTGTCGCAGAAACCCGGATTCAAAGGGTGGACCCCTGAAGGAACTGCAGGTATTACAGACTGGGTTAATGAAGTAGGGGCTCTGCCTGCCCGGAATTTTCAAACCTCCCATATTGATCACAGTCACCGGATTAACGGGAAAATGGTTCTTGAGAGTTTGAAAATCACTGATAAAGGATGTTATTGCTGCCCGACCCCCTGTGGTAAATACGGCCATGCAGAAACAAGCATGGGATCTGCTCATGTGGAAGGCCCTGAATTTGAAACGATTTCCATGTTTGGAGGCTGCTGCATGCTTGAATCCATTGAAGAGGTGGCCTATGCCAATTTTGTATGTGATGAACTTGGTATCGATACAATTTCAGCTGGAGTTGTGGCCTCTTTTGCTATTGAGTGTTTTGAAAAAGGATTGATTACAGAAGATCAGATTGGAAAAAAGGTTCAATTTGGTGATTTGTCATCCATTCTTCACCTTCTTAATATGATGGGTTTAAAAGAAAATGAACTGGGCAGACTTCTGTCCAGGGGAGTGAAAACTGCATCTGAATCCATTGGAACTGCATCTGAAAAATTTGCTATTCATGTCAAAGGTCTTGAATGGACAGGGTATGAGTGCCGCAATGCTCCTTCCATGATGCTGGCTTATATGACGGCTGACATTGGAGCACACCATAACAGGGCATGGGTGCTGGGTCAGGATGTGGTGGGTGCGGCAACCAGTGTCCATGATTTAATCACAGCAGGTGCAGATGGTGAAAAAAGGCCGAAAGCAGAGATATCTGCACAGGAATCAGCAGAGTATGTCATAAATTCTCAGCATATCAGACCTGCATTTGATCTGCTGGGGTGCTGCAGATTACAGTTGATGGAACTTGGATTTGAACCGGAACATTATGCAGAACTCTACTCCGTCATAACAGGAAGATCAATAACATGGAGTGAAATTATTAAGGTTTCTGAAAAAGTGTGGAACCTGACCAGACTTATTTCAGCCAGAGAAATTAACGGTTTTGGACGGCACTCTGATTATCCGCCGGCCAGATTTTATGAAGAACCAACTCCAAGCGGACCTAATCAGGGTTACTGCATCAGTTTTGATCATATAGAGATGCTTCTGGATGCTTATTATGAAAAAAGAGGGTGGGATAAAAATGGTATTCCCACTGAAGAGACATTAAAAAGGGTGGGGCTGATCCAGCCATAACCATAATAGAATATTTGTAAAAACAGATTATCTGTTTTTTAAGCGAACCCGAGGAGAGCTAAAAAGATGAGTGAAATAGTAACACCAGCAGATTTTGGGAATGTAACAGCAGATGCCGTTGTTATCGGAGGCGGTATTGTAGGGGCCTCTACAGCCTTCTGGTTATCAAAAGCAGGAATGAAGGTGATTTTACTGGAAAAAAGAGAAGGACTCTCCTCATTGAGTACTGCTGCCAGTGTGGAGAGTTTCCGTACTCAGTTTACAGAGAGTTCCATGGCTCAGATGGCTTTGTCAAGCGTGGAAATGCTTGAAAATTTTAAAGATGTTGTGGGAATAGCAGATATTGATATCAATATGACTCAGAACGGATATCTTTTTGTTACTGATGATCCGGAGCAACTGCCTTCCCTTGAGAAAGCACTTATCCGCTATAGAGAACTCGGGGTTATTGGCTCTGAACTGATAAAAGATGAGGAGCTTCATGAACGATTTCCTTATCTTTCACCTAAAGCCATTGCCGGAGCTTATAACCACAGGGATGGATGGATATCCACCCATGAAACCACCTATGGCTTTGTTAAAGGTGCTGCAGATGCCAGGTTTTTTATGAAAACATTGGTGACCGCTATTCAGACTGATCAAAACGGGATATGTGGTGTTGAGACAGATAAAGGAAGCATTTCAACCCGTATTGTGGTCAATTGTGCAGGACCCTATGCCGGCGCAGTAGGAAAAATGGTGGGGATGGATATGCCTCTTCGAACGGTAAGACGCCAGAAAGCGTATATCAGGACTTCAGAACCGGGTATCTCCCACAGTATGCCCTTTACAATAGATATAACGAATCATAGCTACTGGCGGCCGGAGGCCGGCGGTGTCCTATGTGCCTGGGTAGATCCGGATGAGCCTGAAAGCAAACCTTCAGATGAGCCTAAAACAGACTGGGATTTTGCTGCTGAATCCATTCACAGGGTATCACAGCTAACCCCGATGTTTGATAACATTGCGGAAAATCTAAAGGCCGAGGATGTGGATGTATCAGCTGGATTCTATGTTTATACACCAGATGACAGGCCTGTCATAGGACCTTCAGACGAGATTGACGGCTTTCATTTGAACTGTGGTTACTGGTGCGGGGTGATGATGGCTCCGGCTTCAGGAAGGAAAGTGGCAGATATTGTCACCGGAAAAATCGATAACAGAGAGAATGCGTTCAGGTACGGCCGTTTTAAAGAGGGAGATGTTGAAAAAGGAGATACCTTTTTAAAATAACCGGATACTGCAGATTTTCTGTTTTATTTTTTCTTGACAACACTGTCAATGCTCTATATGCTGGAGCAGTTTTTTAAAATTGACAGCAATTATGAATCAGATTACATCAACATATATTGAAATATTTAATTTTGAACGTTTCTTCTTTTTTAGGAACGTTCATCCGGTTTAGTATTTCATCACTATAAATATTAAAACCCCGGGTGGACATGAAGACCACCCGGGGTTTTTACAGTTTAAGGCTCTGGGAATTTTCCCAGAGCCTTTTTTTATTTTTCATATTTAACGGGAGACAGCAGATGAAACTCGAACTTGATAAAGAGATTACCCAGGAAGGGAGAGAGAGAATTAAAAGCATGCTTGCTGAAGACGGCTGCATTGCAAGGGAGATTATTGATGGAGGCAGATGTGTCATAGGCATTCTTGGCAAGTGCAGCAGGAGTGCGGATGAATTAAAGCAGGTTGAAGGTGTTAAGGATGCAGTGCCGATTAAAACATCCTATAAACTCGTAAGCCGTGACTTCAAATCTGAGGACACAAAGGTTGCAATAGGCAATGTCGTTGTGGGAGGAGACAGGGTCGTCATGATTGCAGGACCGTGTGCTGTTGAAAGCCGTGAACAGGCAATGACCATTGCAAAAGAAGTTAAAAGATATGGAGCGGTCCTTTTCCGGGGAGGCGCGTATAAACCAAGATCTTCACCTTATTCATTCCAGGGACTGGAGGAAGAAGGGCTTAAAATTCTTGCAGATGTCAAAAAAGAGACAGGACTTGGAGTTGTTACGGAAATTACATCACCTGCACAGGCTGATCTTATGATGAAGTATGTTGATATGGTTCAGATAGGGGCCCGGAACATGCAGAATTTTGAGCTTCTCAAATGTGTTGGAAAAATGGGAAAACCTGTTGTACTGAAAAGAGGTCTTGCTTCAACAATCCAGGAGTGGCTTATGTCTGCTGAATATATAATGGCAGGTGGCAATAGTAATGTAATATTGTGTGAAAGGGGGATAAGAACCTTTGAACCCTATACAAGAAATACCCTTGACCTTTCCGCCATCCCGGTATTGAAAAAATTGACCCATCTTCCCATTGTAATCGATCCAAGCCATGCCACAGGTATCAGGGAAAAGGTGAGTCCCATGGCAAGGGCAGCTGTTGCAGCCGGTGCAGATGCATTAATGGTCGAGGTGCACAATGATCCTGACAATGCGCTTTCAGATGGCCCCCAGAGTCTGTATCCTGATCAGTTCGGCCAGCTGGCAAGAGATATTTATGTAATTGCTCCTGTTGTTGGAAAGCAGCTTGATTTTGATTATTTGAAAAAATCTGAGGTAATAAATAATTTAGATGCAGACTCTTCAAAAACTGCTGCATTTATTGGTGAGTATGGAGCATACAGCCACAAGGCAAGCCTTGGATTTTTCGGAGATGAGATAAAACCTGTTCCTGCAAAATCTTTTAAGGATATTTTTATTGCAGTGCAGTCCGGTACAACTCAATATGGTGTTATTCCCCTTGAAAATTCACTTTCAGGCTCCATACATGAAAATTTTGATCTTCTTCAGGAGTATGATCTTAAAATCATAGGTGAGATTACCATAAGAGTCAAACATGCTCTGATCGTTCATAAGAATGTCTCTAAAGATGATATAAAACAGATTTTTGCTCCACCGCCTGCATTTTCCCAGTGCCGTAATTATCTTGAACAATATCCCCATATGAATCTTGTTCCGGTAACTGCAACATCCAGTGCTGTCCGGCAGGTTAAAGAATCCAATGATATGAGTTCAGCTGCAATCGGGTCAACAATGGCAGCTGAAATTTTTAACATGAAAATTCTTGAGGAATCAATTGAGGACAATCCGAGGAATTATACAAGATTTGCTGTGATTGCCAAGGAGTTTAAAGATATTGAAAAAGCAGATAAAACCTCTCTTGTGTTTTCTACAGATAATAAACCGGGCTCCCTGTTTGAGGTGATGAAGATTTTCTCGGAACATAAGATTAATCTTGTTAAACTGGAATCCAGACCCATGCCTGGCAAACCATGGGAATATATGTTTTATGCTGATATCGAAGCAGATCTGGAAAATGAGAGCATGGTAGCGGTGATGGAGAAATTAAAAGACAAATCCGCTACTTTAAGGATAATAGGGAGATATTAAACGGTTTTCACAATTTGTTATGATGTATGTTTTGGAGAGCGTTTCATATAAAGAAATAACATCTTATAAAGGTTGACAGGCAGCTGCAGAATAGATAGTTTTTATTAAAAAAAGCCGGAACAAAGCCATAAGGGAAGTGTTTTACAGCAGCCTGCTGAAAATTATGAAAAAACAAGATAATAATAAACTTTTTCAGGAGAAGATCTCTCCTTTAAGAGATAGGATTGATCAGATAGATTCACAGATTCTATCTCTTCTGGCCCAGAGGCATGATCAGGTCATAAAGGTGGTTGAGCTGAAAAAAAGACACAACATGCCTGTATATCATCCCGCAAGGGAGGAAGACCTGATCTCAAGACTTCGCATCCAGGCGGAAAGAGCCCATCTTGATCCTGATTTTATGGAGGATCTCTACAGGATAATCCTGCGCCAGTCCCGTGTGAAACAGACAGATCAGATGGAGATCAGTTCAATTCTGCCTGGAGGTAAAGTGTTGATTGCCGGTGGCTATGGCGAAATGGGAAGTTTTTTTGCATCTCTTTTTGGAAAGTCGGGATACGAAGTGAGAATACTTGGTGAGTCTGACTGGAACAGAGTAGAAAATCTCTGTAAAGATATTGATCTTGCCCTTATATCGGTACCAATAGAAAAAACTTCCGTTGTTATAGAGAAATTGAAGCCATATCTTCCATCAGGTGCCGTACTTGCCGATCTGACCAGCATAAAGGAAAAACCGGTTAAAAAAATGCTTGAGTGCCACAAAGGAGCTGTGGTTGGACTGCATCCTCTGTTTGGTCCTGATATAGCTTCCCTGGACAAGCAGATCATTGTGACCACTCCAGGCAGGGATAAAAAAGCGTGTCAATGGGTAATTGATCAGCTTTCTGTCTGGGGTGCCGTTATTGTAGGTTCATCTGCCCGGGAACATGATGAGATAATGGAAATTGTGCAGGCTCTGCGGCATTTTGCAACCTTCTGTTTTGGACAGTTTTTATATAAAAGAGATATCAGACTTAGAAAAACCCTTGAATTTTCAAGCCCGATATACCGTCTTGAGCTTGGTATGGTCGGAAGGCTTTTTGCCCAGGACGCCTCTTTATATTCTCAGATTATCTTTGCAACTCAGGAGAGACGAAACCTTTTAAAAGAGTACACTGAATCTTTAAAAAATCATCTTGAAATGCTTGAAAACAATGATAAAGAGCTGTTTATTGAACAATTCGATAAGATATCTGAATGGTTCGGGCCCTTTAGTGAGCAGGCTCTTCGGGAAAGCACCTTTTTAATTGACAGGTTGATTGAAAGATTTTAATTGCCTTGTCCCAAAACGATGATGCAGTTTATATTGCCCATAAGGCAGATAATGAAAAATTCAAGGAGAGGGTGGCTGGTGTTTACAGAGGAGATGTCCAGGGTAAAGGAACCCTTCCAAACTGTGAAAATATCACAGGCAGAGATATACATTGCAGAGGATGCATGTCTGATGATCTGTTTCTCCATTACAGTCAATGTGATATCCGTGGCTGTAGCAGCAGCAGAGGGTATTCCGGCTGCCATGAGTGTGATGAATTTCCGTGTGAATATATAGACAATTTCCCAATGACTGTGGGGAAAAAGGTGATTTTACGTTCAATTCCGTACAGGAAAAAATTTGGCACGGAAAAATGGGTTAAGGATGAAGAAGCCAGATACTATTGCCCTGAATGCAATAATAAAGTTTTCAGGGGTGTTGCAAGGTGCAATAAATGTAGAACAGAGTTTGATCTGGATTAATCTATACCCATCACGTTTTAGAATTTAGGCGTAAAGGTTTTAGTTGACACTTTTAAGTATTTATAATACAGCTATATTAAAGCTATATATAGGGTTTGTAGTAAGTAAACAATTAGGCTTTTGAATAACAGCCTGTTTTTTTTATGATGACTGATTTTCGAATGCCTTATTTTTTCAGGAGGAAATATGAGAGAAGTTGTTATAGCAGCAGCCTGCAGAACAGCAATTGGTAGATTCGGCGGAACGCTTTCAGCATTGAGCGATATTGATTTTGGTCCTGTTCCCATCAAAGAAGTTGTCAAACGGGCCGGTTTGACAGGTGATCAGATTGATGAAGTTATTTATGCTTCAGGATACCGGACAGGAGATCTTCCCATAAATTCAGCCAGGGTTGTGGCGGTAAAAGCCGGTATATCTCAGGAAAAACCACAGTTCACCATCAGCAAGGCGTGTGCAGGAAGTATAAAGGCGATAACGCTTGCAGCACAGGTGATCAAATCGGGTGATGCCGATATTATTGTGGCAGGTGGTATGGAGAGTATGAGCAATGCTACTTTCATGCTTAAAAAGGCTAGATGGGGTTATCGTCTCGGCCATGGGCAGCTCCAGGATCAATTGATCCTGTTTGATCCTTTAAGTGGTAATACAATGGGAGAAACCGCTGAAAATGTCGCTGAAAAATATAATGTTTCCAGGGATGACCAGGATGCATTCGGTCTTAGAAGTCAGCAGTTGACTGAAACTGCAATTAAAGAGGGGAAGTTCAAGGAACAGATTGTTCCCGTTGAGATTCCCCAGAGAAAAGGTGATCCCAAAATATTTGATACAGATGAACACCCCAGATTTGGCACGACAAAAGAGAGCCTTGCCAAATTAAAACCTCCTTTCAGAAAGGGCGGGAGTGTAACTGCCGGAACTTCATCTGGAATGAATGATGGCGCATCAGCTCTGGTTGTCATGTCAAAGGAGAAATCTGATGAACTTGGAATCACACCCATGGCTTCCATAGTCTCCTATGCATCAGCAGGGGTTGATCCTGCATACATGGGCATCGGACCTATTCCGGCAACAAAGATGGCCCTTGAAAAAGCAGGCCTTACCATGGGAGATATTGATCTTGTGGAGCTGAATGAAGCATTTGCATCCCAGGCAATCGCCTGCATACGTGAATTGGATATGGATATGGACAAGGTTAATGTCAATGGTGGAGCCATTGCACTTGGACATCCTGTTTCAGCCTCAGGCGGTGTTATTGTAACCAAGCTTCTCTATGAGCTGAAAGCAAGAAATTTAAAATATGGCCTTGCCACCCTCTGTATCGGCGGCGGCCAGGGACTGGCTCTTATTGTAGAAAATAAATAGCTGTTGCAGACTTTTATAAGGGAAAGTCACCTGTCTGTTTAAATTATACAGATTAATAATCACGGCATATGAATTTTCCATATGCCGTGATTTTTTTTATTTTAACGCATGTTTTTTATTTCCAAGCGGTTTAACTGAGTGAATCTTTTTTCTTCTTTGAGATTCTGTCCAGTCAATTCTGCTCATAAGCCCCCTCATAATCCTCACATCCCTTGAAGTAAGCCCTGCTTCACCAAAGATTCTCCTGAAAGTTCTCAACAGGTGATCTGGATTCTGCCTGTCAAGGAAATCAATATTGATAAGAGTTTCTTTCATGTGGGTAAACATATTTTCAATTTCACTGCCTCTGGCAAGATTTTTTGGCTCTGGGTCATAATATCTGCCGCCTGCATCGGATTTCAGTGAAATTTCATACAAAAGAACGGAAAGAGCATGGCTTAAATTCATTGAAGGATAATTTTCATGGGTCGGGATGGTAATAAAATGCTGGCAGAGATCAAGGTCTTTTGTTTCAAGTCCTGTATCTTCCGGACCCAGTACCAGGGCACAGTTGATTTCCTGATATGAGTGGTGTATTTTTTTTGCAGCACCTGAAGGGGTAAAAAAATTTTTCCTGTATTTACCAAATCTGCGCGTGGTACCAAAAGCAATCTGGATATCTGACAGTGCAGATTTAAGATCTTTAAAAACAGCTGCCTGTTCGAGAACTGGAAAGGCACTTAACGCCATTTTTTTTGCCAGAAGGGATCTGTAATGTTTTGTAGGGTTTACCATCCTTAATCCTGTAAAACCGAAATTCATCATTACCCTGCAGACAGACCCGATGTTTATAGGACCCTGGGGCTCAACCAGCACGATGGAGATATTTTTTGTCATGGGTGAATAATCAAATGTTTTTTCAGGCTGTTATTTTTCCGGCAAATTCAATTGCAGCGGCTCTCACTGTATCATCCATATTTTCCGGGGTTGTACAGGATCCGATAAACAGCTCTCCTGCATTCACCGCCTTGTGGGGACCCTGCAGACGTTTAAAAGCAGTAATCACCGGCTCGGCATTGTTTTCATACGGATCAGCACCTGTTGACACCAAAGCCTGGCGCTGTCCCTCCACAAGGGATTTATGGTCTGGCTGACGATAATTTACATAAAGGCTGTATGTCCTGTCAATAACAGCTTTCAACTGTGCTGTAACCCCCCAGAAATAGAGTGGTGATGCAAAAATTACAAGCTCAGCTCCTGTGATTTTTTCCAGAATTTCAATCCCGTCATCTTTTTGAATACAACCGATACTATCTGGTTTGTCCTTGCACCTGGTACATCCAAGACATCCATTTATCTTTTTTGAGTTTAAATAGATAATCTCTATTTCATGCCCTGTTGCCTTTATCTCTTCTTCCATCCATTCAAGCACTCTGGCTGTGTTGCCTTTTTTTCTGGGGCTGCCTTGCAGTGCGATAATTTTCATTGTTACTCCTTATATCTTTTCTGGTTTATCTGTTCTGTGCGGGGATGAAATTTTTTACAGCATCAGGTTAACAATACCGGATCAGGCCATTGAAGAGTATCAAATCCATATGTTTCCAGGATTGTTATGGCTTTATCAACATGGAAACCTGCATGCTTAACACTGTGGGAGTCATCACCCGGCACCACCCGTATTTTCATTTCTCTCGCTTTTTTAAGAATTGATGCTGTAATATAAGGTTCTTTTTCACCCCTTGCAAGGGGGCGCAGATTAAAATCCATGACAAGATTCATAGATTTTATCAGTTCAAGATTTCTTAAGATTTTTTGCTTTACTGCAGGTTTTTCAACCCGGTTCCTGTAATCTTCATCATAAATTCTGATCAGGTCGAAGTGTCCAACAATAAATGGTTTAATCGTCATTATCATTTCATACTGGATGTCGAAATATTTTTCATACATGCGGTCACAGGAGCCCATTGCCAAGGCAAGTGAATCATACTCCTCTTTTGAATAGTCAAAACAGACATCGTTTATATGGTGGACAGAACCCACAATATAATCGGGCTGAAATTTCAATATCAGGTTTTTTACATGATCAGCATATCCGGTATATGTCTCTGTCTCCAAACCTGCAAAAATGTTGATTCTGTCACGGTATTCCAGTTTTAATTTTTTAATATCAGTAAAATAATTTTCAAATCTTTTATTGATGTCAAGGACAGACAGGTTAGCTTGTTTTTCATCAGGATATAAAAATTTATCATTTAAAGGGGGTATATGCTCTGAAATACCCACCTTTTTATATCCAAGGTCAATATATTTTTGAATAATATCTTCAAGTGTATCCTCTGCATGATTACAGTATTTGCTGCTGTGGCCGCCATGAAGTGATATGAGTTCTTTTTTATCCATAAAGTGGAAATTATCACTACCAGCATGATAAAATCAAGTGTTTCAGTTAAAGTATGGACAGTTGTCATAAGGAATTTTAAATAACCCGTTATCTCCAGAGCTGATGCTGCCAGTTTTAAGTCTGCTTGATTGATAAATGCTGCACTCTTAAATATTCAATAAATATATATCAGTGGAACGGATTAAAGCCGCTGGATGATATAGAGGAAAGTCGGAAAGCGGCTGAGAGCTTTAATTTTGTAGAAATCATACAGCATTTCTCTTGAAGGAGCTCCAAATTTCAGGGGTGATAAATAGATATTTCCCTTGGGTTGTATTCTGTCGGCGCTCTCCCTTATAAGCTCCATTAATGCTTTATGATGAGAATCCGGAAGGCTCTCATCCATGATAAAATTACAGGTTATTTCAATGTTTTCATAGGTATGGTTTATCTCCTGAAATTTTTTAAATGCTGATCCCACTTTATTTTTTGTGACGGGTTTGCCAATAAGATCCAGGGTGGTTTGATCATAGGACTCCAGTCCGATATTGATAAAAGTCTTAAACCCGGAAGTGTTGAGATCTGTAAAAGTGGATTCTTCTGCATTTAAAAATGAATCAGCACTGCCAAACATGAAAATATAATTGTTTTTCATGTATGAAGACTTGAAATCAAAAGCACTACCAGCATTTTTCACAGTTTCAAGTATAATTTTCTTTCCTGCATTCAAGGCATCATGCTCACCCAGGAACAGTGCGTTATAATTGATAATATCCCTATTGAAAATCTGTCTCAGCTGCCTGATCTGTCTGTTAATATCCTGCTGAGTTCTTTTCGTGAACGTTTTATGGTTTTTTATTTTGCAGAACCGGCATTTATAAAGGCATCCGTCAGAAATACTTACAGGAATGATATTATAATCAACATGCCTTGCATCGGGAGGTATAACACTCACCCTGGAGCCGGTTATATCAAACAGGTGGTCAGCCTTCTGCTTCAATTTTTCCGGTGTCTGCTTTTCTATTGTGTTAAACCATTTCATAAATGGCTCAGGCAGATATGCGGGAAAATGGTGCATTAAAATGTCATGCCAGTTTTTAACGATATTTTTGATCGCTTTCTCTTCAAAAGGTTTCCCGCCCAGAAGAGAATTTGTGGTATACATCAGATTGGGCAGATAATATTCGCCAATTGCCTCAAAAACGCCGGCATACCCTCCTGTGGAATAATATATCCACTCATTGCCGGCTGTACGTTTGAGCCACTCCACGGGGTTCCTCCAGGAACCGTTTCTGGCTTTTGCATGTCTGATTTCATGGTTCTGGTTAAATTCAAAAACATAATCACTGGTTTCACACCTTGAAAAAATGCCATATTTTACAGGATAGCTGACCTTGGTATATTCATTTTCTCCATTAACATTTAAATCAATGGTGATATCACTGTTTTTATAAGTAAGAGTTTGCCTATTCCTGAGACCATGATGGCGGTCGCTTAAAACCGGGCAGATGTTTTCCACAGGCTTAAGCGATGAGTCAGATTCTAATTTCCGTTTGACTTTCATAACCCGGTATTGTACTGACAAACAGAGAAAAGTCAATGATGGTTTTTCGCTGTTTTGGCTTGATTATAGTGATCAACAGACAGATTTTTTGTACATAGACAGGATATAGCATTTTTCCATGTATGTTAACTGTCAGAAGGTTAAACCAGACGCATAACCCAGAAATATAAATCAAAAATATAAACCAGACGTTTTAAACAGATGACCCCGGGAATTCATACTGCAAAAAAAGCGAAAATATTTTTCAGGATTCATGAATATAATCATGATTCATCCAATGCATCATACGGTGCTGAGGCAGTCGAAAAAACAGGTGCGCCGGAAAAACAGGTTTTCAAAACTCTGGTTGTCAACCTCGATGGAAAGGAGTTGGCAGTTGGTGTAGTTCCTGTATCAACAAAACTCAACATGAAACTGATTGCAAAGTCAGCAGGAGCAAAAAGAGCATCAATGGCAATGGCAACGGACGTTGAGAGGTCAACAGGGTATGTGTTAGGCGGCGTAAGCCCCCTTGGACAGAAAAAGAGACTGAAAACAATTATTCACTCTTCAGCAAAACAATATCCAACAATTTATGTAAGTGCTGGACGCAGAGGCCTTCAAATTGAGTTGAAGCCCGCTGATTTAGAAAAATTAACCCATGGGGTTTTTGCTGAAATATGCCGGTAGAAAGAGTACCGGCAATAGAGATCAGCTGCCCGATACAACTGCTGCCGATTTTTCACGCCAGCTGATTTGTTATGCGTGAAAGCATATAGTGGGAAATGACAATATGAAAAATATTCTTGACTGCACCGGACATGAATTAAGAATCCCGAATATAGTCGATAGCAGAGGAGTATATCTGTTTGACAGCAGTGGGAAGCGATACATGGATTTAGAATCAGGAGTATGGTGCACAGCATTAGGTCACCGTAACAGACGAGTTAATGATGCAATTAAAAAACAAGTTGATCAAATTATGCATGGTGGGTTCTGCTATTCGAGTGAGATAGTGGATAAAGCAGCAGAGGCACTCTTGTCAACAGCTGACTGCAAAGATGGTAAATGTGTTTTTCTCAGTTCAGGAAGTGAAGCAATAGAAATATTGAGACAGATTACGAAACAGATGAGCACGTGTGGGCAGAAAACGTTAACGCTTCACGATGCCTATCTTGGTTCTTACGACTCGGTCATCAACAGGGCAGACGGGTGGTTCAGCCTTAACTGGGAAAAATGTGAGACATGCTCAAATAAACATACCTGTGATTTAACCTGCGAGACACTTCAAAATATTCCAGATAATATATCTGAATTCATTTTTGAGCCTGGAAGCGCTTCCGGGTTTGTCAAGTTTCCTCCAAAAGCTCTGATTCAAAATATAGCGGCAATTGTTCGGAAAAACAGAGGAAAAATAATTGTAAATGAGGTAACTACAGGATTTGGGAGGACAGGAAAATGGTTTGGTTATCAACACTATGATATTGAGCCTGATATGATTGCCGTTGGTAAAGGTATAGGTAATGGCTATCCTGTCAGTGCTGCTATTCTGAAGAAAGAAATAGCAGATGAACTGCAACCATCACCCTTTGAATATATGCAGGGACACCAGAATGATCCATTAGGTGCAGCTGTCGTTCTGGAGGTTATTCAAGTTATTATAGAGGATGATCTCATTGCTGATGCAGAAAAGAAAGGAAAAATATATCATTCCCTGCTCAAGACTCTTGTAGATGGTGAAACTGTCGTTGGAGTCCGTGGAAGGGGCTTGATGTTCGCCATTGATTTAGCAAGTGCGGAAATTACCGCTGAAATATATGATGAGCTGATAGAGCGTGGATATATTGTGTGTAACAGGGGATCATTTCTTAGAATCGATCCACCCCTTACAATAGGTGAAAATGAGTTTGGAGAATTTGTGGATATACTCTCAACCATAGTTTCTTCGAGGTGGAATTTTACATAAAAGAATTATATTCCCTGGCAGACGTCAGAGGAGACACCGGCTCTGGCCAGAGCGGTTCCAACAGCAAAGTTCAGGCAGATGCCATATTCTATTATACGGGCATGTTGATTTGGATAAGTCTCAGTTATTTGCTGGGTTTTTGAGGATGAGGATAAAAACCAGGAGATCATAAATGGAGAAAGTACTGGTAAGCGCCTGTCTGGTTGGAAGTAAGGTTCGCTACAATGGGCGGGATATATTATGCAGCAGCTATCTGCTCAAAAAATGGCTTCAGGAAGGAAGAGTCGTCTCAATATGTCCGGAAGTTTCAGCAGGCCTTTCTATACCACGACCTCCTTCAGAAATTGTTAATGGCCAGGGAGATGATGTGCTGGCATTTCGTGCAACCGTTATTGAAAATTCAGGACAGGATGTTTCAGCACAATTTATTAAAAGTGCTGAGAATACACTGAAACTGTGTAAAGATAAAAAAATTCGAGTAGCTGTGTTAACTGAATCCAGTCCATCATGCGGCAGTAATACCATCTATAATGGTGATTTTTCAAATACGAAAATATCCGGCTCTGGTGTTACAGCTGCTCTTCTTAATCAACATGGAATCAAAGTTTTCAGCCAGCATTGTATCCAGGAAGCAGCTGACGCCATTGAGCTGCTGGAGGATAAAAACAGATAACAGAAAAATTTAATAAAATATAAAACCGTACAACTCATCAATTCAATTGTATATGAAAGAAAGCATGTCGGAAATATTGAAAAAATTAAGAGGGGGTGATTTGCGGTCAATCGGTCGTGCAAGTGAAGTGGTGGATGAGGTTGAAAAAAATCCATCCCTGTTCCCAGAGCTGTTTAACGGCCTTTATGAAAATGATTCCATTATAAAAATGAGGACTGCTGATGTAATTGAAAAAGTCACCCGGAAAAAACCTGTACTGCTTTCGGGGTTTAATTCAAAAATCATATCAATAATGGAGTCATCTGTACAGCAGGAAGTATGCTGGCATATGGCTCAAATCGTATCACGCCTTGAATACACAGACAAAGAAGAAAATGAGATAATAAAGGCATTAAAAAATTATCTCAGACATAAAAGTAAAATTGTCAGAGTTTCCGCCATGCAGGCATTAGCTGATTTAGCAGAAAAAAATAATTTGCTGATCACTGAAATACGTGAGATCATAAAAGAACAGACAACTGATGGAAGCCCTGCTGTCAAGTCACGGGGAGTGAAACTGCTGAAACAGATGCAAGAGGATAAATAGACAGCAGTGCTTTATCTGGTCAGAGAATATTGATTGTATTGTAAATAAGGCATTTTAAAATGGTGTTAACTTGCTTGACATTCATCTCTCTTTATGCGTACGATTGTCTGTAAGTCACAGCTGTGAAAAAATCTGCAGCAGGATTATTTAATTCCTTTAATAAACTGCTGGGGATAGAGATGTCTTACTGAATAATGCCCGTGCAGATCTCTCTTCAGCAGCAGAAGGAAAAGAAAGAAGATCTTATTTTATTTAGGAGTTAACAGACTATCTATGATAAAAGACCTTCGCAAAATACCCGATCCAGTCAAGTCCGATCCGGAATATCAGGCAGATAATGCAGCACCGCTTTCTTTAGAAAATGGAAACAGGGTAATTATCGTCGGCGGTGGCCCGGCAGGTGCTTTTTTTGCAATACATCTTTTAAAGGAGGCCAGGAAAAAAAACCTCTCCATTGATGTAGATATTATTGAAAAGAAAATTTTCAGGGCTTCCGGTGATAATTTCTGGACATTGAGGATGTGCAACTATGGTGCAGGTGTCATCTCACCGGGCCTGAACAGAGCATTGGCTGAACAGAATATTGTTGTTCCTGAAGAAGTTGTGCAGGAAGAGATCGGTTTGATATGGATTCAGGAACGATGGAAAAACATTCCAATTAAAGTTCCTGATGACAAAAGAATGTATTCTGTCTTCAGGGGAGTGATCCCTAAACGGCCTGGTGTTAAAATCAAAGGATTTGATACCTTCCTGCTGGAAGAGGCGGAAAAAGAGGGGGCAAATATTGTTTCAGGCAATGTTCTTGAAATAGAGTATGGAAGATCTGGAAGACCGGAACTGACAGTACAGCATGGCAAAATGAAGGAGAGAATTTCTGCCGATTTTGCTGCTGTATCAACGGGTGTTAATATTATTCGCGGCCAGGATTATCAGAACAACAGATTCATACAATCCATAAAAAAAATCAATCAGGAGTTTGAACCTGCCCAGTCAAGAAAGGCGGTAATTTTTGAACTGGATGTGGGAAAAGAATTCATTAGCAGACATTTTAATCAGCAGGTCTACTATATGGAATACGGGTCTGAAGAGTTATCCCTTGAACATGTTGCAATCGTCCCTAAAGACAGGTTTGTCACTGTTACATTGATTGGAAAGGGTGTTGACAGGGTAGATCTTCCGTCAGAGGCAAGAGAGATAGCAGCAAAATTCCTCTCCATGCCCCATGTGATGCATCTGCTTCCCTCTAATGCACCTTTACTGTTTGCCTGTTCATGTTCTCCCCGCATAGCAATTGTCACGGCAAAACATTTTTATGCGGATAGATTTGCCATAATAGGGGATGCAGTGGGTTCGCGTTTGAATAAAGATGGACTTTATTCTGCCTTTGAGACTGCCCAGGCACTTGCTGTGACAATTGTAAATAAAGGTATTGATAAGGAAAATATTAAAAGAGAATATGGTGCTCTCATTAAATGGCTTGATTCAGATAATCAGTATGGCAGATGGGTTTTCGGGATTACAAAGCGAATTTTTCAAGCACCTGTACTCAGCCGGATGCTTTATCATGCCTTTGCCAACGAACTGAAAGAGGAAAAAGAGTCAGGAAGACCTGTGGGAAAGGCCTTGTGGTTTATGGCAAGCGGTATTGAAGACTATAAGACCATATTAAAACTGATGTGCAGCTGGTCCAGTTTGAAATCGATATTGATAGGAGGTGTTTTAGTTACACTGAGAAATGCTGTTATCGAGAAGCTGCTCGGTCTTAACTGGCGCAGGTATGGACGGTATCCAACCATTATTGTCAAGGAGAAATGGAATCAGATAAGAGATAGGGTTTACTCCCGGATCGGCCTGCCATTATCTGCGCGTTTTGATTATGAAAAAATGTATATCATTAAAATCATAGCACCTCCTGAAGAGATATTTAATGACTTGAAACGCCTGGGTAATGAGGACAACAATCTGCTTAATATGAAATTCATGAATGTTACCCGCATCGCAGGCGAACCAAATAAAGAAGGATCTGTTTTACAATATCGTATCAACCTGCTGAGACTGAGTATTAACCTGAATCTTGCAAATGCAGAAAATAATCAGTACCTTGTTTATGAAGCAAATTCCAAGACCTTTGATAACGGCAGATTGATTTTTGATGTCCGGAAAACACGGGATGGAAACAGCAGTCTTGTTGTCTATGCATCTTTTGATTTCAAAAAAGGAAGAACGTTTGTTGGAAAAACAGTGTCGCAAATCTTCAGAATTCTCTTTCCACGCTTTTTGCATGATGTCATCTGGAATCATGCTCTCTGCAGCATTAAAAATGATATTGAGGGGAGACATACAGGATTAAGAGGTCGACAGCCTAAAGTTTATGCTAAAATGACCAAGGCTGAGCTGGCTGTACGATTAGAAGAGGTGAAAGCCCCGAAACCCTGTCTGCAACAGAAAACTCTTCTGGTGACAGGCGCCAATGGCCTTGTGGGTAAAAATATTGTAAGATATTTTGGGAAGAGAGGATACCGAATTATAACACTGGATCGCAGTGTTTCTACAAAGGAAATCAGTTTTGACAGCCGTGTTATCAATATCAGAGGTGATGTTGAAAATATTGACAACCTGTCTGATCTTTTTGCCAAAGAGCAGATTGATTTAATTATTCATCTTGCTGCCACACTCTCGGGATCTGTCCACGATTTTAACAGAAGTAAGCATAGTGCGGTTATCCTGGGACAATTTGCAGCAAAGCATAAGATACCGCTGGTATACAGCAGTTCATCTTCCATATACGGGTTGAGTATCGGCAAGGATATTGACGAAAAGACCATTCCACAGCCAAGCAACCTGTACAGCATTGCGAAACATCATATTGAAGAGGAGCTCAAGGAGTTGGGTCGTAAAGAGGGATTAAAATATTTTGTTTTAAGACTCCCTATTGTTTACGGCAGAGGAGGCCGGGTACAGGGGTTTGCCACACTGCTTTCTCTGATGTGGAAAAATATGGTGCCGGCCATGACAACCATTCCCAGGAGAAAAGGTCTCACCTATCATACATATGCTGATGCAGCAACATCCATTCCGGAGGCAATTGATTTTCTGTTTAATCATTCGGATGAAGAGAGGGTTTACGGTCAGGTTTTTAATATCGGGGAGGGCCCTGTCAGCCTCAGGTCTGTTATTAAAGAGGCAAAACAGATCATGAACAAGAGGATGCCATTTGATATTGCAGTTCCCTATCAGATGATTAAGATGTTTGTGGGGACATACCAGGCGGTTATTATAGCCATTAACACGTTAAGGCTTGTACATGTAATCGGGAGATTCTTCAGAATTATATTCAGAAAGACTGTGAAATTTCCCATTGAATTCCTCTATATAAACCGTTTTTATACCAATACAACTTACAGCACAGAAAAGATTGACAGTTTAGGATTTAAATCAAGTTCTCCGGGAGTTGTAGGCTCATTAAAGAATCTCATTCCCTGGTTTGCTGAAAACCGATGGAGGAGTAAAGCCGGGTTTAAGGCCATTATAAGAGAAAAGAATCCTCAACTGTTTGCAAAGATTGAATTGATAAAGGGTTCAAAACATATTCTGATTATTACCCTTAAAAAAGCATTGACATATGGAGAAACGCGCGATTTGATAAATCTGGCCGCAAACTATAACCAGCTGAGCATTCTGATCAGCAGGAGGGCATATCAGATAATCAGGGAGAATGACAAATATCGTGCATTAAGTGAAAGTGGTGAGGTGTTTGACCTTACCATTATCAATGATCAATATCCCGGCCTTGTCTGACATGATATACAGCAGACGGACCTGGTTTATATAAGTAAAAGTATGATTACGTGAAACTCCGGGTATTGAAGTATTCAAGGTTAAAAATAATATCATGATTATAAGTGCCAGCCGTAGAACTGATATCCCGGCGTTTTACAATGAATGGTTCTATAACAGGATCAGAGAAGGTTTTGTTTATGTAAAAAATCCTATGAATCCAAGACAGATAAGCATGGTTTCGCTGAAACCCGAAGCTGTTGACTGTATTGTTTTCTGGACAAAAAATCCGGAAAAGATGATTCCAGATTTAAAAATTATCGATAATCTGGGGATTGCATACTATTTTCAATTTACAATCACTTCATATGATCAGGAGATAGAAACCAGGGTTCCCTTGAAAAAAGATATTATTGATACATTTATTAATCTGTCGGAAAAAATTGGAAAAGAGAGAGTAATATGGCGCTATGATCCTGTTTTACTGACCAGAAAAATTACCGTGGCGTATCATATAAAAAATTTTGAAAACCTGGTATCAGAACTTCATAAATATACAGATAAATGTGTTATCAGTTTTATTGATTTCTATAAAAAATCTCAACGGAACATGAAACCGGTTAATCCTTTAGTGCTTGATGAACAGAAAAAAATGGAGCTTGCAGTATGCTTTAAGACTATTGGTGATGAATATGATCTGGACATGGAAACCTGTGCCGAAGATATCCATCTGTTCCCGGCTGGTTTTTCTCCCGGGAAATGTATTGATGATAAGCTGGCCGGGTTATTGAGCAGGAGAAAGATAGATGCCAGGAAAGATAAAAATCAGCGCAGATCATGCGGGTGCGTAAAGAGTATAGATATCGGTGCTTACAATACGTGCAGGCATGGTTGTTTATACTGTTATGCAAATTATAGTGATAAAATGGTGAATGAAAAATTTCATGGGCACAATCCGGTTTCACCTCTGCTGTCCGGGGAGATTGGATATAATGATACAACAGAGGTGAAACAATGAAATACTCAAGATATCATGCAGCGGGAAACGATTATATTGTAATTGATCCTGATGATGTTGAAAAAGAACTTGGCCGGGATGCAATACGCCTGATCTGTCACAGAAACTATGGTGTCGGCTCTGATGGCATTTTATGCGGACCTCTGGAAAATACAACAGATGATTTTGGATTGAAGATTTACAATCCTGATGGAAGTGAGGCAGAAAAAAGCGGCAATGGTCTGCGAATTTTCTCAAGATACCTCTGGGATAAAGGGCTTGTAACCAGCACTCCTTTTACAGTCTGGACAGCCGGAGGCACGGTAGTGTGTAAAGTAGGGGCCGGCGGCAGGAGTGTGAAAGTGGAAATGGGTAATGTAAGCTTTGACAGCAGGATCATCCCTGTAGCAGGAACTCAGCGGGAAGTGCTGGAAGAGGAGATGAAAATTGATGGGGATGTTCTCAGGTATTGTGCGGCAACTATTGGAAATCCTCACTGTGTTGTACTGATGGAAAAACCCACTGCAGAAAAAGCGAATCATTACGGTCCGTTGATAGAAACAGAATCCCGTTTTCCAAATCGTACAAATGTGCAGTTTATGGAGATTGTTGACCGCAGGAATATAAAGATTGAAATATGGGAACGCGGGGCAGGGTATACCCTGGCTTCAGGTAGCAGCAGCACAGCCGCTGCAGCCGTTGCTTTCAGGCTTGGCCTGTGTGATGAGGATATTTGGGTGCATATGCCGGGTGGAGAGATCAAAATTGAGTTCGGGAAAAATTTTTCAGCTACCATGACAGGGCCGGTGACAAAAATCTGCAATGGCAGTATTGCACAGGAAATGTTTGATCATTCCCTATAGATGGAGTTAAACATTTTATCACTACTGCCTGATATGGGGAACCTGCAGTTTTTACAGGACAGATAGGAAATCAGAACAGGGATAATGATTGTCTCAAATGATTCTATTTTATCCTTTTTTCCTGGCTGGCCTGGTAAATAGCCATGGGCCTGATTCCGGGGCCTTTTCTGCTGCTTTCCACCCCATTTCACTGAATCCTGTCAGGTCTGATGGTTCCTGTGCCTGATTTACAAGTGCATAACGCACAAGGGCTCCGCGTGCCTTTTTTGCATGAACAGCTACTGTCCTGTAACTGCCATCGGCCTGCTGTTCCTTGAAAACAGGTTCAATTACAGCTCCTTTTAATTTCTTAATATCAATGGCCTTAATGTACTCTTTGGCAGCCACGCTGACAACCGGTTCTCCCGCCTTTAACTGTTTATTTAGCAAAAGCGTCACAGCTTCTTTCCAGAATCCTGCAATGGTTTTTGTATGACCCACAGTCAATTTTTGCCCCATTTCCAGGCGATAGGCTTCAATAAGGTCCAGCGGGCGCAGCAAACCATAGAGCCCGGACAATATACGGATTCTTTTCTGCGCATCCTTCAAATGGGTTGTATCAAGAGTGTATGCATCGAGAAATTTATAAAAAAGGCCTGTAAAACAGAATAAGGCAGGCAGCCTGGGACGATTATCCTTTCCCCATGACACTGCATTCTTTTTTGTCTCTGCTGCAAGTTTATCACTCAAAGACATGAGCTCCGCAAGTTGAGAACAATTCAGTTTTGAAATCCTGCCGGCAAGAAGACGGGCTGGTTCAAGTTGATCCGGCTCTGTCTCTTTTATACCCGGAGGTGCAGGGGAATTTAAATTCATTGTTTTGGTTGTATTTATAAGCAACAGCATTCATCCTCCAGAATCATTGTACGGAGAGTTTTTCAAAATAGACTCTTTTACCCGGTTGTCATGAAATATTAAAATGGCAATCCTTTAAATAAGTCATATACTCCTTTGATTGTAATTTTCATTTATCTGACACTGAAATAAGAGTGAGCATGAGGATAACCAATAATCCGTTTTGTGGCAAGTTGTTTGGAAAAGATGCTGATCCTGTATATGCTTGGTGTGATTTGTGCTTGACAATAGATATAAATTCTGTATTATTAGATATAAAACGAATTAAATTTTATATTTTAATTAAATATTCGAATTTTATTTTGGAAGATTAATGGATAAAATAGACAGACATACTTTAAAATCCTTACAGCTGGATGGACGGAAAAAAAATTCCGAACTTGCCAGGGAAGCGGGACTGGCACCCTCTACCATGCTGGACAGGGTAAAAAAGCTTGAAGAAAAACAGATTATCAAAGGATACAGGGCAGTGATGGACCCTGAAAAACTTGGACTGAAAGCACAGGGTTTTGCCTGTATTTCTCTTGACAGGCACAGGGTGAAAGATATTAAGACACTGGAAGATCAGATAAAGAATATTCCAAATGTCCGTGCCTGTTATCACATTACAGGCCGTTTTGATTATTTTCTCCATGTCGTTGCACCAGATATTGGTGATCTTGGTGTTCTGGTAAAGGAGAAACTGGCAACCATTCCAGGTATGGGAAAAATTGAAACCTTTATTGTTTATGCTGAAGTAAAGCCTGATCAGGGATGGCCGATAGATGCAGCTGGTATTGGATAGCACTGCTTTCTCGCTACAGAAAATATTTTTCTGAACAGATATAAAAAAAAGAAAATCAGAGAGTAAACAACAACCCATTATTTTTTATAAAATAATAAAAAAGAGAGATTATTAAATTCATTAAGAAAATAGATTGGAGAGAGTTATCATGGTTGATTTAAAAAAAATATTGGCAATTAAGGATAGGGATTTAGACATTGTAAACAACCTTTTGATATCCGGCAGCAGTAAACAGATAAAGCAGCTCAGCGATCTTATTGAAAAGTTCGGAGGAGCGGAAGCTATAAATGAGAAGGCAAAAAAAGCAAGAGATCCTGAAAATATGCTTCAGCAGCTTAAAAAATTAAATTCACCATATGTTTCCGATATTGAATGGCTTATAAAACAGAGAGATAATAAAACATTTGTATCAATGGATGATTACTGCAAAAGTGTATTAGATGATGATACAGAACTATCAGAGATTGATTTTTCAAATGCGGTCACCCTTGAGATAAGTGCTATGCAGTTTTTTCCCTGGCTGATTACACAGGCAAGGCAGGCAGTGGAAAAGAGAGAACTGATGCCGGGAAGAATTATCCGGGTAAGAAATATGGCAGAGCAGGCCGAAGACCAGGGAGATATTATTGCAACGGCTCTTGCCATGCAGATCATCGGTGCTACATATGTTGAATCCCTTGATACAAGGGGAACAGACGGAAGCAATATTCACCTTGGAGGCCCGGAGACCATTACGGGATATTTTGGTGGAATCGGACAGCCGAATGACTATCCAATAAAGTGGGCGGAAGAGTATCTGCACTATTATACAACCTATGGTGTCAAACAGGTGCTGAATATTAATCCCGGTACAATTCTGCTTGCATATATGATGCACCGGCTCGGTGTGGATATTGAATTTAAAATTTCAGTATTTGTGGGTAATGACAATCCATGGTTCATCATGTGGACACTGATGACTGCCAGGCTTTTCAGCAGGGAAGATGGAAGTACGTCACTTGCCGGCTTTAACCTTTCCAATTCAGTGAATAATGAGACAATTGAGGATGCAAATTCCATAAGAAAAGAGCTGGGTCTTGAAAAATATGTCCGCTTTGAGCACCATATTACAGAGACCTATCAGGCTATTGTTAATCAGCCATACAATAGAAGGGATGAACTGATTCAACTGGTAAAAAAAGTTCCCAATATTTCTGCCAAACACGAGGGAGGAGAAACGTCAATTGAAGAGACAAGAGAGCATCCTTCAAATATTTTAGATTATTTTCTAAGCAGGAAAGAGATTCTGGATGGTGATTTAATGGAAGCACTTGAGACAAACTATCTTGATAAGCATCATTCAGTAAACCTTACTGCAAAAGCGCTGATCCAATCAGGTACCGGAGTGATTGCGGCAAAGAATCTGCATTAATTATATAAAAGGGGAAACGAAAAATGATTCCATCCATGATGTCTCAATTGTTAGATAAAGCCATGAAAGATAAAGTGTGGAAGAATCGCCTGATCAAAGACGGGCCTTTAAGATTTCTTGAATTCGGCCCTCTTGATGTGGATCGTCTCCAGAGACTTGGGATAAAAGTGGACAGGCTGGGCCCAAGGCTTGTTTCCTGCATGTGGAATGAAACATCTCCTCTTGAAATAGGAGGGTTTCTTGTTGTTGATAACCTTGCAATGGGGCAGCCTTCAATGGGTGGAACCAGAATGCTTCCAGATATCACTCCTGATATTATCTTCAATCTTGCAAGGGGAATGACCCTTAAAAATGCTGCTGCTGATCTTCCTTTCGGAGGAGGAAAATCAGGAATTATCAGACCTGACAATCTCACACTTGAAGAGAGAAATGAAGTTATTAGGGGATTTGGACAGCTTTTAAGAAGATACAGGAAAATCTATATTCCAGGTCCTGATGTCGGGACAAATGATTCAGATATGAAAACATTTGCAATTGAAAATGGCCTTAACAATGTTGTTTCAAAACCAGCTGATATGGGTGGCAACAGAATTGATGAGCTTGGAGGTGCTGCCAATGGTGTTGTCGTTGCCACTAAAGCACTGCTTGAACATCTCCCAAAATTAAGGGAATTACCCCAGTTTAAAAATATCGAGATTCCAGAATCATCTGATATGGATATTCTGATCCAGGGATTCGGAGCAGTGGGAGCACATGTAGCAAGGATTTTTAATGATTATGATCCAGAAAACTCTCCTGTGATCAAGGGGATCAGTGACGAAAATGGATATCTTTTGAACAGGAACGGGTTGCCGTGGGAAAAATTGTTTGAAATCTGGAAAAAATCTGGAACAGTCACACAGAATTATTACCATGACCATATCATGCACAGCAGCCACCAGGAATTTGAAGATATTATCTTTTCAAACTGTGCAGACAATCTTTTAACAGAATCCGCTTTCTGCCTGATACCTGCTTCACCTGTATTTAATTATCTTGATGTGGACAGCTCCACAAATCCCTCAATGACCACAGAAAGAATGGGATCGTGGCGTATTATTGTTGAAGGGGCGAATACCTATTCACCAGATCCTGCTAAAAAAGCCGGACGGAGAAAAATGGAGCGCCATGTCTTCAGGGATAAAGGCGTGCTCATTGCAACGGATTATCTTGTCAACTCAGGAGGTGTTATCTATGCAGCCCATGAGAGGATAATTCCCACTCCAGATCATCTGCTGCTGCCCAGAGATATAATCGGTCATTCAGCAGCAATTGAAAAATGGCTTGAAAAAAATCAGGATGATTTTAAGGATCTTGCTTTAACCAGGCAGAAAGCAGCTGTAAAAAAACTGGAAACTGTTATCAGGCGAAACATGGAGGAGCTGATTGACGGTCTTTGTAAAGATGCTGACAGCCTCCCGTGTGAAATTTCAGAGGCAATAAGTATTGAACGTATATCATTGATGGAAAAATCCAGAACAGCAAGAGATATCATGGAAGATGCCCCTACCATTGATGTAAATAACAGTATAACAAATGCGGCAAGTCTGCTTGTAGATGCTGATGTGCCAATTGTAAATGTTGTATCAGAAAAAGGGAAGCTCATTGGAATTGTAACAAACTGGGATATCACCAAGGCAATGGCTTCCAGACTGCCAATGGATTCAGCCCTGACCCAGATTATGACAGCAGATGTTATTACAAGTACGCCTGATTCAACCATCATTGACTGTATCAGAAAACTTGAGAATTATGAAATTTCTGCAATGCCGATAGTTGAAGAAAATAAAGTTGTTGGTGTTATTTCAGGTGATATTCTCGCCAGGAGAACACTTTTCAGACTACTGCAGACCATCAGGTAGAATTTTTCAGCTTCCTATCTGCACCCTGTTTTCCCGGTGCCAGGGGTTGTTTTTCCACCTTAACCGGAAAACATGCGAGAACGATCAGGTAAATCACGACTAAACCGGTTAGCATGCCGAATCCTGTAAAGAAAATCATTTTCTTCTCCTTAAATTCAAGGCAACCGCCAGTGGGTTTCTTATGATGAACCCCATGCCCGTTCAGACCGGTTTGACAGTCTTAAAATCACCTGTCCGCCCCGTACATATGGATATTCCTGTCCAGAAGATAGGGACACCGGTGCCTCAATTCTTCAAGATAGCCCGGGTCAACAATTCCATTGAGCACCCCCGGGGCTTTCCCGAGGTGTTCCAGTTTATACTGCGCTTCATCAAGAAACGGCGGACAAAATGCCGTACCCCCATTATCCGGGCCGGCCCAGTTTGCACTCATGATATAGATGGAATTCTCCATGGCCCTGACTTTTAAAAATGTATGCCAGGTGGGAAAGCCCTCGTCCCTGGGCCATCCGCCCGGATGCAGCAATAATGAAATATTTTTCTCCAGGGTAAGTTTGCGTGTCAGTTCAGGGAAGCGGATATCATAGCAGATGGCCAGGCCCACCTGTATGCCCTTCACTTCAAAAGCAGCAGGGGGGTGATCGCCCGAAACGAAATAATCTTTTTCACAGCACACACCCGTACTGCACACATGCCATTTGTCATAGGTGGCCACAAGATTTCCTTCTGGATCCACCACAGATGTGGAAATATTAAATTTGCCGTCTCCTGCCCGTCTTGGGAAACCATAGCAGATGAAACAGTCCTGTTTTCTCGCCAGATCAGAGAAAGCACTGAAACTTGGTCCTATGATATCTTCGGCCAGATCTTCAAGTGCACAGAACACGTCCATGCCATACCCCGGGCTTGAAAGTTCCGGTAGCACATAGATGTCATGGCCGGGAGCTGCCGTGATGGCCTCAATTGCCGTTTCAATGTTAGCCTGACGGTTTCCCGTCACTTGTGGTATTTGAATTCCGGCAACGGCAATTTTTTCTTTTGTCATATTTTTCCCTCTTGTTTGACTTCTATCTCGGTTGTCCTGTTTTGTCCCCATATGAATGATGATTGTTTTTTGTGATTTTTGTTTTTTCCCGGACCAGGATCCATTCTTGTTCCTATCTTTCCCACACCGTCCTGTACAGTCTCAACCAGTTCAAGCCCAGGATTTTTTCAATATCTGCTGCTCGAAGTCCCCGGGTCTGAAGCGTCCGCGTAATATTGGGAAAATCACGGGGATCTGCTATCCCCCTGGGGTTGGAGAGGGGATGTTCCAGGGTCATTGCCGGCCCTTTTTTGCTTTTTCCCGTCAGCAGCCAGTCAAAAAATGCCCTTGGCTGGTTTTCCGTGAAATCGGTTCCTATTGCCACATGGTCTATTCCCACCATATCCGCCAGGTAGAGGATGACATCGATGTACTCCTCGATGGTGGCCTTATTCCCTGAAGGTAAAAACGCCGGAAAGATGGTGGCCCCGACCACGCCGCCGCGGCGTGCTACGGCTTTAATTTGTTCATCACTCTTATTGCGCGGATGATTCCACAAACTCTTTGGATTGGCGTGGGTAAAAGCCACGGGTTTTTTTGAGGCTGCAATGGCGTCCATGGTGGTGCGGTATCCCACATGGGAAAGATCCACAAGAATCCCAAGCCGGTTCATCTGTTCTATCATTTCCCGGCCAAAATTTGTGAGACCGGCATCAATGCGTTCAAGACACCCCTGACCCGCATAATTGGCCTCCATATAGGTCAGCTGGATAACCCTGACACCCAGTGCGTGAAAGATGGCGAGCAGGTCCAGGTCGTCTTCAACAGGGACGCTGTTCTGGAATCCCAGGATGATCCCTGTTTTGCCGGCTGATTTTGCCGTCTTGATATCGGCCGTGGTTTTAACCGGCACAATGAGATCGGAATATTTTCTGAACAGGTGATCCCATGCACTGATATTCCGGATGGTCTCGCGAAAATTTTCATGAACAGCCGTGGTCGCCGTCAGAGCTGACACCCCCCCCTTCCGGTTGTTCTGAAAAACCGTTTGGCACCACTTGCTGATCTGGAGGCCGTCAATGACTATTGCCCGGTCATGCAAACCACCCTCACTCCTTGTTTCCATGCGATCTCCTTTCTTCATCTGTTTCACCGGATATTTCACGAGTCAAATTTGCTTTAGCTGTAAGCTGCAGGCCATGCAAAGGGTCGAAAAGCAGGTGATTTATGGTTTTGAGTCCAGGGAAAAACGAAAATCACAATGAGGAGCCCCTTCCATGATGGTCTGGGTTCTTTTAAATTTTATTTCTGGGTTAAATCCTTCAACAAAGGGCTGGTCACGGCAGCAGGAAAGACAATAGCCAAACTCTTTTACGCCGATGCTTTCATAGACCTCGGCGTAGCGGCACCGGATGACGTTGAAGAAATACCGGGTTTCACTCTCTTCTATAATTTCTTCTTCGAGCAGGCCGTTGCCAGACCAGGATTTCATGATCTGAGCAAGATCCTTTAGGCTTTGAGACCCCTTTTCCCGTGCAGCTTTTCGCCCTTTGTCTCTGGATAATTTTTCGATCACCTCCATGGCAATGGAAAGCGCTTTGCTGCGACCCAGTTTTTCAACATACCCCTGAAGAATGGGTGCGGCAATGGCTGCTTCAATTTTTCTCTGTTCAAGCAGATTCAGTTCTTCTAAATTCATATCCATCTCCCTGATAATTTTTCCCGATCCTATTTTCTTACATCATCTGGAACCATAATTCAAACCGGAACAGGCCAGGTTTTAAAACAGATCAGAATCCATTTACCATGAATCCGCCGTCCACGGCCACACACTGACCCGTCACATAGGAGGCCGCCGGCATGCACAGAAATGCCGCCACAGAGGCAATCTCTTCAGGTCCAACAACTCTGCCTAACGGGGTCCTGTCAAGAACAGATGCCAGGTATGCCTTGTCTTTTAACACGGTTTCAACCAATGGTGTTTTGGTATACCAGGGGGCAACGGCATTCACCCGGATCCCATGGGAGGCCCATTCAACACAAAGATTTTTTGTCAGCTGGAAGACAGCCGCTTTTGCTGAAACATCACCGGAAGTCCCAAAAACCTTGAATCCCTTTTTTTCCCATGAAATCAGCCGATCGTCAATCAAGTGGTCGTTACGCGCAACAATACAGACCTCCCCGCCCCTGTCCAGTATCTCCCTGGCAATGGCATAGCCAATCCCTTTTGTTCCCCCCGTTACAAGTGCCCGTTTCCCTTGGAAACCAGGGATAAAATGTAATTTTCACTGATCAATGTGGAGAATACATTCACTTTTATTCGTGTTTTGTTGTGCCATATGTCATTGCCGATGATTTCTACATTATGAAGACTCTCATTAAACCCTTTTTTTATATATTTTAAGTAAGCCTCCTTAATAGTCCAGTTCCTGAAAACAGAGGCTGCATTATCCTGCAGATATGAGATTTCTTTTTTTGTAAATGCTGTTTTTAAAAACAGTGTATCTGTTTTTTCTGTGATTTTTTCAATATCAATACCCACTGTTTTTTTTCTGTTTTTACAGCATACTGCCACTGCGTAATTATTACTGTGAGAAATGGAAAAAGGAATATCCGGATCGCAGGTCAGAAATGGAGCTCCTTCATCAAGATAGGCAAGATTAATTTTTTCAAGGGGCAGATCATGGAAAAAATGATATTTTATCATCAGCTTGATAAGATACCTGCCGCTCATCCACTCTATCTGTTTTTTCATGGCTTTAAAACCATTAAGTGTGTCTATTTCATCACCGCTTAAAAAAGATATGCTGAAATGATCTTTTGAAAACAGGATGTTTTTAATTTGACTGGAATCATAAACTGTTTTGTCACATAAGAGTGATTGGGTGATCTCAGATATTTCACTGAACCAGATCTCTGATTCCTTATCCGGGTGTATTCTGTTGATTTTAATGTTATTTAGAAAAGTTGAAGTCATATTAACTGGTTTTCAGCATGATCATGGTGTTTATAAAATCTTCAGGTAAGCCAGTTTTGAAGGAGATTCGCCTGCCGGTATACGGATGGCTGAATTCAAGCTGCCATGAATGAAGCATCTGTCTTGCAGCACTGTTCTGTTTCCGGAATCTTTTATACTGATAGACGGGATCACCGATCAGAGGGTGGTCAATGGCATAAAAATGTACACGTATCTGATGTGTTCTGCCGGTTTTTAATGAAGCTTCAACAAGACAGGCATGATTATATCTCTCTTTTACTCTCCAGTCGGTTATGGCAGTCTTGCCGGATTCCTTGTTTACGGCCATCATTTTTCTTTTTTTCGGGTGTCTGCCAATGGGAAGCCTGATGGAGCCGGAGTCTTTTTTTAATTCCCCTGTAACAAGGGCGAGGTATTGTTTTCTCACCCGTCGCTGTTTAAATTCTCTTTTCAGAAAATGCAGAGCCTGACTGGTTCTGGCAATCACCATGAGGCCTGACGTATCCTTATCAAGCCTGTGGACGATACCGGGTCTGAATAAGTCATCCCCGCAGTTTATTATTTCCGGTGCATGGTACAGCAGTGCATTTACAATGGTTTTGGACATATTGCCAGGTGCAGGATGGACGACAGTGCCCGGTTTCTTGTCTATGATAATAATATGGCTGTCTTCAAATACAATATCCATGTCAATGTTTTCCGGTTCAACAGATGTAACAGGGTCTGAATCTGGAATTTTTCCCTGCACGATGTCGCCAGGTTTTACTTTATACCCTGGTTTTTTCTTAACATTATTAACAACAATCTGGTTGCTGTTTATCAGGCGGGCAGCTTTTGCTCTTGAACAACTGCTGTCAAAATTTGAAACTAATGTGTCAAGCCGCGTTGCTTCTAAATTATTATGGATAATGATGTCGATTGTTTTCATTTGACTGCAAAATAAAAACCGACAGGCTTTTTACAGCCTGCCGGTTTTTATAATTGTGCTTATGATATCTGGTTATTAATTAAAAAGATTTTCAATTTCCTGCATCATTGCATCTTCATCTATGTCTTTGGCTGTAGATAACTCCTGAACCAGCAGATTCTGAGCTGTGTCAAGAAGTTTACGCTCTCCAAAGGATAGATCTTTTTCAAGTTTTAAATTAAAAAGATCCCTGAAAACTTCAGCTACATCATATATTGAACCGGTTTTTATTTTGTCCATATATTCTCTGTATCTGCGGTTCCAGGTCTGGTTATCAGCACCCTGACCTTTTTCCTGCATGACTTTGTATACTTCAGGTACTTCAGTTTCCGGAATGACCTCCCTTAAACCTACAGATTCCACATTGGAAGTTGGAATCATGATTACCATACCATTTTCCACAATTTTCATCATGTAGAAATTCATGGTGTCACCGTTGATCTGTTTACTCTCAATTGACTCAATGCAGCCTACTCCGTGTGCAGGATAAACTGCTAAATCTCCTTTAAAAAATTCTTTTATTTTTTTTGATGATTTTTTCGCCCTGGTTGTTTTAGAGTTTGCACCCATTAGCTGTACCACCTTTCTTTTAGTAAGAACAATTAGCCCATCCTCACGTAAATAATCATATTTTTACAATATTGTCAATAAAATTATTTTTTTTACACTTCAGATGCAAGAATACCGTCTTGAAATTACACGGTTTTTTACCTGTTGTTAAAATAATTCATTGCTGATGTAACCCCTTTGCTGATGATGTGCAGTGTGGCATCGCAAACTGTATCGATTACTGAGTCCAGTTTTTCTATTTCATCTTTTGAAAAATTACCAAGAACATGTCCTATGGTATGGTTTGCTCTCTTGTTTTTTTGGGATCTGGGATGGCCTACCCCTATACGAACCCGCACACAATCTTTTTTTCCAAAAATATCAATGATTGATCGAACCCCGTTATGACCACCATGACCACGGTTTTTTACAATTTTAATTTTTCCAAAATCAAGATCCATATCATCATGTATAATAATGATATTTTCCATGGCAATTTTATAATATGAAGCAAATCTGTGTATTGGAAAACCACTTCTGTTCATATAGGTTAACGGTTTTATAAGAAAGAGTGGTACGCCTTGAATTCTTGCTTTTACATATTTTGAATCAAAGCGGGATTTGTCAATAAAGAGGTGGGATTTTGAAGCCAGGGAGTCAAGCGCCAGAAAGCCAATATTATGACGGGTCTGGGTATAATCTTTTCCCGGATTTCCCAGACCCGCAATAATTTTAAAATTTGAATCTGACATCTACACTTTTTTTATTAATTTGATGCAGCAGTATCTGCATCGCTGACATCTTCTTCAGCATCTCCCATTTCCAGGAGATCTTCATCTTCACCATCATCTTCACTTTTAGCAGTCGGTGCTAAAATGGTAATAATTGTGAAATTCACCTCATGGGGTATTTCAATGGTTTCGCCAAGATCAATATCTTCAACATGGATTGAGTCACCAATCTCAAGATCGGTAATATCAATCTGTATACTGTCCGGAGTATCAGCAGGTTTACAGAGAATTTCAAGTTCGCGCCTGATAGTCTGAATAACACCGCCTGATTCGACTCCTTTGCTTGAACCGACAGTTTCAACAGGAATGCTGATGGTAACCTTGGTATCCATATCAATTTCGTGCAGATCAATATGCAGGTAGTTCAATGAAAAAGTATCCATCTGCATATCTTTGAGCATGACAATTTTATCTTTGCTGTTGCTTCCTTCAATTTTCAGATTGAAAAAAAGACCTGTAGATCCGTTTTCCCTGATTATTTTATCAAACTCTATGGCATCCACTGAAAGCATAACAGGATCTTTTTTTGATCCATAGACAATTCCAGGAATATTATTGTTTTGCCTTATTCGTCTTGCAGCACCTTTGCCGCTCTCTTCTCTGAGTTTTGCGTTTAATTTAATTAAATCCACAGTTCTCTCCTCCATATCTGCATGAATACATGCTTAAAATCTAATATCAATTTTTTATACAAACAATGAATTTACAGAATCACCCCTGTAACTTCGCATAATTGCTTCACCAATCAGTTTTGAAACAGAAAGCGTTTTGATCTTGTCACAGTTTTTTGCCTCTTTTGATAGAGGGATTGTATCTGTTACAACAAGAGAACTTAAAGATGATTTGTTAATTCGTTTTATGGCCGGTCCTGAAAGTACAGGATGTGTGCAATATGCATGAACCTCTTTTGCCCCTTTTTCCATTATCACATTGCTGGCTTCTGTCAATGTGCCGGCAGTGTCAACCATGTCATCGAGGATGATTGTGGTTTTCCCCTTAACATCCCCTATGATAGCCATGGCCTTTGCCTTATTGGGTGCACTTCTTCTTTTATCAATAATGGCAAGGGCGGCATTTAACCGTTTTGCATAAGCCCTTGCTCTTTCAACCCCTCCAGCATCAGGTGATACAACAACCAGATTGTCGGAATAGCGGTCTTTAATATCTTCAATAATTATTGGAGCAGCAAAAAGATTGTCTACAGGGCAATTAAAAAATCCTTGAATCTGTCCTGCATGCAGATCCATTGTGATAACTCTGTGAACACCTGTTTTCTCGAGAAGATCGGCAACTAATTTGGCACTTATGGGAACCCTTGGAGAAACCTTTTTATCTTGACGTGAGTATCCAAAATAGGGGACAACTGCAATAATCCTGCTTGCTGAAGAGCGTTTTAAAGCATCAATGAGGAGTAGTAATTCAAAAAGGTTGTCATTAACCGGACTGCATGTGGATTGAATTAAATATATCTCCTGCTGCCTGACATTTTCTTTAATTTCAACCTGGATTTCCCCATCACTGAAACGGTTGAGTTTTAATCTTCCCAATGGTTTTGCAAGGAATTCAGAAATCCTTTCTGCCAGGATAGGATTTGAATTGCCGGCAAATATTGATAGACCATTCATATTTATCTCTTTTTAAAAATAACAAGTAAAGGAAGCCTTAAAGTGAATTTAGTCTAAGATTTGTCTATAATGCTTTTTTTGTTCAATTGTTCAGGGATATAAAAAATAATCCTTAAATTCTCAATGTGCTCCACAGGCTTTTACCAGATTCTTACCTGTGCAGCAGTAAAATAAGCATTGATCAAATATCTCACTTTCTCTTTTAAGTTTCCAGTTATGGCTGGGGCGAGAGGATTCGAACCTCTGAATGCAGGGATCAAAACCCTGTGTCTTACCACTTGACGACGCCCCAGTACAATAAAATCATGAGCATTGCCTGAACGAGGTGAGAAATATTTTCTTGCTGCTTTTTTTCAAAACTTTGTCAAAACCTTTGCAGGCATTTTCATATTTTGAGAAAAGTGCAAAAAGAGATGAGCCGCTCCCAGTCATAAACACTTTTTTCTGCAGCAACAACTCCATCTCTTCTTTGGTTTCTCTGATTTCAGGATATAATCTGCATGCTGACCTTTCAAGATCATTATGCATGATGTCCTGCATATCAAATTTATTTCCCCGTAACAATATGCTCAAACCATTTTTTATATTATATTTATGGTCAGTTGTCAATTTAAAATCACTATTTTTATATACTTCTGCTGTTGAAGCATGAACACCTGGATCACATAATACAAGATGATAGGGTCTTAAAATCTCTATCTTTTTGAGTTTCTCACCAACACCTTCTGCAATGGCAGGCATATTAAATAGAAAAAAAGGGACATCAGCTCCAAGATCCAGACCAATTTCCATGAGCTGAGATTTTGAAAATGGCTTTTCATAGTGGTTGTTTAACGCTTTTAATACTGCTGCGGCATTACTGCTTCCGCCTCCGAGGCCACCTCCTGGAGGAATTCTTTTCACTATCTTGATAGAAATACCTTTACAGTGATCCACTCCCCGGCTTTTCAACTGCTTGAAAAATCGATCTGCAGCTTTATATGCAATATTAGAGCTGTCTTCTGGAACCTGAGGATGATCACAGCAGACGTTCATTGTTTTTTGTGAAAAATCCAAAAAGATGTCATCGTGCAGATTAATCTGAGTCATCAGAGAGCGCAGATTGTGATACCCGTTTTCCCGTCTGGAAATAATGTATAGAAAAAGGTTTATTTTTGCATAAGATTTAATTTCCTGTATCAAGGTTTTGCCTCAACAAAGGCAAGTCTTATCTCACTCAGCATTGATCTTAAAAGTTTCTCTTCATCCGAAGTTAAATTCCCTCTTGTCTTCTCTTCCAGCATTGCAATCATGTTTATTGTATGTTTTGCAAGATCAAGGTTGACAGATTTTTTCCCTGTAGAGGGATCTTCAACTTTGCCAAGCTGGACAAGTCCGGATGAGTACAAAGATAAAATAAAACTTGAAAAGTCAATTTTGGGTAAAGTTTCCTTCTTGCCTGAAGGGGCGGTGTCATCCATTATAAAACCATTTCCCTTGGTCATTTTATTTCTCCTTGGATAAGTTGTTACTCCAGTTCCCATTTAATATTAAACTGATCTTTGGTAATAGCTGCAACATAATTATCAAAAAACAAATTTTCAACAATATAATTTTTATTTATATATTGAACAATTAAATTTTTCTTATCAATAACATTTTTAATTCTGGCTATTGGTAACCCTTTTATTCCTTCTCCTGTCAGTTTCAATACCGCCTCTTTTGCAGTAAATGTTCTAAAAAAAGCAATCTGTCTGTCACTGTTTTTAAAGAGTAATTCTTCTTCGTGGTTAACTATTTTTCTAAAAAGGGTGTTGGATATCTCTTTTATACATTCAATATCAATACCAACAGCTTTTTTTGACACAACTCCGGCTACAAAATCATGCTTGTGTGTTACAGACCAGTAAATACTGTTTGAGGGTTCAGGAACCCCCATATCATTTTTACTGAATGTTTTTATATCAAGCCCGGCTCTTATTGAAGATGATCTGGCACTTTCCCTTGCAAGCATGCTCAGAGCAGTCACTTTAGCCTTCCCTCTCAAGTTTTGCATTTCAACTGGCACCTTGTTAATAAACGGATATAAAAAAATAATCCCCCCTGACTCCCCTGAAAATCGGATATCCTTTTATGGATTTGACCATTCTTCTGGTAACGTTTCTGCCCATGGGTGATAATCTGAAAGCAACATCCTTATAAATTTCTACAAAGATTCCCCCCAGTCCAAACATAACAGCATGACCAAAAACAGGGTCTTTTGACAACCCGAGAATAACCTCTTTCCCTTTTGTGGTTGAAACCCCTGCAACTGCAATTGTTTCAGGCGAAAATATGGCATCAAGCTCATTCATTTGTGCTCCCTTAATCTTAAGTGATGGAAATGTATAGTTCCGTTATATTATAAAATTGCAAAAAGATTTGCAAAGAGATTTTTCCGGTAGATTCAGGACAAACTCCAGCTGTTTTTTTGCTTTTCCATACAAAAAACCAAAGGAAGTTTAAACGGTAAAAATCGATTTTCCTGTTTAAATGAATAGCGTTGTTTTTTAAAAGATATCTGTTTTGGAGTATAAACTATAGTCGTGTGACCATTTATGATGTATAGTGGCAGACGTAAATGACAAAAGCCTGATTTATCTTTCAGAAAACAGGGTTGAAAGGCATCAGTTGGTTAACTCATGATCAGAAGAAATAAAAAAATATAGGGATGGATTATTTATGTTTATGCAAATAATAAAAGAGAGAAGAAGTATAAGAAAATTCAAGGATAAAGCTGTTGAAAAAGATAAGATTGATCTGCTTATTGAGGCTGGATTGCGAAGTCCTTCTTCAAGAGGTATGAACCCGTGGGAATTCATTGTGGTTAAAGAGCGGAATACGCTTAATGAATTATCATGTTCCAAACCTCATGGTGCTTCATTTTTAAAAAATGCTGCCCTTGGTATTGTGATCATTGCAGATTCTGAAAAATGTGATGTCTGGATTGAAGACACTTCCATTGCATCAACTTACATACAGCTTGCAGCTCAAGAAATCGGACTTGGATCATGCTGGATTCAGATCAGGAAACGATTTTACAAAGATGAAATTTCTGCAGAAAAGAGAGTGGCTGAACTGTTAAATATTCCTGAGAAATATCGTGTTGAATCCATCATGGCAATAGGCTATCCAGATGAGGTAAAAGCTGGGCATAAAAAAGAGAGCCTTTTGTACAATAAAGTTCACTATGAAAAATATTGATTATTAAAATAGGATAGATTTTATATGAAGTTTTTTTTCTGTGTAATCGGAATGGTGTTGATTGTTGAGGGCCTTCCATATTTTGCTTTTCCTGAAAAAATGAAAAAGGTTGTGCAGACCATTCTCAGCCTTGAAGATGCACATCTTAGAAAATTTGGATTTTTCTTGATGCTTACCGGGCTGGGTATTGTTTATCTTGCCAGAGGTGGGAACTGATGTTTCAATTATCTGATTATAAGTATGACCTGCCTGTCAGTAAAATTGCCCAGACACCATGTAAAGAGAGGAGTGGATCAAAACTTTTACATCTTAAGAGAGATGATCATAGTCTTTTTCACCATAAATTCGGTGATCTTGCAACTGTGCTCAAAGATGATGATCTTCTTGTGGTCAACAATACCAGGGTGGTGCCTGCAAGACTTTTTGGCAGAAAAGAGACCGGCGGAAAAGTTGAAATTTTAATTATTGATTATGCATCTGGAATGAGAAATCTTGAAAATAATGGGTTTTTCCAGTGTGAGTGCCTGATCAAATCTTCAAAAAGGGCAAAAACAGGCTCAATACTTTTTCTGGATGGAGAATCTGAAGCTCAGCTCAAAGCAAGAGTGGAGAGTGTAAAAAAGTATACTTCAGAAATTAAATTTTTAAATGGCAGGGATTTCCCTGATTTTTTACAGAAATATGGGAAAATTCCTCTGCCTCCATACATCAAGCGGGATGATAAATCCAGTAACCCGAGTGATGAGAAAAATTATCAGACTGTTTATGCATCACAAAAAGGTGCTGTTGCCGCTCCAACTGCAGGACTGCATTTTACAGACAGCTTAATGGGTGAACTTGAAAAAAAAGGCGTTGAGATTGCCCAGATTACCCTGCATGTCGGATATGGTACATTTGTACCGGTAAGGGTGGATGATATAAGGGACCATGAAATTCACTCTGAATATTTTTCTTTGTCAAAGAAAAATGCAGATATGATTAATAGGGCAAAAAAAGCAAATCGCCGTATTGTTGCAGTCGGGACTACCAGTGTACGAACTCTTGAGTTTCTTTCTGATGGAAATGGCATGGTTGAAGCAAAGAGAGGCATGTGTGATCTTTTTATCATTCCGGGCTACACCTTCAAATGTGTCAATGCGGTTATTACAAATTTTCATCTTCCTGAATCAACTCTTCTAATGCTTGTATCTGCTTTCTATGAAAGAGAAAAAATAATGGAAGCTTATGAAGAGGCAAAAGCTGAAAATTATAGATTCTTCAGTTATGGTGATGCCATGCTCATTGAATAGAGATCACAGTTGGAATATGATTATTCAATGTTATGTTTAAAAGCAGGTAATCTTTCCCTGGTTCAAAAAGTGGAAAAAGATTTTTTAAGGGTAAATCCTTTTTTTGAACTTATGTTTTTATCGGGTGGATCAGCGGCTGAGATAAATTGGAAAATTTTTTTATATGTATTAAGGATAATATGTTAAATTTTGATCTGTTAAAGACATCTAATGAAATTCATGGTGCCGACATATCCAGAGCAAGGCGGGGAACCATAAATCTGGAACATGGAGTCATTCAAACTCCTGTTTTTATGCCTGTGGGAACTCTGGGTTCAGTTAAATCAATCAGTAAAGAAGATCTTGATCACTGTAATGCACAGATTATTCTTGGCAACACATATCATCTTTATCTGCGGCCAGGGTGTGACGTGATTGAACATATGGGAGGACTTCATGAGTTTATCAGCTGGGATAAACCCATGCTGACAGATTCAGGAGGATTTCAGTTTTTTTCCCTTGCAAAACTTGCAAAATTTTTAGATGAGGGTGTTTCGTTCCAATCCCACATTGATGGATCAAGACATTTTTTTACCCCTGAAAAAGCAGTTGAAATCCAGTTGATTCTGAATTCTGATATCATGATGTCCCTTGACTGGTGTATAGGATATCCTGCAGATGAAAAAGAGGTTATGAATGCGTTGGAAAGGACAACTGCATGGGCCAGAAGAGGATTTGAATTCTGGAAGGAGAAGGGCAGCCGGAATAATTTATTTGGAATCATACAGGGGGGAATGTATAAACATCTTCGTACGCTTTCGGTTGAACAGTTGACTGAAATAGATTTTCCAGGTTTTGCCATAGGAGGCCTGAGTGTAGGAGAACCAAAGGAGTCTATGTATGAAATGGCAGATCATACACTGCCCCTGCTGCCCGGAGAGAAGCCAAGGTATATAATGGGAGTTGGCACACCTGAAAATCTTGTTGAACTGGTTGGAATGGGATGTGACATGTTTGATTGTGTCATGCCCTCCCGAAATGCAAGAAATGGTCAGCTTTTTCATTCCCGGGGAACAATGAATATCTCCAATGCAAAATTTAAATTTGATAAAAACCCCATTGATGGAAACTGCAGTTGCTATACCTGTCAAAATTATTCTCGCAGTTACTTAAGACATCTGTACAAATCAAAGGAGCTTCTGGCCTACAGATTAAATACCATTCACAATATCTATTACTATATGCAGCTGATGAAAAAGATACGCAAAGCAATTGAGCAGGAGACATTTTTAGAGTTTAAAAGGGAATTCTATGCCCAGAGAGATATAAAATAACAGATGAATATCGGTGAATTAATGATGAAGAGAGTATTGAAAGTTAATTTTATACAGATTCTATTTTAATGGAGAAAGATATCAGATAATGCACGAGATGGGAGTGGCACAGCAATTAGTTCAAATCGCACTGGATTCTATTCCTGGAGATATTGAAAATCCAAAGGTTGAAAAAATAAATCTTAAAATTGGCAGACTTGCTGCCGTGGTAGAATCCAGTCTGACTTTCTGTTTTGAAATTATTACAAAGAACACTCCTCTTGAAAAAGCGGTATTAAATATAGATTTTATTTCAGTTATTGTGCAGTGTAAATCGTGTGGAAGAAAAAGAGAGGTGGAAAATCCTGTTTTTCAATGTCCTTTTTGTGAAAAAGGTGAGGTTCAACTGCTTGCAGGAAGGGAAATAGAGATCATATCAATAGAACTTGCTGATTAGAGATCATGAAAAAAGGAATATGCCTGCTTTACCAATAATCAGCAGGTTGAAAAATCTGATTAAGAGATTGCTAAAAAAGCAAATAAGTTTCTTCTTGGTGAAAACTGGGGGATTTCAGATTACATCAAAATCAGTTGAATTTATACCTTCATCCATATCACCTATATCTGTTTCTGTTATTCCAGAAAGATCTGCAAGGTGTGTAAGTTCTGATTCATCAATATCTGATCCTCCATCCATATCACCGTCCCAGTAATAAATTCGTGAATCACTGCCGTTGCTTAGAACAAAGTAGGTATCATCGTTGGTACCGTTTCCAAATTTATTCAATGTATTTCCCATCACGTCTGCTGCATCAGACCAGTTGGAAGCAGCGGTATTGGTAACGCCAATAATTTGTGCAATTGTTGGATCCTTTTGATTCTCTATATTGTCTGCAAGCAGGAATTCATTGTTTCCCTGGGCATTGAGTCCGAGATCAGACTCTTCAAATCGTATGATATCACCTGACTCTCCACTGTTCAGCACCTCAAAATCATTCACTGTGTCAATGGCAGTTTTATCAGATAAAACAAAAGTGTCACGCCCATCTCCTCCAGTAAGAGAATCCACTCCCTTCTCTCCTTCAAGCCAGTCATTTCCGGAGTCACCATTTATAGTATCATCTCCCTTGCCGCCAAACAGAGAATCGACTCCTTCTGATCCCGTTATGCTGTCAGCAAGTACAGTACCGGTAATGGTGTCATTATTGGCTGTGCCATAGAGATTGATATCGTCACTGGAAGCCCAGCTGGTGAAAGTCATGTTTGAGAGATCAAAGGCAGATCCGTCAGCCTGGACATCCAGATTGACATAAGCGCTGTGGCCGTCAACCAGCCATGATTTACCGTCCAGGAGAGATCCGGTCAATTTTGCTGTAACATAACTGGCCGCAAAATTAAGGGTTTCCATATTCATTATAGATGAGGCAGCAGTAAAGTCCAAGCTGGAGTTGTAATTGTCAAGATATAGGGAATCATTATCCGTGCCTCCATCAATCTGTTCCCCTGAGGCAGCATCACTGCCTCCTGCAGCAAAATGGAATAAATCATCACCTTGACCACCATTCATTGTGTCAGCACCGCCATCACCCCATAAGGTGTCGTTACCCGGACCGGCTATCAGTGAATCATCACCGTCATTTCCATGTAATTGATCAAGACCTGTAATAGTTGGATCAGTGGGAGAATCACCATACAGGGTATCATTGTCTTCTTTACCATTGATGGTGTCATTCCCACCCAGACCATAAATGGTTTCAGCAATTGCTGTGCCTGTTAAATTTTCATCTGTCTCTTCAGTGGTGATGTCAGCCTTTTTCACATCACTGTCGCCATTACCATCATCCACCCTGAACTCAAATGTATCCTTACCTGTATGATCATCATCCGGGGTATATTCAAAACTGCCATCAGAATTTACTATCACACTCCCATGAACAGGTTCAGTCTCTACTGAAAAAGTTAATGGATCTGATTCAGGATCACTTGCTTCCAGTTGCCCATTGTGAGTCGTATGTTATGGAGTTGTTCCGTTATAGGGTTCTGCTGCCGGATTTCCATTTACAGAATTAACCGTAACGTCTACCGTGGCCGTATAGGTTCTTCCGTTTCCGTCACTGATGGTATAGCTAAAGGAGTCTGATCCGCTGTAATCTTTGTCCGGGGTGTAAGTAACATCCGTTCCATTATTGGTCACCGTACCGTAGCTGCCCTGAGTGACACTCTCGACACTTAATCTGTCTGAATGATGTCTCGTCTATAAAATCAATCTCCAGCTGGCTCGCCTCTCTGGTGATAATTGTATCGCCTTGAAATATGTCACTGCCAACTGCAAGTTCCCGGGTCCCTGCCTCTGAAACTGCCTCTGCCCGGCCTGTAAGATTTGCAACCTCGCCTACCGGTTTCTGAGAAATATTTGTATCAGCCATTTTGAATCCTTAAAAAACTACTAGACTTAAATAATAAATACCGGTGTGATATGACAGATTACTTTAATAAATAATTTTTCGTAATGCAATAATAAAATATTTCCTGTATTTTCTATTATTTAGATAATGTGCTGTTTTATTATGCACATTATCCGGATGATCGGCCAAAGCAGTGTGTTTTTAAATTGTTTCCAGAACATAGCGGTATAACCTGGAAAAAGTGCTTTCATTCACTCTCCTGTTTTTTGAGGGAGAAGGAAGTTTATGACATTCAGGAGAATAGAATATTTGGAAAACAGAAATATTGATATCTTTTGGAGTATCAGAGTCTCTATTCATCTATATGACAGTTAACAGGGCAGTTGTAAGATGGTCAACAGGATATTTTATGCCGGTATATGGCAGAAAAGATTTCCAAAAATAAATTAATATCAGTTGTGTTACAGAAAAAAATGATGTAACTGTGTTGTTTATGATTTGATTTTACTGCAGCCTGCAAGAGGGTAAAAAAAGTCAGTGATTAAATGATAAAGCGATAATGTAAAAAATTGAAGAGAAAGATAATATCAAAAGGTATCTCATTCAGGGCAATCTTTTTTAAATTCCAGGAGTTTATATGCTGCCGATTCATATCATTGGACACGCAGGATGCGGCAAGACAACACTTATTGTTGAGCTGATCCGAGAGTTGATCAAAAAAGAAGTAAAGGTAGGCTCCTTAAAGCATACTGCTCACCACCATGAACTGGACAAGCCCGGAAAAGACTCTTTCCTGCATAGAGAGGCAGGCGCCGTACCGGTATCCATGATGACAAAACGTATGGCAGCCGTATATCTGCCGGTGACTGGCGGATTAACACCGGAAAAATTGCTGGATAAATATTATAGTGATGTTGATGTTGTACTTGTAGAAGGTTGGATCAGCGGTCCATATGAAAAAATTGAAATCTGGAATAGAGAGGTGAAAAGAGAACCGCTTTTTTCATTTATTGAAAATGTAAAGGTGTTTGTGACAGATGATGCAGATGTTCCTGAGTATATTGAGGAGATGAAGAGAAAAGAGATCCGTCATATTCACCGTCATGATTTATCATCCCTTTCAGAGTTGATACTTGCAAAAATCCAATAGAGAAAGGAGTATAATGCATCGGCGATCCTTGAACAAAAAAATTATTTTTGGAGTAGTGGTTGTTATAGCTCCTATTCTCGGATTGATCTTTTTCTGGATTGAGACAGATCTTTTAAAACAGGCTAAACTGCAAACCATTGAAAAAGCCAGAGTTGTAGCAGATTATGTTATTTTAACCAGGCAGTGGGTTGTGGATTGCAACGGAGGAATCTTTGTCCCTGTAAATAGTGACGGAGCACAGGATATGTCGTATAGAATCAACTATCAGATACGAACACCTTCTGGTGTCCTGCAGATGTTCACTCCATCCATGGTAACAAGAAAACTTTCACAATATTCATTTGAAAAAGATTCCTACAGTATGAAGCTGTCAAGTCTTTTTCCGATTAATATAGAGAATCAGGCTGATGATTTTGAGAAAAGGGCGTTGACAAGTTTTTTACAAAAAGGAGTTTCAGAGTTTTACCGATTTACCGATTTTGAGTGTGATTTCATGGTTCCGCTCTACAGCGCCAAGGGATGTGTAAAATGTCATAAGCGTGAAAAGAAGATAACTTCTGATATAATCGGTGGCCTGCGGGTAACGGTTCCTTTTTATGAAACAAAAAATAAGTTGAAACAGAATATTCTGATTTTCAGTGGTGCAGGCATCAGTATAATCGTTATTGTCATATGTTTCTTAATGTTCATGATTAATAAAATAGTGCTAAAGCCGTTAAAAGAGCTTGAGATAAAGAGCAGGGAGATCTCTTCCGGCAATTTTGATGTAAAAGTTGAAATTAAGACTGAAGATGAACTGGAATCCCTTGGCCGGAATTTTAACAATATGGCATCAAGTCTTGCAAAAAACCAAGAACAGCTTGAAAGAAAAATATCAATAGCAACAGAAGATCTGGAAAAAGCAAACAGAGAGCTTTTAAAACTTGATAAACTTAAATCTGATTTCCTCCATAACATGTCCCATGAGCTTCGTTCACCTCTTACAGCAGCAAGGGGCGGAGTTACTTATCTTGAAAGAACTATAAAGAATCCTGATGCATTTCAATATCTTACTATTGTGGAAAAAAATCTTGAACGCCTGACATGGTTTATAAACAACCTGTTTGATTTTACAAAACTTGAAGCTGGAAAAATAGAGTGGGAGTTCAACAAGGAAAATATTACCACTCTTGTAGAGGAAGTAATTGAAATAATCAGCCCGTTATCATTGGAAAAAAATATAAGTATTCACTTTAATAATCCCGGTGATATTGATGCCTTTGTTGATCTTGAAAGAATGGAGCAGGTGTTTGTGAATATTCTGGACAATGCAATTAAATTTTCTGAGGAAAATACAATGATTCAGATTGGTATGGAGAAAATGAGTGATCATGTAGAAATATTTTTCAAAGACCAGGGACCAGGTATTGATGAAAAACAATATAAGATTATTTTTGAAAAATTTTATACCGGCAGGAATATTAAGCAGAATAAAGGCAGTGGCATGGGGCTTGCCATATCAAAGGCAATCGTTACAGCCCATAAAGGTGAAATTAAAGTTAAAAGCAGACTGGGTGAAGGGACATGTTTTTATGTTATACTGCCTCTGTTCCAGAAACTACCGGAGACATCATGACAGATAGATTTGATAAAAAAACAATATTAATCATTGATGATGACAAAGATATTGTAAAAACCATAGAGGGTAATCTTATCATAGATGGATATAAGGTTATTTCAGCCTTTACAGGTAAAGAAGGTGTTGCTAAAGTCGAAAAAAACCATCCTGATCTTGTATTGCTGGATCTGAATCTGCCAGACCTTGATGGTGTTAATATCTGTTCGATTCTTCGTAAAAAGTTTAATTTTCCCATAATAATGCTGACAGCACGTGATAGTCTTTCTGATAAAGTGCTTGGGCTTAAAACCGGGGCGGATGATTATATTGTAAAACCATTTGATTTCCTGGAGCTTTCTGCAAGAATTGCCTCAATATTCAAGAGGTTAGAGAGAACTGTTATTCACAATAAACAGCGGTTCGGCAACCTGGAAATTGATTTTAGGACCAGGCATGTTAAGATCAGCAATAACCTGGTTAAGCTAACCAAGACAGAATTTGGATTGATGGAGCTGTTTGCTGCATATCCTGGCAGAGCACTGGCCCGGGGATTTATTGAGAAACAGATATGGCCAGATTCACAGCTCTATTCAAATTCCAGGGCCCTTGATGTCCATATTCAGCGCCTGAGAAAAAAGATTGAATCAAGATCAGATAATCCGGAATATATAGTGACTATTCCCGGTGTCGGCTATAAATTTGATGGATAAAACCGAAGGCTCTGTACCAGGCCACGATTTTCAGCATGAAATAATTCTGCAGTATGATCTGTCACAAAAATCAAGAACGCAAGGAACAAGGAAAAAGAGAGGTAGGCTTTCCACTTAATTTTTTGGGATTTTCTTTTTGTTGGGATCCGGTGGAATGACGATTATATCCGCAGAAGGATCCGCATCTTTTTCTGCCTGTTCCATCAACATCATTCCAATTCCTGCCTTTCTATTGCCAGAACTTGGTTTTTTGTTAAGATATTCAGTTGTTAACGGCTGTTTTACAGTTGACGCTTCTTTAGCAGAACAACTCGCCAGCAAAAGGGCTGCAGAAATAATAAGCAATATGTTTTTCATTTTCGGTATCAGGATAATTAGTTTGTTTTATTCGTATTTTAAGGTTGTTTATCACTGGAAACGGGTATTTTATTTTTAGCAATATAGAGGGCTGAAAGAGAGTTGGAGTGAATGATAATACTGATATCAGCAGTCTTTGGCTGCTCCTTGCTGCTATCTTCAACTCTGTTGGTTTCTTTCATCATTTCCCGGAAAATCGGTTTATCACTGGAAAATTTTACGGTCACCAAGGCCTCTTTGACGCTGGTTTCTCTCGATGCTTCAAACTGCTGCTCTGAAATTTTACCATCTTCACCATAGGCCCAGTAAATCAGCTTATCGTGTGCTGTTAAAGTGGGTTCATGATAATTCATCATCAGTTCGCCGATAATCTTTTTTACATCTTCTTTGCCGGCATTTTTTTTCTCTTTTAGTAAGCCGAGAACAATATCGCTTTTCCGGTCAGCAATGACAAAAAAATCGCCATGCTGAAACTTATAAGTTCCTTTGATCGTTTTTTCTGTAATGCTTTGAGCTGCCAGTTTTTTCTGCTCATCAGTGAGTTTACCGCCAATAATAAAATCATCATAACCAATGGCTAATTTACTGACTTCGGCAGCCTTATGCTCGATAGCTTCTTCAATCGTTTCAGCGTTCAGGCTTGATAGTGCAATAATGCAAATCAGCAGGATTAAAAAAAAGTAGTTTGTCTTCATAGTTCTTTTTTAAATATCTGTTAAATAAAGGTGCCCCGGCTCTCCTTAAAAGAATTGCCGGGGCGGTAATTACTTAATCAAACATGAAACAAGCTGTTTGATCTTATTGTTTATACCGTTCTTTCTGTTCTTCTTTGATCGCTTTCATTACATCAGCATCAAAGCCTTGCTTATACCATTGATGTTCAGGCTTGGCAAGAAGTTCATTCACAACTTTGCTGTACTTCTCGGTCATGCCTTTTTTCTCAGCAACATGCATAAGCTCAGGGATGAATTTGAAGTAGAAGTTATGAGCAACATCATACATTCCATGCCAGTGAGAATAATCAGGTCCGCTCATTGATGCGCCGTGACGAGCCCGACGTCCCTCATGATGCCAGAGTTCCCACCAGTGCCAGCCCAATTCAGTGTGGAAGGTTGATCCATGAATCAAGCCGTCTTTATGAGCCATTTTATAAAGCTTTTGGGTCGGCTTGGCAAATTTGTTGTTGTAGGTATAGACCAAGGCGTCAAACTGCTGGTAGAAGTTTTCAACCTTCTGAACGCCATGACACTGCTTACAAACCTCCTGCATGCTTTTCCGACGGTCTTCCCAGCTGATGACCTCAACCGCTTCTTTCTCAACCGGAAATTTGCCCCATTTACCATCTCTCTGTTTAAACTCTTTGTACTTGATGGTAGAGCCGGGCTGAGGCGGAATTTCACCAGGAATATCCTTCTCAGTACCGTCTGCAAATATCGCACGGTTCAACTTAGCAGAGATTTTAGGCCGCAGGGTCCAGGAGATCCTGTCACCTACGTTATGGGTACTGTCGGCAACAGAGCCGTCAGATTTTTTGAAGGCGCCCATGTGGCAGGTTGAACAGGTGGGTGCGTAGTAGTAATCTTTGCCCAGAACCCACTTGCCGGCCTTCATAATATTCATACCATTCATGCCACGGTCGCGGGAAGCTGCTCTATAAGCGATCCCGTGCTTGGACTCGTTGTAAATCTCAATCTGAGGATGGTCCGGACCAATGTGGCATTTGCCGCAGTTCTCAGGCTGGCGGGCTATGGAGGCCTTGAAGCTGTGTTTGCTGTGGCAGGCATTACAGGTACCGGCATACCCATCAGGATTCAGACGTCCCATACCAGAGTTAGGGTAGGTCATGGGATCTAACATCACTGCACCATACTCATTTTTCAGCGTCTTGCCGTCGCTGCCCTTGAGAACAGTCAGGTTGGAACCGTGACACTGCCAGCAACCGGTAGCGGCATCAGCTTTATCCTCTGATGAACAGATTACCTCACCTAGAACATTGTCAAGAGAGGCCATAATCTGACCGGCAGCGGCATGATGTGATACCTGCTGCTCTTTTACCTCTTTCTCATGGCAGTATCCGCAATCTTTGGGAGTCTGGATAGTTTTAATAAAAGCACCTTCATGCTCATAACCCAATACATCGTCTTTATCTGCTGCATGGCAGTTGTAGCAGGAAACCTGACCATCCTGGGCAGCTGCATGGGGGGAGTTCCTCCATTGCTGAACCAGAGAATTGTTCTCTTTAAGATGGCAGTTAACGCACTTAACGTTTGCTTCCCGATTCTTTTCATTCGTCACATCCATCGATTGTTTAGTGGTTGCAAAAGTCGGACTGGCGATCAAACCCATCAAGGCAATGGCAACCAGAATATAACGTAATTTCATACTTTCTCCTTTCCTAATCTTTAATCTTTTTGCAAAAAGTTAAAAAGTGTGACCCGCGGCCGATCAATCCGCATATAGTCAAAAATTTTTTTTCCTCCTTTCTTTATTATTTGGGTTAATATTCAATCTGCTTAATATTTAATTCATTCTCTGATTAATAAATGTCTGCTCTCTATTCAGAAGAAGCAGAATCAGATGATGCGGGCAGCCAGAAAGGAAATATCCTGCTTAAAATAAAGAGTATGACAAGCGGCAGGATCATGATAATAATTCCCGGTATAATCCCCTCTTTTTCAATCCACTCTGGATGAAAAAATACGGCTCCCTGTTCACTTTTGCTCATCAGCTGACCGCCTATGACAACATTCCATCTCATGAACAGCACCTGCAGCAGAATCATGAAAGAGGCTGTAAATCCAAACAGTTTGACAATTATATCATTGAAACGAATCAGGCTTAACGCCATCAATATGAAAAATGGTATCACTGAAAAGATGAATACCTGATATATCCAGTATGATTGATATAAAGGTCCCCAGAAGAGTTCATGCAAAGCGTGCCAATGGTGGGTTGACTGGTAGGCATGCATGCCGATTTCCAGCATTTCAAACACAAAGTCCAGAATAAAAAATCCCCACAGGAATTTAATACAGGAGTTGAGACAGGCCATATCCACATCCCCCTTTTTGAGGATCAGATAGAAGACAATGATACCGGCAATACCTGAAACGCAGGCAGAGAGAAGAAAAATTACCGGCATTAATGGAGTGGACCAGAGAGGATTTGCCTTGACACCACCAAATATGAATCCGACATATCCGTGGAGTATACATGCCATGGGAATACCAATGGCTGCCAGAAAATTAATGATCTTATGGTCCAGAGCCAGGGCTTTAGCACTGATATTATCACTTCCCATAGAGAGAAAACCATATACTTTTTTCATCAGCCCTTTTGCCTGTGTTTTGAGATGGACTGCTGTTTCACGATATATAAACAGAATTTCAAGAGCCAGCACGATCCCGTAGGCAGAATAAATGTAACCAAATCCTGCCATGGCAGATGATGGATTCGGGGTAAGAAACATATTGAGATTCCGTTCAGGATGCCCCAGATGGTTGAGCAGGGGCAGTGTTGCACATGCTAAAAAAGCAAATGCAAACAGTAGAGAAAATCGGGCAATGGGTTTAAGCGCCTTTACGTGAAATACATGATATAAGGAACTCACGATAAATGCACCTGCCACAATCCCCGTAATATATGGATAAAGGACAATCATCAGGCTCCAGTGAATATGAAAGTCATTGGGGAATGCATATCCTGCTACTGCTGATGCTGTTTCTGCCACACCTTTCATTAGACCACCTCCCTTCTAAGACCCAGATAGTGCAGTGAGGGCTTGTTGCCCATACCCGGTTTCAGAACCGATATCACATGGGGTTGACGCATGATTTTATACACTTCAGAGTTTTTGTCGTTTAAATCACCAAATTTTCTCGTTTGAACCGGGCAGACATTGACACAGGCTGGAAGCAGGCCTTTTCGCACGCGGTGGTAGCACCAGGTACATTTTTCCGCAGTTTTAGTCTCAGGATTGATAAACCTGACTGAATAGGGGCATGCCTGCAAACAGTAAGAACATCCCACACACCGTTTCCTGTCCACCAGAATAAAACCGTCTTCTGTCTGAAAGGTGGCACCCACAGGGCAGACCTGGACACAGGAAGGTTTCTCACACATATTACAGAGTTTGGCGACAAAGAACGTATCCCGCACAGGATTGGCCACATCTTTTCTGGGTTCAGTATAGCCGTTAAGACCTCCTTTGGGTGCATCTACATACACATTATCGTGATCGTCAATAATATAGCGCTCCACCCAGGTGCGATAGTTTCCATCCGGCACCTTATATTCGTTTTTATCAGCAACGCAGCAGGAACCACAGCCGATACAGCGGGTAATGTCCACAACAAAGGCAAATTTTTTCTTTGTAATAAAGATACCCGTTTCATCATTCATTCCCGGGATCTGCTGGGGAAATTCCATGGCTCCTGCTGGAATCACCATCAACAGGGATCCTGCAATAGTTCCGCCAAGAACGTTTTTTATAAAACTTCTCCGGTCCCTTTGTATTTCGTGTTTAACTTCAGATAGTTTCAATTCATCCATGGGAACAAACCCTCCTTTTCCTTAATCAGCCCATGGGCTTTTTTTGCTTCAATAACCCATTTCATTGGAGCATGAACATGATGGCACTGGTTGCATACATGGCTTGTCTGTACCCGTTTTTCTTCAAGATGCTGTGGCATTGCAATCATCTTGATTGACTCTTCAGGACGCGCACGGATAATTTTGTTGTGGCATCGCAGGCAGAGCTGTTTGATTTCCTCTCCACGGATTACCGGCATATCTGCAATTTTTTTTCCATCCACAGCATGATCCGCATTGGGGCCGTGGCAGAACTCGCATGAAACTGTTTTATGCACCCCTCCGAGATGAATCTTTTTTATGTATGGATGACATTTCAGACAAGATTCATTTGTCTGATTTCTGACAATTCTGTTTATTTCATCTTCAATAGCCCCTGTTCTGTAATGACCGTATTCACCAAAATCATCAGGAATAAAGACTGCCTGGGCTGCAATCCCCCCAATTCCCATTATGATCAAAATCAAAATCACCTTGATCAGATGAGCATTGTATTTTGATTGATATTTACTCTCCACCACTCCTCCTCCGGTAAAATTAATAAGTAAAATATGAAAAAGGCATAACTACATTTATATTTCATATCAATTTTTTAATATTTGTATCAAAAAAATGTGTAACTGTGTTGTTAATGATGTAACGAATTTGTAACATGGGATTCTGACACTCCTATGTCTATTGTCACCGGAAGCAGATGTCCGGGCTACCACTTTGAATTTTAAAAAGATTTTTATCAAGTATCTCTACAGAACCTTCAGGTATATATTTCAAATTCATATAATTACTGAAAATTGTCATCAGATTAATATTTCAATGGTAAATTAAAGTAAAGGATAAGACAAGACCTTTATATCGAAACCGGTTTAAAACCAGAAAAAAAATTAGGCAGATATTCACTTAAAGCGTTTTTATCGATATAAGCTTGATAATATGTTTGAGTAATGGATCGGTATGTATAAAATTTTATGCTGATGCATATCATGGCTCCGGATGTTTCCGGTATTATAGGGTCGGCGGCAGCTGCATGTGTATTGTGGAGCTTGATAATGACATAGGATATATGGTATTGTGTTAACAAAATATATTGTCACGCTTTTCACTGATTGTTACAACCAGAAGGTTGTTACAGATCGAAAAGTGATCGTTTTGTAACGCTTTTTTAAAAAGACCGGATTTCTCAAGAGAGAGCAGAATAAACTATTTTTCCAGTTTAAAAAGATCAGTTGTCGTGTCGGACACTCTTATCGGGAATAAATATATCTGCTGAAGCATCATATTGTGAAGGATATCTTTTGACAAATCTGTTTATGGTCAAGCTACCGGGATTATCAAGAAGTGTAAAAAGATAGATACGGAAGATTTCAAATGAATCAATATCACTATCTTTTAGAAACGCTTCAGGCAGCCTTTCTTCTTTTTTGTTGAAATGATTGAGTTCAGCAGTTTTTATTTCATCTCTCAAAAGGAACTGCATTATTTTCACTTTTACCCTGTTATTTGCTGCATAGCGGGATACTGCTTCAAGAACAAAAGAGACGGCCAGAATTCTTATTTCAATACATTTTCTTTTATTACACAAATCAAGGTGAGACTGGATTTTTTTCTGATATTCTGTTCTGGTCTGATCGTCAAGATCCTTAAAATTAATTTTAGCTAAAAACTGTTTTTTAAGATGTCTGAGTACAGTTTTTGTCATTTTTTTTCTTTGAAGTCTCGGTTTTTCATCAAAAATTGACAAAAATTCTTTAAAACTTCTCATACCTGGAGGAGTCAGTTCTTCTCGCCCGTTGTCAAGGATAATGGATTCAATCTGTATATCTAAAAGAAAATCTAAACAACAGGTTTGAGAATGAAGATTATATCCTTTAAGCGGTTTGAAATAATCAACAAGAAGTGCGTCCCTGCCGGTTTTTTTTATGGGGAAAAATTGTGTTTCACAGGTTACTGGGATTTTTTTATGACCAAAAGGATGAAGTGCGCTTGTAAAAGTCGGAATAATTATAAATGCACCATCAGGGGTTATTTCTGATCCATACCCGTCTGTTATAGATGGTTTGACTGAAAGAAAATCTTCATCAAGTCCAGCTGGGATCAAAAGTTCATCCAGGTCGTGCTGCTTACTGATATTACCTTTAATCGTCTTTTCAATGCTGTATATACGATCCTTGTTTTTTGAAGTAATACTTACTGAAAGATTGGTATTGGCTTTTATGAGTTTTTTCAATAAAGACGCTCTGCCTTTTGGAACTTTTGTCAGGATATTGTATGTAAGCCGGATCTTGTTTAAATACGCAATTATATCGTAAATATTTCTTTTCATATCCTTTTTTTCTGTCTTCTCTTTTGAAGTGCTCTGTTCCTGCCAGTCAAGGGGGTCTGAAGCACCGAAAAGAGAAATATCACTGTTTTTCTGCCCTGCCATGAATGAAAGGATCTTTTTTATGGCATCAAAGGTGAAATGGGATCTGATTTTCGGCAGTGCCCACTCATTGCAGCGACGGCAGAAATTGCTGCACCCTACGGTTAACTGGAAAGTCATTGCGGTCTTATAAATTAAATTTTTCTGTTCAGAGGTCAAACCAAGTTTCAGTTCCCACGTTTTAAAATCGATATAGGAGATATTCTGGCTGGATTTTTTCAAAGAAGAGAGAAGATGAATTTTCAGCAGTCTGCTGTATTCATTTAACTGGGCCTGGAACGGCTTGTATTGAGGCTTGTCAGGTGTAAATTTTTTAATAATGGAGTGAATCTGGTTTAATAACTTTTCACTGTTTTCGGTTTCTGGTCCAATGGTTTTGACATGGGAGATAATATCGCTTGAAATCTGCTTTGCCGTTTTATGATCCTGTTCATAAAGAGAACATAACAGTCTGTTTTTTTTTTGCTCTAAAAAAGAGTCACTGCTTTGAATATTATATTCAGTCACACAAATTACCCTTGAAAACTCATTAATTCAGCTTAACCACTTTTTTCCCTGTCTGCATTCAGCAGATCTTGATATATCAAACAGTATAATTCCCCTGATTAACAATAAATAAAAAAGAGGAGTCTTTTTGGGACTCCTCTCTTTTAAATAAACCTATTTTGGTTTAAATGCAAATCATCCGCGAACCTCTTCTTTTACCTGTGTGGCAATTTTGTATAAAATTGTCAGAACAAGCAGACCGGTTGCATAAACAGCCAGAGTGATCACTATTTCAGGTATGGTTGGTGCATACTCTGTTACATGGTGAAGGGGTGATGGTACAAAACCACCGGATATCATACCAAGACCTTTATCAATCCAGGCGCCTATTACGATTATGGCACAGGTATAAGGCAGCAGCTTGTAATTGCTTCTGTATTTAGGAATTACAAGCAAAATTGCCCCTGCGGCCATGAGAAACAGGCTGGTCCACATCCACGGTACAAGTGCCGAGTATCCATGGTAGCCAAACAGCAGGTACTGGATATGTGATTTATGGCCTGGAATATTGGAGTAATAAACAACAAATACTTCACAGGCAAAAAAGAACAGATTGGCAATAATTGCATAGCAGACAATTTTCGAGAGTGTCTGCATTGCCTCCCAGCCAGGATCAAACTTTGTGTATTTTTTGATAATATAGCATAAAATGATCAAGACTGCAGGACCTGCTGCAAAAGCTGATGCCAGAAATCTGGGTGCAAGAATTGCTGTCAGCCAGAAACCTCTGCCGGGAAGTCCGCAGTAGAGATATGCTGTTACCGTATGTATACCGATTGCAAAAGGGATGGAAATTAAAACCAGAGGTTTTGTCCACCAGACAGGTTCCACCTGGTTTCTTTCTGCTTCAAGAACCTTCCAGCCAACAACAATGTTCAAAAAGAGATAACCGTTTAGAACAAGCATATCATAGAACAGTATCGATTTTGGTGAAGGGTATAACAACACATTCAGCATACGGGTGGGCTGACCAAGATCCACAACAATGAAAAGCAGGCACATGATTAAAGCTGCCACAGCCAGAAATTCACCAAGAATTGTAATCCTGTGAAATTTTTCATAGTCATGCAGATAAAAGGGTATAACAACCATTACACCTCCTGCGGCAACACCCACAAGATATGTAAAATTTGCAATATAAAAGCCCCATGATACATCACGGCTCATGCCTGTGATCATAAGACCATTCATGAATTGATCCAGATAGACAATCTTTCCGATTCCTATAACAGCGAGCAAAAAGATTATCCATAACCAGTATCTTTTACTTCCTTTAATAGCTATTTCAATCATATTTGACTCCCTTACATGATATAGTAAACAGAAGGCTCTGTGCCAAGAGACTGTTTACGTCTGATTGTATAGTGTTTATTCAGCATTTTCCTGATCTCAGAATCAGGATCTTCAAGATTACCTACTACAATTGCACCGTGTGAAGCTTTAACACAGTGGGGTTGTTTTCCAATAGCAAGTCGTTCGGCACAAAAATTACATTTTTCAACTACACCTTTTGAACGTGTTGGAAATTCAGGTGCCGTCTCTTTGATAAACGGCCTTGGATCCCTGAAGTTAAAGCTTCTTGCGCCAAATGGACACGCTGCCATACAGAATCGACACCCTATACAGCGGTGATAATCCATCAGCACGATCCCGTCTTTTCTTTTGAATGTAGCCTGTGTCGGACATGCCTTTGTGCATGGTGCAATTTTGCAGTGGTTGCAGGTTACAAGAAATGGAAGATCATGGAATTTTTCTGCAAGAAATTCATCTTCTTTGTCAGGAAAGGCATAGTGAAAGTGCTCTTCCCATATCCATTTAATTTCCTGTTTATGATTTACAGCTCTTGTTTTTGGATATTTTTTCTTATTAACTTTATGTTTAAAATCAGGGACGTTATGTGCTTTGTGGCATGCTTCAACAATATGTTCAACAACTTCGTGTGTAATTTTGTTAGTATCAATCACCATACCCCAGCGACGGGTGGAAAGATTTTTTTTGTTTTTTGCTTTCACTGCATGGGATCCATCTTCAGAACCGGATGAAGCAAAGTGAATTGCCGGAGAAGCACCCAAGCCTACCGCAGCAATACCTGCTACTTTAAGAAAGCTTCTTTTGCTTTTGTTCATCATTTAATCTCCTTGGGCAATTTCTTTTGGGTTAGTGTGACAATCCCAGCAATAGGGATTAACTGAAGCATAGGTATGGCATTTATCACAAAATTTTGCTTTATCTTCATGACAGCCAAGGCAGGAGTTTTCTCCTGTTGAGAGGCTCATGTTAAATGTGTGTCCATTTTCTGCTTCATACTTTCTGTCAGCATCTCTCACTACTGCATCTCGCCATTCATCAAGAAGAGACATGTGATTGGCGCGCATGTCGAATTTTTCTAAAACACAGTTTTTTGCATCTTTTGCCTTGCCGAGAAGTTCAGGCTCCGGCGCAGCCTCTGTGGTTGTAATCATATTAAACCAGAAAGGTGAGAGTACTGCGAGGACAAAGATTACAAGTCCTGTGAAAATTATCTTTTTACTCATTTTCTTCTACCTCCTCTTCAGATTCGGGCAGCGGTTCAAACCTCAAGTCTTCCTCCCTCTTCTTTTCACCTGGCAGAATCAAGGCATTGCCCACCAGTTCATGAATTCCATAAACCTCGACATCGGGAACCCAGTATTCACACATGGTTGTAAGAGCTGCCCTGTCAATGGCACATATGGTGCCAAGGGTGTTAACGCCAAATTTTTCATGGACATATTTTACAGCATTAGCCCTGGGCAGAGCGCCTGCCATTCTGAGCTCCATGTTTTCACCGGCATTTAATCCAGAGCCTGAACCGCAGCAGAAAGTCTGTTCCCGTATTGTGTTGGGCGGCATTTCATAGAAGTTATCGCATACGTTTTCAATTACATATCTGGGCTCATCAAGAAGCCCCATGCCCCGGGAAGTATTACAGGAGTCATGGTAAGTTATGATGCGATTTGCATTTCTGCTTTTATCAAGTTCAAGTTTTCCATGTTTGATAAGGTCTGCAGTAAATTCAGTTATATGAACCATTTTTGTGGATTTTGCATTCTCAAATTTGGTTCCTGTAATTGGATTTACAGGCTCTTCAAGGAAGTCTGCAGGTCCATTCATCGTATCCATATATTGATTGATAACTCTCCACATGTGGCCGCATTCACCACCCAGTATCCATTTTACCCCAAGCCTCTTTGCCTCTGCATACATTTTAGCGTTAAGTCTTTTCATCGTCTCATGGGAGGTAAAAAGGCCGAAATTTCCACCTTCTGATGCATAGGTGCTCCAGGTGACATCAAGTCCATATTTCTCTTTTAGATATTTGAACAGGATCATATAGCCTTCACATGTGTAGGTGCCTGGATCTGCGAACACATCTCCTGAAGGTGTGATAAATAAAATATCTGCACCTTTTTTCTGAAACTGGGGCGTGCAGTCGACACCTGTAACGTCTTCAATGTCTTCCACAAAAAATTCCAGCATCTCTTTAAAGGCATGGGGTTGAATGCCAAGGTGGTTACCAGTTTTAAAGCAGTTGGAGACAGGTGTTGCAATCCAGTCAATATTAAGACCTAAAAGATTAAAAATCTCTCTTCCCATTATTGTTATTTCAGCAGTATCAATGCCGTAGGGGCAGAATACGGAACAACGTCTGCACTCTGTACACTGGAAAAAATAGTACCACCACTCCTTGAGAACACTCATGGTCATTGGTCTTGCCCCGAAAAGCGCCTGCCCTCCAGGAATTTTTTTCAATATTTTTCCTGCAGTTGAGAAATCATTTCTATAGACAGATCGTAAAAGTTCAGCCCTTAATACAGGCATGTTTTTAGGATCACCAGTTCCTAAAAAGAAATGACATTTATCAGCACAGGCTCCACATCGGACACAGATATCCATGAAGATTTTAAAGGTGCGAAATCTTTCAAGACGTTCTTTCAGTCCATTGAAAACAATTTCCTGCCAGTTGCCAGGCAGTTTCCAGTCTTCATCAAGAGGATTCCATTCTCTTGCATTCGGCAGTCCAAGTGTCTGGACACTTTCAGATTTTGCAGCATAACAATACATCCCTGGTCTTATCTGTACTTTTGTGTCCATCCAGTTACTTGCAACCGAATCTGACTCAGCTCCCTTTTTAGGAGCAAAATCAATTTTATCTAATAATTCATTGGGTTTTAGTTCATCAGACATTTATTACTCCTTTTTATCCACTGGCAGGCCAGCTTCAATCATTTTTTCTCTGAAGTGATCTTCATACTCTTCATAGGTATGTGTTTTCACATCATAGTTCCAAGGGTTAACATGTCTTTTTGCACGGTTATTGTTTGCCATGTTTCTTGTGGGACTTAAGAAAATACCACCCATGTGCATCAGTTTGCTTAAGGGGAAATATGCAAAAAGAATACTTACCAGGAAGATATGGCCGTAAAAGAGACCGCCAACAGCTTCAGGAATAGTGGGGCTTAACGTTACAAGTCCCATGGTAAGCGTTTTAATGCCTGTGATATCAACTTTTGTGAAATATCTCATTGATATTCCAGTCAAAGCAATACCGATTATCAGAAACAGGGGAAAGTAGTCAGCCGCCTGTGAAATGTAGTTGATTTTTGCATCAAAAAATCTTCTTGCAAGCAGAAACAGGGTTGCTGCAAGCAGTATAACACCGGATAAAAACAATCCGGGAAGTCCGAGCTGTACAATTCCGTCAAAATATTCAAGTATCTTAATACAGGAAGGCACAGGGGATGTAAAAAACCTAAAGTGCCTCAGGGTTACTACCAGAAAGGAGTAGTGAAAGGCAAGAGCTGCGACCCAGAGGAAAATTTCCCATGAGTAGGACAGCTTGTTTGAAGCATTTCTGTTAAATGCTGCTTTTGTATTTCTGAATAATGATCTGAAAAGAAAAATTTCAAGAATCATACGCACAAACACACCTGTTGAAGTATCAGGGTTATCAATGGAGTTCTGTTTTATCCACGGCAGTGATTTTTGTTGCCCGCAGGTTGTCGGAATCCTGAATGGAACAGCAGAAGCTGCCCAGCCCGTGACTTTATAAACAAAGCCTGCAATAAAGACAATAATTGCTGCATATGGAAAGATAATTCCAAAGAACCACTGAAGTCCTGCTCCCTCAACGCCAATGTATGCGATTAAAAATAGCAGAAAAACAGCTATCAGGGGGATCAAGTACTTTTGATTCATATTAAACCACCTCATTGTTTTATACATGACAAAATTTTTGTTCTGTCATGCAAGTTAAGATTTTTCAGAACCGACAAGGTCCTTCTCTGTCAGTTCAGCTACTAAACCTGCCCTTTCAAAAGCTTTATGCACTCTTCTTTTGCTTTCAGTCGCCTTTAAAAGGAATATCTCTTCTTTGCATTTCATAAACTTGTCAAACGCCGCCAGCGCAATTGTGTCAACAAGTTTGTCAAATTCTCTTATCACTCTTTTATCAAGAATATTTTCACCGATTTTTTTTAAGGCAAAAACAAAACTCACAGCCTCGGAAGCAGAAAAAGATTGTACAGCCCTGATCCTTATGATTGGATCAAGCTGTTTCTCAAGGCTTTTATCATTAAAATCATTTATAATCAGATTGAATATGTTTTCTATGGATTCATGGGTGACCGCACCCACAGGATTGTCAAACCGGTTTGAGTCCTTACTTAACACCCTGGCAGTCTGTTCCGGATATGTATCAATGGTTGCCTGTACCCATTGGCTTGTAAACAGGGATTTGTTGTTAGCCAGTTCTTGTTTTAAATTCATATTTTATTTTATCTTTTTTTCATATAACTCATCAAAAAGCTTGATTACATGAAGGATATAAACCCCATGGAAGTGGATGTCAAGGGTTAATCCGCTTATGATGATCTCTAAATAAAAGCAGGAAGATGTTACTTGAATTTTTTTTTTGATCCCTGTATATTTTTTATCCTTATAAACGGGTTTGAGTTGGAAAAATAGTTGTTCATCCGGAGAAAATCTCTACAGGAGAGTAACGCCAAAAACAGAAGATGATGATGAGCTGACAGGTTTGTCAGATTGACCATATAATGTTCAGAATTGAGTTAAATAATTCAAGCTGATTATCTTGAATTTTAAAAAGGATTATTATGAAAAATATTGTGCTTCTAACTTTAAGTCTGGTTTTATTCTGCAGCAGTGCAGCTGCCGGGCAGTCAGGATATGAATTCTCTCTCGGTTACGGGCAGGATAATTCAAAAATAGATATTTACAGAGTGGGTGTTAAAAAAGAGTTTACCCAAAAATGGAAAGAGTCTGCTTCTGGATATTTTTCTGGTTATTTTGAACTCTCCTGCAACCGGTGGGAGTATGATGGCAAAAGTATCAACGGAATAGCATTCTCCCCGGTATTTGCATATTATTTTTTAAATCAATCAAAAAACTTGGAACCGGAATCAGTCAGGATACAGCCATATATTGAAGGTGGAATAGGGGCAGCTTATATTGATGACTACCACATTGCCGGCAGAAATCTATCCACCAATTTCCAGTTTGAAGACAGGATAGGTATCGGCGTAAAAATCAGGCGGTTTGATTTAAATTTCAGGTATATGCACTATTCAAATGCATCCACGAAACAACCCAATGACGGCATTGATATCTTTATCTTTACCACTTCTGTAAAATTTTAGTACAGGGCAAGCCTGATTAACTGTATGGGCAAGTATGTTGGATGGGATGTCTTCTGCCGAAGCAGAACAACCCTTTGGCACGGTAAATTCAAACACCCGGTAAATTCAAACAATTGATGAAGCCGGTCCGCTTGTCTGTCCAGATTGCAAGGATCAAATAAAAATTATCTCTATTACTGCCTGTTTTTTATATGAAACAATGGAGTGAATACGTTGAATCAATTTTATTTATTTACCCATTTCTTTCTATTGGATATCGACCATCCTGGTACTGGAAAAACAGTATTCCATTTTCTTCCTTAAGGTATTCAGATATTTTCAGCAGGGCGTTATTGGTGAATTGAATTAAATGCTCTTTTGTTTTTATAAAGAGTTTATCCTCTTTTTCCTCCAGCTGTGTCGGAATGAGCTGAATGGTTTCACCTGTGTTGAGGATTAAACCGATTCCTCTGTCATTTTTTTTTATCTTAAATACAAAAATAGCGGTATGGTGATAGGAAAAATAGACCTTCTCTTCAACAGGACCATTTTTCTGGTATAAAAAATATCCATTTTCATCCTTTTGGATGGAGTGGTGAAAATAGCGGATGATTTTTGGGTGTTCAAGTTTTCCATGTTCATTGAACCAGTCACCGTTCTCTCCCATCCAGAATACCGCATCTTCTTTTTGAATAATATTTATTTTCGTCGTCATGACGGCGCATTATATAGGGAAATACATTGAATAACAAGCGTTAATGAAGAGGTTCCACCATAAATATCCATAACAGAATAGGAGCCTGTTTTTTATCTGTGAAAATATAGGAGAGAGCGGTTTTGATTGAGTTGATTATTTTTTTGGATTTAAGATATTCTCCGAATGTGTTTAAGAGAACCTCCCAATTCCAGCCGAATTTTACTGCAGGTTCAAATTGAGATCCAGTTTCAGATTTTGAACTTGACATTTGAAAAA
>CAZWSL010000005.1:6346-28782 GCA_964636495.1 uncultured Desulfobacula sp. | reverse complement strand
ACTGCAGGTTCAAATTGAGATCCAGTTTCAGATTTTGAACTTGACATTTGAAAAATGTTTAGCTAATGTTTCAGTTTACTGTAAGCATAAGGAGCCAAATTATGAGTATTGATGCCCATATTCTCAAACCCCTCGATTTTTTCATCGATTTTAAACAGCATGAGCTGGAAGCGTTTGCTGCAGTGCTTAAATCCAGAGCTGTTGAGGCCGGCGAGATTATAATCAAACGAGGTACTCCGGCGCTTACCTTTTTCATTATCCTCTCCGGGACTTACGAGGTCGCTTTTGAAGGAGACCGTTCGATTATTTTAGAGCGGGTAGGTGAGGTAATGGGCTGGTCTACAGTTGTCCATCCATTCCACTATACCGGAACCATTACAGCTGAGAGAGACGGTGAGGTGCTGGAAATATCAAGCAGGGAGTTTTTTGAACTGATCCAGGGAGACAATGCCCTGGGCGAAAAAATAATGAAAAAAATTGACAAAATAGCCTCAGAGCGAAGAGTGATCGCAAAAGGATCATCATAAATTGAGACAGGAGGATCAATTTTGAACGGATTAGAAGCCATAAGTGCTCATAACGGTTGGGCAATGGCCATTATCGGGCCGCTGATAGTAATGTCGGGATTAACCATCCTTTCCATAATCATCTCTCAACTGCATAAACTGGTCGCCATCTTTGACAAAAAAGAAAAACAGCGTACAGAATCTGATGTCAAGAGTGAAACCGAAAGAAGGGACAAAATACCAGTTCCCAGAATATTGCCAACCGACATCGGGGAAACAGCAAAAATCTATCAGCCGCTTATTGACAAGCTTGAACAACCTTTTGAGTTGTACGATCTTTATCAAATCGCTGATCAAAACAGCTTTCCACACCCCTACCTGACTGTCAGCCGCTTCAGAGAAGCCGGGATACTGCTGAGTGAAGGTGAAGGGTTATTTATCTGGAACAGATAGACTCTCACAACTGAACCATAATGATCCACACACGATACCCCAAACCACGACAAGCAAACATGAAAACTGTCAGCTCCTGTATAATTGAGGTTAACAGTTGTTAATTGCTCTTAAGGTGAAACACACCCAATAATAAGGAAAAGAAGAATGGAACTGCTTCTCCAATTTTTATCAAATACCGGATTTTATCTCGTAGATTATCGAAATTTTGTGATGCTGGTTATCGGCTCTTTATTTGTTTACCTGGCTATTGCCAAACAGTACGAGCCCCTCCTGCTCCTGCCTATTGGTTTTGGGGTTCTGATCGGGAATATTCCATTCTTCAAAGGATTCGGGCTGGGGATTTATGAGTCCAACAGTGTCCTGCACTATCTCTACTTCGGGGTTACCACAGGCGTCTATCCATCTATTGTTTTTCTCGGGCTCGGGGCTATGACAGATTTTTCCTCACTCCTGGCAAGGCCAAAACTCATGCTTTTGGGGGCTGCTGCCCAGACCGGAATCTGGGCGACTCTATTGAGTGCCCTGGCTTTAGGTTTTATGCCGGAAGAGGCGGCTTCAATCGCTATTATTGGCGGAGCTGACGGTCCCACTTCAATCTTTTTAACTGCCAAGCTGGCGCCTCACCTGATCGGCCCAATCGCCATCGCAGCCTACTCCTATATGGCACTGATTCCTATTATTCAACCGCCGATCATGCGGCTGTTGACGACCCGACAGGAGCGGATTATCCACATGCCCGAACCCCGTTCGGTATCCAAAAAAGAGCTGATGATTTTTCCAGTGATCGGCCTGTTCCTCTGCTGTTTTCTGGCTCCTGCGTCCATTCCGCTGCTGGGACCCTTTTTTTTCGGTAATATTATGAAAGAGTCAGGTGTGGTTGACCGTCTGGCCAATACTGCCCGCACAGCAGTCATTGATACGGCAACAATCTTTCTGGGCCTGACTGTCGGGGCATCAACCCAGGGTGATGTCTTTCTCACCCCCAAGTCAGTCGGTATTTTTCTGCTGGGCGCAGTTGCATTCAGCATTGCCACCGCATCTGGAGTCATCTTTGCCAAGATCATGAATCTCTTTATGAAGGAAAAGATCAATCCACTGCTTGGGGCAGCCGGTGTTTCAGCAGTTCCCGGTTCAGCACGTGAAGTTCACCTGGTGGGCCTGAAGGAAGACCCGACTAATTTTTTGCTCATGCATGCCATGGCCTGCAACTCTTCAGGCGTCATAGGATCTGCTATCTGTGCCGGTATACTGTGGAGTTTTATGATGTAAAAAAGATGACTTTTTCTGTTCTGTGTAAATATTGATAAAATTACCTGAAAACATGATAACGGCGCCAAGCAGCACAAAAAGATCAACAGCCTCGTTATATAAAAGAAAGCCAATTACAGCTATCATTGGCAGCCTTAAAAAATCTAAAGGGACAACAACAGTTGCCTGCGCTATTGCCAATGCTCTGGCCATGCAATAGTGTCCTGTCAATGCAGTTACTCCGACTGTTATCAACCAGGGCACCATGGAGGGATATATATAGACCCAGTTGTTATAAGAGAGGAAAAAACCTAACGGGAGCTGAATCAGAGTCATATAAAAAAGAATTGTCACAGGTTTGTCAGACAGTGCAATTTTCCTTGTAAGGGTGTGTGACATCCCATAGCATACAGCACCTGCCAGAACAATTAAAGATACAGGGTTTGCAATCTCCTGGCCTGGTCTGAGCATTATGAGCATACCCGCGATTCCAAATGCAACTGCGGTAATCCTGGGCAGGGTTAATCTCTCTTTTAAAATAACTGCAGCAAAGAGTGCTGTCCATATGGGGAGCGTAAACTCAATAGCAAAAACCTCGGCAAGCGGGATATAGGCAATTCCGTAAAACCATCCAAACTGACCCCAGAAATGGGTGATATTACGTAAGATATTCAATGAGATATTGCGGGTTTTTATCAGATACCACCCTTTGTTAAAAAGAATGATACATATGATAAACAGGCCTGTTAAACTTCGGTAGAATAAGATCTGGAAAGTATCAAGATCTGAAGAGAGTTCTCTGCCAGCGATGGCCATACCCATAAATGAAAAAAGGGTACCGGTCATCCAGAGTGTTGCACTAATCATGGGGTGTCTATGGGTATTCAAATTCAGTACCACTCTTCTATAATTGGAATGACAATCATATCATTGCAGTTCTTCTGCGGGTTATATACTCAAAATCCTGCAGTTTGACAAGAAAGGAAAGGATGCGACGGGTTGCTGCTGGATTGAAAATTAGAGCCATTTATCTGTGATAGGGAGAGACCGTATAAATAATTGCGTATTTTTTCTGATTATAATTGACATTTTAACAACTCTCTTTTATTAGTCATCTGTTTTGATTAGTAGATTTCAGGAGGTGACATATGGAGATTAAAATAACCCGGACAGCTGACACTGTCCTCATGGTGAGGCCCAGGGATTTTGGTTATAATGAAGAGACCGGTATGGATAACGAATTCCAAAAAAAAATTGATCAGAATCGGGAAAGCATAAAAAAAAATGCAGAACTTGAGTTCCAGGATATGGTTGACGGCCTCAGAGAGGTGGGAATTGTCGTACTTGTCCTTGAACCACCTATCAGCCGGGATGTTGTAACTCCGGATGCTATTTTTCCAAATAACTGGTTTTCAACAGAGCATGACGGCACGATTTTGACCTATCCCATGATGGCAAAAAACAGGAAAGCCGAAAGAAGGCTCCTGGAGGTGGAAAAACTACTTAACTATAATGGATATACAATAAGAAACTGTATCAATGTAGGCCGTCTGGATGAACATGAAAATTTTCTTGAAGGAACAGGTTCTCTTGTCATTGATCATGTGGATGAGGTTGTTTATGCAGCACAGTCTGAACGATGCAATCCTTATCAGTTTGATAATTTCATACGGTTGCGATTTTATAGTGAAGGAATTCTTTTTCATACCAGGAGTTCTTCTGGTAAACCCATTTACCATACAAATGTAATGATGAGTCTGGGAGAAAAATATGCAGTCATCTGTCTTGAATGTATTACCGGGAAAAAACAGCGGACTCAGGTATTATCAACATTAAAAAAGTCTTTTGAAGTCATGGAAATCAGTATGAAACAGATGGAAAATCATTTTTGCGGAAACATACTTGAAGTTAGAAATCAACACAATGACTCTTTTATCATCATGTCCAAAAATGCAGAAAAAGGTTTTACTGCTCAACAGAAAAAAAAACTGGGACAATATGGGAAAATTTTAAGTTTTGATCTGACAACAATAGAGTCAGTTGGCGGGGGGAGTGCCCGCTGTATGACGGCTGAGATTTTTTCAAAACGGGACAGGCTGTATGCAGCTCTTGAAAAGGAAAACCGGGCAGAAACGGTTTTATGAATTAAGGAGATATGACACAGTTTGAGCAGATCACGCCTGTCTGTTCTCTTTTATAAACCATGCCAGCATGGCTCCGGTGCCGGCTGCCAGACCAAAACAGATAAAACTGATACTAAAGGAGTTTGTCATATCTGCCAGTTTGCCGGATATGGAAGTGGAAATAATTCCACTGGTGCTGGTGAAAGTGGCTAGAAAACCCATGGCAGTGGCAGCAAGTTTGCGTGAAAAAAAATCTGAAGGAAATGATGCCAGCATAATATCCGGCATGATGATCATGAGTCCCACAACAGCCAGAATAATAAATCCCATGTGCATGCCGATACCGGATGCAAGGGCTAAGCATGAGAGGGATAGTGTTCCCAGGCTGATAATTGTCAGCTCTTTACGGCGTCCATTGAAATATCTGTCAGATATATATCCGCTCAATGGAGCTGCAAGTACACCGGGAAGAAGAATCAGAGATGAAATCAAGCTGGCATGGTCAACATCTATATGCCATGTGGTGACAACAAAAGATGGAATCCACACCAGGCAGCCAAACTGTGCATAAACAAAAAGAAAATAGATCACACCTATGAGCCAGAAGGATCGATTGCCTGCGATCAATGCAGCTCTTGAACGCAGATCATCTTTAACTAAACTCTCAATATAGATTTCATCATTAAAATCCTGAAATCCTTTTTCTTTCGGTGTGTCCCTTGCAGTAAACCAGAAAATCAATAAAATCAATCCCAGCATGACAGGGGGAATCATAAAAGCACTCTGCCATCCCCAGTGGGTACCTAAAAAACCTGACAGGCGGAATCCAAAGCTGCTTCCAATGGTCACGCAGGTGATAAACAGTCCAAGAGCAGTTGCCCGGTTTTTACGGGGAAACCAGGTGACGATCATCTTCACGCCTGAATTCCAGCCCAGAGATTGTCCCAGCCCGTTAATCATCTGTCCGGCCAGTAAAGCTGTCAGAGTCGTTCCCTGGCTGATGATGAGATTTCCGGCAATGGTTATGATTCCACCCAGTGTAAGTATCCGGCGGGGGCCAAACCGGTCTCCGAGTATCCCGGAGGGAATCTGGAAAAGAGTGTAGCTGATAAAGAAGCTGGACATTATCCATCCGGTATGGGTATTTGAAATATCCAGGTCTGTTTTAATAAGGGGGATAACAGGTGAGTAGTTGAAGCGGCAGGTATAGTAGAGTGCATAAAGCATCCATGTCAGCAGCAGGATAAGATTGGGAAAAGAGAGGAGCTTATGCCGCAGTGAAACTATGTTCAATCTGGTCTCCTCTTTTTTATATATGAAAAAAACAAGTTGTTAACATGTTGTTTTATCACTGCCGGTGCATTTTTATTGTTAATACCGGATAACGATTATGGCACTCTCCATCAATGAATGCTAATAAGATGCCTGAACACGTTTTGTCAAGCTGTTTCATTTGTTTGTCAAGCTTTCTCACATCATCCGGGTATTTCCAATACGATTTAAATTGTATAAAAGTATCCAGTGGTACATCTATTGCATTTTTAACAATGGTCATATACGTTTGATCTATTGAATTGTTTTTGACCTGTAAACTGCTGATAAAAATATGCAGTTATAAAGATAGATATATAAATGACGGCTAAAGGAGAATTGATTATGAGTATGAAAACAGATGAACTCTATTTTAAACCGCGGCTTCAGGTAATCAATCCGGATCAGATTGATCAGATTCATTGTGCCACACTGGATGTTCTGGAACGGACAGGGGTGGATATTCCGCATGAAAAGGCTCTTGAACTGCTTTCCGGTCATGGGGCAAGAGTTGATGGTAACCGCGTGCGAATGCCATCCTGGATGGTAGAGGATGCACTTAGAAAAGTACCTCACCGGGTGGTCCTCGGAACTCGTACTGGAAAACGTACGATTGCTCTGGAGAGGGATAAGACCTATTTTGGACCCAGTCTTGACTGTGTGGATTATATGGATCCCGAAACCCATGTGCGGAGCCGGTTTGTCAGTGATAATGTAAAAGTGACCGCTGCCTTGTGTGATGCGCTGCCCCACCTGCACTGGAGCATGTTCATTGGAATGGCTGATGATGTTCCGCCGGATATTGCTGACAGGGTTATTGCACGGTATGCCATGGAGTATTGTGAAAAACCGGTTGCTTTCTGCAGCAAGGACCGGGCTAACAGCCAGGATATTTTTGAAATGGCTCTGCTGCTCTGCGGCGGACGCGAAAATTTTGAAAAAGCGCCTTTTCTGCTTCATTATTCAGAGCCTATTTCTCCACTGGCTTATTATGAACCCGCTGTGGATAAAATAATCTACTGCGCTGAGAACAATATTCCGCTCATCAACTCTCCGGCTCCCCAGACAGGTGGTACAGCACCTGTAACGCTGGCCGGTGCGGTGGTACAGGGAAATGCAGAGACATTGAGTGGTCTGGTGTTTCATCAATTGGCAAATCCGGGTGCTCCATTTATTGCAGGTGCGTTTACTACGGTCATGGATATGAGAACAACAGTATTCTCTTATGGAGCGTGTGAAATGTCCTTAATGACAGGGGCTCTGGCCCAGATGGCCCAGCATTATCAGCTTCCATTTTTTGGTACGGCCGGTGCAACAGATGCTAAATTCTGTGATGCCCAGGCAGGTGCAGAAGCAGCGTTTCAGTGCCTGACTGCTGCAACCATTGGATCAGGCCTGGTGCATGATTGCGGCAGCTGGATGGATCATGGATCTTTAGCCTCTCCTGAATATATGGTGCTTGTCAATGAAATAGTTGATGCAGTGGAACACTTCATGCGTGGTATACCTGTCACTGATGAACATCTTGCACTGGATCTGATAAACAGTGTGGGGCCTGCTGGTAATTATGTTCAGGAGACACATACCATGGCTCATTTTAAAGATATTCGATACTCTGAGCTTTTTGACCGCACTATTTATGATACATGGGAAAAAAGAGGGAAAAAACGCTTTGAGCAGCGTCTTCAGGAACTGACCATTGAAAAAATGAAACATCGGCCGAAACCACTGCCGGAAGATGTTAAAAAAGAGCTGGACAGGATGCAGGCATCCTGGTGTTAAATACGGGCAGTATTATGGATAGTTGATCTGAAAATCTTTTATATTCATCCGGTATTTTTTCATTTTATAGTTTAAAAGCTGTGGAGAGATTCCAAGGATGCGGGATGCAGTTGACTGTTGGCCTGCTGTCTTTTTCAGAGCGTTTTTAATTAACTGGATTTCATTCTGTCGGCTGTTCTCAGGAAGCGACATTCTTGCTTCCTGTCTGCTTAATACAGCCCCTTCAGAATTATTGCCAAAAACCTCTTTATACGTGTCAGATGAGTGTCGGGTTTTAAAAAAGGCCATATGGGATTTCAGGTGTATGGATTGTATATGGCCTTCATTTTCCACCAGATTCATTGCACCTTCAAGTACATGCTCGAGCTCCCTGACATTTCCCGGCCAGTGATGTGTCTTGAACAAAGCCATCACACTGTCTGAAACCTGTTTTACCTGTTTGTCCATTACTTTATTTATTTTATGGATAAAGTGGGGAACCAGTAAAGATAGGTCATCCAGCCGGTCTCTTAAGGGAGGAATCTGGATAAATACAACTGCCAGCCGATAAAAGAGATCAGGTCTCAGACTGCCGTCTGAAACAGCAATCTGGGGATGCTGGTTCATTGAGCTGATAATTTTCAGATCAATATCGATCTCATTGCATGATCCTACCCGTCTTACTTTTCTCTCCTGTAAAAATCGAAGCAGTTTTGCCTGGAGACCTTCACTCATGCAGTTTATTTCATCTAAAAAAAGGGTGCCGCCGTTGGCTTTTTCAAAAAGACCCTCTTTATTGACAGCGCCTGTAAAAGCACCCTTTGCCGTTCCGAACAGAATACCTTCCAGCAGGCTTTCAGGTATAGCAGCACAATTGATAGCCATATATTTTTTTTGATTTCTCGGGCTGTTATTATGTACAGACTGGGCTATCAGCTCTTTACCCGTCCCTGTTTCACCAAATATCAATATAGGAGAGATGGATCTGGCAGCAAGTTTGGCAATATCAACCGACTCTATTAATTCTCTGGATTCTCCTATAATATCCTCAAACTGAAATCTGGTGCCATTTGATTTCTGCTGCACCGGTTTTAATGGCGTCCGCTTAAGGTTTTTCTGAAGATCGATCCTTTTTTCAGGCTTGAAGACAGCATCAAACTGTTGTTCAATAATAGAGAAATCCTGGATAAAACAGATCGTGCCAATGAGATGACTGCCTTCAAACAGCGGGAATACATTATGGATGGAATTCACCATTTTTCCCGTACAGGTACGATAAAAACAGGCAAATCCTTTAACAGGACTGCCTTTGTGAATACATTTCATGGTAGGGCTCATCCCATCATCGACGTGATAGATCTGAGTGACTTTTCTTCCAAGAAGATCTGCTGCAGACATATCGTCAATACGGGCCTGTTCATCATTTACAAAGAGTACCCGGCCATATTGATCCGTTACAATAATGCCGCCGAAGAAATTTTCCAGAACCGGCAGTATTGAAAACCGCTTCAGATCCAGGTTGGGAAAAAACTGCTGGATACTCTTTTTTTTACTGTTCATGACAACTGGTGTAACAACATTTTTTTCCCAAGTCAATAAGAGCTGAATGGGTGGTCAGCAAAGCGGTCAGAGAGACAGCCAGGTGCCGATATTTTTCTCTTTAGCCAGATTGTAAATCAGCGGACAGACTGCCATATCTTCCATGGCAAGCCCGAGGTTGGCTGCAAAGGTAATCTCCTGATCGTTCTGTCTGCCTGCTTTTTTTCCTGTGACAAGTTCACCCAGCTCTGCATAAATATCGGGACACGCTTTAAAAAATCCAACATCATTTTTATAGTGATTGTATTGATCAAGATTGTCAGTTGTCCATTTATCCGCTTCTGCCAGGGCGTTTCTTGAAAAGTAGGAGTCAAAATCAACACATGACACAAATGTCCCCTGTTCAACCCAGCCTTTTTTGATTGTTTCATGGGGCTGTTGTAAGATAGGACCGGATGTTACCACAATATCACATCCAGTGACTGCCATTTTAGGATCCTTAACAATATCAACATCAAGGTTGAACTCTTTTTTCCCGTATTCAGCAAGTGATTCGGCTTGTTCTGCTACCGTATCAAAAAGCAATACTTTTTCCAGATTAAAGAGAACACTCATGGCACTCAGATGGGTATGGCCCTGAACTCCGCAGGCCAGTATCCCCAGAGTGGAAGACTCTTTCCGGGCAAGGTATTTTGCAGATACTGCCGATGCCGCTGCAGTTCTCATGGCAGTTATCCAGGTACAGTCCATTACTGCCAGAGGAATGCCGGTTCCGACATCATTATAGATAAGAAGGCCGTTAATATAGGGCAGCCCTTTTTCCGGATTGCCGGGATATCCGCTTACCCATTTCATCCCTGCAGAGTTCATGGAAGGTATATAAGCCGGCATTGCATGGATGAAATTATCATCATTTCCAGGATGGATGCCGGGTTTGGGCGGCATTTCAACATTATTGTTTCCCATCTCTTCAAATCCTTTTTCCACTGCATCAATAATGTCTGTCATGGAGAGTCCCGTATCTGAAACATCTTTACGGTTTAGATAAAGCAATTGATCTGTCATATTGTTTCCTTTTTATTTAATGTTTATGGCCCTGGATTATATGTTGTCTGCTGTGCTGAAAATCAGCAGCAGTTTAAAATTAAAGTAAACTCACACGCTATTATCTGAATATATCCACTGTTTTTTAAGTGTGTGCCTGACTGTCTAAATTGTCTGTGAACAGTAATTGCTAAAAATGTACCACTCATTCCCGATATATGGCAAAGTGTTTTTATTATACCAGTGAGGTTCAGGCAAAAAAATAATTTTTTTCTGCAAACGGCTGTAACATAAAATAATTTAGTAAGATAATTTAGAAGTGATAACATTCAGCAGATGTATGACAGCATAAAATATATCTGTTTTTATCAATGTAAAATTGATCTGATTTCCCATAAAATGTCTGCTTCAGATGGAACGGTGTAAAATTTTTTTATAATTTTTAAAAAATTTTTAAGTTTTTTTAAAACCAGTTAACATTTTTAATTTTCTGTTGTTGATTTCTATCATTGAATTTTAAAAAATATATTAATATCAAATCACTAAAAAAAAATTTCTATAATAGATATCTGGCATTTTTTTCGCTTATACAGGATAAAAGGAAAAGATGCATGTAAAACTTAAACCCTTGACAAAGAATCAGAAGGAGCTGAAAATAACAGCTGAAATTCTGTCCCGGAATGAATGCAGACAGGCCTGCATCTGTTGAAGGGTCAACCACTGCATCAGCAGGAAGTGATTTAAATTGAAATTGTTTTATAACCGTCTTTAATCGGGTGAGGTACGGACAGGTAAAAAACAGATTAAACCCGCTCTGTGGCGGTTAGAGAGGATGACTATGAAAATTACAGAAGTTATAGTTACACCGGTTAATATTCCTTTGGAAGCACCTATGTTATGGACTGGGGGATATTATCCGGGTACGTCCAAAGCCATTATTGAAATAAAGACAAATGAAGGCGTGACCGGCCTGGGCGAAGCTCCTTCTGCGCATCTGGCACAGGCTGTACAGGAGCTTTCAAAAAGATTGATTAACAGAGATCCCCTGGATATAGCCGGTGCTGAAAATGTCTGTGTGCCTCCCTGGCAGATTGTCCAGAATACAGATGACAGTGCTGCTGTTACCGCTTTTGGCAGTTTGGAAATCGCTTTGTGGGATATCAGGGGCAAAGCTTGGAATCAGCCTCTGTACCAGCTGCTGGGAGGTGCCGTAAGAAAAGAGATTCCATTTTCAGAATATTTTGGCTACAGAGTTCTACAAAACAATGCCGGCGGTGAAATGGATCCTGAAGCTGTGGCAGACTACTGTGTTAAGATGAAAGAGACACACGGCTCTACTGTTTTTGAAGGCAAATTGATTCAGGGAGATCCCCAGTTGGAAATCGACACCGTAAAGGCCCTGCGGCATGCCCTTGGTCCTGAAGCCATTATCAGGCTGGATTCCAACATGCAGTGGTCTCTGTCAACAGCCCGCAGAATTCTGCGGGAGATAGAACAGTATAATATTCAGAATTATGAAGACCCTGTTGCTACTTTTGAAGAAATGGTTAAACTGCGCCAGCACTCAAGCATACCATTTTCAACCCATGTTCCAGATATACGCAGAGCAGTTGCGCTGGGTGTGCCTGATAATATTGTAGTCAATTTTGCAGTGCTGGGAGGGATAAACCGGGCCATCCGTTTTATCGGTGCATGCGAGGCAATGGGGGTGGGTTTCTGGTGTTACAGTGGAGATGCCGGTATCTGTACAGCAGCATATTTACATGTGACCGCTGCCATGCCGTGGCTTTACGAACCAAGCCAGTCTCTTTTCAGATGGCAGATAGCAGATGTGATCAAAGGAGGTCCGTTCCGGCAGACAGATAATGTGGTCACAGTACCCGAGGGAGCCGGATTAGGGGTGGAACTCGATCCTGTGGCTTTAAAAAGATGGCATAAACACTATATTGATAATGGTCCGATAGATCATTTTTTTAATCCAGATAAACCAGGTTGTTTCAAACGCCTGCCACTGAACTGAAAAATTTTAAAAGTGAGGATGCCTGGATCCACTTGAAATCGTATCTGCATCTCTATTTGTTGTCGGCCCCAGGATTGAACGCCTTTGATGTGCTTCAGACATGGGAGAACTGTATGAAACGTTAACAATGGTCAGGATTACAACCAGTGATGGCGGTACAGGGATCGGCGGAACAACTCTTTTTTCAGATCACTGCTTTGATCTCTCACTGTGAGAATCCATGAAATGGATAATCTGAAAAGATGGTGCCTGAAATAATCTGTTTTTAAAAAGGAATTGTAAATTGTCACGACAGCCCTCTATTAGAGATAATAGATATCTTGAAAAAAAAATTTTTGAAATTCTTGTTGAATACTGCAGGATTCCCAGCTTTACAAACTCTCCTGGTGAAACCCTGGTGGAGAGTTTTTTCAAAACCCGGGTTGAAAAGCGTCCCTATTTTATTCAAAATCCAGATCATTTTGGCACCTGGGGTATTGAAAATGATGTGCTCAAACGCCGGGTGAACTGGGCAATGATCCGTGGAGGATCTGTAAAAACTATTGTCCTGATGCATCACTGTGACGTTGTGACCAGTGATAATTATGGATCTTATAAGGATATTTCCCTTGATCTGCCTGCCCTTGAAAAAGCATTCCGGTCCGATGACACTCTGCTGGATGAAGAGGCTTGCAGTGATCTGAAATCAGGTGACTGGCTTTTTGGAAGGGGGGCTGCAGATATGAAAGGAGGCGCGGCCATCCAGTTTGCCCTGTTTGAAACATACGCAGGTTATACCAGGGAAGAGCTTGCCCTTATGCCCTCAATCATTCTTCTGGCACTTCCGGATGAAGAAACCCTTTCATCGGGCATGCGGGAGGCTGTTTTTCTGCTGAATCATCTTAAGGCGCTTCATGGCCTGGATTTTTGCCTTGCTGTAAATTCCGAACCGCATCAGCGCCTGCATCCTGAAGATGGTGTCATCTATCAGGGATCCATTGCAAAACTCAACCTGTTTGTCTATGTAAAGGGTGTGATGGCCCATGCTGGAGAAGTGCTGGAGGGTATTAATCCCACTGGGATCATGGCAGAAATTGCCGCCAGGAGTGATCTCTCAGAGGAGATTACAGATTATATCGCAAACGAAGTGAGTGTTCCCCCGACCTGGGTGTACTTAAGAGATGTCAAAAAGCAGTATGATATCTCATTTCCCGGCAGCTGCTACGGGATACTCAATGTGCTCAGTTTTCAGACCGGGCCTGACAAGGTGCTGGAGTGGATGGTTAACCTGTGCAGGGAAGAACTGGGCAATTATATTAAAAAGGTGAATAGAAAAAGGCAGATATTCTCTGCAGAGAGCAGTCGCTCAGGGAGTGAATTTAAGTGGCGCCCTGAAGTTATGACCTATGGTCAGCTAAAGGCAGTATCACAGTTCAAAGGGTCGGATAATCCGGAAAATTTTGAAGAAACCATGGCACGGCACCTTGATTCGATAAACCTGCAGCATCCTGTGGTGATTGTGGGATTCTGTCCGCCATACTATCCAGGTGTCACCAACCGGTCACCAGAAAAACTGCATAAGATGGTGGAGTCATTTGCCCTTGATAAATGGAATCAGAAGTATGACAGTAAATCTTATTTTAACGGGATATCTGATTTAAGCTATATCCGCTGTTCCAGCATTAACATACCCATGTGCAACATGATGGGATGGCCTGAAATCTACGATATTCCCTTTGATCAGATTAAAAATATTTCCATGGACTGCATCAATCTGGGGCCATGGGGAAAAGACCTGCACAAACCCTCTGAAAGAGTATACAAACCTGACCTGTTTCATTGTACTCCTCTGTTGATTGATCATCTGATTCGATGTCATGGATAGAGAAATAAGCCAGAAGATCTGGAAACAGCTCTGTTGAAACAGTCTGTCAAAACCAGACTGCAGCAGTTGTACCATAAAGAGAAGGCTGACAGTCAGTTCAGGTTAATCGTCGTCATCTTTGACTGGAACCGTAAGAACCGGAACAGGAGAACGCCTTAGAATCTTTCTGACCACATGGGTCCCCATGGCTTCTGCAAGAAGTCCATGACGTTTTATTCCCATTACAATCATGCCGCATTTTTCATCGATAACAGTTGAGGTGATTTCATCGGCAATTGAACGTCCTTCTGAAACAATTATTTTCTTAATCAAAGAGTCATCATCAGAAGCATTATCTATGGTATCACTGTTTCCAAAAAAAGCACCTATAGCCTGGCGAATTTTGAGCGCTTCAATATTTTTACCGATAAGGGATTTACGGGCGCTTTCTTTTTTTTCAGATTTTACATTGTTGTGCAGCTTTCCGCTTAGAGCCATCAATCTCTGTGTATCAGCGTATGATTTTTCCTCCATCACATGGAGAATGATAATTTTTGCTGACTGGCAGGCAGCCAGTGTTGCTGCTTTCTGAAATACCCATTTCATTTCAACGGAAAGATCAGATGCAAAGAGGATGTTTTTAATCGGTTGAATCATTTTGACTGCTCCTGTTTATTTTATTAAAGTGTCGAATTTATATATAATTTGACAGGTTCTGTCAAGTGCATTAACGGCTGTCTCTCTTTCAGTTTATGCGCTGCTTCTTGAATTCAATCAGGAGGTTATGATACTTTTCTTGACAAAAAGGAATTTCTTAACTTAATATTGAGAGGCAAATGCGTTCAATACTATCCAAATTAAATCTGTTTCTGGCTGTCACCCTACTGGCCTGCATCTGCATTATGGTGTCAGAGCAATACCTGACTGCATATATTGACACCCGGCTTAAAAAAGAAGCTGGAGAAAATATCCATGGGGCAGATATCAGCTGGCAGTCTCTTGAAACAAGGCTTTTACATCTGGATATTGTCCTGCACCAGGCTGAGATAAGGACAGCTTCAGGGTATCGTATCGGAGTTGACCGGATTTTTCTGGACAACACGTTTAAATTTCCCATGAATTCCGATTACATGACTTTTAAAATGGATGGTATCCAGTTTCATCACATTCCAGGCTATAGAGTCAATACATCAGAAGAATTCAATTTTTTCAATCTTTACACGAGAAAAATGTCCCTGCAGCTGGAGTTTTTTTTCGATCCCTTAAAACATTATCTTGATATAAAAAAATTGATATTAAATAATGCGTATTGGGGGAGACTGCAGCTTAAACTTGTGTTGAATCAGTTTTATCCGGAAAAAATTCTCGGTATGGAACTTGAAACTCTGCAGATCCAGGCCGTGGATTTAAAATATGAGGATAAGGCACTGCTGAAGACTTTTGCAGAAAGTTATTCAGAAAAACTTTATAAACTAAGGGAATTTATGGAACAAGCTGTTCACCTGGCTTTTGATACAGCCAGAAAAAAGAACAATAGTGACTCCATTGAAGCACTCTCAGTTTTGAAAAATTTTTTTGAATATCCAGGACAGCTCATCTTTACACTGCAGCTGAATCAACCCGTGAATATATCTCAAATCATGAATCTGCGCAGGGTCTCTGATCTGCTGGATATGGTCTCCTACCGCTTTACCAATGCTTAGACAGATTTTTATCAATATTTTTTTCGGCTGCTGTCTTTTGGCAGCTCTTCCGGAATTGCTGCATGCCGCAGAACCGGCTGTATCTCCACTGCTTTATCCCCGGCTTTCTCTTGATAGATTGATTAACTACCAGCCGCCTCTGACAACAACAATCTATGCAAAAGATGGCAGTGTGCTGGCTTATTTCTTCAGGGAGAACCGTTTTTTCATTGATTCCGGAAATCTGCCGGATCATGTGAAAAATGCATTTATAGCAGCCGAGGACAGTGCGTTTTATATCCATGACGGAGTGGATCCCCGGGCTGTTTTCAGGGCTTTATCATACAATGTTGAAACAGATTCAGTGGGACAGGGCGGTTCAACCATAACCCAGCAGGTGGTAAAAAATGTTCTGCTGTCTGACAGTAAAAGATATGAGCGAAAGATAAAAGAGGCAATCCTGGCCTGCCAGATTGAAAATATACTGACAAAAGAGCAGATCCTGACCATCTACCTGAATGAAATTTATATGGGTTCCGGTGCTTATGGAGTGGAGGCTGCAGCCAGAATTTATTTTAATAAACATGCTGTTTCACTCTCCCTGGCAGAAGCGGCTTTACTTGCCGGACTGCCTAAAGCACCTTCAAGATTAAATCCCCATAAAGCACCGAACAGAGCAAAAAAACGGCAGTACTATGTCCTGAATCGCATGCTTGCAGAGAATCTTATCACAGGGGATCAATATCAGCAGGCTCTGGCAGAGGAGCTGACGTACCGGCGCATGAGCGATCCCTCCTGGCAGCATGGAGCTTATTATCTGGCCGAGGTCCGGCGCTGGCTGATTAAGCATCTGAGCAGGGAGGCATTGAATGCCAGGGGAATATATCTGCCCTATTATGGGGAGGAAGCTCTTTATAAAGGCGGTTTCAATATTTATACTGCTTTTGACCGCACTCATCAGGCAGCGGCTGAAAAAGCGCTTTCAAAGAGACTGGAACAGTTTGCACTGAAACGGAAAAATATTCTGCCTCTCGGTCAGATCAGCCTGCAGGAGAGAGAATCATCTGATTCAGCCTTTGAAGAAAAAAAATCCCCGCTGTTCCGGTTTAAACCGGGAGAGTGGGTAAAGGCGGTAGTGGTGGAGTGCAAAGGAATGAATGCCTCTGTCAAGGTGGGGGAGTATAGAGGAACCATTAGAAAAATCCAGGGTAAATGGAACCGTAACCCGGACTATCCCCTGCCTGACAGCAATGAATCTGAAAATCCGATCAGAGTTGAAAAGGTGCTGATGCCAGGAGATGTGGTTTATGCAAAAATTGTAAAAGTTTCCCAATCAGATCTTGAACTCATGCTCACACCCATGCCGGAAATAGAGGGAGCCCTTTTTTCAATGGCTGTCCAGACAGGAGAGGTGAAGGCACTTGTTGGCGGGTACAATTATAGATACAGCAAGTTTAACCGGGCTACCCAGGCCTTTCGGCAGCCGGGATCACTTTTTAAGCCAGTGGTGTTTTCAGCTGCACTGGCCAGTGGTTATACAGCTGCATCAATGATAATGGACATGCCGCTTTTAATAGGGATGTCAAACCGTGAAGAACCATGGATGCCGATGAATTTCTCTGAAACTTACCAGGGGCCCACTCTCCTCAGTACGGCAATGACCAAATCTTTAAATGTGGTGACGGCCCGTCTGGCCCAGCAGGTCGGTATTGAAGAGGTTATCCTGCAGGCACGCAGGATGGGTATTGAGTCACACCTCCCGCCTGTCCCGTCCATAAGCCTGGGAGCTGCTGAAACAAATCTTATGGAACTGGTCCGGGCCTATTCAAGCTTTCCCAGAGGGGGAACCCATGTGGAGCCAAGAGTGGTTTTATCTGTCTATGATCGCAACTTTGAACTGCTCCTTGATAATCCCCCGCAGATTGAAGAGGCAATGTCTCCCCAGAATGCCTACATCATTCTTCATCTGCTGAAACAGAGCGTTCAGAGTGGTACAGGCTGGCGCGCAAGAATTTCAAATCTTCCTGTAGCCGGAAAGACAGGAACCAGTAACAATATGCGTGATGCCTGGTTTATAGGATTTACCCCTGATCTTTTGACAGGGGTTTACGTGGGCTTTGACAATGGTGATTCCATGGGGGAACAGGGAACCGGTGGAAAAACAGCTGCCCCTATCTGGACAGATTATTATAAGGCAGTCAAACATCACTACAGGGCCCACTCCTTTAAAATTCCTGAAAATATATTCTTTGGCAGTGTCACCAGGGATGGAAAGTATTTAGGAGCCGGATGGCATGAAAACGGTATTGTCCTGGCATTTGAAAAGAGTTACCGGCAGGGAGAGGTGCAATATGAAACAAAGTAGGGGCCATACAGCAAAAAAACCTTGATAATGCTTCTGCAGAATGACGCTTTCATACTCCTGAAAAAACATGGAGGTTAAAATGTATAATCTTATTGATAATGGTATTGAGTATCATGTGGTTAGTGAGGGGAGAGGGTATTGTACCGTAATCATGGTATCTTATCAGGATACTGTCGATCACGGGGAGTTCTGGATCAGACTGTTATGGAATGAAAAAATGCATACCGGAGTAGTGGGTATATATGAGATTGAAACGGGCTTCTCTGGAAAAAACGACAGGTGGATGAGGCAGGAGTTAAAAAAAAAGGCGGAGGGAGGTGAGAAAGGAATACTGAACGATCGCTATAAGATATTAACGGTTCATATGACAGGAGCTAAACTGAAGAGCAGGGCTGTAGAGATCACTTCCCAGCAGCAAGATTCAAGTGAGCTGAAATGGAGATTGTCAAGGATTGAGAAGCCGGTATTTAACAGAGTGTGGGCAGAGCAGTTAAAAAAAATGATCACCAGGACCGATAAGAGACAATATAAAAGTGCTCTTATCGGCAAAGAGTTCAGTGGATTCGCATTTGCGATAATAGGGGATAAGAAATCGTTTCCAGCTGGATGTTATATTGTTACCCGTACCAGGGGACAGGGAGGATACGGTAAATTCAGGTATGGAATGGCCATGAGAGGTCCTGCCACGCTTGTAGGAGTGAAAGTGTTCAGGACAATAGAAAAAATCGGTCCGGTATACAGATCATATGGACTTGAAAAAGGGAAGTTGACTGATAAATCCAAAACATCAATAAGCAAAAGAGGTGATATTGCCCAAGAAATTAAAAACATGAAAAATGCCAGATCCGGACTGAGAATAAAGCAGAAAATAGAAGGGGGAGGCAGTGGGAAAATATACGGCGTGATGCAGTCCATGGAAGGAGATATCTCTCAGGTTATTGGCATGCCGGGTGAGAGCAAGGGAAGTAAAAAATTAATTGGACGATATTTGGTATATAAGATTGCAAAGGATTTGGTGAATTGCAATAAAGCGGAGTTGATTCATAATGATGTAAAACCGGATAATATATTTTACAATGAGAAAGGGGTGTTTCTGGGTGACTTTGGAGCTTGCAGGGAAATAAAAATCGTCAAAGCGGGGGGGGCGGATGCCATATCAGGCACTCCCACATACTGGCCAATGGAATATTTCTGCAGGGGTGCACCAGGTGTATCAAATGAATCCATTGACATCTATGGGCTGGGTATGACATGGGCTGAGTTCGTCATGCCACAGATTCGGGGAAGATGGAAAGAGAGTGCTGCCTGGCCGACAGAAAAAAACTGTGAAGCAGTTACTTATATCGGAGATATACATCCTATTTTTTTACGAGGAGGTGATTGTTCTGCCTATTATGACTATGCAAGATTTGCATCTGCACTTTTTAACTATCTGTTACCCTGGCAGAACGACAGTATCATTCCAGGCGGCATGTTTAAAAGAGGGTTTGTAAATTTAAAAAAAATTGATCCGGATATGTTCAATCTTCTGATATTTGGCATGTTGACGCCTCATTACGGAAGCAGGTTGACTCCGACAGATGTGGCAGAAGAGATGGAGGTCATGATGGCAGGCAGGATAGAGAAAGCAAAAAGGTGTTTCAGGAATATGGTGCTGAAATCTGAAAAGCATAAAAAGTTAATACGTGTACAGAGTGCGTTAAAAGCGGGGCGGAAATACATTCTGGCCAATGGTGGGTGGGATGCGCTGTAAACCATGGGTGTCAGGAAAATTGTACTGCAGTCAGAAAACTTGACGTGCCGGTAACTTGGAGCCGGCCACATGTTTAAGATTTTTCTTGATTCAAAAAAAAGGAATTGAAAGCAATTGCTTAAAATCCCCGGGGTGTCTGTTGCTGGCGGAGAAAGAGAGATTCGAACTCTCGATGGACTATAACGCCCATACTCGCTTAGCAGGCGAGCGCCTTCAGCCACTCGGCCATTTCTCCACAGTCTGTTTTGCTGGCGGAGGAGGTAGGATTCGAACCCACGAAGCTTTGACACTTAACGGTTTTCAAGACCGCCGCCTTCAGCCACTCGGCCACTCCTCCGAAATTGACTCGAATCTTATATCATTTTGTCTAAAACAGGTCAACACCTAACTTTCCATTATAAAAATAATTATCTTATTTATTGACATAAACTTAAATACTGAGTTATATTAACGAGTTTTAGAATTATTATTTTCAGGAGATGTTGAATGAGACATAAAATACGGTTTGATAAAAATGTTAAAAAGAACATGTTGACTGTTCTTGAGTTGAGTGAGGTTGACCCGGGGGTTGTTATTCCCCTTCTTGAAGAAGAGTATGATCTTGATACGATTATTGAAGCTTCCCAGATTGGTTATCAGAGTTTTACCCAGGCATTGAGGAAAAAAAGTTTTTTCCCCACATCTGACTGCTGTTTCAAGCTTTTTGAAAATACAGCAGGGTTTTTGAAAGATGATACCCAGGAAAAAATTGTAATAGAGTATAATGACGTTGAATCCTTTCCAGATGAAGATCAGTTCGAGATAGATGATACAGATGTGGAACTTGATAAAATTCTTGAGGAAGATGGAGATACAAAAGAGGATGAGATAAAGGAGATTGATTCTGATGATGATACTCCCCGGTTTACCCCTGAAGACACTTCTGAACATGAAAATTAGAGCCTGTAATGAAATATACCATTAAGAATATTGTGATTGATGCTGCAAAAAAAGCATTTGAAAAAGGGATGCTGCCACTGCATCAAATTCCAGAAGTTCAGATTGAAGAGACAAAACATCAGTCACATGGGGATTTTTCCACAAATTTTGCAATGGTAAGCGCTTCAATTCAAAAGATGTCACCACGGCTTATAGCCCAGAATCTTGTGGAAGGTATTGAAAAAAATGATCTGATTGACAAAGTTGAGATAGCAGGTCCAGGATTTATTAATTTTTTTCTCTCCAATAAAGCATGGTATCCGGTAATTGATCATATTCTTGAGCTTGATGAACTTGCCGGTTCTTCAGATATAGGCAGGAATGAAAAAGTGCAGGTTGAATTTGTAAGCGCCAATCCAACCGGTCCTTTGCATGTTGGCCACGGCAGGGGAGCAGCTGTTGGTGATTCTGTGGGTAATATTCTCTCTTTTGCAGGATTTGATGTAAAAAAAGAGTATTATATTAATGATTCAGGCAGACAGATAAAAACCCTTGGAACTTCTGTCTGGCTCAGGCTTCTGCAGGAAACCGGGAAAGTGATTGATTTTCCTGATGACTGCTATAAAGGCTCATATATAAAAGAGATTGCCAGGCAAATCCTTACAGAAAAGGGAATGGATTTCATTGAAACAAAAGAGGCAGAGGCAGTGTCCTTCTGCGCAAAGTTTGCTGCTGATAAAATTCTTAATGAAATTAAAGAAGATTTGTCAAATTTTGGTATCCGGTTTGACAACTGGTTTTCTGAACAGAGCCTGTATGATTCCAAAAGGGTGGAAAAAGCCATTGATGAGTTTAAATCAAGGGATCTGATTTATGAAGAAGACGGGGCTCTGTGGTTTCGTACCAGTGATTTTGGCGATGAAAAAAACAGAGTTGTTGTACGAAGCAGCGGTCTGACAACATATTTTGCATCTGATATTGCCTACCATAAAGAGAAGTATGAGCGGGGATTTGACAGGGTTATTGATGTATGGGGTGCTGATCACCATGGCTATATTAAAAGACTTGAAGCTTGTATAGCTGCATCAGGCAGGAAAAAAGAGCAGTTTAACGTCATACTGGTTCAACTTGTAAATCTGTTAAAGGGCGGCAGACCATATCAAATGTCAACCCGGGCAGGGGAGTTTGTAACATTAAAGGATATTATTGATGAAGTCGGCAAAGATGCTGCCAGATTTATGTTTTTAAGCCGCAGTTATGACTCGGGGCTTGACTTTGATCTTGAACTTGCGAAACTTAAAAATTCTGAAAATCCTGTATATTATGTCCAGTATGTCCATGCAAGAATTACAGGTATTCTTTTAAAAGCAAAACAGGAAAATATGGTATCCAGTGTTGATTTTAACAAGGGAGAATATCTTGATCTTCTAAAGGCACCTGAAGAGATCAAGCTCATCAAGATACTGGATGCATTTAAGGAGAGTGTTGAAAAAAGTGCAATGACGCTGCATCCGCATATCATCTTTACATATCTTATGAATCTTGCCTCGGCATTTCACGGATACTATAACAGACATAAGGTCTTAAGTGATGATATCAAACTTGTGAAAGCGCGATTGAGCCTTGTGCTTGCTGTAAAAAAGATAATTAGAAACGGTTTGACACTTTTAGGGGTAACTGCGCCGGAAAGAATGTAACAGAGGCATTTTATGAAATTCTTTAAGAGGATTTTAAAATATTCTGTATATATATTTATTGCCGCATGGATGTTTATTGTAGGGATTATTGTCGGGCGGGGAAATTCTCCTGTAAACTTTGATACCCATCAATTTCAAAAAAGGCTTGAAACAATAGCAAGAGAGTTCGG
>CAZWSL010000005.1:0-6246 GCA_964636495.1 uncultured Desulfobacula sp. | reverse complement strand
TATAAGCGTGTAAAAGATGCAGTTGTCCAGATAAATGCGCTCAAGGCAAAAGGATTCTCTTCATACATGGTCAAAGGGCAGAAAGATGGAGCATACTGGCATAGAGTCAGATCTGGTCCTTTTGCCAGCCTGGATGAAGCCGGGAGGTTCAAAAAACAGCTGGAAAAAATTAAAATTAATTCAATCATTATTAAATCAGAAAAGAGATAGGGTTAAAATGAAGATATCAAAACATGAAGTGGAGACGATTGCTCACCTTGCCAGGCTGGAAATTGATGACCAGCAGAAAGAAAAAATGGCAGATCAGTTGAGCAGGATTCTTCTCTATATTGATAAACTGGAAGATGTTGATGTAGAGGGAGTGAAACCATCCTCAGGAGCAGCTTTTATGAATAATGTGCTAAGAGAGGATAGACTCCGGGAATCACCAGGACCTGATGTGACTCTTGCCAACGCACCTGATAAAGATGAAGATTTTTATGTTGTCCCGAGAGTGGTAAAATAGGGTAAAGAGTTGTATAAAAAAATAACGGCTGGTTAAATAATTATCTCAATTGAATAATAAATGGTTTCACAGCAGAAAATTTTAACAAGGAAAATAATAAATGCAGTTGCATGAACTTGGTATTTCAGAAGCAGGAGAAAAACTTGTAGAAAAACAGATTACATCTTTTGAGCTGACAGAAGCACTGCTTGATCGCATTGAAAAATTTGACGATAAGATAGGAGCTTACATAACTGTTAACAGGGAAGGTGCCCTTGAGCAGGCGAAAATTGCTGATAAGAAAATTGCAGATAAGAACATATCATACCTGACAGGCATTCCAATAGCGTTAAAAGATCTTCTATGCACAAGGGGAATGAAGACAACATGCGGTTCCCGGATTCTGGATAATTTTATCCCTCAATACGATGGAACGGTTGTCTCAAAATTAAAAGAGAGGGGTGCGGTTATCATCGGCAAAACCAATCTGGATGAATTTGCCATGGGATCTTCAACTGAAAATTCTTCATATAAAATTACACGAAATCCCTGGAACCAGGCGTATATTCCAGGTGGTTCAAGCGGGGGATCTGCTGCTGCTGTTGCAGCTGGATTCTGCTGTGGCGCTCTTGGAACCGACACCGGCGGTTCCATCCGTCAGCCAGCCTCCCACTGTTCAGTTGTCGGTCTTAAACCAACCTATGGAAGAGTATCCCGTTTCGGCCTTGTTTCATACGGATCCTCTCTTGATCAGATAGGGCCTATAACGAAAAATGTTAAAGATGCAGCTCTTCTGCTTAATGTGATAAGCGGGAATGACAAAATGGATTCAACCAGCGCAAATGTAGATGTGCCTGATTTTGTCAGCGCTCTGGATCAGTTTGAAAAACCAGCATTAAAGGGAATGACTGCAGGGATCCCAAAAGAATACCTTTCTGTTGATGGAATTGATCCAGAGGTTGAAAAAGTGTTTAATGAAGCAAAAAAAACGCTTAATGATCTTGGGGTGAAAATAAAAGAGATTTCTCTACCCCATACAGATTATGTTGTAGCCGCATACTATATCATTGCACCCTGTGAAGCAAGCTCCAATCTTGCAAGGTTTGACGGGGTCAAATACGGATTCAGGGACAAGTCAACTGAAGATCTTATTGAAATGTACAAAAAAACCAAATCCACTGGGTTTGGCGATGAAGTTCAAAGGAGAATTATGATAGGAACTTTTGCTCTTTCAGCAGGGTATTATGATGCCTATTACGGAAAGGCATCCCAGGTGAGAACATTGATCATGGAAGATTTCTCAAAAGCGTTTAAAACCTGTGATTTTATTCTCTCTCCTGTTGCTCCTTCACCTGCCTTTAAAATAGGAGAAAACATTGATGATCCTCTGAATATGTATTTATCAGATATTTTTACGCTTTCCGCCAATATGGCAGGAATTCCAGGACTCTCTGTCCCGGCGGGATACTCCTCAAAAGGACTTCCCATAGGGATTCAGATGATGGCTGACAGATTTGATGAAATGACACTTCTGAAGGCAGGGTACAGCTTTGAGCAGACAATTGATCTGGATGTGAAATGTGAAATATGAGATATGCAGCCAGAGATGGCAGCCCGTGAAATAAAGCAGGGAGGTGAATATGCAGCCCAAAGGGGAACAGTTGAAAAAAGCCGTAAAATTCATATCAGAGAGAAGGGGTGAAAATCCTGCCATAAAACCGGCTGAACTGATGCGGCTGGTGGATGAAGCAAGCCTGCAATTTGATTTAAGTCCAAAGGACAGTCAGTTTCTGTTAAGGTTTGTCAAAGATGACAAAAATAAAAATTCTGCCTGAAATTCTCTCCAACCAGATTGCGGCAGGAGAAGTTGTTCAGCGCCCTTCATCTGTTGTAAAAGAGCTTGTTGAAAATTCAATAGATGCAGAAGCCACAAATATCACCGTTGAAATCATAAAAGGCGGGAAATCATTAATCAGGGTGTCAGATAATGGTTCAGGCCTTTCAAGGGATGATGCACTGCTGTCAATAGAGCGGTATGCAACAAGTAAAATATTTAAAAAAGAGGACCTTTTTTCCATCTCAACAATGGGATTCCGCGGTGAAGCCCTGCCTTCCATTGCATCCATATCAAAATTCAATCTTGTAACGAGAACAGAACATTCAGATGTTGGAACAGGAATAGAGATAGCAGGGGGTAGAATTAAAGATGTTTATGATACTGGCTCACCTGTTGGAACAATGGTTGAAGTCAGGAATCTTTTTTTTAATACGCCTGCCAGAAAAAAGTTTCTGAAAACCGATCATACTGAAACAGGCCACATAATTGATACCATTTCAGGGATGGCGCTCGGGAATCCGCATATACAGTTCAGGCTGTTTATAAATGAAAAACTCTATAAAAATTTTTCATCCTCTGATGATCTTTTGTCAAGAGCTGTAAATGTCCTTGGAAAAGATGTCACAGATAAGCTGTACAAATTTGATGTTAAAAGCGATTCAATGCGTATACGCGGGCTATGTTCCAATCCCATGGTTACAAGAAGCACCTCGTCAAAAATTTTTCTGTTTGTAAACAGTCGTCTTGTTTACGACCGGGGGATTGTTTCGGCAGTTTTCAAGGGATATAGACAGAGAATAATGAAAGGCAGATTCCCCCTTGGTGTATTTTTTATTGATATTGCCTTTGACCAGGTTGACGTGAATGTCCACCCTTCAAAAAGAGAGATTAAATTTTTTAATGCCAGTAAAGTATACCGGGAAGTATCTAGTATTATAGAGGATACTTTATCAGAAAAACAGGCGGATGTTAGGGCATATTCAAAGATTGAGATGATTCCGGAAGAGAAATTTGAATATGGTGATAAAACAGCTGGATTAAACCGGGCTGTACCGGGGCCGGGTGAACTTGATTTTTCAAACAGAGTTGAACAGACTGCAGCAAAGTGGCAGCACGATCGTAATGACCTTGCGGAAAATAATCGAACCGGACAGAATCCTTGTGAAAATTTCAGCACAAACCTGACAAAGCAGGCTCCAGACCAGCTTCTTCCTGAGCAGCTTCAGCAAAGCTCCGGCCGGTGTGAAAAAAAGAGAGATGGTTCTATCCAGGACAGGACACGAGATGTTGAAACTTTAGATCACTCTCTGCAGCACAAGGATTTTTTTAATGAAAACACCTCTCTGACAATTATTGGTCAGGCCTTGGGTACATATATTATTGCAGAGTTGCAGAACACGTTAATGCTGATTGATCAGCATGCTGCCCATGAACGCATTGTGTATGAAAAACTGAAAAAAAGGTATCAGTCACTTAACGTTCAAAGTCAGTCTCTTATAGCTCCTGAAATCATTGAACTCAGTTTCAGGGAGACAGATCTGCTGATTGAAATCCTTGATGACCTGCAAGCAGTCGGAATAGTGATAGAGCCTTTTGGAGATACAACCTTTGTTGTAAAGTCTGTTCCATCCATTATAGATGAAAAAGAGATTAAACCGATCATCCTTGATATACTTGAAACCGGTCTTAAAAAAAAAGATAAATTATCAAGTGATAAATGGCTTGATAAATGTCTCATTTCAATGGCATGCCACGGATCTGTAAGAGCCAATCTTACCCTTGACCTAAAAGAGATCAGGCATCTGCTCACTCAACTTGAAAATTGTGAAAATTCCCGCCACTGCCCCCATGGACGTCCCATTATCATAACACTCACCAGAAAAGAGATTGAAAAGCTTTTTAAAAGAGTGCTGTAAATATATTGAACCGGTTGAATAGATTTTTCATGTGAACACAAGGGTTTTTTTCTTGATTCCTCAATTAATTTTATATATTATGTACGTATCTTAATAAAAAAGCGTACGTACATTTACAGGGAGAGTGTCATGAAGACCATAACAGCAACCGAACTGAGAAGTAACATATATAAAATACTTGATGAAGTGTTAACAACTGGAATTCCAGTTGAAATCAATAAAAAAGGTAAAAAATTAAGGCTGATTCCCATTGAAAAGAGTAAAAAACTGCAAAATTTAATTTCAAGACCTGAAGCCATTAAAGGCGACCCGGACGATATTGCAGATATAAGCTGGGAAAAAGAGGTGAACCTTGATTTACCTTGATACCCATGTTGTTGTATGGTTATTTGCAGGAGACTTGAAAAAGATAACCAGCACATCTGAAAAACTTATCAATGAAAATGAACTCTATATTTGTCCCATGGTACGTCTGGAACTCCAATATCTTCTTGAGATTGAGCGCATTACATGTAAGGCAAATGATATTATATCTGATTTATCAGACAGGATAGGTATTAGGATATGTGATAAAAATTTTAATACCATTGTTAATGGAGCATTGGATTTATCCTGGACACGTGATCCCTTTGACCGTATTATAGTAAGTCATGCAGCATTAAATAATAATATTCTTATCACAAAAGATCAGAATATATTAAAAAATTATAAATATGCCAGGTGGTAGATTTTGACGTACTCAACCCCATCTCTTTACTCCCTTGAAACAGCTGAAACAAACTCAATTTATATGAAATAACCAAGTAATCATTTTTAATTCATTTCACTCTCTGTTGTGTGTCAGGCTGATAACGATGAGATCTGTCATGTGACATTTGGTGAAATATCCGGGTAGATATAAAAAGCTTGTTTGATATAATGAATTAATGTATAAAAAATAAAAATTTTATATCAGGGAGTCGTATGTTTAAATTTGATAAAATCATGAAAAATATCCTGGTTGCCGGCTTTTTTGTTTTTATGGTACTGGCAGCAGGAGCTGGAATGTGTGATGAGCCAAAAAAAGTGGCTGTTATTCCCTTTACCATGAATTCTTCAGGAGATCTGGGTTTTCTGCAGAATGGTCTGTTTGATATGCTCTCAAGCAGATTGTCAGATCCTGGAAAAGTAGTGGTTCTGGATCGTCAAACCATTGATCAGGCAATGAAAAATATGAGTGCTTCCGGTGATGTCATTGGCAGGCTGAATGAGAGTAAGGCACGGGTTATCGGTGAGAGTCTTGGAGTTGACTATGTTCTGTTTGGAAGTCTTACCAATATTGGAGAGAATGTAAGCCTTGATACCAGTATGGTTGATCTTGGAGAAAAAAAATCTGTCCTCACTTTTTTTAAGCAGAGTGACAATATGGGTGATGTGATCCCCATGATCAATAATTTTGCAGGAGATATAAATTTAAAGATCTTTAACCGTAATATTCCCACTGAGCGATATGCTGCACCAGAAACCAAGGCACCTGCAGCAGTAAATTCACCTGAAAACAGAGTTGAGCAGGATAGCGTAGCAGAGGGTAACGGGCTGATTGGTGTCAAGCAGAAGCGTGCAGGGAAATTTCATACACATCTTAAATTCAATGGCCAGATAAATGCCATGGCAGCAGGTGATGTGAATAAAGACGGCGTCGTAGAGGTGGTGACAGCCACTGACAGCGAGATCAATATCTACAGGCTGGAAGGCAATAAACTGTCAGTTGTAAAGCAGCTTGATTTTGCTTCTTCAAACAGGATTGCTTCACTGGATATTGCTGATATCAATAAAAACGGTTTTCCAGAGATATTTGTAACCAGTATGAATATTCACAGGGACGGGCTGCAGTCTTTTGTCGTGGAATATAACGGCCACTCTTATATTACAATAGCTGATAATGAACCATACTATTTCAGGGTTATCAATGGCTTTGACAACTCTGGAATTCAGGGTGAAAAAATGCTCCTGGGGCAGAGAGACAACAG
>CAZWSL010000004.1:110840-142900 GCA_964636495.1 uncultured Desulfobacula sp. | reverse complement strand
TCCCCCCGATTATTGATAGAAGGGGTGTAAAAAAATTAGGCGGTGGATTTAGGTCGGCTTTATATCTTTGTTAACAAAAAAATGATAAAAGAAGAAACACTCCTGTATCATTATGCGTATTGTTGGTTTTTACGGCAGAGAAATAAAAAAAGATGACAAAAAAGAACCTGTTCCCGTACGCGATCCAATGTTTTGCGATTTCATAAGAGATACCGTGGCACGCATAATTGCTCCCCGGATTGAATCTACCGAGAAATGTAAAGGATGCAGTAAAGTGATAAAAGGTAAACCTCTAACCTTTAACCTACGTAAAAAGCGTATGAGAGGAGCTGTTGAACACTCCAGTGGAAGGCTGATTGCCTTGCAGGCGCATATGGATCTTTGCGTACAAACTCTTGATTTCTGTAACGGTTAAGCCACCAAACTGTTTGAGGGAAGCATGACTGAGTTTTTGGTGGCCAGTGTAAGGAATCTTAGAGTTTGTAGCAATGTCCATTTCAGCGGATGTAAGGCAATCAGCCTGGAACGGGTATAAAAAATTTAGTATGGTGAATATCCAGATAATAATATGTTTGAGTTGACAAAAAGGAGCCTTCCATCCTACTGTCGGGGATGAATTCTGTTTGTTTCATTACACTTGAAATTGTTCAATACGGTTGCAATCCATCTGAAACACTTTGATTGAAATCTGAAACCAAAGGAGAGGGATGATTAAAGCTATGAGATCTGAAACTATTCATCTGGGAGGGACGGCACGCTGTCCGGAAGATATCGCATCTCTCCATAAGCTTAACCTTCGGTTTGCTGAAATCTCGATCAGGGATCTGGATCTTTTTTTAATCCAGAAAGAGAGGTATGCTGCTCTGAAAGAAAAACTGGGTCTCTATTATGTCTGTCATGGTCCCCAGGAAGGGGATCCCAATGACAAGATACAGCTGGAACAGCGTTATCTTCCCCGGTTGCTCCGCATCATTTCCCTGATGCCAGAGCTGGGTATGAAAATTTTGACCCTGCACTGCTGGCTGGACAGCCGCCATGTGAAAAAAGATGCTGTGCTTTTTAAAATCCGTCTGCTTGATAAAGTTGTTGAGCAGGCAGATAAAGCCGGTATCTCTATCTGTCTTGAAAATTTAAGTGAGAGTGCCGGTCACCTGCAAGGTGTGCTGAAAGCCATTCCCGGTTTGAATCTGACGCTGGATATCGGCCACGCCCAGCTGCTCACCCGGAAAAATAATGCCTGTGCCATAATGGAGATGTTTCCTGAACGGATCAGGCATATCCATCTGCACGATAATCGCGGGGGGAATTCTCCCATTGACGACATCCATCTGCCGCCAGGGGAGGGGATCATCGATTTTATCCCGGTATTTAAGAAAATAAGGGAGATCAGCTACTGCAGGACAATGACACTGGAATTGAAGCCGGATGGAATAAAACAGTGTCTGGGATATGTGCAGGGCCTGCTGCAGTCCAGCCTTTCAAGTGAAAACGATCTGCATGAAAAATAATATATCTGCTTCCGTTTTTTACATTACAAAGTTTTAAAAAATATGCTGTTGAAAACATGACAACAATGCATTCCTGCATTCTGTCGGTGTTTTTTTTACAAACCATATGACTTTCCATCATTCCGGAGAAAGGAGGAGAGATCCTACAGCTGTGATGCTCTTTTTCTCAGTGTATATTTCTGAACTTTACCTGTAGCTGTTTTGGGCAGCTCACAAAAAACAATTTTTTTAGGTCTTTTAAAGCCGGCCATATGTTTTCTGCAGAATTCAATCAATTCAGTTTCAGATGTATTTTCATATCCCGGGTTGAGTTCGATAAACGCACAGGGGGTTTCACCCCATTTTTCGTCCGGCCTTGCCACTACTGCAACCAGGGAAACTGCCGGATGTTTGGACAGTACATTCTCCACCTCCACCGATGAAATATTTTCTCCCCCGGAAATGATGATATCCTTGGAGCGGTCCTTGACCTGAATATAACCATCCAGATGCACCACTGCCAGATCACCGGAGTGAAACCAGCCATTTTCAAATACTTTACAGGTTTCTCTCCTGTTCTTGTAATACCCCTTCATAACCGTGTTGCCCCGTACCATAATTTCGCCCATGGTCTCGCCATCTTTTGGCACCGGTTCAAGCGTGAGCGGGTCCTGAACAGCAATCTCTTCAACCATGGGATATCTGACACCCTGCCGGGCTTTTATTTCAGCACTTTCATCAATGGAAAGATCATTCCAGGTCTCATTCCAGGCACAGTGCACCACATGCCCGTATGTCTCGGTCAAGCCGTAAACGTGCATGACTTCAAATCCAATGCTTTCCATTTTTTCCAGTATGGAACTGGGTGGTGGTGCACCTGCTGTCATTGCATACACCTTATGGTTCAGCTGTTTTTTTTCATGTTCAGGTGCATTGGCGATCATATTCAGAACAATGGGCGCACCTCCAAAATGGGTGATTCCGTGTTTGACAAGCAGTTCGTAAATATCTTTTGCCACTATATAACGGCAGCAGACCGCTGTGCCGGCCAGCGCCGCCAGTGTCCAGGGGTAGCCCCATCCATTACAGTGAAACATCGGTACGGTGTAAAGGTATTTCGGATGGTTGGGCATGTTCCAGGCAATGACACTGCCCATGGTCATTAAATAAGCACCACGGTGGTGATAAACCACGCCCTTTGGTCTGCCGGTTGTTCCTGAGGTGTAGTTCAAGGTGATGGCCTGCCATTCATCTGCCGGTTTTCTGGGCCGGTAGTCAAGGCTGCCTGTATCCATAAACTCATCATAGGTATATTTCCCGAGACGCTGGCCTTCACCCTCTTTGAAAACTGCATAAGGATCGTCAATATCAATGACTAAAATCTGCTTGTTGAGTCTGGCCAGGGCGGATTTAACGGTGGGGGAATACTGCGTGTCAGTAATCAGCACTTTTGCATCACTGTGATCCAGTATGTAGGCAATGCTCTCTGCCTCCAGCCGGGTGTTTATCGTATTGAGTACAGCACCGCTCATGGGAACACCATGGTGTGTTTCAAATATTTCAGGCGTGTTGGCAGCAATGATTGATACCGTATCACCCCGGCCGATGCCGTGTCTTTCAAGGGCACTGGCAAACTTCAGGCAGCGGTTATAGGTTTCAAGCCAGGAGTAGGAACGGTCTCCATAGATAACAGCTGTGTAATCTGGATAGACATCCTTGGTCCTTTCAATAAAAGACAAGGGGGTGAGCGGTATATAATTGGCTGCATTTTTATCAAGGTCAATTTCATATTGATTGTGCGTTGTATTCATTTCTCCCTCTCCTCTTTTTTTATGATTTTGATCAATATCTATCCAACCGTTTTTAAATTTAATTAAACATTCATATCATCACTGCTTTCCTGAGCCCGTAGAGACGAATTCCAAGAGAAACAAAATAAGCTGTTAAAAACAGATGATGTCACTTCAAATAAAAACATCTTGACAATCTTTAAATCAGATAGTAATTATTGTCAAGACCGACCGGTCAGTTTGTGTTATTTTTTTTACAGACACTGCTGACAGGGACGGATTCATCCTGCTGAATCACTTGCTGATCTCTTCCGGTTTTGTGAATCCAGGGTGTATTTATGAATAAATTTTTGTGAAAGCAGATATTCAATGACGGCGTTAAAAATAAATATTATCCATGAGTCTTTAAAATTATTCTCTTTAAAGGGTTATTCAAGTACGTCGATGAATGATATCCTGGCTGCCGCCAATACGTCAAAAGGAGGATTTTATAATCATTTCAAAAACAAGGAAGAGCTGTTTTTCAAGGTGTTGGAAGAAGCCACACAGATCTGGAGAAAAAGAAATCTGGATCAATTGAACCATATTGACAATCCTGTGGAAAAAATTATCCGGCTGCTTGAAAATTTCAGAGATAACTATTTGAAAGATGCGGAAAATTTTCCCGGCGGCTGTGTATTTATTACCCTTTCCCTGGATGTGAATAATCAGAGTCCCCATCTGTCCAAAGCAATTAATAAAGGATTCTCAGGAGTTAGGGCCATGCTGAGACGGTTTCTTGAACAGTCAGTTGAAATGGGTGAACTGAAGAGCAGTGTCAATACCGATGCAGTCACTGAAATATTGTTCTCCAGCCTTCTGGGTGTATCTATCACCTACAGCCTGGATAAATCAGAAACAAATTTGAACACGGCAATTGCCTTTCTGATTGACTATGTCAATTCAATCAGAAATTGAACACGATGATGTTAAGAAAAAAGAGGAACACGATATCAAGCGTTGAATCAAGTAAGCCCGGACGAATATAGTGACAGTGTCACAAGCAACTGCTAATCTTATACCGGATTACATAAAATATTATATCAGCAATAACAACAGAATAATAAACTAAATAAAAAGGAGTTTAACCAATGATTGATTTTACCTTTACCGAAGAACAGGAAATGTTCAGAAAAGCGGCACGCGAGTTTGCTGAAACACAAATCGCCCCAAAAGTCGAGGAGATGGAAAAAACAGGAAAGGTCTGTGATGATGTTGTCAAGGCCCTGGGTGAGGCAGAAATGATGGCCATCACCGTTCCTGAGGCGTATGGCGGACTGGAACTGGGATACACTGCCAGGCTGATTGCCCTGGAAGAGATTTCAAGGATATCTGTGGCCACGGCAATGATGCTCCAGGTGTTTGCCCTGGGAATTGAACCCTTTATCCTTTTTGGCAGTGAAGAGCAGAAAAAGAAATACCTTCCCGGGCTGGCATCGGGAAAGCTGCTGGGCACAACCGCGGTCACAGAGGCCACAGGCGGATCAGATCCCACAGGTATCAGGACGTCATATAAAAAGGAGGGGGATGATTACATCGTTAACGGTCGTAAATGTTTTATCACCAACTCCCATATTGCTGATGTTCTGATCATCATGGCAAAGGATGAGGAAAAACCGAGAACCTTTAACGCTTTTATCGTTGACAAAGAGATGGAAGGTTTCAAAGCAACCCATGAAGAACACAAGGTGGGATTCAGGGGGTGTAATACAGGCGAGCTTGCTTTTGAGAATTTAAGGATTCCCAAAGAAAACCTCCTGGGGCCTGAAGGCAAGGGATTGGCAGTGAGTATGTCCGCCATCGGTGAAATCGGCCGGGGCGGCATGGTGGGATGCGCACTGGGGCTTCACCAGGCATGCATTGAGGCCTCTGTAAAATTTTCCAATGAAAGAATTCTTTATGGAAAACCTATCTCAAGGCTTCAGACGATTCAGAACAAACTGGCTGAAATGAAAATAGACCTGGAAGCCGGCCGTCTGCTGGGGTATCGGGCAGCTTCCATGCAGGATGCTGGAAAACCTGCAGCCAATGAATTTGCCATTGCCAAATATCATACAACGGAAACCGTTCAGAAAGCCGCCAAGATGGCAGTTGACATCCACGGCGGATACGGTTGCATGGAAGAGTATGCTGTGAGCCGGTATTATCGGGATGCTGCAGTTATCGGACCGTCAGCCGGAACTTCAGATATTATGAAAGTGATTGTATCCCGTATGGTTCTTTCCTGATAAAATGATATCTGTCCTGAAAGGCAGAACCCGGCAGATCAGATTTTGTTTCTGATCTGCCATGTAATAATGAGTGGCATAAATTTGAGGTGTTTACTTCGTTATTTAACATAAATGAAATACCTGGATTCAGATGTTATCACTGTCTGAAAATCCAAGGTTTAAATCACAAGACAACAGGTTGAAAAATATGTTCCATATAGTCGTGTGCGTCAAAGCAGTGCCTGACCCGGAAAAGGCGGACAGTATCAAAATTGATCCTGCCACAAAGACGTTGATCCGGAAAGATATCCCCATGGTCTTGAATCCCATAGACCGGTTTGCCCTGGAAGCGGCATTGAATATTAAAGCGGAAAGAGAGTCCTGTATCAGTGTTATCAGTATGGGGCCGCCGTCAGCAGAAGTCATCATAAAAGAGTGCATGGCCCTGGGTGCAGACAAGGGATATCTGCTTTCCGACATGGCATTTGGGGGTGCTGATGCTTTTGCAACGGCATTTACACTTGCCGGGGGGATTAAAAAACTGGATGTCCCTGATCTGATTCTCTGCGGTATGGCTTCCAGTGACGGTGCAACTGAATGGGTGGGGCCGCAGATAGCCTCCTTTCTGGAAATGCCGGTGGTCACCATGGTCAATGAAATTGAGCAGTCAGATGAGATCTCATGGATTGTAAAGGCTGATGCTGAGAATGGATATCGCAGGGTAAGCGTCAGACTGCCTGCAGTATTCACCGTGACAAGAGAGTTGAACCAGCCCAGGACGTTAAGTTTTTCCGGTATTATAAAGGCACGGAAAAAAGAGGTCCAGACCTGGAACCTGGAGGATCTGGGGTGTGATTCATCTCAAGTGGGTGCTGAAGGGTCTCCCACTATTGTGAGTGAAATGGAACCTGCGCAAAATGTCCGGTCGTGCACCATACTGACCGGTACAAGAGAGGAGAAAGTGGAGGCATTGTTTAAGATACTGGAGGAATCCGGAAGCCTTAAAACCTGATGCCTTAAGACCTGATGCTTTAAGACCTGATGCTTTAATATAGGATTCGTATGAAAGAGAAAAATAATATAGAAGGCAGTGGTGATATATGGGTGATTGCCGACCACTCACAAAACAGGATTGCCGGTGTAACCCTGCAGTTGGTTGGAAAGGCCAGAGAACTGGCCAATGCCCTGGAGAAGAAAGCGGTCTGCCTGATTCTGGGACATGAAATAACAGGGATGGACCTTCTGTTTGAGGCCGGGGCTGATATTGTCTATAGAGGTGACAGCCAGGCATTGCAGTTTTATCAACAGTCGCTTTTTACGGAATTGATTATTGATCTTGCAGTCAAACAGAAGCCGGATATGATATTTCTGGGAAATACCCATACCGGCAGGGAACTGGCCCCTCTTCTGGCGGCCGCCCTGGGAACCGGTTTAAGTGCCCACTGTGTGGATCTCTGTCTGGGTGATGATGGTATTCTGGAACAGAAAATACCTGCATACGGCGGGTTAATGACCATTATCTGCCCTGAGAAAAAACCCCAGATGGCAACATGTGCTGCCGGTGTTTTTCCAATGCCTGAACTCTCTTCGGGAAGAAGAGGCAAGATTATTGATCTGGATGTTCCTGAAGGGGGTTTGGATCGGATCTGCACCCTGGAGGTGGTGGAAGAACAAACCTCAGGCCCTGTTCTTGAAAATGCCCCTCTGGTGATTGCCGGTGGTGCGGGAATGGGGAGTAAAGAAGGATGGAGTCTGCTTGAAAATCTTGCCGAACGCCTCCATGCCGCTCTTGGATGTACCCGGCCGGCAGTGGATGAGGGATGGGCTCAACTGGATACCATGATCGGCCAGAGCGGCAAGATGATAAACCCTGAGATCTATATCGGCGTTGGCCTTTCCGGAGAACTGCAGCATATGGTGGGGATCATGGATGCAAAGCTGATGATTGCCGTGAACAGTGATGAAAAATCTCCCGTTTTTGAACAGGTGGATTACGGGGTAGTAGATGACTGCAGAGAATTTATCCCTCTGCTGATTGAGAAAATAGAGAATGCGTGACTCAATGAAATATGAATAGATGGCTAATGAATTAATCAAATTTGGAGGTGGAAGATGTCCGTAAAAACAAGAGAAGATTATCTTAAAAGCTTGAAAGCACTCAGGCCCAACATATATAAATTCGGAGAACTCATAGAAGATGTGACCACACATCCGGCTACAAAAAGAACCGTGGAAAGCCATGCCTTGTGTTTTGACGCTGCCCATGATCCAGAACTGAAAAAACAGTACACCACCACCTCCTCTTTTACCGGTGAAAAGATTTTAAAATGGAACTCCATGATGACCGAAGAGGGACATCTGTTAAGCAATATGAAATTCAAGCGCCAGAATTACCGCAGAACAGGGAGCTGTACAGGAGGGGCATGCGTGGGATGGAATTCTCAGAATGTGATGTGGTCGGTAACTGCAGAAATGGACAAGGAGTATGGGACTTCTTACCAGGAACGGCTGAAAAAGTGGATTGAATTCTCCCAGGAAAATGGAATTATGGTGGCTGGTGCCTTGACAGATGCTAAAGGAGACAGGAGCAAAACACCATCCCAGCAGGAAGACCTGGATGTGAATCTGAGGATCAAGGAAGTCAGGGACGACGGGATTGTCATACGGGGAGCAAAACTGATGATCTGCGGTACCGCTGCTGCAAATGAAATATTTCTGCTGCCGGGAAGCGTTTACAAAGAAGCAGATAAGGATTTTGCCCTTTCATGTGTCGTGCCGAAGGATATCGACGGTCTTACCATTGTTGAGGCAAGACACCCCAGTGACAAAAGGGAACTTGAAGATACAGCCAATGTTGAAGTGCCGGATACCGGCATTACCCAGGGATGGCTGCTGTTTGATGATGTATTTGTTCCCAATGACCGGGTATTCATGTGCGGGGAGTATAAATATACCGGCAATGTGATTTCAAGATTTACTGCCAACTACCGGGCGTGCATTGGAGGCTGCGTTACCGGCCAGGGGGATGTCATGATCGGTGCTTCCATGCTCATGGCAAGGGCCAATGGCCTTTCCGCCAAAACATTTATGGATAAACTGGTAGATATGTCCGTTAAGAATCAGACCACCTTCGGGATGGGAGCAGGTGCCATTGCACTGGGATCTCAACATGAATCCGGCTCTTATTTTGCAGATCCCTTAACTGCCCACTCCAATAAAGTACTGGTGGCCACTCTGCCTTATGAGGTGAAACGGCTTTGCCAGGAGATCGGCGGTGGTATTGTTGAAACCGGCTGCATGCCGTCGTTTGCCGATTTTTCCAATCCTGAATACGGTCCTTTCCTCCAGAAATGTCTTAAAGCCGGTGCATGCTCATATGAATCCCGGTTCAAGGCGGCAAGACTGTCAGAGTGGTTGACTGTGGGTGCCGGTATCCCGGGTTGTATGCATGGCGGCGGTTCACCGGATGGTGCCAAACTGGTGGTCCGGTTCACCACCCCCATGGAACGGTATGCTGATTATGCCAGAAAAATAATGAATATTGAGGAAAATATCCCGGAACCTGGTAAATAAACCCCTCTGAAAAGAAGTCTGTGACGACATTCTGCCTGGGCTGGCTGTTATAGAAAACGGGATATAACTGACAGTGATTATCGATTGGTTTAAACAGTTCAAGCAGAATGTCATGAAATTTTCAGGCTGAAAAATGTTCACCAAAAAATTAGAGGTGAATGATCTCCATTTGAGTATCTGCAACCTGTGCAAGGCCGATATCACAGGCCAGATTAAATACTTTATCTATTTTTGAATTCACCACTCTTGAGTCATTACCGGTAATTGAAAAACCGATCCTGCTCCATGTATGGCTATTGTTACAGTCGATTTCTGCTATGGAAATATTGAACCTGTTTTTAATCCTATGGATAATGGATTTAACGATGCTGCGTTTTTGCTTGAGTGAAGTGACGCCATAGAGTCTAAATTTTATTTTACCGGTTCCCACTACCATTATGATTTCTCTGTCTGCTTTATTTTCATGGAGCCCGGTATGCTTACTGCAACGACATTTCCTGTTGCACAGGTTTTATTATCTGCAATCCCTGTTTATTCAGTCTTCCACATCCGTAACAGTGGCTTAAATCTTCATCATTATAGTGCTGGAAGGCTTTCCGGGTCATTTTTTCTCCTTTAATTGAATGAAATTTGAATGTAAAACTTTTGCCGGAGATGTTCAATTTTATAATCAAAAAGTGAGTTTACTTTTAAAAAAAGTCATGTTTTGTGATCAGCTGTATGAATGTCATGCTGTCCACTAAAATGATAAATGAAATTCATGTAAAAAAAAGCCCCTGCAATGCTTCCGGCACAATCTGCAATAAAATCCCACAAAGAAGCATCTCTGAGGGGAATAAACGACTGGTGGATCTCATCGGATAACCCAAAAAGGCCGGCAAATATAATGGCAATGATTTTTATTTTTACTGCAGGCCATAACGGTCTCTCTTTTTTAAGATTCCGAGCAGCAAGAAATGCAAGCAGAGCATAGGCGCCAAAGTGAAGTACTTTATCAAAATGGGGAAAAAGCGGCTGTGTTATCATGCCGGGTCCGGAGGATTGCCAGAATATAAAGAGTATAAATGCAATTACCGGCAGCCTGTATAATGTTATGATGTAAAACGTATCAGAAAATTGTTTCATGAAGCGTTCTTTCATTAATATGATATGATACAGATTCCAGGAAAGCATCCATTTTCATTCCCATTCTCACCTTACCATCAAGGGTTCTCACAGAGAGTGTCCGGTTCTCTTTTTCCTTATCACCTATTGTAAGGATGATGGGAATGTAATGGATCTGTGCCTCCCTGATTTTCTTTTTCAGGGTTTCACTTCTTAAATCAATATCGCATCTGATTTTACACTCTTCAAGCTCTTTCCTGACTTTAAGTGCATAATCAGCAAGATCCCTGTTTATAGGCAGGAGTATGACCTGAACAGGAGCCAGCCATAAAGGAAACCGGCCGGCAAAATGTTCAACAAGAATGCCGAAAAATCTTTCAAGTGACCCATAGATAACACGATGGATCATTATGGGGCGGTGCTTTTCATTATCAGCACCTTTATATGTCAGATCAAACCTCTCGGGGAGTGCCATATCAAGCTGTACGGTTCCGCACTGCCAGGTTCTTCCCAGAGCATCCTTGATATGGATATCAATTTTAGGGCCGTAAAACGCACCATCTCCCTCATTGATAAAATATTTCTGGCCATATTGTTCAAGTGCTGCCTCAAGGCCGCTGGTCGCCTCTTCCCACTGTTTGTCCGTACCGATTGATTTTTCAGGACGCGTGGAGAGTTCAAGGTGAAATGCAAGACCGAATCTTGAGTAGATTCTCTGTGCCAGGTTCAGTACACCAAGCACCTCTTCGCCAATCTGATCCGGTGTCATGAAAATATGGGCATCATCCTGATGAAATGCCCTTACCCGGAAAAGGCCTGACAATGCCCCTGAAAGTTCATGCCTGTGGACGAGTCCCACTTCGCCGGCTCTCAATGGAAGATCCCTGTATGAGTATGCCCTGGTTCTGTAGAGCAGCATGCCTCCGGGGCAGTTCATGGGTTTAATTGCATACTCTTCGTCATCGATCACAGAGGTATACATGTTTTCCCGGTAATTGTCCCAGTGTCCGCTCTGTTCCCACAGTTTCCTGTTGAGCATCACAGGGGTTTTTGTCTCTATATAGCCTGCCTGTCTGTGTTCATCTCTCCAGTAGTCCAGAAGGGCATTCCACATTTCAATACCCTTTGCATGGAAAAAAGGCATGCCTGCTGCTTCATCATGGAACGAAAAAAGGTCCAGTTTTGTCCCGATTTTTCTATGATCCCGTTTTTTTGCCTCCTCTATCATATGGATATACTGGTTCAGTTTTTTCTTTTCAAAAAATGAGATGCCGTAAAGCCTCTGGAGCTGTTCCCTTGACTGGTCTGCCCTCCAGTATGCACCTGATATCTTTAAAAGCTTAAATCCTTTTATCATACCGGTATGGGGGATGTGCGGGCCGCGGCATAGATCTGTGAATGAGCCGTTCTGGTAGAGGGATATCTCCTGCTCTTCAAGTTCGTTGATGAGTTCAATCTTGAATGGATTATCCTTAAAAATTTCAAGTGCCTCCTGTTTTGAAACCACTTTTCTGGTGAAGCTGTTTTTTGCCTTGATGATTTTTCTCATTTCAGATTCAATGGCTCCAAGGTCATCTTCAGAAACCGGGTCCATATCAATATCATAGTAAAATCCATCCTCCACCACGGGACCTATGGTAAGTTTTGCATCTTTATAGATATTTAATACAGCTTCTGCCATGACATGGGCGGAAGAGTGCCTCAGGATTTCCAGGCCTTGTTCATCTTTTGCTGTTATAAAGCTGATGTCACAATCTTTTTCTATTATCTGGTTTAAATCCCGTAAAACACCATTGGTTTTCATTGCCACGCAATTTCTTGCAAATCCCTGGGAAATGCTTTCAGCAACGCCCATACCGCTCGGGTTGTTGTCAAAATTTTTAACACTCTTGTCTGGAAAAGTTATATTAATCATTACTATTGTCCATTGCATTTTATTTGAGTTAAATATAAAAGATGAATAATAAAAGATGTACTGTAAACAATCAAGGAGAAAATTTGAATTATAAATTTATTGAATCTGAAGCAGAACTTGAAAATATATGCGGAAACCTGTTAAAGGAAAACGTAATTGGTGTTGATCTTGAAGCGGACTCACTGCACTGTTTTGAGGAGAGAATCTGCCTGATTCAGATTGCTGCTGAAAAAGAGGTGTTTTTAATTGATCCCTTTGAATTCAAAGATCTCTCCTGTTTTTTAGAAATTCTTGAAAACAGCAGTATCATAAAGGTATTCCATGGAGCTGATTTTGATATCAGAAGCCTGGACAGGGATTATCATATCAGGGTGAAAAACCTGTTTGATACGGAAATCGCCTGCCGGTTTCTCGGTATAAAAGAGCGCGGCCTGCAGGCTTTGTTAAAAAGAAATTTCAATATAGATGCTGATAAGAAATACCAGAGGGCAAACTGGTCCAAAAGGCCTTTTCAGCCTGAGATGATACGTTATGCAGCCATGGATGTTGAGTATCTGATAAGGCTTTATAAAGTCATTCGCCAGAAACTTGTCGAACGTCAGAGACTCTCCTGGGCAGAGGAGGAGTTTGATATACAGGTGAAGGTAAGGTATGAAAACTACAATACACTGCCTCTGTTCCGAAGATTTAAAGGTGCCGGTAAAATGGACAGCAGAACCCTTGCCGTTCTTGAAAATCTTCTGCAGGTCAGAATGCGGATTGCAAAGCAGAAAAACAAGCCCCTGTTTAAAATAATGTCAAATGCATCTCTAATATCTTTGTCAGAGAATAAACCGGAAACAATTGACCAGATATTGAAAATGAAGGCATTGAGCAGAAAACAGGTTAATATGTACGGCAGCCTCTGTCTGGAAGCTGTGGTTAAAGCAATGACGCTTGAGAGTGAAAAGCTTCCGGTTTATCCCAAAACAAAAAGAGCAGCCAGGGACCGCAGGGTCGAATCAAGGATGGCCAGGTTGAAAACAGTCAGAGAAAAATTGAGCTCTTTTATGGAAATTGAGCCGGGATTCCTTCTGAGCAACGCATTGATAAACGCCATTGCATTAAAGAAACCTGAAAATTTTGACCAGCTCTTAAATATAAAAAATATCAGAAGATGGCAGGTGGAAAATATTGGAGATCAGATTCTTAAAGCCTGCTGAATTATTCATCAATAATTAACGCATCTGCCACAAGCTCCCACAGATATTTAACAGGGATATCAGGCAGATCATAATGTTCAATGGTCTGTTTGATCTGGCCGTGGCAGCTGTGACAGGGCAGAACAATCATATCAGGGGCTGCAGCTCTTATCTGTTCGGCTTTTTTCCTGGAGTAGTGCATTCGTTCTTTCTTAAAGGGTGTCAGCATGGTGCCTCCTCCTCCTCCGCAACAGTAGGCATTGCCTTTGGAAGGATAGAGGTCCACCCAGTTTTCAACGAAGTGGTCCAGGATCAGACGGGGCTCTTTAAAATATCCATGACCGAATTTTTCTTCTGATTTTCTTCCGTAGTTGCATGGGTCATGGTAGGCAATTTTTTCTTTAAATCTGTTTTTATCCAGTTTTATTCTGCTGGTTCTGATGTAGTCCAGAAGCAGGTCAAAAACAGTAAATGCCTGATGATTTTCAAAAAAACCGGGATACCACTTCTCAAGACCCGACCGGGTCGCCATATATGCATGACCTCATTCAGGGTACATCAGATTTTTTATCTGCAGATTTTCCATGTGCTCAACAATTCGGCCGACTATGATCTTCATGGCTTCATCATCCCCTGAGAACAGTCCCCAGTTGACACCTTCCCAGTTTGTACTTGTCATGGTAAAGTCTTCACCAGCAGCATGGAAGATTTTCCACCAGTGGACAAGATCTTCATTCTGTGTGTTAACAAGCTTATTGTGCAGGGTGTGCAGCAGTGCAGCTCCTTTTTTGTCAATCGGGGATTTAAACTCACTGAATCCCTCCTCTTCCGCCACTTCTTCTCCGACATCTTCAATGATGAATTCAAAATCATCCACAGGAAGGCCGATATTATTTCCCTTTTCAAGGCAGAGTTCAACACCCTGATGTATCTGGCCCGGAACATTCTCCCTTTTAACCTCTCTTCTGAGTTCCCTCACTATATGAACAATATTAATACCCATGGGGCACGCATATTCGCATTTTCCACACATTGTACACAGCCATGGAATATTGGAGTCAATCAGCTCTTGATCTCTCTCTTCTATTACAAGGCGTACGATTTTTCTCGGATCAAATCCTGAGATTCCTGATATTGGACAGCCTGCAGAGCATGTGCCGCAGGAGAGACACAGTTCAGGAGGTGACTGAACAAGTCTTAGGGGAGCTGTTTTTTTTACACTCATTTTTTTTCCATTTAATCATTAATTTAAATTAAAGAACAATTCTGCAGCCATGCCGGTTTTGTTCCCTGTTTTGTAACGGTAAAGCAGATTTCCCGCACAGGGTTGCCACTGTATCATTACATCATGCTTTCAATCTGGTTCATCACACCGCCATCCTCAAAGCCGCTGACAACAGTGGCACTGTTCGGGCAGACAGAGGCGCATGTTCCGCAGGCCTGGCATGACGTGTCATCCACAATGATTTTCCCTGATTCAGGATCAGAAAATCTTGCATGGTATGGGCATGAGTCAATGCAGGCCTGGCACCTGGAGCACAGGGTGTGCCTTACAACAGCTGTAACCAGCTGGGGGGTAAGCACTTCCCTGCTTAAAATCCTGACAGCCCTCATGGCAGCGGCGCAGCCCTCTTTTACAGCTTCATCTGCATTAAGCGGACGCCTTGCAAGGCCGCATACAAAAATGCCCTCTCTCCCTGTATCAGTAGGGCGCCATTTATAATCTGCCTCTCTGATAAATCCATCTGCGGTTTTATCAAGATTGAAAATATCTGCAAGACCTCTGTTCTCATATGGTTTGACACCGGTTGAGAGGGAGACAATATCTGCATCTATATCTATTTTTTCCTGCAGCACCGGGTCATAAACAGATACTTTTGCCCCTTTGCCCCTCTTTTTCACTTCTGGTTTTCTCTCCCTGGGATAGGGTATGAAGCGGATAGCTTTTCTTCTTGCTTCTGTGTAAATTTTTTCATATTCACCATAGGTCATTATATCCCGGTAGATTATGGTGATCTTTACATCAGGTTCTCTCTCCTTTATCCGGACCGCTGTTTTAAGCGCTTTAATGCAGCATATCCTGCTGCAGTAGTTATTCGGCTCTTCTCTTGAATCCACACACTGGATCATCACCAGATGCCTGTTCTTAAAATCTGTCTCCTCCATGACCTGTTCAAGATCAAAAAGAGTCATGATAACGCTGTTGTCGCAGCCATAACTTTCTGTTTTACGCTTTTCTCCGCCTGATGCAAGAATAACAGCACCGGCAGGGATAACGGTAAATCCTTCCCTGTTTTTTACACTCAGGGTAAAAGCACCCGGGGTTCCTTTGCAGGAGGTTATCTCAGATTGAGTCATAATCGTAATATCACTCTTTTCATTCATGTATGATAAAAGTTTTTTAACCCGGGATTTTTCAGGTTTGCCTTTTATAAATTTCAGGTTGCCGCCCGGTTCCTCCTCTGTTTCAATTAAGGTTACAGGAATATGATATCTTGAAAGGGTCTTTGCCGCTGCAAGCCCTGAAGGACCTGATCCTGCTATCATGCAGTGGCGGAATACCTGTCTGCTGCGGTACGGCCGGTTGTTTCTTGTTTTTAACAGCCCCTGGGAAGCGATAATTTTGGAAAGTAAACTCTTCTCATCGTCCTGCAGGGAGTAGTGCACGAAATCCATACCATTTTCAGCTATATTGCTCTTCCTGGTTATTTCATCTGATTTAACCATGAATATATCAGGGCTGCAAGAGAGAATGATAAGCCGGTTGAACACAGGGTCAGAAGCTTTTTCAATCAGCTTATTAAAGCCATTTGCACTGCATGCTGTCTCAAATGGTAAGGCTGTCATCATACCCGGAAGAGTATTGATCCTGTCAATTAAAATACCGGCATCAATATTTTTTTCTGTCAGGGAACAGCCCCTGCAGACAGCCACAAGAAAAGAGGGGCTCTTTTTTGAAACAGCAGTTTTGTCCGGAGCCGGAACCGGGGTTGACAACCCTGTTTTTGAAACAGAACTGCTTGCTTCAATTACACTCTCTGAAATATCCCTGAACTCATTTTCACTGTTGATGACAAAGACACCCCTGTTGTCTGTAAACTGCGGAAGAGCCTGTTCAGGTGCTTTACCTGCTGCCAGTACAACAAGATCAAATACTTTTTCCTTCTGGTTTCCAGTATCATCAATATAGGTTATTTTAGGATCGCAGGTTTCTGTATCCTGTTCAACAGAGTGTATCCTGCAGCGGATAAATTTAACCTTGTATTCATTTTCCGCCCTCTCCCTGTATCTTTGAAAATCCCTGCCATAGGTTCTCATATCCATATAAAAGATAGTTGTTTCACACTCTTTTCCTATCTTTTCCTTGGCCAGAAGAGCCTCTTTGATTGAAAACATGCAGCAGACACTGGAACAGTAATCAGAGCCTGTCATTATATTTCTTGATCCAACGCATTGAATCCAGGCAATATTTATAATCTCTTCCTTTCCCAGAATGTTTTTCAGGTTGCCCTCTGACGGCCCGCTCTGGCTTATGAGTCTTTCAAAAGCTGTTGAAGTCACAACATTTTTGATTTTGCCAAATCCGTAAAGATCTGTTTTTTCAGGGTTATAAATTCTGCTGCCCGTTGCAATGATAACTGACTGAATTCCCTTGAGCGTAATATTTCTGTCTTTGAATGTAAGATCAATTGCACCTGTTTCACAAACCTTCAGACACTCTTTGCATCGTGTGCAGTGATTCTGGTCAATAATTTTCTTATTGGGTATCTGGAAAGGAACTGGAAAATAAACCGCTTTTCTTTTGGAGAGGTGTTCGTTGAAGCTGTCTGCTGCAGTTACCGGGCAGACATCTTCACACTTTCCGCAGTTTATGCATAAATCTTTATCTATTCCAGCTGCTTTCTGATTTAAACTGACCGACAGGTTTCCGGGACTGCCTTTTACGTCAGTTATTTCACAGGCCTGCATGATTTCAATATTTTTGTGAATCACACCTTTTTTCAGGCAGAACTGTTTTCCGGGATCCCTCTCCACCATGGGAAGCATCCTGCACATCCCGCAGTGATTATCAGGGAACTGGTGATCAAGCCGGGGCAGCAGTCCGCCATGTCCAGGGGCTTTATCAATCAGTATGACTCTGTTTCCTGTTTCAGCCAGATCAAAGGCTGCCCTGATTCCGCTGACTCCTGATCCTGCTATAACTATTCTGTTTTCAAACTCATTCATTGTTATGGTTTCAATAATAATTAAAAAGCATTAAAATTCAGATTACCGGTTATTTTTTTTGCCTGTTTATGTGAGTTATCACGTCTCTTTTTTATAATTAAGATAAGGGATTTTATCAGCTGTATTTCTGCCGGGCATATATTGGAAAAAATCCTGAGTCTTTTTTGATATAACCCTGAAAATATCTGCAACCGGGATATCAGAAGGGCATACACTTGAGCACTGACCGCAGCCGACACATGCATGACTCATATGTGCAAGCCTTGTCATATGAAACATGGTGGTATCTGCCGGCAGTTTTATCACCCCTTTTTTATCAGCCCTGTTCAGCAAGGTTTCAGGCGTATGGCTGAATATATCTGTCAGAAAGACGCACTCCCTGCAGTAACAGACCGGACATGCTGTCCTGCAGTTGTGGCAGTTAAGGCAGTTGCCAACTATTTTCTGGAAATGAATCATCTGTTCTGTCTGTGATAGAACATGACGGGTCAGCTCTTTCAGATTTTCACTCCTCTGTTCAAGCATCCTGCTGATTTCTTTTTTTCTTGTTTCCTGCACTCCGGCTTCCCTGCAGTCAAATTTTTCAAGGATCTCAATCCCCTTTTCCGTATGTGCGGAAAACGTAACAGCGCTCTGAGTCCCGATAAAATTCACATTCAAATCAGCGGTATCATCTGTCAATTGTGTACAGCTGCTGCATGTTGAAGTGATTTTGTCCATATGCCTGCCATTATACAAAAATTCAGCAGCAAGGTCAGGCGTTTCTGTAAGCAGTTCAAGGTATATTCTGTTTTCGAATCTTCCCCTGCAGTCAGCAGTGATAATCAAACCATTGTCAAGGGAACACTGGTTCAGCTTTTCAAGTTCAATAAGGGCCCGTTTTTCACACGGCCTTAAAAATAAGGCCGTTTTTTTGCCTGTATCCGATTTCAGTATGGCTGCTGCCTGTCTTGCAGAGTTAAAAGGCATTACCGGTGCAAGCAGTGATGTGCTGCATATTTTATCCTTATCACTGATCAGCATCGGCATGGGAAGTTGTGACCATGGAGACTTCCCCGGCAGAAACAGATAATCGACATGATTTTCAAGCATCTCGGAAAAAAAAGATGTCAGAGCTCCGGCAGGATCTGTTTCATATCCGTTTATCAAATATAGTGTCATCTGTTTTCTCCTAAAGTATCATCAGATCTCTTGTCTGCCCTTGTCCAAGGTCTTTGATTTTCTGAACAAAGTCAATCATATGTTTCTGGAATTCAGGGCCTTCGCTTGCACCTATCCATTCAAGCTGCAGCCGCTGCTCATCAAACCCAAAATGTTTTATCATTTCTCTTAATCCGGTGATTCGCTTTTCCGCTTTAAGGTTTCCATCAATATAGTGGCAGTCTCCTGGATGGCATCCGCCGATAAAAACACCATCAGCTCCGTCAAGGAAGGCTTTGAGTATATATTTTGTATCAATCATGCCTGTGCACATCAGCCGTATCATCCTTATTTCAGGAGGGTAGGGCAGGCGTGATGTCCCTGCAAGGTCAGCAGCAGTGTAAGTACACCAGTTGCAGACAAATACGATTATCTTTGGGCTGAATTGAGTCATTTTTTATTTCATCTCCACTCGTTTTCTACTGTTTTTTTATTCTATAAAAATCCTTCCAGCTCATTCATAAGCTGAAGATCAGTGAAATGTTTTACACCGGCAGCGCTGGCAGGACAGGCCGAACTGCAGCTTCCGCACCCCTGGCAGAGGGTTTCATTTACAACGGATATATTTTTTGACCCGTCAAAGTCAATTGCTGAATAGGCACACACTTCAATGCATGTTCTGCATCCTGCACAGAGTTCAGGATCAATAAAAGAGATTTCAGCTTTTGTACTGACTGAACCTCTGGACAATAGTGAAATTGCCTCTCCGGCAGCTCCCGATGCCTGGGCCACTGTATCAGGGATATCCTTGGGGCCCTGGCAGCATCCTGCAAGGAAAATTCCGCTGATAGGGGTGCTGACAGGGGCAAGCTTTGCATGGAGTTCATTAAACCATCCATCTTTATCCCTTGATACACCAGTCATCCTCCCTATATCTTCAGAACCTTCAGCCGATTCAAGTCCCACACTTAAAATCACCATGTCCACTGGCGTACGCATATTTTTTCCTGTAAGCGTGTTCTCTGCAACAACAGTCAGCTTTCCGTCATCTTCACGCCTGTCTGTCAGATCTGTTATTTCTGCCACCCGTCCCCTCACAAGATGGACTCCCTCTTCCATGACCCTTGTGTAAAACTCTTCATACAGTTTTCCCGGAGATCTCATGTCGATGTAGTACTCCCACACCTCAGCTCCTGTTTTTTCTTTAACCAGGTGGGCAAATTTCATGGAATACATGCAGCATACCCTTGAACAGTATTTATTGTTTCTTGAGTCTCTTGATCCGACACAGTGGACAATGGCAACACTTTCAGGTTTCCTGCCGTTTTTCATCACTATCTCTCCGGAGGTGGGGCCTGTGGCATTGTTCAGCCTTTCAAATTCCAGGCTTGTGTATACTTCAGGATATATTCCATATCCATACTGGAACAGTTTCTCTGCCTGAAAGGTCTTGAAACCGGTTGCAAGGATGACTGCTCCCACATCCACCTCCGTGGTTTCCTTTTCCATTTCATGATCCACGGCATTGACCTCACATACATCCCTGCATTCCATGCATTCACAGCACACGCTGCAGTTGAGGCATTTTCCAGCGTCTTCCACAGCCGATGCCTCATCAAGTCCGAGGTCCACTTCATCAAAACTGTTTTTCCGTATGAGGGGATCAGCCGTTACAGGCTCAGCACGCCGAACCGGCTGAATATCATCCGGAATCGGGGGGCAATCATTTTTTGAATTCTCTTTTTCCTGCTGCTCTGCTTCAGTTTCAAAAAGGGCCATTTTACCATTTACATATCTTTCAATGGCTGTTACAGCCCTGTGGCCTTCTGCAATAGCCTCAACCACTGTGGCAGGACCTGTTACAGCATCTCCGGCAGCAAATATCCCCGGTTCTGATGTCTGGCATGTCATCGAGTCAACAGATAATGTTCCCCATCTGGTAAGTTCAAAATGATTATCTTTCATGAGAGGGTCAGTTTCAACACCCTGTCCGATTGCAGGGATGATCATGTCACACTCAATTGCATATTCGCTTCCTTCAACAGGCATCGGTCTTCTCCGTCCGGAGTCGTCTACGGGGCCTAATTCATTTTTAATACACTCAATACCTGTGACATACCCGTTTTTTACTAAAATTTTTTTCGGGCCTGCAAGATTGATAAATTCAATACCTTCCTCCAGTGCTCCTTCAATCTCTTCCCTGTCCGCCGGCATCTCTTCCCTGCTCCTCCGGTAGACAACAGATACCTCGTCTGCTCCTGATCTTGCTGCAACCCTGGCAGCATCTATGGCAACATTGCCGCCGCCAATTACAACAACACGCTTTTTTGCAGCGTGTTGTTTTTCAAGATTTTCCCTTCTCAGGAACACAACAGCATCCACAACGCCTTCAGCTTCTTCATTTTCAATATGCATTTTTATTGGAACATTGGCTCCTATACCAAGGAAAACAGCTTTAAATTCTTCCTCTCCAAGATTTTTGAGAGTGAAGTCAATTCCAAGGGCCATGCCGGTTCTGAGTTCTATGCCCGTTGAGAGGATATGCTCAATTTCCCTGTCAAGCACGGCAGGAGGCAGTCTATAGTCTGGAATGCCTGTCCGCAGCATTCCTCCCGGTTTTTCCATGGATTCAAAGATGGTGATCTTAAAACCTTTAAGCCTCAGGTAGTAGGCAACGGTCAATCCTGAAGGACCGGATCCGATTACCGCTATTTTAGCATCACGCTCCTTGACATCAGGAAGGGGGACATTGCAGAAGTCGGCGTTGTCAGCGGCAAACCGCTTCAAGGCTCTTATTGAAACAGCAGAATCCGCAGAGGATCTCCTGCAGTTGCTCTCACAGGGATGGGGACACACCCTTCCAAGAACTCCCGGCAGTGGAAGACGTTCCATAATTATATTGAGCGCCTTTTGATAATTTCCTGCTTTTACCATCTGTACATATCCCTGTACATTTGTCCCTGCAGGGCAGGATGTCCTGCAGGGTGCAGTATCTTTTTTCTCTATGCAGAATGAGAGGGGAACAGCCTGGGGAAATGAACGGAAAACCGCTTTTCTTCTGCTCAGGTTTTCATTGAACGGATCACTGACTGAAACCGGGCATTTTTCTGCACACAGCCCGCATCCGGTACATTTGTCTTCCTGAATAAAACGCGGTTTCTTTTTAATCACTGCTTTGTAATTGCCGACAAAACCGGAGATGGCTGTAATTTCACTATAGCTGTGAAGCGTGATGTCAGGATGCTGTCCAACTGCCACTGTTTTAGGTGTTGAGATACATGCTGCACAGTCCAGAGTTGGAAAGGTTTTGTCAAATTTTGCCATGTGCCCGCCAATGTAAGTTTCCCGCTCTACAAGATGCACTTTGAATCCGGCTTCTGCTGCAGTAAGGGCTGACTGCATCCCGGCAATTCCTCCTCCTGCCACAAGGACACTTTTTCTGACAGGCACATCCCTGGTATAAAGCGGAGCATGAAAAGTGACTCTTTTGACTGCTGCAGAGACCAGTTCTATTGCTTTCTGTGTTGCCAGGTCAGGATCCAGGGTTACCCAGGATGATTGCTCTCTTATGTTGGCCATCTGGAAATAGAATCTGTTCAGTCCTGCCATTTCCACAGCTTTTCGAAAAGTGGGTTCATGCATCCTCGGGGAGCATGATGCAACCACTACCCTGTTGAGTCCTTTTTGTCTGATATCTTCAATAATCAGTTCCTGACCCGGATTTGAGCACATGAATTTGTACTCATCTGCCACAGAAACATGGGTGAGAGTTTTTGCATGTTCAGCAACTTTTACCACGTCAACTTTAGGATAGATGTTCATACCACAATGGCAGATATAGACACCTATTTCAGGCTTTTGAACTTTCATGATTCAACTGCTTTTTTATGGTGTTGAAATTGTTTAATAACGTTTTCAGAGCTTACCAGGAGCTTTTCCATGCCCAGTTTTTCCGGCTCAATACCGAAACAGAGTCCCATAAGCTGGGTGAAAAACAGGACCGGGATGCCACCCGTGCCCTGTTGTGACTGAAGCGTATCCAGATTGAACTGGCACAGCGGGCAGATGGTTACGACAGCATCAGCTGATGCCTTTCTGGCACACTCCATAATGCGCCTTACAAGCGTCTGCGCAATTGATATATTGGGCATGGCACCTGCTGCACCGCAGCATGCTGTCTTTGCAGAGTGGTGGATGGCATTAAATCCAAGGCTCTCAAGAAAATTTTCCATATATTGGGGATCTTCACTCTCACGTCCTTCAATCCACGGCCGCGTATACTGGCACCCGTAATAACAGGCAATATTAATATGGCTGAAAAAAATATTCCTGCTGTTTTTCAAAACCATATCTGATGTGGTGCTGAAAAGTACATCCATCACATGTCTGACGTTTATTTTTCTGGTCAGTTCCAACCCTTCAGATAAAAGCTGTTTATTGACAATATCAATCTGTCTGCCTCCGGTATCTGTCTCTTTTTTGTCTGAAAAAATGATATCTGCTGATTTCCTGAGTGTTGTATAACAGGCATTGCACCCTGTAAGGATATCTGTGAAACCCATTTTTTCTGATAAAGCAAAGGAGCGGGCAGCAAGATAGATTGAGGATATTCTGCTTTCACCAGCTGTTATGGTAGCTCCACAGCAGTTCCAGTCGGTAATTTCCACGAGTTCAATCTCGAGCCTGGAACAGACGGCATCCAGCGATTCCTTATATCCTGCTGAGGTGTCATGGGCACACCCAGGGAAAAAAGCATACTTCATTTTATTTCCTCAAGTTTTTTAATGATCTCCTGAATTTTAACGGGTGTTTCAGACGCTGTATATTTAACTCCACCCTGTTTCTTTTTCTCAGCTGTGCTGCCAGAGGGAGGCTTGAGATACCGGCAAGGGGGTGCCTGATTGAGTATTGTGCCATTACGACACTCTCAGTCACTCTGCCAAACAGTGAAATAGAAGATGAAAAAGAGCGGTGAAGATCTCTGGCTCTATTTGATCTGGTCTTTTCCCCTGACGCTGTTATAAGCCTTTTTAAACCATACATCAATTCTGTAACAGGGATCTGCTGGGGACATCTGTTTGTGCAGTTATAGCACGATGTACACATCCAGGGTGAACTGGAGTTGATTACATCATCCATTTTTCCATCCCGGATTAAAGCAAAAAGAGATCTCGGGCCAGAATCCATGGCATCAGCCATGGGGCATGAAGCGCTGCATGTCCCGCATTGAATGCATTTATGAATTTTGCTGCCGGATTCAGAATTATAAAAAACAGTTTGAAGATTTGCATTATCTTTCATGGGATGACCTGATTTTCATTTCATGCCACGCTTTTGCAGGACTTCACTCACTGCTGATTCAATGAATTCCACAGCATCATCTTTTTCCTTATCTGTCATGATTCTGATTTCTCCGATCATATTTTCTATTGCCTCTTCATCAAGATCAATTGTTTTATTGATATAAAAGGATTCAATCTCTCCATCTTTGAACAGCAGTCCGCACCCTCCTGCCGTGCCGATCAGCCGGTTTTCTACAATGATCGGAACCACAATCCTTCCCAGACCGGCATCACACTCTTCCGCCACTGCTTTTCCACTCTTTTCTGCAGTGGCAGCCATGTTCTGATATGCTGGTGCGCAGATAAATGTCTGTCCTTTTTTATTATTGTTTATCTGCGGGCATAATTTATTCGGCCATTTTTTATAGTCTGTAATCCTGACACCGTTTATATCGTATATTCCTGCATTTAAACCTGTTTTTTCCACAATCTCTTTTTCAAGCTCAATCCATTTCTCAATGGGTAATATATCTGTAAGGATCATTTAACCCTCCATGTTTATATCAATTCCAGGTGTTTCATCAAAAAATAAAATTTAATTATGATCTCATAGCATATTGCTTTCATGTTATTCAAGCCTGTTCTCTCTCTTTCCTTCTCTTTGTCCATCAGCCCGGATTTTTACAGGTAAAATGATAATGGTAATAAAACTGCAGTGACCGGAACATTACGTATTGGTAATGTGCTGTTTTGAGAAAGATATGATATAAGAAAAAATATTTACAGGAGCAGTCTCACAATTTATTGAATGTTCTTCATTGAATCATTCGATAATAAAAACTATATTTAAATGAGAGTATCAGATGCCTTGCAACAGAAAACGAGAAAGCCATAATTGGAATATTTTATTTTTAGCCTGGCTGATCGCGGCCATATCAATCTTAGGCAGTCTGTTTTTCAGCTATGTAATGGAATTTGCACCTTGTGTCTTATGCTGGTATCAAAGAATATTCCTGTTCCCCCTGGGTATTATTCTGGCCACCGGACTCTTTCCTTTTAACGAAAATGTTATCAAATTTGCCCTGCCTCTGTCTGTTCTGGGATGGTTGACGGCATTTTACCATAATCTGCTCTATTCAGGAATTATTCCTCAGGAACTTCAGCCGTGCAGTCAAGGAGTATCCTGTACGGAGAAATATATTGATCTTTTCGGTTTTCTGACCATACCGATGTTATCTTTTATCTCGTTTTCCCTGATCATTGCACTTTTATTCTATTTACACAGGAGAATTGTTGTATGAAATATAAAATATTTGCAGGAACTTGTATCATATTGATCGCTTTATTTGCAGGCACCGCTCTATACTATAAAGGTGAGCAGGCACGAATGTATGATTTCATGTCTCAGAATAATGCATCAATTTTTGTCCGTGACCACTCCTATACAGTTGGCAGTGATGATGCAAAGGTTTTTCTTGTAGAGTTTATGGACCCGGCCTGTGAAACGTGTGCTGCTTTTTCTCCGCTTGTAAAACAGATGATGGGTGCACATCCCGGTAAAATAAAATTGATTTATCGATACGCCCCTTTTCATGAAGGAGCAGACTATTTTGTAAAAATTCTTGAAGCAGCCAGAAAACAGGGAAAATACATGCAGACACTGGATGTGATGTTCAAGACCCAGGCTGTCTGGGCAAGCCATCATCATCCCCAGCCCGAAAAAATATGGCAGTTTCTTCCGGAAACCGGCCTTGATTTAACTCAAATCAAAAAAGATATGAATGATCCTGCAATTCAAAAAATCCTTGAACAGGATCTTGCTGATGCCAGAACACTCAATGTCCGCAAAACACCCGGTTTTTTTGTCAATGGCAGGCCGCTTGAGACATTTGGGCCTCAGCAGCTGTATGAATTGATTAAATCAGAAATCGAAACACAATATTAAAAAGAGCTGAATATCCGGCAGATAGTGTCGTGTAATTGATGGCGCTTTGCTTATTGGATATGAATTTTTTAAGGAAACAGAACCACATGAAAAAAGTATTGTTTTTTATCATGATCTGCTGTCTGCTCCTGTTTATTACTGCCTGTGGAAAAGAGTCACTGGTTTTAAAAACCGGGGACCCGGCACCTGATTTTTCTTTGGTTGACCTGAAAGGGAAAACCTGGGTATTGTCAGAACTCAGGGGACAGGTTGTATTTATCAATTTTTGGGCAACCTGGTGTCCCCCCTGCATGGAAGAGCTTCCCTCCATGCAGAAGCTTTACACAATCCTGCCGAAAGATAAGTTTAAAATGCTCGCCATCCTGAGTCAGGACAAACCCGTATCAGCAGAATTCATTACCGGTCAGAAAGGGATTACCATACCCGTTCTGGATGACTCCCAGAATACAGCAGGATCAAAATATGACCTGACCGGCCTGCCGGAAACTTTCATAGTGGGTAAGCAGGGTATCATCCGGGAAAAGGTTATCGGCAGCCGCCAGTGGGATAAACCCGGTATGGTGCAGATGATGATGGAGTATATAGAGGAGTAGTCAGCAGTTGTCAGGACAGCCAGCCCTTTTACACCATTAAATATTAAAACAGCAGATATCCGGACCGTTAATTGAATACCGGCTATTTATCTCCGGATTCTTTCTGATCTGATTTATGTCTGTAGATTCACTTCATCTTTCTCAATTTTACTGTTTTTTTATATGGAAATATAAATCAATTTTAAAACAGAGAGATGTGTCACTCTTCCATGGGGAACAGGTGTATACCGGAGATCCGTAATATCCGGGATATCCTTCTGTAATGCCGGATCCGGGCATTACAGGAGAGGACGTGTTTCAGGCTGTGTTAAAAATAAACATTTATAATTGCAAATCCCATGGAAATTTGATTTGATAAGCAGAATATCAGATGACAGCCTGCTGAAAAAAGAGGATTGAAACATATGGTCAGACTTCCGAATCCACAGATTGATTCCCTTCTCGGGAATCCTCTGGATTTTATCCATTTTGTGGATGAAATTCCTGTCGGCATACTTGTACTTGACCGTGACCGGAGAGTGGTGCATCTGAATAAATTCTTTGAAGCCTTGTCCGGGATGCGTATTGACAAGGCATATGGAGTAGAGTGTCATAACATATTAAGAAGTGCAGCATGTGTTAATAACTGCCCTGTTCTAACAATGGGAAGTGAAAATAGATCCATATCGTGTAAGAGTGACATGATTAATATGGATAGACAGAAGTTTCCAATAAGAATAACGGTTGCTTCAATAATTGATATCAATGGAAAAACTACGGGATTTCTTGAGACTGTTCTGGATATGAGAATGGTAGAGAAACTTGACCAGCGCCAGAGTGTTGCATACAGTTTTGCCAATATCATAGGCAGAAGCCCGCAGATGGAAAAAATTTTCCAGACCCTGCCCATTCTTGCCCAGAGCGACGCGTCAATTTTAATAACAGGAGAAACCGGGACAGGCAAGGATCTTGTTGCAGAGGCAATGCACCAGACATCAGAGAGGGAGGCATCCCCTTTTATTAAAATTAATTGCGGCGCATTGCCGGAAACACTCCTTGAATCTGAAATATTCGGTCATGAAAAAGGTGCATTTACAGGAGCAGAAGGCAGCAAGCCCGGAAGGTTTAAGCTTGCACACAACGGCACTATTTTTCTGACTGAAATAGGAGATCTGCCCCTTGCTCTCCAGGTGAAACTGTTAACTTTTCTGGATGATAAAATTATTTTTCCTCTGGGAAGCACAAGGGGGTTCAATGTAAATGTAAGAATGATTGCGGCAACCAATCGAAATCTTGAAGAGATGGTCCTGGAAGGCACCTTTAGAAAAGATCTGCTATTCAGGCTGAATGTCGCAAGAATTCATCTGCCGCCTCTGAGGGAGAGGGAGGGGGATATAAGGCTTTTGCTGGATCATTTTTTTACCCATTATCAGCGCCAGTTAAATAAAAGCATTAAAGGTTTTTCCAAGGAAGCCCTTGTAAAATTGATGAACTATCATTATGACGGTAATATAAGAGAATTGAAAAATATCGTAGAGTATGCAGTAAATGTCTCAAAAACCTCAATGATAGAGCAGGAGGATCTTCCTGCCTACCTGTTTGATTCCATAGAGGAGCGATCTTTTTTTCCGACATATCTGACAAAATCAAAAACGGATTACAGGACGGATGCTGCAGATTCCACAGATAGAGATCTCCTTTCAGGCAGCAGCCATAAGTCTCTGGGCGGGATTGATGAAATAAAATCAGATGAGACCTGGCCGTCTGTTCAGCGCAGGATGATACTCAATGCACTCCGGCAGGCAAATGGCAGAAAGAGTAAAGCAGCAAAAATTCTTGGAATGGGAAGAAGTACCCTCTGGCGGAAAATAAAACAGTATAAAATTGACCCTTAGATTTATAACCACAGCAGTCTATTACGGGATGATACCCATAACCGTTTATGAAAAACAGAAATCATGACATATAAACTATCTATTCCAGTACTCCAGGAAAATATTGCACCGCGCTTTGATATGGCAACGGAAGTTTTTATCATTCTTTTATCAGATGAGATGGAGGTTAAAGAGAAAAAAACAATTGTCCTTCCAAGATCTTCTTCAGATGAACTGTGTCATCTGATGCTTTCTGAAAATATAACCACCCTTATATGCGGTGCAATAGAAGATGAATATTATCAGTTTTTAAAATGGAAACATATTGAAATTATTGATTCTATTGCAGGCTCCTGGATGGATGCCCTGGAAAGATGGAAAAACAATATGTTGAATTTCGGTGATATTCTCTCGGACAGGATGGTAGAGGGGAAATATATTAAAATGCCTTGAGACAGTGAATTCTTCATTTTTTAACCCTCTCCCTTAAAGTGAAGGTGTTCTGCCTAATGGTTCTCTCTTAACTTTTTCACATTCTGCTTGACAAGAAGTAATCTCCTATCCTACATCATCCTTAAGGCGTATCAGCACACAAGGCTCAAGTGCGGTAAGCCACGTCTACAGGACCAGCACACCCCTTTAAGATGTCGTTAAGATCGCCGAACAGCTGGAAAAGATGATGACGTAGACATCAGCACGCTGTTATGCCTGAACGTGAACACAATTGTGGTACTCAAGGAGGTAAAAAATGGAAATAAAGCGAGTTGCGGTGATTGGGCTGGGAACCCTTGGAGCACAGATTGCGATGATTTCAGCTGACAATGGTTATGAAGTCACCGGGTTTGATCAAGATGACAGCGCCATGGAAAAATATCTGCAGTGCCTGCCGGATCCAGAAAGCGTGGATAAACCCAAAAATATGATTGATACCAGCAGCTGGTTTGAATCGGTACATCAGATAAAAAAAACAGATTCATTAACCAGTGCTGTATCTGATTCAGATCTTGTTATAGAGGCTGTTCCGGAAAATCTGGCATTAAAACAGAAGGTGTGGGCTGAACTTGACAAAGCTGCGCCAGCCCATACGATCCTTGCCACTAACTCATCCTCCATGCCGGTCTCCAGGCTGGAAGGGAGCACAAAAAGAGCGGAAAAATGTATCAATATGCATTTTTACCAGCCAGTGATGGGCATGAATATGGTTGATTTGATGGGTGGCAGCCAGACAACCGAAGCGGTTATTGATACAGGGCGAAAATTTCTGATCTCCATCGGCATGGTTCCCATATCGGTTAATAAAGAGCTTCTGGGATTCTGTTTCAATCGTGTCTGGCGTGCTATAAAAAAAGAAGCTCTTCATATGTGGGCTGGCGGCTTTGTTGACCACAGGGATATTGACCGGGCTTATATGATCTTCAATAAAACGTCGCTCGCTCCTTTTGCGCTTATGGATGTGGTGGGTCTTGACGTGGTCTATGACATTGAAATGGTATATTTTAATGAATCCGGTGATAAGAGTGATCATCCGCCCCGTGCATTGAAAGAAAAAATTGAAGCGGGAGAGCTTGGCGTAAAAACTTCCAAAGGGTTTTATACATATCCTGATCCTGAATTCAGATCTAAGGACTTTTTAAAACCATAGCATGTGCTTTTTGGATATGGGCTATGTAATTGAACCGGATATGATTGCAGGGGAGATCTTCCCTAAAAGATAAGTGAAAAAGAACACTGCACTGATGATAAAATCAGGAGCGTCTGGTTTCTTTCACACTCATCTGTTTTCATTTCATCAGCCATGTGGCAGACAGTTATAGAAGGAGATTGAGGCTTTGTACCATCCATCCTGCTGATAATGCAAAACATAATTTGAAAAATGCAGGGATGAATATCTTTATGGGTTTCTGGTATTCCTCTTGCCGTCTTTGAAGGAGATTGATATAAAGATCGGTATGATGACCAGCAGGAATTTTAACCGCCTGTATAACCAAAATATAAGGAGGCGGGTATGCCGATTCTATTTGTAACAAATGGATTATATGCAAACTCGGGTGAAATTGTAAAAAAATTTGAAGATGAATTCGGCTGCAATATTATAACCGATGCTGATATTATTGAAAAAACACACCAGACAAGCCGGATTAAAAAAACAACCCTTCAGAAAGTACTTGAAAGCAAGCAGATTGCATTTAATGATTTTACACGTGTAAAAGAAAAAAGTATTGTTGCACTGAAAAAGAGTATTTCCGATTTTGTAAAAAAGGGAGATTGTATTTTCTATGGACTTCTCGGTCACCTGATTCCCAGGGAAGTTACCCATGCCATGCGTATTTTAATCATTGCCGCAAAAGAGAAGCGGATTAAAAACGCCATGGAAAAAAATAATTTATCTGAAAAAGAGGCTGTAAAAGCGATTTACAATTCAGATAAAACAGCCTTTTTATGGACAACCGCTCTTTTTAATAAAAAAGCATGGGATGAAACGCTTTATGATATTGTTATTCCTTCCAGAAAATTTGATGCTCAAAAAGCTGCAGATCTTGTTTCGAAACATCTTAATATGTTTCCGTTTAACGATGAGCAGACCATAACACATGAGGTGTCTGATTACCAGCTGGCAGCTTCTGTTGAATCTATCCTGAGTGATATAGGACAGGAACTCAGGGTGACATCAAAGAGTGGAAATATTATCGTTACAATTGATAAAAAAGTTTTGATGCTTTCAAAATTTCAACAGAAGATAATCAAGACAGTAGAAGAAGTGCCCGGTGTTAAATCAGTTGAGACAGAAATCGGACAAAATTATTACAAGAGCAACATACTGCACCATTTTGAGTTTGAAACACCATTGAGGGTTCTGCTGGTGGATGATGAAAAAGAGTATGTTCAAACCTTGTCAGACCGTTTGAAACTGAGGCAGTTTGCAAGTGAAATAGTATATAACGGCAGAGAAGCCCTTGATTTTACAGATCAGGAAGATACGGAAATAGTTCTTCTTGATTTAAAAATGCCAGGTGTTGAAGGTTTTGATGTGTTGAGGAAAATCAAAGAATCCAATCCGCATATTGAGGTGATCATCCTGACAGGGCATGGTTCTGAAGAGGACAGGAAAATCTGCATGGAGCTTGGTGCATTTGCATATCTGCAAAAGCCTGCAGATATTGATCTCATTACGGAAACGATGAGAAAAGCATATGAAAAAATCGAATCAGAAAGAAACAGTGAAACTTGAAAGATTTATTTTTATAAACCGTCTATTTTCAATAATAAGGAGAAAAAACAGGTAAAATGAAAATAAATGTATTGATCGCTGATGATGAAAAAGAGTTTACTGATACGCTTACAAAAAGACTTGAGATGAGAGATCTTGCCATCACACCTGTATATTCCGGTGAAGCCGCTGTTGAGATGGTGGGAAAAATTGATTTCGATGTCATTATTCTTGATGTCCAGATGCCTGGAATATCGGGTCTTGATGTGTTAAAACAGATCAAGAGAAAAGATCCCCTGACCCCTGTTATCATGCTTACAGGAGAAGCCACAGTGGATAATGCCATTGCAGGCATGAAACTCGGTGCTTTTGATTTTTTGATCAAACCTACTGACTCAGAACTTCTTACAAAAAAAATTCATAAGGCATTTGCATTGAAACATGAGCATGAGGAGCGTATCCGCCAGGCAGAAATTGATAATATACTGAGAACCCGGGGCTGGTAGTGAAAAG
>CAZWSL010000004.1:0-110740 GCA_964636495.1 uncultured Desulfobacula sp. | reverse complement strand
ATCCGCCAGGCAGAAATTGATAATATACTGAGAACCCGGGGCTGGTAGTGAAAAGCCCCTGACTTAATCTTGTCAGTATAAAAACCGGAAATGCAGGGTGCGGCGAAACAGGGGGTTACGAAACCGTTTTTGCATTTTTAATAATTGCTGTGAGCTCTTCAATATCAGGTGGTTTTTCAAGAAAATCTGAAGCACCGGCCTTCATGGCTTCACGTGTCTTTTCAACGGAGGCATAACCGGTAAGCAGAATGATCTGAAGTTCAGGGTTCTTTGCCTTAATGGCTTTTAATGCTTCCATTCCATCCATCCCCGGCATTTGAAAATCCATGACTATCGCGTCAAATGGTTCTTTTTCAATAATGGACATAGCAATATGTGCTGATTTTGCCGTAGTAATATCAAGGCCTCTGACTTCCATACGCTGTGCCATGATTTCAAGAAAATCTGTTTCATCATCTACAAGCAACACTTTTTCTGACATTATCTTACTCCTTGAAATAGTGGTGTGCTGCCACCATTAAATTGTTTCCGACCATATGAGACCAAAACGGTTACTGTTTTTTTTTACATCTATATCAAGGTGATTTATTAAAACCCTCTCTTCAGCAGAAGAGAAAAGGGTGTCAAGAAACCCGGTTTTAATGTCTCCTATTGAAAACCACACTTCCCTGGTTTCTTTATGCTGTTTAAATTCAATAACCACCTTTTTCTGTTCTCCTGTTCCACGGCAAGCAGACTCTATCGCTTTCCAGAACATGTTCTCAAGGAAAAACTGGTTTCCCCTTACATTCAGGTGAGATGCTGCCGGAATAATTTCAATTGTTACCTTGTAGTTGCTGATAAGTCTTGAGGCGATATCCACCGTTAACCTGACTGTTTCTTCAAGATCTATCACCTTGTCGGATATATCAGTACTGTGGGAAAAGGTGTTGAATTTTTTTAAGATATTGTTGGAGCGCTGCACCTGTTTTTTTATGTTTTGTGAAATTCCACTGATCTGGTCAGTTGAGAGAATACCATCCTGTGCCATCATGGAGAGATCATCCAGAAGGCCGATATTTTCATTTATGATGGCAAGCGTATTTTTAATTTCATGGGTTGTTGAAGCCGACATTGTGCCGAAAAAACGAAAGCCTTCTTCTGTCAAAGCAGATATATTCTCTTTTTTTGTCATTTTTATTGTCCTTTGGAATCATTATTCTGAATCTGTCAAACCGGTTTCAAGTCCTGGAGTCGGGTGCAGCAGATCATTATCTGCAACCTGCTTTTTCTGAGCATATAACGGCAGGATCACTATGAATGATGTCCCTTTGCCAACTTTACTTTTTACCACTATATTGCCACCCATCTCCTTTATCAGCCCGTAAGTGATTGATAGGCCCAGACCTGTTCCCCATTGAGCATCTTTAGATGAAAAAAAGGGTTCAAATATCTGGTTGATATCACTGCTTGAGATGCCAATACCGGTATCGCTGATTGTTATGATAACTTTTTTATCTTTATTTAATTTAACTTCTACATTCAGTTTGCCGCCATTTTTCATTGCAGCAAATGCATTGTTAAACAGATTTAAAAAAATCTGCTGGAGGTTACCTCTGTCACATCTGAAGTCTTTTATATTGTTCCCGCTTTTGAAAGAGAGTTCTATGCCCTGACGTTCAGCCTCTTTTGTCAGAAATGTAAATATCTGTCTGATTATTTTTTCTATGTCAACATGTTCAACTTTAGATTCCATATGCCTGGCAAAGTCGAGAAGTCTTCTTGTGACAACACTGCAGCGTTCAACAGCCCTGCGGATATCTTTTGTCAACTCATTCAGCTCTTCATTTTCAGGATATTCTCTTGTAAGTGTCAGGATATCCTGGATCAGACCTGTTTTCTGATCAATTATGGCAAGGGGATTATTAACCTCATGGGCGATGCCCGAGGCAAGACGTCCTATGGATGCAAGCTTGTCTGCATATCCGATATGGTGCAGTGCTTTTACCCTTTTACTGTCTGCCCGGTGGATACGGCCGACAAGAAAAGTCGCCAGGCCCATTATGGAGAGGATGATTAACACAATGCTTATGACAAGGTATCCTATCAGTTTTAATCTGGGTTTCAACCATAGACTGTCAATTGTTTTTTTATTTTTAGCCAGAACAAGGGTTAATGATGAGTTTGGTATTCTGGCATAACCTGCAATGATACCTTCTCCATCAGCAGTTACATGCTCAATTATACCGGCTGTATCATTTAACATATCTGAATGAAAGGTCTCTGAGACAGTATCGGCGTCATAAAAGATAGATCGGGTCAGAAGATTGCCGTTTTTGTCTATAACAAACATATCTTCATCTTCTGTGCAGTCACATTGATCAATATAATCATATGTGTGTTTTTCCACCTCTTTTGCAAAGGAAATCGATATTACAGCTGAGGTTAACAGTTTGGATATGGAGTGTTCAACTTCATCTTTAATGGTTTGGCGACTTATCCTGTAATCCATAAAACCCATTACAACAAGGGGAAGGATAGCCATAAAAGAGGTAGCTGTTACAATAAGTTTCCATTTGCGTTGAAAATTAAAACCTGTGTGTGTGTGGCTGCCGGCAACATTGTGATGATCCCAGAATTTTGGTTTTAACATTTTTAAATGTTTCATGATTTGTCTTTATCTTCTGTCTGATATTTGTTATTTAGAGGCATATGCATGGTGTTTGTTCGTATTGCTCTGCATTTGAGTGTATGCTATTTAAAAATGTCAGTACCCAACCAGATATTGGAATCTTTAAAAAAAGTCAAGGTAAACATGGAAAATAAGATACCTGAAAAAGCGCTGCTGCTGGAGAAACTCCAGAAAATTGGATTTAATGTGCCGGATTTTATTTATGTACCTGCAGAAGAATTCATCAGCGGGACATTTAAAAAGCTTGAACAGTTTCTTGAAAATCATCATGAAAGCTATAAGATAATTGCAAGAAGCGCACATCCCGAAGAGGCACGGTTTCTGGGAGGTACCTTTGATTCCATTGAAACCTATGCAGATATAGGGGGAATAAAGTATGCCAGAATCCGTATGATTAAAAGGGCAAAGACAATCAAGCGGTTATCGATTATGCGTCAGCAGACTTTTAACCGTGCACCCTATATAAACATGGATGATATCGGTGTAATTGTAATGCCTTTTGTCAACGGTTCCCGGGTGATGGCAAAAATGATAGGAAATGAGTGGGAATTCGGTTATTGCAGGAATCAATCCCACAAGGTGCAGAGTGAGCCCTATATCACCAAAGTTCCCCATGACAGGAGGCTTTTTGATCTTTCAGAAGATATACAGAATAAACTTGGGGTCAAGTGTGAGATTGAATATATCATTACTGCCCAGGGGGAAATCAATGTGGTGCAGGCAAGGGATATCTCAAATATTGAAACCCTTGTTGAAAAAGAGAGTCAGCGGTCTGTCACGCTTGACGGTATAATCCGCATGCGCAAGCGAAGAAATTACAGGGAAAGACCTGTCTATGTGATGGATAACAACTCCTTTTACATTGATATCATCAGTCAGTGTGAAGATTTGATTGACAACTCTGAAAATGAGAAACCTGATATTAATCCCATACTCTCCAGTATACAGGCCTATGAAAATGAACTGGAATCTTTTGCTTTGAAACATCAGCGATATGCAGTATTAGGGCTTTCCATAAAGGATTCAGGTGATCTTTTTCAGATATCCACAAATTACCTGGAGGAGATACCTGAGTATCAGAAAAGTCTTTCAGAAGCTTTGCACAGTAATCTGTATAAAATAGATATTTTTCTTTCAGAAGCTGACACGTTGATTGCCAAAGATAAATTCCGCATTAATCTCTGCAGTCATGATGCCTATGGTATAGACAGAGTAAGAAATCCTATCTGGTCTGTTTACTGGAACATTGATAAACATGATAAAAAGATAAAAGAGTTCAAGAACCTTGGATTTAAGAGTGGAGACACCATTGGTATAGATATTGATACCCAGGGTATTCCTGTTGTGTACAGACATTAGATCCAGTACTCTGGTCCGGAATAAATCAAGCATTTACAAGAGAGCATGAAAAATATCCCCATATTTTTCGCAATGCCTGCATTGACAAACTGATGCTTCATATAAGCAGGATTAAATTATTAGATAAAATCAAGAGCCTATTTTATGCTGTATAGAATATTCCCTTTTTTGCTGTGGTTCGATGATTACAACAGAGAAAAATTAAGTGCTGATATTATAGCAGGCATTACTGTTGCCATGGTTTTGATTCCACAATCCATGGCCTATGCACAGCTTGCCGGACTCCCTGCATATTTTGGGCTCTATGCTGCTTTTCTGCCACCGATGATGGCATCTCTGTTCGGATCAAGCCGTCAGCTCGCCACGGGCCCTGTTGCAATCGTTTCTCTCATGTCTGCAGCTTCTCTTGAACCTCTTGCCACTGCCGGAAGTTCCCAGTTTATAGCCTATTCAATCATTCTTGCATTGACTGTGGGAATTTTTCAACTCTTCCTGGGTATATTCAAGCTCGGTCTCATGGTTAATCTTCTTTCCCATCCTGTGGTCAATGGTTTCACCAACGCTGCAGCAATTGTCATAGCCTCATCGCAACTGTCAAAATTATTCGGAGTTTATGTTGATAAAGCACCCCATCACTACCAGACAATAATCAATGTATGTAAATCAGCTTTACACTATACCCATCTTCCCACCCTTGGCATGGGAATACTTGCCATTGTCATCATGGTGTTTGTAAAGAGGATAAATCCGAAAATTCCAGGTGTGCTTGTAGCTGTAGCCATAACCATTTTAATCTCCAGATTTACAGGATTTAATAATGACAGGTATATATCCATTGAAAACCTTAACGCTCCTGAAACTGTAGAAATTATCACTGCATTTAACGACCATATCCGTGAGATAAAAAATTTAAGTGAGAAACGGACTGTTCTGAACAATGATCTTAAAGCGTGCATGGATAATTTCACGGAACATGGTCTCCTTATCGACTCCAACAGGCAGCTTGAACTTAAACATGAACTTGCTCTTGTTCAGGCAAGGATTGAGAGAGCAAAAGGAGCTGCACATATTAAGCGCGAAAATTTGAGATTTATCCACTTATTTACCCAAAAGGATGACAGTGACAGCAGTGGAGAAATTCAGCTTTTTTACACATCTGCAACTCTGCCACAGAATCTGGAAACCGATGGACGGAAATGGAGGATTAAAATAGGCAATAAAGCGCTGAATATCAATCATATTCAGATGATAGGCGCTGGGGCAGTTGTGGGTGATATCCCTAAAGGGCTGAAAATCAGTATTCCCGGATCTCCTGACAATACTACCTATTTCGCAGCTTTTATTCAACTGCTCCCCTTTGCAGTCATTATCTCTCTTCTTGGATTTATGGAAGCAATTGCCATTGCCAAATCAATGGCAGCAAAAACAGGGCAGAAACTTGATCCCAATCAGGAACTGATCGGGCAGGGACTTGGTAATATCATAGGTGCTTTTGGACAGAGTTATGCTGTGTCAGGGTCTTTTTCACGATCTGCAGTAAATCTTCAGGCAAATGCTGTTACAGGCGTCTCTTCCGTTATAACCAGCCTGGTGGTAGGTCTGACACTGCTGTTTTTCACCCCGCTTCTATATCATCTTCCCCAGGCAGTCCTTGCTGCCGTAATCATGATGGCTGTAATAGGTCTTGTCAATGCAGCAGGCTTTATTCATGCCTGGAAAGCCAAGCGTGCCGACGGAATTATCTCTGTGATATCGTTTCTGTGTACGCTCTATTTTGCACCGCACCTTGAAGAGGGTATCATGGTGGGTGTCGGACTTACTTTTGCGCTTTTTATATACCAGCACCTTCGGCCGCGGGTGGCTCTACTCTCAAAGGACCGGGACAACATTCTGAAAGATGCCTTTAAAGTAGGTCTGAAAAAATGCAGACATATTGCAGTTGTAAGATTTGACGGTGCATTGATCTTTGCCAATGCCACCTATCTTGAAGATAAAGTGCTGGGCTATATTGCTGAAAATCCGGAATTAATGCATATCCTCATAGCCTCGAAAGGAATTAATGACATTGATGCTTCAGGTGAAAATGCGGTTTCCATACTGATTAATACGGTGAGAAGTTCAGGACGGGAAATATCATTCTGCGGTTTAAAGGAAGAGGTTCTTGCTGTAATGGAGAGGACTCACCTGACTGATAAGCTTGGAAGAAAAAATATATATCCCAATGCCACGTCAGCCCTGGAATCCATTTATAAACAGATCCACATACGGGGGGACTGCTCAGACTGCCCGCTGAAACACTATATGCCTCTTGATATGTGAGTTCAGCTTTTTACAGGAGAAGAGGCAACGTCCCACTGTTTTAACTTTTCCAGAACCAGATTTATCATTTTATCGCATCTGGAATTCACAGTGTCAGACAACTGCATTGACAACTCAACCTTTTCCGGCTGTATACCTACAAGACAGAGATCTTCCGGGGTCTGGCCAAGGAGTTTTGCATAACTTAGAACATCTTTCAGGCCAAGGTGGTGCAGGGACATTTTTGTGGTGAAAAGAGCAAGGATATCATCATTTTCAATGATGTCGATAAATCCTGCTTCTTTTTCAAAGTCCACTGCATCCACAATGATTATTTTGTCGTGTTCATCAAAAAAAGGGAGGAGATCCATCCCCATATTTCCTCCGTCTATGAGATCAATATGGGGATGAAATTGATATGTTTCCAGTTTCCTGACAATATGGACACCAATACCTTCATCCTGCATCAGGATATTGCCGATGCCCATTACGGCAATTCTCTCTTTATCCATTACAGGGCATTTACCTTTACAATATCCCTTTTTTTATTATCATGTATATGTATGGCACATGCAAGACATGGGTCAAAAGAGTGAACAGTCCTTAATACTTCAAGGGGCAGTTTTTCATCAGCAACAGGATTTCCAACAAGAGAAGCTTCATAGGGACCCGGCATATCATCCTGATTCCTCGGGCCTGCATTCCAGGTGGAGGGAACAACGCACTGATAGTTTTTAATTTTTCCGCTGTCTATCACCACCCAGTGGGAAAGCGTTCCCCTTGGGGCTTCATGGAAACCAAAACCTCTCTGTTCGCCATTTGGAAAAACTGGCGCATTAAATGTATCAACATCTCCTGAGCTGATATTATTTATCAGGAGATCATAGTTTCTTTTCATCACACCATAGAGTGCAGCACAGCGTACAGCCCTTGCCGCATGTCTTCCAAGAGTTGAGTGCAGATGTTTTATCTCAGCTTTTATCCCTGCAAGTGCACTTACTTTTTCCAGTGCAAGGTTTGCATATTTCTGTACGTCTTTATTGCCTGAAACATACATTGCCAGTACATTTGCAAGAGGGCCTACCTGGGCTGGCATGCCTTTGAAGGAGGGCGCTTTTACCCATGAATATTTTTCATCACCATTAAACTCTCCAGGTCTCGGTTCTGTCTCTTCCTCCCAGGGATGTTTTGCCCAGTCACCTTCATACCAGGAGTGTTTTACACTCTCCTGCACATTTGACCTGAACAGTTCATCTTTAAAGCTCGTAATAGCCTGGAATTTGCTTACATCACCACCTGGAATATATCCGCCTTCAGTTCCAAAAACAGATCCTGCTTCATCTTCTGGAAATTCAGGTACAGAGAGGTAGTTAGTGACTCCTGCACCATATCCAAACCAGTCAGGATAGTGTGCTGCTACTGCAGCAACATCAATAAGGTATACGTTTTTGATAAAATCGCCAACCTTGTCCATCAATGATTTAACATAGTAAAGGCGTTCAAAATTCAGGGCTGACTGGCTGTCCGGATTAATGGGGTTTGCTACTCCTCCTACGGCAAGGTTCTGAATATGAGGGGTTTTACTTCCCAGGATAGTCACAATCTGGTTTGCATATCTCTGATAGTCAAAAGCCTGAAGATAGTGGGCAGCTGCAACAAGATTGATTTCAGGAGAGAGTTTCATGGCAGGGTGGCCCCAGTATCCATTCTGAAAAATACCAAGCTGGCCTGTGTTGACAAAACCCTTTAATTTATCTTTGACAGCCTGCAGTTCCTGTACTCCATTGGAATGCCATGGTGACAGACTCTGGGCTACAGCAGAAGCTTTTTTTACATCAGCACTCAGGGCAGAGACAATATCTACCCAGTCCAAAGCTGAAAGGTGGTAAAAATGCACGATATGGTCATGGATACAGTGTGCTGCAATTATTAAATTGCGGATATACTGTGCATTTTTTGGAATTGGCAGATCAAGTGCATTTTCAACTGCCCGTACAGAAGCAATGGCGTGAACTGTTGTACATACACCACACAATCTTTGTGTGTAAAGCCAGGCATCCCGCGGATCACGCCCCTTTAAAATTGTTTCAATACCACGGTACATCTGGCCGGATGACCACGCTTTTTCTATTTTTCCATTATTGACTTTGCAATCAATGCGTAAATGTCCTTCAATTCTTGTAACAGGATCAATTGTTATTATTTTTGACATTTTTTATTTTCTCCTTGAAAAGTTTTATGCATGTTTGACATCAGGCAGCACGGGCAGTGTTTTTATGAAGATCAGATATGCCATGATTTCCATTGAAACAATTCCAACAGTAATCATAATTTCAGCAAATGAGGGGAAATAATGCCAGTTTGCTCCCGGACTGAATCCAACCAGGAAGGCATCAAAACGATAGACACTGCCGGCAAGTACCAGGGAAACAGCTGATAAAAACAGGCAGCTTGACTGCTCTCTATTCTTTTTTGATGACAATATGATTAAAGGAAAGATAAACAACAGGTTTTCAATTATAAACATCAAACTTTGAAGATTAAAATCAAATATCAAACCAATTTTACCCCTGAAAATTAAATCAGCAAAGCGTATAATTAAAAATGCAATCAGAAGTTTTGGGATGACACTGGATAATTTTTCAAGCAGCGGAGTCTCAAGGGGCCTTTTAAGTGTAACCGAAGAAAAGAGAGATTCAAAAATGACCATGCCAAAACCCATCATAATTGCTGAGATTAAAAACAGCAGGGGCAGAAAACCGGTCTGCCACAGACCTGATAATTTTTCTCCTGCAATAATCATCAGGCTTCCAAGGGATGACTGATGCATTGTGGGCAGCAGAATCCCGAGGGCGATAAATACAAACATTACAGAATTAATTTTTTTCAATGTTTTTTCGCTGCCGATCCTTTCAAAGAATGCAGGGGAAAATTCCAGCCACATTACAAGAACATAAGTTGCAATACATGCTGCAACTTCAAACATTACAGAATTTGTATTGGCATACCAGGGCAGAAAAATATTATACATCTGCCAGTATCTGCCCACATCGAAAAATATGGAAACCGAGGCAAGCGTATAGCCAAACATACTTGCCAGCAGTGCCGACCTTACAAGGGGATGGTATTCTCCCTTGTTAAAAACATAAACCAGGATTGCCATGGCATATCCACCGCAAGCAATGGCAGTTCCAGTGACTACATCATAGACAATCCACATCCCCCAGGGGTATCCGTCACTCATATTTGATACGGAACCGATTCCGTATACAAATCGTTTTGCAATAAATATCAGTGCAATAATAGATAATACTAAAAGAGTCAAAAATGGCAGTGTTAAAATTTTGCCTTTAACCGGCTTTAGTTTGCTCATATTTATTCTCCTTTATTCATCTTCTGCTTTTGCAGTTTTATAGGTTATAAATGCGAGCCCTGCAAATAATACAATAGGAGCGATCATTCCTTTATAGAGTGTATGCTGCAGACCTTCAGTTTTAGAAGCATTTGAGTAATCAGGCAGTTTTGGCAGTCCCAGTTTTTCAAATGGCACAGCAGATAATATCAGGTACTGAGTTCCTCCACCCTCTTTTTCTCCATATACATAATTGACGTATTTTTTAACCGGGTTGGTTTTTGATTTTTCTCCGCTCAAGTCACCGACAGGATATGTATAACTGCTTTTTTCAGGCAGATCGAGTCTTTTTTTAGCCTCCTGCAATATATCTGAAAATTTGCCGAAAACAGCAGCTCCGGTAGGACAGAAATCACAGCATCCTGGTATTCTGCCCCTTGCCTGAACATGCTGGCACATTTCACATTTGATGATTTCCGGAAATGCAGCGTCATACTCAAATTTTGGAATCAGAAACGGACATGCAACCTGGCAGTAGCGGCATCCAATACACGCATCTGCATTCCACGACACAATTCCGTTGTCTGAATCTTTTGTCAGAGCAGAAGCAGGACAGGCTGAGACACAATTGGGGTCAATACAGTGCATGCATGCTTTTTTGAAAAAGCTGTATTCTGCTTTACTCTCTTTCTCTTTTTTCTCTCCGTTCCTGTAGATTTGAATTTTGTTCAAGGCAAAATTGTATGGATCAAAATCTTTTTTACTGATGTCAGAAGGTTGAGATGTTAATTTGTTGTAATTCTGACACGCCATTTCACAATTTTTACACCCTATGCACAGAGTGGCGTCATAAAGGATTCCGACTGCACCGGGTGAAACCTCTTTTTTTGCTCTTGCAAAAACATTATCAGGAACAGCAGTAGTAACAGCGCCTGCGGAGAGTACTTTTAGAAAATCTCTACGATCAACTTTCATATATCCCTCCCTGTTATTTCTTATCTGTTTCGGTATCTTCTTTAAGCGCTTTTGTTACCTTTATTCCGGCAGTAACTGCTGCACCGGCTATTACACCGGCAATGGCAGCTCCGCCTGCATTCATTCCCTTGCCCTGCCGTTCTCCTTCCACTTTTGGATAGGTCAGGGGTGGAATAACAGAATCAACAGTTTGGTGGAGTGGTTTTTCAAAACCGACTCCTTTTTCCGTACAGCCGAAACAGGGGTGTCCTGTGCCAACAGGCCATGCATTGGAACCCACATCACCAAATAATTGAACAGGACAGTTCGCATGTGTTTCAGGACCTTTACAGCCAAGTTGAAACAGGCACCATCCCTGGCGGTGACCTTCATCACCATATTTCCAGGCGAATCTGCCGGCATCAAAATGGGGTCTGCGTTCGCAGTTTTCATGAATCAGAGTGCCGTAGGCAAATTTGGGTCGGCCTTTATCATCAAGTGCAGGAAGTTTATTGAGTGTAAGATAGTAAAGCACTGTTGACAAAAGGTTGTAGGGGCTTGCCGGGCATCCGGGCAGCGTTATTACAGGTTTGTCTGTAATAATTTCCGGTACCCCTTTTGCTTCAGTGGGGTTGGGGTCAGAAGACTGCAGACCTCCCCATGAGGCACACGATCCAATAGCGACAACAGCAGCCGCTTTTGGTGCAATCTCTTCAAGAATAGAGAGAGCAGTCTTACCGCCTATTTTACAATAGATACCATTGTCTTTGGTCGGAATTGATCCTTCCACGACAAGAATAAATTTACCTGCATTTTCCTTGATGGATTTGTGAAGAGCTGCTTCAGCCTGATAACCTGCACCAGTCATCAGTGTTTCAGAATAGTCAAGAGAGATAAGATCAAGGATCAGATGTTCAACAGTCGGGTGGGTCGCTCTTAATAGAGTCTCTGTACATCCTGTGCATTCCTGGAAGTGCAGCCATATTACAGGCGGTCTTTTTTTGCTGGTGATAGTGTCGGCAATGGCTGTTGCCATGTTTAACGGTAATCCAAGAGTCGCAGCAGTTAAAGTGCAGAATTTTAGAAAATCTCTACGGGCAATACCATTAATTTCAGGCCCCTTATCCCCTTGCCCTTTAGTTGACAAAGCATTAAAGACTTTTGGCATTTACTTACCTCCTTGGTTTTTTGCCTGAAAGTAAAATCGCCAGATTTTTACTCAGGCTGTGTTTATATTATGATCTTCCTCCTTCACCAGATGATGATATGTAACACTTCAATGTAATGGGAACAGCGATATATTGAAACCAGCAGTAAATTCAAATAGAAAAATGATATGAAATAATGAATAATAATGCAAGAGTTAATTTAAATTTATTTAAGCTTTAAAAGCAGCTTCCAGTTGATTGTCCAGCAGCCATCAGTCGGATAATTTTATAGATTCTGCTGCTGGTTTTTATTACGCTCAAAGTATATTTGTCAGCATATTCTCGGAAGCTGATCACCGGTGAGCATATCAATAGTTCTACAGCCTCCAATTACGGTTTCAAGAAGTACGCTTCCACATTTTCTGTCAGTTACTTCACCAATTACAGCAGCATTTCTGCCAAACTCATCCTGCTGAATGATATCAAGCAGTTTTCTGGAGTTTTTTTCTGATACAAAAGCAACAAGCTTGCCTTCATTAGCGATATAGAGAGGATCAAATCCAAGGAGTTCACATATTCCCTGTACCTCTGCCCTGACAGGAAGAGATTTTTCAAAAATTGTAATTCCAACGCCAGACTGGGAAGCGATCTCATTCAGTGTCGTGCCGAGACCGCCCCTTGTCGGGTCCCGAAGGACATGAACATCCGGGCATGACTGGATAATGGACTGAACCATTTTATTTAAGGGAGCCGTGTCACTCTGTATTGGGGAATTAAACTCCAGTCCTTCACGTGTACTCAATATCGTAATTCCATGATCAGCAATGGTTCCGCTTATGATGATTTTATCGCCGGGTTCTGCCAGATTCCCTGAAACAGTGACTTTTTCCGGGATTACACCAATACCTGAAGTGTTGATAAATATTTTGTCTGCTTTGCCCCTTGGTACGACCTTGGTATCACCTGTTACGATTTTTATGTGAGCTTTTCTGGCAGCATCTGCCATTGTTTTAAGAATAGTTTTAAGATCATGTTTCGGGAACCCCTCTTCAATGATCAGGCCCACACTGATATAAAGCGGGACTGCTCCGCACATTGCAATATCATTGACCGTACCGTTAACAGCAAGATCGCCTATATTCCCTCCGGGAAAAAAGAGGGGGTCAACGACATATGAATCAGTTGAAAAAGCAAGTTTTCCCCCTTTTTTATCAAGTATGTCAAGAACTGCGCCATCATCCTGTTTTGCAAGCTCACGATTGTTAAAAAGAGGGAGAATCATTTGAGAGAACATTGAGTGGGAAAGTTTTCCTCCTGCTCCATGGTCAAGTAAAATTTTTTCAATGTTTTTCTGATCTGTTTTTTTATTTGTCATATATTATCCCGGGTTTGTTCTGTGTGAGTGTAATTGAGAAGCTCATCCGTTTTTCTGGATCATTATTCATTTTTTTTTGGCTTCCTGTTGTAGACATATATTAATAAAACCGCCATTGCACAATCTCCAAGGCCGGAGAGGAGTACCAAAAAGATTGAATCAAAAAAAATAAAATAGATTAAAAGGAACAGGGTTGCACAGAGTTTAACAATAACAGAAAATAATACAAGACTTTTGAAATGGTCATAATTGATTGCAGGAAGCACATAGCAGATGCCCATTATCATATGAAAAACTCCTGCCTGGGTTTGGAAAAATCTTTCGCGGACAAGCTGGAAACCGAAGAATTCCAGCCATTGTCCCGGGAAAAGTATGAGTGCAGCTCCCACAATAAATGAATGAATTGCGATGCAGATCAATATTAATCTCATATTAATCTTTTCCATAGTTTGATTCAATTGTCTCACTTTCATCCCAGGTCCCTTTTATCTTAACACTACCTGTTTATCTTTTTTCAGTTGGTTTCTTTATGTAAAGCCTGTCAAAGGAATCCTCCAGTTCATCTACGATCAACTGAATTGTTAACGTGATACCATCATATATTCTCTGATCCATATCAAGATAATCTGGTAATTCTGTCAATTCAGGCAGTTTTACGAGTGTTTTAACAATATAATCACCAACGAGCTGTACGGCATCTATGACTTCAGATATGTCAAAACCTTCTTTGTAACGTTCGCTGGACAGGCTTCGCGCATAGCTTAGAATGTGTATTCTATCTCCTGTTCTTACAGCAGTCTTTATCATCGAGTATATGAACGTTATCCTCTCTTTATGTATATCTCTTTTGAGAGATCGGTATTTTTTAAATCGGGTGCTGAATCTATCAGAATAGATGGTATTTAAAATATTTTCTGTCACACGGCTCTCAATTGTATCCATGGCATCATATATTTTTAAATTAGGATTGATTTTTTTCCGTCTGTCCATTGATTCAAGATTTTTCCGATGCCATTCATAGGGTGCACTCTTCATATGTTCAACCAGATATAAAAGTCTGCGCCGTATATCAAACCGCGGTTTTAACACCCAGTTCAGTTTTTTTTGTGTATACGTGGCATTCACGTTTAATTTTAGATCAACATATTTTATCATCCATGGTCTCTCAAATGGTCTTTTACCTATCATGCTGCCTGCACGGTCAAGAAATAAAACACCAAGGTAAGTAAACCATTTTGGGAAAAAAACAGGATTTTTTCTACGACCTAAATTATATCTTACTGCAATATCGTACAGCTCTTTTTGTGAAGTACAGCCATTAGGGCTTGCAATATATGTATCACATCGGGGGAGTATTTCACTGTTCTGGATTATTTTAAAGAACAGCGTATTGAGATTTTTTACATGAAGATATGGAACCGCTGCCTCTCCTTTACCTGCAAGTATGTTGGATCTCCAGCTTTTTTCAAGCCATGTCTTAAGAAAATAGTATAACGGTCCATATTCGCACCAGTCACTGTAAATAGCAGCCAGTCTCACAATTGCGGCGGGAAAGTGATGAGAATATTTTTTTACCAGCTCCTCTCCCTTTTTTTTGCTTACTGCATAGCTGAAGCCTGCATCACACGGACTCTGTTCATTGATAATCAAGCCGGGTTCTTTAAAATCTGTCACAGTCAGAGAGCTTGCAAATATAAATCGTTTCAGTTTCAGCATTTTTGAGGATTCTAAAATATAGTGTGTTCCGTTAACATTGGTACGTTCATACTCTGCAGCATCTTTACCGTCAAAATCATAGTATCCTGCAAGATGGACTAAATAGTCTGCTCCCCCCTTTTTTTTAATATATGTGAAAACCTTTTTCACTGATTTTTTTTCACCAATATCAACCCGGACCCAGTTAATATTTTCATGCATCTCAATGCCTGCATATTTTTGAGAGCTCCTTGCCAGAGCATAGATATAAAAATGGTTGTAAAAATCAGGAATCAGATATCTGCCAATAAAACCGGATGCACCTGTCAAAATCAATACAGGTAATTCAGAAGGTCTGGATTGTAAAATGTTTTCATCTGCCATGACCGTGATTGCCTTGCTTAATAACGGGATTGTCCTGTTTAATAAATTATGGTTTCCCTGATGTAAAAATCCATGGTTGTGATGAATTTTTTCATCTTTTTTTAACGTATTTACATCTTCTGTTTTTATGATGTATCTATAATATAACCTTTATGATGCGATAAAGTGTACTACTTGTCAAATTAATTGTCAGCTGGAATGGAGACAGAAGTTGTCCTGTCTGACTGATTTACCTGTAATTTGTCTGTGTGGTCTTCAGACTGCAGGTTTACCAGAGGTGTGTAAAGGTGAAAACAGCAGCCTGTCTCAGAACGGTTGATATCAATTATTTAAAATTGAAAAAGATATGCTGATATGTTAATTATGGTCCGGTGAAATATTTTACCGGGAAACAGAGTTATTAAAATGTGAACATAATGTTTACAAATTGCAAGGATGCGTTGAATGAAAAAGGAGATTAGCCATCGATTCATTTAAATACAAAAACGGAAAATTGTTTGCAGAGGGAGTGGATGTTGAAAAAATTGCTGAGCAGACCGGTACGCCAGTGTACATTTACAGCAAGGCAACATTTCTTGATCATTTTAAAAAAATTAAGGCTGCATACTCTGACATTGATACGACAATCTGTTATTCAATCAAGGCGTGCAGCAATATCCATATTCTTAAAGAGCTTGCATCAGCAGGAAGCGGTTTTGATATTGTAAGCGGTGGTGAACTGTACCGTGCCCGGCAGGCAGGGGCTGACATGAGAAAGATTGTTTTTGCAGGAGTGGGTAAAACAGACAGCGAGATTACTGAGGCACTGGAAGCGGGGATCTACTGTTTTAATATTGAATCAGAAGCAGAACTTGAAAATCTTATCAAACTTTGCAGAGAGCAGGGAAAGACCGCCAAATCAGCACTCCGGGTGAATCCTGATATCAATTATGATGCGCACAGATACACGACCACAGGTGTAAAAGAGACCAAGTTCGGTATTGATATAGAACGGACACTGCAGATTTATGATAAATATGCGGATAATGGTGTTGTTGATATGTCTGTGATTCATGTGCACCTGGGATCAGGTGGAAAGACCATTGATCCCTATGTAAATTATGTCAGAAGAATTCTACCACTTGTTGAAGAGCTTCGCAGCAGGGGATATACTATTGATCAACTCGATCTTGGCGGTGGTTATGGTGCTGATTACGAGACATCAACTGTGCCTTCTGCTGCTGATTATGCTGCAGGTATTGTCCCGCTGCTGAAAGATGCCGGTTTGAAGCTTATTCTGGAGCCCGGTAAAAGTATTATTGCCAATGCAGGAGTTATGCTCACTCAGACATTGTTTAAAAAAAGCGGCGGAGAAAAAAACTTTGTGATTGTTGATGCCGGCATGAACGATCTTATCCGACCAAGTCTTTATGAAGCTTTTCATTTTATCTGGCCGGCAGTGCCTGGTGAAAATTTTGTTCCGGAAAAGCGTATTAACGGTCTGATTATGGATAACACTGAAGTTGTAGATGTGGTGGGACCGATCTGTGAAAGCACGGATTACTTTGCAAAAGAGAGGGCAATCCCACCTGTTGAGCGTGGAGATCTTATGGCGGTTTTCACTGTTGGAGCCTATGGTTATACAATGGCGAGCAACTACAATGCCCGCCCCATGTGCGCGGAAGTACTGGTGGATGGAGACCGGTTCAAGGTGATCCGTAAACGCCAGACATATGAGGATCTGATTGAGCTTGAAAGATAGCTGACGTATTTAATTATATCTGAAATATGCAGCACACGCCCCTTCACTGGAAACCATGCAGGGGCCGACAGGATCTGTGGGCGTACATTTTTTTTTGTATAAAGAGCACATTTCAGGTGTTTTTAAGCCCATTAGAATGTCACCACAGGAGCAGCCTGCCGGTTCAGGAGAATCAGGTATATCCATATCAAATTTTACGGTTGCATCAAACCGGCTGAACTGCTGTTTCATGTTCATTCCACTGAAAGGGATTTCCCCGATTCCCCGCCATACCGCACTGGATGTTTCAAATACCTGTTTCATAATGGTCTGCGCCTTGATATTGCCCATATCAGATACTGCCCTTGGATAAGCATTTTTAAGTGCATGAGAGTTGTTTTCATTCTGCCGGATAAGCCTGAGTATGGCATCCAGTATATCAACCGGCTCAAAGCCAGCAATCACAGAAGGTATATCATATTTTTCAAAGGTTGCCCTGTATGCATCGGTACCTGTAATAACGGAAACATGTCCTGGAAGAATAAAGCCGTCAATATTAACTCCCGGGGTTTCCATGAGCGCAGCCAGTGCCGGTGGTGTAAGTTTATTGGCAGAGTAAACAGAGAAGTTTTCTATCCCTTCTTTCATGGCAGATAAAATACCCGCTGCAATGGTCGGGATGGTTGTTTCAAAACCGACTCCGCAGAAAACAATTTCTCTCTGTTCATTGTTTTTTGCAATTTTGATTGCATCGAACATGGAATAGACAACCCGTATATCGGCACCGGATGCCTTCTCTTTTGCCAGACTGGAACCTGATCCCGGAACTTTCATTAAATCTCCGAAAGTTGTTAAAATCACATTTTCAACTCCTGAAAATTTTATAAAAGCATCAATATCTTTCTGTGCAGTTACACATACAGGGCAGCCGGGACCGCTCAGCAGGCTGATATTTTCAGGCAGGACACTTCTGATCCCATGCCTGAAAATGGACATGGTATGCGTACCGCATACCTCCATTAGAGATAGTTCTTTTTGGCTTTCTGACTGGATTGCTCTGATGATGCCTTTTGCTAACGCTTCATTCCGGTATTCCTTAATATATTTCAGGTTCATGTTTTTCCTCGATCATATTATCATTTACTATCATTCCAGGAGTGCTTGTGCAGATGCAGCCTGTCCAAGGCAGATGCCGCCATCTCCGGTGGGCACTCTGGTGTGGGTAAAAACCTTTAGCCTGTTTTTTTCAAGCGCTTTTTTCATACCTGATAAGATCAGATGATTATTAAATACGCCGCCAGAAAGAACGGTTTTTAAAATTCCTGTTTCCATTGATATCATTTTTGCTGCCTTTGCATAGGCAGTGATGACAGTCTGGTGAAACCTGCTGCTTATGATATCGGTGTCACGATTAATAGTGCTGCCTGAAAGGTCTCCAACTATCTCACGTATACATGGGACAAAATCTATTTCATAATACGTTTCAGGGGTTAAAATGGTTGTATCTTTTCTGTTTTTTTCAATAATGGAAAAATCATACGGTTTTTGATCAGAGAGTGCCGAGGCTGCCGCAGCTTCAAGTTCCATGGCAGCCTGGCTTTCATGGGAAATAAAATGGCGGATACACAAAAGTGAAGATACGGCATCAAAAAGTCTTCCAGCACTTGAAGTTAAAGGAGAGTTGAGATTTTTTTGTATCATCTTTATAATAAATTGAAGGTTTTTCAGATCCATCTCTTTTATATACTGGATATCAAGATCTGTGAACGCTTTGCCAAACGCTTTAAACAGAATAGAAGCAGCCATTCTCCACGGTTCAGATACAGCCTTGTCTCCACCCGGCATGGGCAGATAGGCAAGCCGGGCTTTTCTTTTAAATCTTTTCCGTGTGCAGAGCAGGATCTCACCGCCCCAGATATGACCGTCTGTACCAAACCCGGTGCCGTCCAGGGTTATGGCGATAACTTTTTCGTTCAGATCGTTTTCAGCCATGCAGGAGACAGCATGGGCATGGTGGTGCTGTATGGCATAGCGTTTTTCTGTTTTCGGGGCAAGCGTCTCTGCATACCGGGTGCTCATATAATCGGGATGCAGATCGTGGGCAATGACCTGAGGTTCAACATTAAGAATTTTTTTCAGATGATCAATGCTGCAGGTGTAAAAATCAAATACTTTTTGATTCCTTATTTCACCTATGTGCTGGCTTAGAAAATATTTTGAGCCTTTTGTAATGCATATGGTGCTTTTCATCTCTGCTCCGAAACCCAGTATGGAAGGCAGTTCTCTCTTGACGGAGGGCAGATTTTCATCAGTGCCGGACAGGGGCTGCCCGGAAGAGATGGTGGTGTAAGGTTTGATATCCAGATCCAGTGGAAGGGGAGCATATCCACGTGAACGCCTTATAAATCTTGGTTTCCCTGCCTGCACAGCGGCAATTGAGTCATCGGCCCTGAAATATATATCCCTGTCATGGAAAAGAAAAAAATCAGCTATGTGGGAAAAGTTATCCAGCGCATTCTGATTCTCAATGGCTAATGGCTCACCAGACCGGTTTCCAGATGTCATTACCAGAATATCCGGTCCTTTTTCCAGTAAAAGATAGTGAAGAGGTGTGTAGGGCAGCATAATGCCGAAATAGCGGTTAAATGGGGCAATGGAGGAAGAGAGTCCGCAATCATCATCTTTTTTTTTTAGCAGGACAATGGGTCGTTGAAAAGAGTAAAGCAGGCTTTTCTCTTTTTGAGATAGATGTACATGACTCAATAATGTGGAACCAGATTGAGCCATCAGGGCAAATGGTTTGTGAGGTCTTTTTTTCCTTTTTCGAAGCAGGCATACTGTTTCATGGTTTTCAGCATCAGCAGCAAGATGAAAGCCCCCCACTCCTTTTACCGCTACTATTTTTCCCTCCCTTAGAAGATCAGCAGCTTTTTGAATTGCATTTTCAGGTGACAGATCAATTCTGCACCCTCTGCTGTCTGTCATGAAAACCTTTGGACCGCAGACAGGACAGGCATTTGGCTGTGCATGAAAACGCCTGTCAATCGGGTTGTCATACTCCTTTTGGCAGTCATCGCACATGAGAAAAGATTTCATGGACGTTTTTGGCCGGTCATAGGGAATATCTTTGATAATGGTATACCGGGGACCGCAATTGGTGCAATTGATGAAAGGATACTCAAATCTCCTGTCATCGGGATTTCTCATCTCTGAAAGACATTCATCACAGACAGTGACATCCGGTGAAATGAGTGTGTCAGCTTTGTCAGATGACAGGGTGGGAACAATGTTAAAATCAGTAAATCCCTTTACCGTGAGCGGTTTAGATACAATCCGGGTTACATCTGCAAGAACCGGCTGTTTTTCTCTTATATCCCGGATGAAAAGCTGAATATCAGCTGACAGGCCTTCTACTATTGTCAATACGCCGTCTGCCGTGTTGGAGACTTCTCCGGACAGGCGGTACTGATCAGCAAGAGAAAACAAAAAAGGCCTGAATCCAACACCCTGGACCAATCCGCTAATTTGTAGCTGCTGTGCAGTAATCTGATTTTTCATATCATATGATCAACACAAGGGTAAGGGTGGCATATCCATAACAACCGGATGAGATCCTGTCCAGTGGTTAAAGCATTATTTTATCATCACCATCATCAGCAGCAAGGATATTTCGCATATCTTCAATGGTTTGGAGAGCTGCCTTTTCATCAAGTCTGTTAATGGCAAAGCCTGCATGTACAATCACATAGTCACCGATTTTCAGATCTTCTAAAAGCATGATACTGACATCTCTCACCACTCCATCAACCGACACCTTTGCCAGGGAATCATTTATCTCTATTACTTTTGAAGGTACTGCAAGACACATATTTTCATATCCAGAATTTAATGAATTCAATTTTCAGGTTACCAATGCTGTACCCTGATAAAAAAAGTCTGAAGCAATATCTGTCAAAATAGGACAAAAGGAAGTTTATTGTCAACTACAATACAAAAAAACATCTGTTTTCTATCCAATAACTGAAAAACTTGAATCTCTGTTAATTTCACGGTTACGACTGAAAAATCCGATGTTCAGTGTATGGTTGATATATTTCATTTTGTATTGCAGGGGATTTTTATCATGATCCTGACCGTTTTCACAACAGGAAATAAGCTCAGACATAAAGGATCCCACAACCGGGGCATTTTTATACTGGTTGCCGCTGGTTCCGATTGCAAGGTAGAATCCGGGCAGGTCTGATTTATCATAAATCGGATACCAGTCATCTGAAACATCATACAGATCAACCAGTCCCTGGGGTTTGTTTGGAATAGGCAGATCTGGAACGCGCATGGCTTCTCTCATTGCCTGGGTTCTGTTCTGGTCTGTAAAATCCATATTGTAATTATCGGGATCAACATAATCGAGGGGATCACACTCTGGCTCTTCACTGCCTATCAGAAAGTGATTGCCGGTTTCAGGCCGGGTGTAGACACCAAGGTCACTGTCAGAGGTGATAATACCGTTCTTTTCCCAGTCAACATCTTCGGGGCTTGGTACATGGGCAACTTCAACTCTCAGGGCACGGGTTTTAATATTCATTTTATCTTCAACACCTGCCATCCGGTTGATGAGGTAAGAGTGCGGGCCTGCCACATTGACCACCACAGGGGCGGAAAACCGGGTGCCGTCTTTCAGGCAGACACCTGATACGCGTCCATTTTGTTTCAGGATATCACTCACTTCAGCATTGAACAGAAAATCACCTCCAGCATTCCGGACAGCCATTTCCACGTTGTGTGTTGAGAGTTTTGGATCAGATATATAGCCTGATTCTGGTACGAAAACAGCACCATTAACACTTTTACCTGTTGGTTTTCCAAAATCTGGATCATCCATGCGTTTCTGGGGATAGAATGATCTCAGGTCAGGCCGGGGCAGGTATGATTTCATCTCTTCAGGGGTGAGCTCCAGATACCCGACACCGAGTGCATCAAGGGATCTCATCACATTGACAAGGTTGTTATTGACTTCAGATTTGAAAACCATGGCACCGGTGTTCTTATAGAAGGCCATGCCGTCGGGGTCCGTTGTGTTGAGATAGCGGTTCCAGTCGAGCCAGTAATAATAGCCTTCCCTGGCCAGCGCCACTCCTTCCGGGGAAGAGTAGTAGAGCCTGATGACGGCACACGATCCTGCAGTGGAACCAAATCCTGATCCGCCAAGCTTGTCAATACTCAAGGTTTTATACCCCTTGAGGGCAAGTTCATATGCAATGCTGTTGCCAATAATTCCTGCACCAATAATAATGGCATCATATTTTTTACTGATCATCTCTTTTTATCCGCTATCCTTTCTGCAATCTGGCAAGAATCTCCTTCTCGCCTTCTCTTTTCAAGCGGTCAAGCTCTGATACGACTTTATCGCTCAACGGTTCTGGTTTGTGGGTTTCAGTGATCGTCCTGATCTCCTCTTTAACCCGCTGTTCCATTGTTGGTTTTCCGGCATCTTTCCAGGCATCAATTGTCTGGCGGTTCATAAGATTGGCACCCCAGAGTTCTTTTTTGAAGTTATCCATTGTGTGCTGCTGCACCAGGAAATGGCCTCGCGGCCCGACATTCTCTATGATCTGCCTTGCTATTGTTTCCCTTGTGACGCTTATTCCTTTTACAAACCGTCTGGTCATTTCTACGACTTCATTTCCCATAACCAGCTGCTCAAGGGAACACGCCATGCCTGCAGCCATATACCCGACATCATGGATCAGATTTAATCCGGAAAGCCCCTGGCTCAATATTGAAAAAGCACTTTCAATTCCAGCCTGGGCATCAAGACATTTTGAGTCAGTTGCACCGGCCAGTCCCCAGGTCGGCAGATTAAATGACTGCGCCACTTCTGCCTGGGCAGCAAGAACAAGACTGTTTTCCGGTGCACCCATTGCCATGAGCGCGGTTCTCATGTCAAGGATTCCACAGTTGCCGCTCATTGCAACCGGACATCCCTTTTTACGCAGCTGGGCAATGGTTATGTGAATCAGTGATTCTGCCGTGATCAGGGAAATAGCACCTGCCAGTGTCACCGGTCCTGTAGCTCCTGGCTGGACTGTGGAGCCCGGCAGCTGAGGCATGAACCAGTCAGCTGCAACAAAAATACGCTCAATGACTTCATCCGGGAAAAAAAGCGGTGCAATGGCTTCGGGATATGCAATCGTAAACGGTCTGTTTCTTAAATTTTCCCGTCCTCCGGCAATGACGGCTGCCATCTCATATACATATTCACAGCCAAGGGCGGTATACCCGATAAAAACAGATGGCTTCACCGTATTGGAAACCATTGCTTCAAATTCATGAACTTCTGCCGCATCTCCAGGCACATCCTGAGCTGTCCCCATGGGCATGACAAAATCGATGCCGTCAAGGCAATCTGCCACCTGGGCACCCAGTTCAATATCCCTGATACTGGTCGGGCGGATATCTCCGGTAAAAGCATCCCTTGTATTGGGGCTGGCTGTTGAGGTGCCGTAATGGCTTTTTTCACCTTCCACTTCCATTGCCCGTTTTCCGTTTCTGTCATAGATGGTCCACCCTTTGGGCACAGTTACAAGGCTTTGTTCAACAATATATCTCGGAATATGGATACGGTTATCCTTTACCACAGCTCCAGCCTGTTTCATCATTTTATGAACTTTTTTATGGTGGCATTCAAATCCCACATTTTCAATAATATCAAAGGCTGCCTGTTTAATTTCCCACACCTGGTCATCAGTTAAAATTTTCATGCCAACGGATCTGGTTTGAACGTTTGAAGACTGGATCATTTTTTCCTCCAATTTTTATATGAAATAACAAAGTAAATGATTCAAATTTTTTTACTCTCTGTTGTAAGGCAGCCTGATAACAGATCAGGTCTGCCCCATGGCTGTTATATGGATTTTATTATTTATTCGGGTTCAGGCGGGATACCGTTTCTGTCCCAACCCATTGCTTTATAGTATCCTTGTAACATTGTCTCAAAATTCTGCCGGAATAATGTCTGTTCCTTATCCCGGCCAATGAACATCTCAGGGAGTGTATCTTGAATATTATCTTCTGCATGTTTGATATTAAAGAGCTTCTCAAGTGCAGCTGTCTTTTCTCCAGTTTTAAAAAGCACTCTGTTTGTAATATCAACATTGGTCAGCTCTCTTATAAGCTTTATCTCATTATCAAGATTAAAGGATTTTAAAAGAGACAGGACCGGCACCTTGCAAAGCCCCAGGCTGTCAACTATGATATTGGTAATAACGGCTTTTTTTATCACCCTGCCTTTTGCTGTTATCGATTTTATATTGACAGCTTCACTGCTTCCAAATTCATCTTTGGCCCTGGATGCTGACCAGCTGTATTCAAGGCTGGCATAAACATTATTGTAATCACCGCCCCGGCTTGATACCGCATATCCAAGTGCGGTGCCCATAATAGCTGCAGGATGATATGCCGTCAGCTCCAGGCCCTTGACATGAGCTGCATGCTTTGCAGCATCTCTCCCTATGATTTCAGCGGCTTTTCTAACCCCCAGCCGTAAAATCTTTCCAAGTCCTTTACCCTCTACCATCTGATAAATTAATTCTTCCATGGCTGCAGAGTTCCCCCAGGAGAGATCCAGATTTCCAGCCATTTCATCTGACACTATTTTTTTTTCAAAAAGATCCATTGCAAAGGCAATGACACTGGCAGTTGAGGTCGTATCTATTCCAAGGCGGCCACAGAGGTTATCCAGTTTAATGATCTGGTTTAGATCGTTAAGGCCGCACTTTGGACCAAGGTTGATTATTGGTTCAAATTCTGGTCGGGTGAAGCGTTTATCCTTGTCCTCTCCCTCTATTTTTATATCTGCCTTGCACTGTACCGGGCACCGGAAACAGCCACTGTACCGGACAACATTTTTATCCATCTGCCGGCCATCAATTTTTTCAATATCCCTGATTCCGATACGGCTGTAGTTTTTTGCACCCATAATTCCAAAATCATTCACCCATTTAACATAACCGGCCCCGCCGTATTTTGAAAAAAAATTATATTCTGAAGATTTTTTTATTTGAGATATATAATCTTTTACTGCTTTTTTCTGTGATGGGGTGTCTGCAGAAAAATGGGTGTGCTTCCCCCTGGAGACCACGATGGCCTTAAGGTTTTTTGATCCCATGACAGACCCCATCCCGGTTCTGCCTGCAGCGTGATCCTTTCCGCTCATTATGGCGGCAAACCTGATCTGACTTTCACCACCAGGCCCGATGGCAAGAATTTTCAGTTTTTTATTCTGATGGGTCTGTTTTAGGCTCTCCTCTGTCTGAAATGTATCTTTACCCGTAAGATGGGAAGCATCTTTCAGACGGGCGCCGTTATGGTCAATATAGAGGTAGACGGGGTGATTTGATTTTCCCTTTATGATGACAGAGGAGATATTGCACGATCGCAGCCACGCACCGGCATATCCTCCGATATTTGAACTTCCCAGTATTCCTGTCAGAGGGGAGAGCGCGTTTATGTGCAGCCTTGCCGAGGTAGGGGCAGATGATCCGGTGAGATATCCGCAGGATATCACCAGTATGTTTTCAGGACTCAAAGGATCCGTTCCAACAGGAAGATTATGATAGAGGTACCAGATGTTAAACCCTCTGCCCCCAAGGGCAGGAAGCGCTTTTTCAGGGAGTTTTGAGAACGTGCATCGGTTTGAATCCAGGTTGATGGAGAGCAGTCTTCCAAACTGTTTTATCAAACCCATGATCTTCTCTCCATTGATGTATCTGCCTGCTGTTTTAAATCGTATTCACCTGAGTAGAGCATATCTGTTCCAGACTCTATCATAACTGTACAAATTCATATTATAACACTTTATTGCTATCAATAGTTTATTAAATAAAAAAAAACAATGATAAAATTGATATATTAAAAAAAAATATTAATATATCAAAATGTCCATTGTCCGGAGAGATTTCCGGTCAAGAAACAGAGATGCAGCATACCGGAAAGAGCCGGCATGATCACTTAGCTGTTCCCAGGTACCAGGAGGCAGCTTCTTCCTGCATGATTTTTTCCATGATGGCTCTTCTGGCTTCATCCAGCTCTTTCTGCAATGTCTTTTTGGCTCCTGCAGGATCATGAGCCTTTAATTTTTCAATCAGGTTTCCATGAATATCAACCATCTCTTTTCCTGAACGGACGATTACAACAAAGCGGGCCAGACGGTCATGCAAATGATTGACCTGACGAGCCAGCTCGTCATTTCCAGATGCTCTGGCAACAAGATAATGAAAATTCTGGTTTTCTTCAGTATATCTTGAATAGGTTTCATTATCATCATCCGTGTAACCCGCATGTACATTTTCAAGAAGGGTGATCTGCTCATCGCTGATTTTTTCAGCTGCACGTTCCACTGCAGCCAGTTCAAGAATCTGTCTCAACTCAAGCATATCATTCAGTTCTTTCAGAGTGACACTGGTAATATAGTAACCCGATCGTGGCTTTATTGTTACAAGATCTTCATGGCACAGCATCTGAAGAGCATCTCTGACAGGAGTGACACTGGTGCCGAATTCATTTTTCAGAATATCAATGGATAATCTTTCACCTGGTTTCTTCCTGCCTGTAATAATATCTTTTCTGATATGCTTATATATGATGAGCTTACTGGAACCGCCTTTTTTTTTCGGCATTCATCTCTCCTGTGTGTCTGTATAAGGTTTAATGGATCTGCCTATATATATCATATAAAATTATATTATCAACAATTTAATTATTGAGCATAAACAAGTTTATTTTTGAAAGATTAAACAATAGTTTGAATTATATTAAACATTATAATTAATATATCAAAATACTATCACATAATATCAAAATAGGCGTTATAATTGGAGATATCTTTGCATAATGATAAATTTTGTTATCATTTCAGATGGTGTCGTGGCTGAGGATCAGCCGGTATTAATTTATTTGAAGAATATTCCTGCAGTAGTGAATGCTTTTTCTGATGGTTTCAATCTCAAGGCGCAATGCCTCTTCTCTGTTTTCCAGGCTGAACCCCATTTCAGTTTCAATATTGATCCGGTCAGAGGGAGATTCGAGTTTAATCAGTTCATAAGCTTTTTTCATATCAATATCTCCATCGCCCACTGCCACACCTGTGACTCTGAATCCATCACGGCGGAATTCAATACAATCATCCCTGAAATGGTTGGTAAAGGCTATGGGTGCAAGATTCTCAATTGCTTTCATGGGATCTTCACACATATGCCAGGCATTTACTGTATCCATACAGGCACCTACAAATGGATGGTTCACCTGCTGGATAACCCAGATGATTTCATCTGAAAAACTGTCACAATGATTTTCCAGGGCAAGGCGAATACCGTACGCTTCTGCAGCAGGTGCAGCTGTTTTAAGTTTTTGAACTGTTTTTTCAAGATACGGCATGACTGCCGGATGAAACCTGCTTCCAGCCCGGGGGCGGGGTCGCGGAAGATCCATACTGACCTTGAGGATATCGGCACCGATGAGCCGGGCAGTGTTCAACCCCTCTTTTAAATCATGTTGAACACCAATGCCGAAATGTCCCAGATCAAGGGACATATTATATTCCAGGTAGAGGTTTTTCTCTTCGGCAGCAGCATTAACTTCCCTGAGATAATTAGCATCCAGTTTTTCGAGAACACCGTCATCAAGGTGGAATCCGTCCAGCCCGAGTTCAATACCCAGATCAAAAAGCTCAAATGTACTTAATTCTCTTTTCCACGGCAGTTCAAATCCTGCCCAGGCCTGGCCGATGCCGTGCAGATATAGACTGTATGTATGTAATCCCAGCTGCATGGAGCCTCCTTTTTCTATTCAAGAATTTTCAGCTGGTGCTCTTTTAAGACGATGTCAGGTCGTCCGGTCAGAGTGGCAAAAAGGGTTCTCCCCATGAAAACAGGGTCGCCACCTGCAGTCAGGGGGATCTTGTCCCTTGTTTCCATTTTTACTTTTCTGCTGCTTGTTCCCGAGGCTTCAGCCATCTCTCTTACGATGCTGATCACTCTTTTCCTTGCAAAATGATCAGCATCATCAAAATATTTAAACCGGCGGGTTCCGGCAACCCCCTCCACAATAAAGTCTCCCTGCTCACCAGGTATGATCCGCAACTGTTTTTTTATCACAACAAGGCTGGTTATGGCACCAATGGCATTGGCCACATCTGCATCATCCGGCAGGATCACTTCAGCACCAAGCGGATTTACTGCCTTTGGGAGAAAATATTTGATGGGCGCACCAATACCGATCACCGGTCTTTTGAGGTCTATGGATACTTTGTAAAGCGGATTGTTTCCGGACAGCATATTCTGGATCAGAACCTTGCATACCGGGCAGGTATGGAGTGCCTCAGGATCGACTTCATCGTCCAGCTGGCGTTTCAGGAGTTCAATAGTGAGAAGATTCATACCTGTCTCCAGCAGGTGCACAATCAGCTCCTGCTGCTGTTTTTTTGCCAGATAGCAGAACATCTCGCACAGCTCTTGTGCTATCTGCCTGTCCCACTTAACAAATTTTCCATTAATGTGTAGAAGATCTGTCAAGGTTAATCCGCATCGCTGGATGATAAAATTCTCTTCAAGCCTGTTTAAAGGGAGACTGCTGTCTGACAATGCATCTGTCTTAACCACCAGTTCATCAATTGAATAGGGCCTCTCTTCCAGCAGCGAGATGATTTTTTTCTCCATTGGAGTCAGTTCAAGCTGCTTTGTAGATCCTGTCAGGGTAAGAATCTGCATTTTTCTGGTGGAGGTGGTGTAGTTCTGCAGATTCTGATTTAAGAATTTTAAGGTGTCTTTTGCACGGGGAAGGGTGTGACCCAGCCAGGCAATGGGAGCAACCCTTTTGGGGCCGATAAGAAATTCTCCCTTTTCAAAGGAGATGAGACTGTCTCCTCCAAGTCCTGATGTCCTGATTTCAAGGGCATTTACATGGGTTCTGTGCCCTCCTACATTTGATCCTTTTTTATTAAGGGTTACCAGACCGCCTGCTATTGCTGCCGTATCTGTTGTTGTTCCGCCCATGTCCACCACCAGAGCATCTTTGATTCCGGTTATATGTTTTGCACCTGCCACACTGGCTGCAGGGCCGGAAAGAATGGTTTCAACCGGCCGCTGCTTTGCCATGGCAGAATTCATTAACGTGCCGTCTCCCTTTACCACGACAACGGGTGCATGGATGCCGAGATCTGCCATCACTTTTTCAACATCTGAAAGAAGATTTGTCAGCCTTGGAATAATACGTGCATTGAGCATGGCAGTCGTTGCCCTGGTATGAAAATTCAATGAGTCGGACAATTCATGGCCGCAGGTGACAAAACAGCCTGTTTCCTGCTGGATGATCTTTTTTACTGATATTTCATGCTCGGGATTTATCGAACCGGCATATCCGGATACGGCAAAGGCAGTCACGCCATGGTTTTTAACCATCTGAACAGTCTTTTGTCTTATCTCTTCCGGATCAGGTGCAATAATCTCCCTGCCTGTGATGTCCAGCTGTCCCTGAATAACCGCTTTCGGGTGATGAGATATCGCCTTATTAATGGTGAGACCATGTGGAGGCATGAGAAGCATTCCGACTTTCTGTCCTTCATTTTCAACGATAGCATTGGTTGCAAGGGTTGTTGAAAGAGAGATCAGCTCTATCCGGCGTAATTTTTCCTGATCCAGTTTCTTTAATGCATTGTTGATACCTATTGTAAAATCCCATTTTGTAGTCAGGGATTTACTTTTAAAAAGCGTTCTGTTTTTTTCAAGATCATAAATCACTGCATCTGTGTATGTCCCGCCTGCATCAATTCCCAGACCGGTTTTGATATAGCCTTCATGTGGATCTGTCCCGTTGTCAACTTCTGTCACAGAGGTGGATTTCTTTATTGGAGAGTCATGATTTAAAACAGGACTGGCAGACAGCGTTGACTGTATTGCATCAAACCCGATTACATGCCCTGGCGGCACAAACAGGATTTCAGCTGTTGATGCCTCTGTTGTAATCATTTTTTCGATCAGCAGCTGGCTGCCTTTTATTTTTTTATATTTCCAGTTGTATTCCCTTGCCATCTCTCTGGCCAGGTCTTCATACCGTGGAGATGTCTTTGCTCCTGTTTCGATAAAAGCGGCTCTCTGATAGTTTCTCTGCCATGAATTCAAGAAGTTAAAGGTTTGCCTGGCTGCATTTTTACCATGTTTTTCAACCAGATCATCAAATTCAAGTTTTTTATCACCAAAATAGGCCCACTGTTTTCTCTGGGATATGGGCTCAGTCTTCTCTTCACACCAGCCTGCCGAGAGGTAGTATGTGCCTGGAAATTTTTTAAACTCGGTTTTATACGCCTTGTCACCGCCTAAAAAAAGTGCGATGCAGTCATGGACTTTGGGTATGGTCAATGGAATAGAACGTGATTGAACACCAATGGTTCCCTTGCCGCAGATACCGTATCCGATAACAATACGCTCACATGATCCTTTTTCTGAGATCTCATCAATGGCAGCCTGAAGTTTCTGCTTGAGCTTTCCCGGATTGCTGTGGAGTCCGGCCTCCAGGAATTTATACTCTATATCGATTCCAAGTTTTCTGGCACTGTGTTTAATATCAATGGCCAGAACTGCGCAGGAAATCACGTGGATTTTTCTGTTCAATGGTTTTCTCCGGTCAGGTTAACAGTTTTATCACCCTGGTAAAGCCCCTTTAAAAATTTGGAACAGGGAAGGTTATTCAAATGCTAATGGATCAGCAGAATCGCAAAACGATCCATTGTTCTGTCATACTCCGGCAGTACATTTATTTCAAATCCAGCCTGACGGACGGTAGTGTATACATCCACTGCCATTGCTTCCGGAGCAGGACGGGCCATGCGGGGTTTTTTACAGGTCTCCCGAGTTTCAGAACACTCTCTGCAGAAGCTGCAGGAGTCCATAAACAGCTGAAAAGCTCTTTCAAAGCCTGCAATAAATACGGACCGCTCCAATTGAACAAGTTGTGCATTGATTTTTGCAGTCCAGGCATGACGGTCCTCAGGCTTGTCCATCAACCCCTCAAAATGCAGTATAACAGCATCTTCATACTCACTGAAAAATTCCCTGCACTCTGCTACAGACGGTGTTGCAGGGGGACATGTCCCCCCGTGGCCATACTCGCTGCATCCAAATCTGCATTTCATCCTGACCCATTGTGAAACAACAATCTTTTTAGGGTCAATCCATTTGAAATCTGAATAGTTGTGGGATTTCAGAATATTTTCAATCTGATCTCTCTGTTCTGTATCCAGGGACATAAGCTCTTTTCCCGATCTGATTTGAATTTACTGCTGTATCTGTTTAAAAAATAAAAATCCCGGTAAACTGAATCTGCCGGGATTTTTACCTGGTTCTTAAGGCTATTTAACTTTCAATGGTTCCGGCACGCACACCTTTCAGGAAATTCATACAGAAATCATCTTTTCCAAGAAGCATATCAGCAGTCCGTATGGTACCCATAATTTTTGAGTCCAGAGGATCAATGATGGCAGAATCCATTCCAGCATCCATCATCAGGGTAACAAATGTTCTATTGATAATTTTTCTCTGGGGCAGGCCGTAGGAAATATTAGACAGACCGCCTGTAATGTGGACTTCCGGGAAGCGGACTTTAATGGATCGTACAGCATCAAGGACCATGTTTCCCTTGCTGATATCTGTGCTGATGGGCTGTACCAGGGGATCTACATAAATTGCAGATGTGGGAATGCCGATTTGATTGAGCTCCTCTACCAGACGGGTGGCGCGTTCAAGGATGTCGTCAGAAGAGGCTGGCATACCTGCATCATCCATACAGAGTGCTATGATCTTGCACTCTTTTCCTTCAAGAAAAGGCATCATGGCATCAAAACGCTCTTTTTCCAGACTGATGGAGTTGATCATGGGGGTTTTTTCCACCATCTTGAATGCCATTTCCAGAACAGCCGGATCAGGGCTGTCAAGGGTCAGTGGAACAGTTGCAATGGGCTGGATAGTATCCAGCAGCCATTTCATATCTTCTGTTTCATGTCCGATCCTGGCACCGGCATTGACATCAATATAGTTGGCACCGGCATCCTGCTGTTTTGTTACATCATCAATAATGTATCCTGCATCTTTTTCAGCCACAGCAGCCTGGACAAGTTTTCGTGAAGTGTTGATTCTTTCGCCTATTACTTCAAACATGTTTCAGTTCTCCTCTATAAACCTGTCCAGTCTAATTAATAAAGGTTTTTGCAAGCTTGGAAGCAGAACCGGCATCTGCTGCAAAACCGTCGGCCCCGATTTCATCCGCAAAGGACTGGGTTACGGGTGCGCCGCCCACAAGAATTTTAACCGTGTCTCTCAGACCTGACTCCACAATTGCATCAACAGTCTGTTTCATCATGGGCATGGTAGTTGTCAGGAGTGCTGACAGACAGACAATCTGTGCATTTTTTTTCTTGATTTCTGACACAAAATCTTCTGGTGAAATATCGACTCCAATGTTGTGAACTTCCATGCCGGCACTTTCCATCATCATGGCAACAAGGTTTTTACCAATGTCATGGAGATCTCCTTTAACCGTCCCGATTATTACAGAGGCTGCTGCAGAAGATTCATCTTCTCCTAAAAGAGGTTTGAGAATCTCAACACTCGCTGCCATGGCCTGGGCTGCCATGAGAACTTCAGGAATAAACATGTCTCCGCTTTCCATTTTTTCACCTACAATGTCCATTCCGGCAATCAGTCCATTATTTAAAATGTCGCTGGCAGGAATGTTTTCTGCAAGGGCTGCATTTACAAGCTGCGTTACTTTTGCTGCGTCACATGCAATGAGGGCTTCTGTCATTGAATTAAAATCAGTCACTTTTTTCTCCTTTAGTTAGTTTTGCGTTTTTCAACATATTGGGTTAATTGTTTTTCAATTTCTGGATCTATGTCTGGAGTCTCATATGCAGCAAGCCTTTGTGCTACACTGTCCTGAGCTACCTGGTCAATTCTTTTTTTCCCGTTTTTAGTCCAGGCGTCAAAATTTTTCCGGTTCATGAGTGATGGCGTATAAAACTGGGTCCGGCAGAGTGCAAAAGTTTTCGGGTGGGTCAGATACTGGCCGCCGATGCCGACGTCGTTAATGATATCAATATCTATGGAATCATCTGTAAGTTCAAGGGGCTTGAACATATTTTTTACCACTCCGCACACTTCTTCATCAATCAGGAATTTTTCAAAGCTCATGGCAATATAGGAGCCCAGGATACCACAGGAGTGAAGGATAAAATTGATTCCACTCCTGGCAGCCGTGGAGAGTGCCAGGGCAGATTCTGCACCTGCCTGGGCATCAGCACAGAGGGAATCTGTCAATCCTCCGCCGGACCTGGCAGGAAGATTGTAAAAGCGCGCCATCTGGGCAACCAGGTGAATATTTTTGGATAACTCGGGTGCACCAATGGAAAGGGCGCCTGTTTTCATGTCCATGGCAGAGGATGAGGATCCATAGATCGCAGGAGTTCCGGGTCTTACAAGTTGTGTCAGCGTGATGCCTGCCAGGATTTCGGCGTTCTGCAATGCCATGACCCCATCCAGGGTAACAGGGCCGGAACCGCCGGCCATTACAAGAGAAGTTACTACACATGCCTGATTGTGGCGGGCCAGTTCAATAAGGGCTCCTATCATTTCATCTGCAAACTGGAGAGGAGAGAGGGAGTTGATTAAAGAGACAGAAACCGTCCTGTCCATAATATTTTTTTTGCCTCCCCAGAGAATAGCAGCCATTTCAATTCCGTCCATGGCACCTTCCCTTGATACCGGGCTTCCCATAAAGGGTTTGTCACACAGGAGCATGTTTGAAAGATTAAGATCCAGGTGTACCGTTTCATGGGGCATGTCAAAGGGTTCCACCATCATCCAGCCGTTCATGTCAATGTGGGGAGAGGTGTGTATCAGTTTGCAGAAATTGTCATAATCCTCCATGGTGGCCTGGCACTGGTTCCCCTGGATATCCATCACAAAGGGGGCTCCATATCCCGGTAGAAAAACAAAATCATTTTTACCGATTTTAACACTCTTGTCAGGGTTTCTGGCATGTACAGTGAATTGTTCAGGTACTGTATCCAATGCTTTCATTATATCGGATTCCTCAAAGAACACTGTTGTGTCCTCTACCCTGTATCTGTTTTCTTTAAAGATGTTAAGTGCTTCACTGTTATTAAACGAAATACCGGTGTTTTTCAGAAGATTCATAGATGAATCATGAATCTTTTCCATGTTATGTTTTGTTAATTCCTGCATTCTATCGTACATTGTTTTCCACCTTTAAGGGGTAATCTTGCATTAATCATCAATATCAGGCAGCCGGTGAAACATCAAGGGCGGTTCAGCTGAAACAGAGCAGATCTTTTTCAAGCTGTCAACTGCTTGAACCTGTCAAGGGCATGAGCTTTTCCGGCCTCCTGTAACACTTTATATCCTGCATGTTGCATACCAGTTGCCTTATTGAAGGTGATATTTTTATATACTAATCTAACATGTTGATATTCAAGAAAATTATTGATATTTATATTGTTATGCCTGTTTTCTTTTTTTTTTAATAGAAAAATTTTTTTATTTTTTCAATACTTAATAGAAAAATTTTTTTCACATGAAAAATTTTTTTAAACAATAGGGCGCTTTATAAAATCTGCTCTGAATAATTTATATTTTTTTATTTTATAGTGGAGAAGCTGTCGTGAAATACCCAGGTGTTTTGCTGCAAGTGTGACATTACCACCAGAAGCAGCAAGGGCTGATTTTACAGCTGTTTTTTCACGAATGGCAGTCTGCTGGGCAAGGGTTGTAAAAGCAGCGGGATCCAGGAGAGGTTCAGATTCAGTATATGAGGATTTCACACTTCTTTTAGATGAAGAAAAAACCGTTTCTCTGCTGGAGAGGTCATTCTGCTCCAGACAGCTCAATCCTTGAGTGAAATGCTCTATTCCAATACGTTTTTCCCTGCCTGCAATATTCATGGCTCCTTCTATCAGATGTTCCAGTTCTCTGATATTGCCAGGCCACTGGTGAGTCTTGAACAGATCAAGGGCTTCCCTGGAGATGTTTTTTACCTGAGTTCCCAGCCGGGCATTATGTTTTTTAATAAAATGGTTTATGAGATCATCCATATCTTCCGCTCTTTCCCTTAAAGGCGGCAGTTTTACCATCACAACGCCAAGACGATAAAAGAGATCTGTCCGTAAAAGACCCTCATGGATAGCGGTACGGGGGTCCTGGTTTATTGAACTGATAATTTTGACATCAACCGGTATTTCCCTTAATGATCCCAGGGGCCGGATACGTTTTTCCTGAATGACTCTGAGCAGTTTGGCCTGAAGCTCTACAGTCATTGCCAGAATTTCGTCCAGGAAAAGGGTGCCGCCATTGGCAGTTTCAAAAAGCCCTGTTTTGTCAATGGAGCCGGTGTATGTTCCCCTGGTGGTTCCAAAAAGAATACCCTCAAGCAGGTCATGGGGAATTGCAGCACAATTAATCGCTAAAAAATTTTGATTCCGGCGCGGGCTTTGATTGTGAATGGATTGTGAAAAAAGCTCCTTGCCGGTACCGGTTTCTCCCTGAATCATAACCGGGGAAGAAGAGAATGCCGCTTTTCTTGCCGTTGCTACCACACGCTGGAACTCCTCTCCGCTTCCAATAAGATCAGAAAAGGTATACTGGGTACCATTGCCCATGTCTGGACGGTTTTCTGTGATAGTTGATATCGATGTGGAGCGGTAGAGCAGTTCATAATCTTTTACCAGGCATATTACCCCTGCAACGGTTTCTCCATTGAAAATGGGATAAACACTTGTGACCGTATTGGCTATTTTTCCTGAAATAGTTCTGTAAAGAAGTGTCCGGTTCCGTATGGCTGTATTCCTGTAAATTGCCAGCATTACCATGCTGGTCTGATCAGTCATTTCATAGATATCCGTCACCTTGAGTCCGATTACATCTTCAGGTGCCAGTCCATCTATTCTGGACTGGGCCTGATTGTAAAAAAGGATGGTTCCATTAATATCGGTAATAATTATCCCGTCATCAAGCTGGTTCAGAACAGGTAAAAAATTTACGTTTTCTATATCAAGAAATTTGGCCGGGTTAGATGTTTCAGAAAAAGACATGGTGAATTCCTTATACTGTTTTGCAGCACTCCCGTAATTGATTGTTTTTATACCTGTCCGGCAAAATATAAGTCTTAAATTAAAATCTTTTAATTAAAACAGATAATTCAGTTAAAAACTATAACATACCTGAATACGATTATCAAAGTGCATGGTTTTGAACTGTCACTGTTCAACCATTTTTGCAATAATCTCTTTTAGCAGCTTTGCCGCTACCATCGCTGTCATGGATGTGAGGTCTCTTTCAGGATTGTACTCTACAATATCAGCACCGATCAGCCTGCCTTCAAGGTTCTGAATTATTTCAATTACCTGACGTGTTGTCATCCCTCCTGGCTCGTGATGAGAGACTCCCGGTGCAAAAGCAGGATCAAGGCAGTCCAGATCAAGGGAAAGATATATCGGGCCGTCAAACCGCTCCCACCGTGCACTGCTGTTCAGATCTTTCATGTGAATCACCTCCACATCAAAGCGCCTGGCCTGTTCATCCTGGTGCCCGCTCATGGTCCTGATTCCAACCTGGACAAGTCTTGAAACCAGTTTGTTTTCCATTATCCTTGCAAAGGGGCTTGCATGGGAATGTTTATTGTTATCAAATTTATCATAGAGATCGGGATGTGCATCAAGATGAAGGATGTTAAGAGAAGAGTAGTGCAGAGCATGGGATTGAATAATCGGATAGGTAATGGAGTGATCTCCGCCAAGCGAGATCAGTTTTGCTTTTGTTTCAAGAATTTTGTCTGTTGCTTCCCTGATCTTGTCAAAGGCATTATGCTGGTCATCTGAATTAAATACATCCCCGAGGTCAATCAAATTTTTTTCTCTGCCAAGATCCAGTCTGTTTTCACTCCATAAATTGGATGATTCAGAGAAAAGTGCTTCCATAATTTTACGGGGTGCAAGGGCTGCCCCCTTCATGTAAGATGAATTTCTGTCAAAGGGGATTCCTAAAATACCAATCCCTCCTGAAGTCAAGCCGGATATATCGATTTTTTTCTTTAACATGCCAAATCTCCAGAGGATATCTGTTTTATATTCATGAACCTTTTATATGTCTTGCATCTGTTTAGTCAAGGCGAATTGAAAATTGTAATGACTCAAAGCATGTAAAAGAGGAGTCTGGCAATATATTTTCAACCTCAATTCTCAACAGGAGATGCAGACGGCTGAGTGCATGCTGTTTCACAATTTTAGATTTCCCTTGCATTCAGACAGATCAAACTATATTTAATGATTATATCAGATTGCGGTTCCAATAGTGATCGTTACAAAAATGTCATTCTGTTTTCGTGCAGAAGGATGAAAATGATAACCGCAGAAGAGCAGTATTGAATATTTCAAGGATTATTGTTTTCGTATTTCACAGCAAACGGGCAGGGGGCTCATTATGAGAAAGTCTCCAGTAATGGCATGCGGCATGGCATAGCATCATTTATACAGCAGGCACGATTATGTTAAAAGATCTACATAAAAGAAATTTTATAAAAGCAGTGGCAGCTTCATCTTTTTTGCCAGCTTTTGCTGCCACTGAGTTGAAAGCAGAACAAATAAATTCATCCGGCAGGGTAAACATTGTTTTATCAAGAGATTATGCTCCATCTCTTACCCCCCGTGATAAATACCGGTTAGTATGCGCGACGATTGATTTTATAAAAAAAAAGTATCACAACAGAAATTTGCCGGTATGGGGTAAAAGATTTGAAGAGATCGATCTGGAAAAAAGAGTGGAAAGCATTGTAGAATGGATTGCAACAGGCATAGAAAAATATAGGGATATTTATCCGGTTGACCCGGTCTGGCTGGTGGCTCAGATAATGATAGAGTCTTTTTTTTATGAATTTACTGTTTCCAGCGCGTTGGCTGCAGGTGTATGCCAGTTTATAAAGCCCACTGCACATGAATATGGCATGTTATGCGCAAGCGACCTTCCTGAACATTCAAAATCTCCCTATAAACTTATTGAATATGCAGGTGAGGCCGACAGATATTACCAGCTGCTGAAAAATAAGAGAAGATACCGCAGACATAGCAGGCCGGGAAAACTGACGTTTCAGGAGTGTCTGGAAATTATTGCCCAAAACAAATGCTCCGGAAAAATGAAACATGCCGGACAATATCTTCAATATGAGAAAAAACTGGATGAATTTGATAAAAAAATGAAGACAGCAAAAAATAGATATAGAGAATATATAAGGGCAAATACAAAGGATAAAAATATTTTTAGGGATGCGGCTTTTTTTGAACAGTTTGATGAACGGCTGACACACAGCAAATCAGTACCTGCGATGGTAAAGATGATGGCAAGGAATCTCAGGGCGCGTAACGGCAATATCCTTGCAGCTGCTGCAGGATACCAGGCAGGTCTGAGCCGGACAAGAGATACAGGCGTATATAAGACATATGGCAGAATACCATATATTCAGAGCAGTGTTTATTATCTGAGCCATATTATTGTGGTTCACAATGAGATCTCAGCCGGGATAGAAAAATTGTGACACAATATCGATTTACTCCACAATTGTTGAGGCCTGTTTTTTTACCTGCAGTTTTTTAATCCGTTCCAGGGAAAATTCATATTCAATCCAGTCATCCATGTAGGAACCAAGTGCCTCCTTATAATGTCTCATTGCCGTTTGTGGATCATTTTTTGATTCTGCTTGAATTCCAAGAGCCATGTGAGCTGTCACCAGATAAGCAGGATCTCTGCCTGCTTCTGCTGTCAGTTCGGCTTGAGTCATCTTACCGGTCAGGCAGGATGCAATTTTTCTATACCAGCTGTTTTGCGTATTTTTAATAAATGAATTAAATGCTCCGAAGGCTTCTTCCTTCTGCCCCAGCATCTCGAGAATCTGCGGTTTGAGCAGATTGATCAACAGGTGTGTGGAATTTTCTCTGCCTTCAATTTCAATAAATTTCTGGCAGTCATCCAGCGATTGCTCCAGAAATCCGTTCATAACATTATAAACGGCAATACTTGCAAGAATATTATAATTTTCAGGCTTTTCTTTCTGCAGTTTCTTTAAAAGATCCAGTTTTTTTTCCGGATCATGCAAGCCCGTATCCAGCATGGCCAGAGTCGGCAGGAGGTTTTTGTATTTCTCTACCTGGACAGCTCTTCTCTCTTTCAGTGATGACAAAAATTCACTCTGTTTCTGTTTTATTAAATCTTCTGACTCTTTTTGCGGCTGAGAGACTGCCTGCCGGTTCCATAAATTCTTAAGCCGGGCCAGGGCCAGATAGTAGAGCCACTCATCACATCCAGCAGCCATTACAGCTTTTTTCAAAAGGGCTTCCGCATTTTCATAATGGTGATATTTTTCATTTATCAATGCCTTGTTGTACAGGATCCAGCTTTTTTCGCAGAGGGTGTAATAGCCACCGGATATCTCAGATGTCCGATTTTCAGATGTTTCCAGCATTTGTGTCAGAAATCCGAAAAATTCCATGGAAGATCTCCAATCCAGTGTCAGCAGTTTCTCTTTAACCGGATTGTAAACCGGCTGGTTTGTAAACCAGTCAATAAGATACAGCATATATCCGGCCAGCATGTTTTCAGGTGCCATGGATAATGCCTGTTTAAAATATGATGCGGCAGTTAAATAGTCATCAGTGCAGAAAAGCATCATCCCAGCAGCAATTATCAGGCGGATATCATTACTCTTTTTCAGCTCATTTCTGGCAGCTGTGGCAGCCTCTTCCCATTTTTCATCTTCAGCCAGTTGTGTGATGGCATCAATTTTAGACTGGACAGAGATATCAAGACCTCCACGCCACTTTGTCTTTCCCGATTTAAGGTCAGCTATAAAAGCAGCTGCTCCGCTGATGGGCAGGACCATACCCATGTCCGGCAGCTGGGTGGCAAAGGGGATGGGTCCCCTGGTCCAGCTCATGGCAACCCGCGATGCAATACCGATGGCTTTACCGCTGGTATCAATGAGCGGCCCGCCACTGTTTCCGGAATGAATTGAGGTATCAACCTGAATCAGGTTATCAAATGTGCGCCTTATATGCCCCCTGGTCACACTGGTATTGACAAAATTCTCCTGGGTCTGGTGTCCCAGGGGGAATCCCAGGGTGATAACGGGTGTGAGCTTTCCAAGGCGTTTCAAATCAAGGTTTTCACTCATCGGGATAGCAGTCACCCCTTTGGGTACCTTCTCTATTTTCAGTACGGCAAAATCATCTTTCAGGGGAGATTTAACCAGCTGGCGGGTTTTAACGGGCAGCCGTGCCACGCCGGCAATTTTTAAATTGTGCTTGCCGCCTGTGTAAAAAGCGGTATCAAGGTGATAAAAATCCTCCAGCTCCAGAGCTGCCTCTTTTTCAGGTGGCCGCTTAAATGCTTTAACACCGTCAAACCATAGATAGAGAGCGTAATTCAGGTCAGGAAATTTGCCCATTAATTTCAGATTATTTATGAGAAAATGGAGTTGATTGTCTTCCAGCCAGGGGCAGGCGACATGACGATTGGTTAACAGATATCCTTCCTGATCTGCAAGGAATGCAGAGCCTTCCACCCGGTTTTTATAAACCACTCTTTTTTGATCAGTCAGCTGGTATTCAACCATGAGAAATGCCATTGATTTTGAATAGTTATTGGCATAATTCTCAAGTGTTTTCTCATCAGATGGTTCAAAAATCGGCAGGTTAAACCATGTAATGATACCTGCTGCTGCAAGGAGTGCCATTATAAAGGTTATCAGGTTAAGCTTGGTTTTTAACCGGTTTATTGTTCTGCCGGCTGCAAAAATCGATATGTTATGGGATTTTCCAGCCTCCCTGAAATCGTCTTCTGTTGAACGCATGAGCGTTTTGGCCACCTGTTTCATTGATCTGGGGCGAAGATCAGGATCTTCTGCAAGCATGATTCTGAAAAGGACCTTAATGTCATCGGGCAGGGGAAGCATTTCAATCTTCCGGTGAAAATCAGTCGTTTGATGGTCTCCGGACAGCACTTCCACAAAAATTTTCCCCAGAGACCATATGTCGCTCTGCCGGTCAAAGGGACGGTTGTTCAGTATATCCGGGTGACATGAAAGCAGTTTTTTCAGCATGGGGCCTGGCCTGTCAATCAACGGGTTTAAGAACCGTGACAGTTTATAGTCAATTTTGACATCCAGTTCGTGAAGGCTGTTTTCTATCACAATAATATCGTCCAGGATGAGATGCGGGATGGTGTGGCCTTTTTTGTGAAGGATATCAAGAATCTGAGCAATTTTTGTAAAAAGATGAATTGCTTTAAAGGGTTTTTTAAACCTGTCAGATGCCAGCAGCGATCCCCAGCTCAATGTATGGTTCCATTCACTGACCCGGTACCACAATCCTTCAGAGGATCTGCATATTGCAAAATGGCTGACAAAATGATCCCGGGGAAGTGTTTTTAGTTTTTCCAGTTCCCGTCTGAGACGGTCTGCGATTTTTTCATCAATGCCGGAGTCAGGCTTGAAAATTCTGATCAGAGCAGGTTTTCCAGTGGATATCTCAGTTGTCCGGCAGAGGATGGTGCCATGGCCTTCGTGGAGAACCTGATCAATCCGGTAGCCGTCAATTACGCTTAATTCATTAATGGTGTCACCACCGCAGGAGGGACATGCTATAATCTTGTCAGCTACATGCTGACCACATGTTCGGCAATGTTTCATGATGCCTCCTTTCATAATGAAAAAGATCAGTCCGGCGTATCTGCAGCTGCTGAAAGGAGGGTGTTTTTCAGGTCTTGTTTAATCTTTTTGTCAGGAGAGGTGAAGAGTCAATCCGGGAGTATTTCAGTCTGGAGTTTGCGATCAAATCCTTTTCATGAGCAGCAGACCTTCATTTATAAAATTATATGTTCACTACAAATATAGCTTACAATCGCTGGATTGTCAAATTCCACGACTCATCCTGCACCCCCTTTCACATGAGCGGCAGCAGCATCTTCTGACAGGCATATCGTGTGCAGCACACCCTGTCAGACTGAGTGATGTTCACAATAAAGAGATCTCCTTTTTACTGAATCTGTAAACTGAGTTGCAGTTATGGCATCGGATCTCAACGGGAAACCGGTTTTTTTCCATCATGTCTGCTTTTTCTTTTTTATTCAGATTCCCAAGATAAAGTCCCATTCTGTCCAGCCATTACAAATCGGAAAATCTTACCTTTTGAAGATGCCAGAAGCTGTGCCTTTATATCTGAATTAAAAATATTTTTTTTATCATATTGTAACGCTGTTTCGTATGAATTCTGTTTCAGGAGATTTGAGTTTCATAAAATTTTTGAGGCAAGTTCTGCCAGTTCCGAACGTTCACCTTTTTCAAGGTTAATATGGGCATAAAGCTTTCTGCCTTTCATCTTTTCAATTATAAATGCAAGTCCGTTGGTCTGGCTGTCAAGGTAAGGATGGTCAATCTGGAAAATATCTCCTGTAAATATCAGTTTTGTACCTTCTCCTGCTCTTGTAATAATGGTTTTAACCTCATGGGGGGTCAGGTTCTGGGCCTCATCTATAATGAAGAAAACTTTGACGATACTCCTTCCTCTTATATAGGAAATAGGCGTAATGACGACCTTTTCCTCTTCAATCAGATCCTTGATCTTCTTGGCGTTTCTGTTACCGGAGTTAAAATTATTCTGGATGACAGAGAGGTTGTCATACAGGGGCTGCATATATGGATCAAGCTTGGAGGCCACATCTCCTGGAAGATATCCGAGATCCTTATTGCTCAACGGGACGACAGGCCGTGCAATGAAAATCTGCCGGTAATATCTCCTGCTTTCCAGTGCCGCTGCAAGCGCCAGAAGTGTCTTTCCCGTACCCGCCTGTCCTGATACGGTAACCAGGGGAATATCCCTGTTCAACATCGCATTCAAAGCAAAAATCTGTTCGGAATTTCTTGGTTTGATGCCGTAACAGGGTTTGGCCTGTACCAGTTTTACAGCTTCTCTGTTTTCATCAAAAACCGCCAGGGCTGATTTTGAACCGCTTTTAAGCACAAGGTTTTCATTAGCAAGAAGCGGATTGGAGATATCAATGTTTGATCTGGCTGTTTCATAAGGTTTTTGATAGAGCATGTCAAAACACTCATCTGTGATATTTTCAATCGTCCTGAGGCCGGTATAGATATCAGAAATATTTTCAACATATCTGGAGTTGTAATTTTCCGTTTTCAATCCGATTGATCTGGCTTTCAGCCGCAGGTTTACATCTTTTGTAACAAGGGTGACATTTTTAAAATCGTGTTTTTTTGCAATTGAGTATGCAGTGTTCAATATTCTGATATCAGCATGTGTATCTTTAAAGTTACTCTTTACGACAGTATCTATTCTCATATCAAGGCAGATTGAAATTTTTCCCTCTCCGTCATCAATGGGTACGCCTCCATTGAAAATCCTGTCACTGGACAATGCATCAAGGGAGCGAAGAAAATCCCTGGCATTGCAGTTGATCACATCTTTACCTTTTTTAAAACGGTCAAGCTCTTCTATTACAGTAATGGGAATATAAACATCATTATCCTTGAATTGATATATACAGGAAGAATCATGTAGAATTACATTGGTATCAAGTATAAAAATTTTTTTCATAGGCACTCTTTACAATTTTAAATTATTATTCTGTTTTTATTAATATGATTATCTGGATAAATACAAGATTAAAATGAGAAAAATTCTGAAGGTCTGAAGGAATGGATAAAGCGGTTTTTTCCGTATAAACTGAAATCTGTTGAAATTATAATTGTTTTCACATATTATCCAGAAAAAATGAGATATAAAGAATGTGATGACAGATCTGATTAAATAGTTTAATCTGATAATGAATTACATTTAGGGAGGAATCATGGGGATCAAGTATCAATGTAAAAATAACAACTGCCATTATCCTGGAGATACACGCTTTGAAATGATTTTTACGTCAGAAACCATTATGGACAGCCATAATATTGCTTCTGTTTTCTGTCCATTCTGTCGTAAAGAGCTCAAGCAGCTGGAGGTGAATGACACACTTTCTCAGAGACCGGCAGCGCAACAGGGGAGTGAAGAGTAGCAGCAGCGTTAAAATATGAAATATCCTGGTTGAATACTTTTTTAATCAGCTGCCAGCAGTGAAGACAGAAGGATTATTCCTGTTATGATTATCGCTGTTGGATCTTTAAGATATGACTGAACAAACCGGTTAAAGGGAAAAAATAGGATACCGGAGCAGACTCCGGAGAGAAATCCGAGTACATGGGCCATTATATCAGTGTTTTCTCCCTGACTGAACATGGCCATAAGTGTGGCTCCGGCAAGTATCGGCATAAGCGTGTTCACCCTTACCGGACCCTGTAGCCGGGTCACCTGGAATGCTGCAAGAAGTCCTGCAGCCCCCATGACGGCTGTAGATGCTCCGATGGAAAGGTGTGCGGTTCTGTAAATGTGCGCATTGATCAGATTGCCAAGGGCGCCTGTAAAAAGCAGCATGAATGAGCCTGTTCCATAACCGGAAACCGTTATGACAGGTGCAGCAAAAATAAGCAGCCCTGCAAGATTCCCTGCAAGATGTCCTGCATCGGCGTGCAGGAAGAGTGCCGTAATTCCCCGGTAAGTTTCCCCCTGGAAGATAAACAGGGCAGATGCGCCATATTTTATTATCATTTTCTCATGGATGTCGTAATAAAGGCATAATATGTGAACAAAGACAAGCAGCCCCATAATGATAAAACAGGCAGGGGAGATAAAAGAGGAGAGAGGGAAATTTTCTATTTCCTGCTGTATTCTGAAAAATTTATTCTCCCTGTAATAGGTATCAACCAGCCGGCAGGATTCCTCAATATCGTTTCTGTTTACTTTTATATCAAAGAGACGCCTGTTTTTTTCAACCTGGCTCTCGATATTCTGGCTTGTGAGAATAAGGGTAATCAGATCTGCTTTTTTTGCAGAAACAGCAGTAAATATTTTTTCCATTTCACTCTTCATCGTTAAATGGCTTGATTTTTATTTATATTGGTTTTAATAGAGATACAATAACTATTATATCAGCCATGGCAAATGAAATTTACTACAGCAGAGTATATCATAATTGAACATTCAGATTCCAGGAGAAAAGAGATATGCAGATAATCAGGTTCCAGAGTGATGACAATAATATTTATACCGGATGCGACTTTGATGGTGAGAATGCATCTTTGATTCATGGAAATATCTATGCAGACTGTTCCGTTACAGAGTTGAGAAAAGCCGTAAAAAAAATACTGCCCCCGCTGCTGCCCCCTGTTATTTTCTGCATTGGTCTCAATTACCGGCTTCATGCAGAGGAGACAGGTTCTGACCTGCCTGAATATCCTGTCATATTCATGAAAAATATAAGTGCAGCAGCCGGACATCTTGATGATATCATCATTCCTGCATCCTGCAGAAAAAAACCAGAAGTCGATTATGAGGCTGAGCTTGCAGTTGTCATAAAAAAACGCGCAAAAAATATCAGGCCGGAGAATGCGCTTGATTATGTTCTGGGCTATACCTGTGCCAATGATGTATCTGCAAGGAGATGGCAGAAGCAAGGAGGAGGAGGGCAGTGGGTAAGGGGAAAAAGCTTTGATACGTTCTGCCCCTTTGGCCCCTGGATTGTTACTGCAGATGAGATTGAAAACCCGGGCATCCTTGATATTGAGTGTGTTCTCAATGGCGAAACCATGCAGAAAAGCAACACATCAGACATGATCTTTTCAGTATCCGATATCATATCCTTTCTGTCTCAATCCACAACACTTGTGCCTGGAACTATTATTCTCACCGGCACACCAAGCGGGGTAGGATTTAAACGGAAACCGCCTGTTTACCTGAAACCGGGAGATGTTCTGGAAACAAGGATCGAGAAAATAGGCATCTTGAAAAATGGTGTGGTTTTTGAGTCTGAGATTTAATTGCTGGTATAATGGGCTTTTCCGGGTCTTATCGAACACTTCATGGGTACACCCGGAAACTGATGTGACTTGTCAGCATGTTGTTTTTTGTAGATCTGCTGCATGGAAATAAGTTAAAACAGATTACAGAATAATTGAGCCAAAAAGCTATGTGATATTATCTGAAATATTTTTACAGGTTCAAGGCATCAACTATTCTGCTGCATGTGTCACTATAGTCTGTTATAAGTTATTGTAGTTGCTGTTTCCCCTTTTACAACCGGCCTTGCCCTTGCCCGGGCAGTCTTTTGCTCCTCCCTGGCATGCAATCTGTCCCTGATTTCGGCATCCTTTCTGTCCGCCTTTTCCAGACCATCTGCTGCAGTTTTGTCCAAACCCTGATCCTGTGACAAGTTCAGGTGCTATTTTTTTAACGCCAAGTCTGAAATCAAGCAGTTTATCCATTACCTGTTTCTGCAGGTCTGCAATCTCCCGGGATAACGTGCCGAGTTTTTCCCGGTCAGGATTTGATGTCTCCATTAACATTCTTATCTCCTGCTGTTTTGCAAATTTTGCTGCTCTGGCCTCATAGGTTTCATCAATAAACTGCTGGCGGAGTGCCGTAATCTGGTCTGTCTGCTCCTGGGAAAGCTCTGTTACTGCAGAATTACCACTGCCTTCTCCTTTATATCTCGGGCAGTCCTGATTATATCCTGCACTTTTTACTCCCTTACCCCTGCATGACCCCCAGGCAAATACGCTTCCTGCTGAAAATGCAACCAGAAGTATTGAACTGATGATAATTGTAAATTTTTTCATGGTAATCTCCTATTTAAGTTTATCGTTTTTAAAACTGATTTCATTGATCTTGTCAATGGTTTTGTTGATTATAAACAGCAAAGGGTGTGCCATAACTGAAAATAATTTTTAATATATTGAAATATAAGGATATGCTTAAAATTTTAATTATTAATTATCATTTCTGTGCAGTGATGCTGTTTACTTTTTACCCGGCGCATAGTATCCATGTGGATATAAAATATCCAATATGTGATGTTGCCCTCTCTGCAGTCGTGGAGTTGATCTCTGCTGCACCGGCCGGAAAAGGGTGCTTTCGACAGGGTGATTTTCAGAGGCAACAGCGGCCGGGTTACCCGGCATATCGCTTGTGTTACTGAGGCATTGAAGACTGCAGGTGTGATCTGGATCATATAATCAGGGAGATGATCAGAAAATAAATCTGACCTTATTTACAGGGGAAAATAAGAGAGCGGGAACAGGAAATGCTGTTTACAGGATTGATTGAATCTATGGTATTGTTTTTGCATTTCTTTTAAGATTAAATTAAATTGATGTTCAGACAGGGTTATATAGCTTGTAGTCAGGCAGTGTTTCGATGAAATGATTTTAAAAATATAGATGAATATTGATTGCTGAGGATTCCGTTACCATATGACAACCGTTAAGAAAAGGCGTTTTCCATTGATTTCACCCCTGCTTTTTGCAGGGATTTTAGTGGTCATGCTGCCGATATTTACTTTCATGACCCTGGACAGGCTTAAAAAGCAGAAGGAGTTTTCAACCCAGAGGCTTCTTGGAAAGGGAATTTCACTGATCAGAACATTTGAGGCGGGAACCAGAACCGGGCTCTTCAGAATGGGGTGGGGAGCCGGAAGAATTCAGACTATGCTTTTTGAGACCTCTCTGCAGCCTGACATCAATTATATGATGATCATCTCGGAAGATGGAAAAATATTTGCCCATTCAGATGCCTCAATGGTGGGAAAAATATTTCACGACATCCCAGACACTGGTGAGCTGGATAAAGATCTCTCTCTTTTTGAACACAGGGTAAGGCAGCAAAAGGATAATGCAACGGTTTTTGAAGTGTACAAGCGGTTTGTTCCCGTCCGTATGCGGTTCAAGGGAGGGCATAAGCGGATGCATGGCATGCAGATGCATGAAAGGGGCGGCGGATTTGACACGGAAAATATGAAAAGACACGGCAGGGAGTGGTGCCGTCCCTATCTTCAGGCTTTTGACGGGAATATGCCGGAAAAAGCACAGCACTATATTTTTGCCGGACTTTCAATGGAGAGGGAAGCTGCTGACAGGAGAAGGCTTGTAAAACTGACCATCTGGCAGGGGATTCTCTTCTTTCTGCTCGGATGCACCGGTATCATTGCCCTGTTTGCATTTCAGGCATATAGAGCTGCCAGTGAATCGTTAAGCCGTGTAAAGACATTTTCTGATAATGTTATTGAGAATATGCCTTCGGGACTGATTGTTGTCAATCTGGATCATGAAATAACCTCCATTAATAAAACAGCAAAAGATATTCTTGGCAAAGACGTTCATGCATCACTTCCCAAACTGCTTGAATTAATAACAGAGGGAGTGCGGTCAGGAGATGTTATCAATCAGGAACTCAATATTCAGGTGGCCCGGGAGAGAGAAGATGGTGTCGTTCAGGAGAAGATCATTAAACTCGATATAACGGCATCCCCTGTTAAAGAGAGTGACAGCAGGATCAGAGGGTTTCTCTTCCTGTTCAAGGACCTGACCCAGATCAAAGCACTTGAAAAGCAGGTGGAGACAAACAGGCGCCTTGCGGCAATCGGAAAATTCGCAGCAGGGGTTGCCCATGAAATCAGAAATCCCCTGAGTTCCATAAAAGGTTTTGCAACCTATTTTGGCAGACGGTATTCAGAAAATCCTGCTGACAGCCGGACAGCATCCATTATGGTAAAAGAGGTGGAACGTATCAATAAGTCCATTACCCAGCTGCTTGAATTTTCAAAGCCAATGGATGCTGAAAAGAGAGAAGTGGATATCAATGAACTGATCCACCACTCCATCCAGCTTGTCAACCACGATATGGTTCAAAAGAGCATTGAAACTCAAGTGGATGTGAATATGAAAACCCCTTTGATCCGCACAGATGGCGACAGGTTGAACCAGGTTCTTTTAAATCTGTATTTAAATGCCATACAGGCCATGGAAGAGAAAGGCAGGCTTGACATTTCAGTTCAGGAGAAAGAAGATGGCGCCTTGATGGAGATAAGGGTAAAAGACAGTGGTGACGGTATTGACAAAGAATCTATAGAACAGATCTTTGACCCCTATTATACGACCCGCCAAAAAGGGACAGGTCTGGGACTCTCCATTGTTCATACTATTGTTGAAAACCTGGGTGGCAGTATAAAAGTTGAGAGTACAAAAGGAGAAGGATCCAGTTTTATTATCACGCTTCCTGTAAAATAGAGGATTATAGAAGAGATGAAAAAAATACTTGTGGTTGATGATGATACAGCACACGCACAGATGCTGAAAACCCTCATGTCGGAGTGGGCATATGAGATTCATCTTGCCAGTGACGGAACCATTGCCGTTGAGATGGTAAAAAAGAGGCCCTTTGACATGGTCCTGATGGACATGAAAATGGTGAAGATGTCGGGAATGGAAGCCCTGCAGCTAATCCACACCTATAATCCATCTCTGCCGGTTATTATCATGACAGCATATTCATCTGTAAATACAGCAGTAAAGGCTTTAAAGTCCGGTGCATGCGACTATCTGACAAAACCTCTTGATTTTGACAAACTCAAACTTACCATTGAACGTATTTTTGAAACTATTTTTTTAAAAAATGAGAACCAGGACCTGAAAATACGGCTTGAGGAGAAAGATTTCAAACACGATATCATCGGCAGGAGTCCTGCGGTTCTTGCCCTGCTTGATACCATCAACATGGTCGCACCCACTGAAGCAAATGTCCTGATATACGGAGAGTCCGGAACCGGAAAAGAGCTGGTATCCTCTGCCATACATTTCAATTCCGGGCGCAGGGAAAACCCTTTTGTAAAAATTAATTGTGCCGCTATAAGTGAAAATCTGCTTGAGTCTGAACTTTTTGGCCATGAAAAAGGATCTTTTACAGGCGCTGATAAAAAGAGAAAGGGAAAATTCCTACTGGCTGATAAAGGGAGTATTCTTCTGGATGAAATAGGGGAAATGAGCCTTGCCATGCAGGCAAAACTGCTGAGGGTAATACAGGAGAAAGAGATTACACCGGTGGGAAGTGATTTGAATATAAAAACAGATGTAAGGATTATATCTGCAACCAACAGAGATCTGAAAAAAATGGCAGAGCAGGGACGGTTCCGCCAGGATCTATATTTCCGTTTAAATGTGGTTAACATTGAAATTCCATCACTGAGAGAGAGACATGAAGATGTACCAGACCTTGCTTTCCACTTTCTGCAGATTTTTTCAAAAAAGAACAACAGGAATATCAAAGGGTTTACTCCCGAAGCAATGGATGCAATGATACAATACAGCTGGAAAGGTAATGTAAGGGAGCTGATCAACAGTGTGGAAAGGGCGGTCATCCTTGCAAGATCAGATTATATAACGAATGACGATCTCTCCTTTATCAGTGCCGGCCATACGGGAAAAAAAGAAAACAGGCTCAACCCGGGAAATATCAAACTTGCACAGATTGAAGAGGATGCTATTCTGGTGACTCTTGAATCAGCAGGAGGCAATAAGAGTGAAGCTGCCAGAAGACTCGGGATTACACGAAAAACCCTGTTGAAGAAATTAAAACAGTACGGTAAGGCATGAGCAGTTTCCGGCTGCCACTCTCTTTTTATTCTGTGTGGAACACGGTTTTAGAGCATTTAGAGTCCTTTGAACGGGAGTTTCAGAGTATGTGTACAGCAGGTATATAATCCAGATGAATGGTGTAACATCACATCCCACTGCTCCGGTTGTCACTTCAATGGTATGGAAAGCGGGGTTTCTCTTTTTTCAGGTACTGATGTTACTTTCCACTCCGATCATGTTTAAAGCAAGTGTTTCTTTGTCAACACAGTCTGAAGCGTATCTGCCAATGATTTTTCCGTGGTACATTACAATGATTGTATCTGACAGGGTGATAATTTCATCGAGTTCCGTTGAAATCAGGAGAACAGCTATGCCCCTGTCGCGCAGCTGAAGCAGATTTTTATGTATGGATTCAACCGCGCCTATGTCCAGCCCGCGACAAGGCTGATTTGCAAGCAGGAAATCAATATCCCGGTTCAATTCCCTTGAGATTATCACTTTCTGCTGATTCCCTCCAGAGAGATTCCTTACGCATGATCCAGGTCCTTCTGCCCTTATATCAAACTGTTTGATCAGTTTTTCCGACTCCTGGATTACTCTTTTATGATCGCACACTATCCCCTTTGCAAAAGGGGGTTTGTCATATGTGCAGAGAACCTGGTTGTCGGCAATTGAATAGGAGAGTACGAGCCCCTGTTTCAGACGGTCTTCCGGAATATGAGCCATGCCGTTTTTAATCATTTTTCCCGGGTTCATGTCAGGTACTTTTCTATTTTTGAACCGGATCTCTCCTTTGTGAATTTTTCGAAGACCTGCAACTGCCTCGGCAAGTTCTGTCTGACCATTCCCCTGAACCCCTGCTATGCCTAAAATCTCCCCCCTGCAGACATTGAAAGATATCTCTTTGACCGCTTCAATTTTTCGATTGTCAAGCAGGATCAGGTTGTTCACCTCAAGTATGGTTTCTCCCGGTGAAAAAATATTTTTTCCGGGTTTGAACATAAGCTTCCGGCCAATCATCATATTTGCCAGTTCTGCTTCATCGGTCCTGTCAATGGATGTTGTTCTGATCAGATTACCTCTCCGGATAACACTGATTCTGTCAGCCACCTGCATAACCTCTTTGAGTTTATGTGTTATAAAAAAGATGGAGCAGCCTTTCCGGGTCAGATTGTCCATGATTTTGAAAAGGTCCTGAACCTCTCCGGGGGCAAGTACAGCAGTTGGCTCATCAAAGATCAGGATAGAGGCGCTGCGAAAAAGCGCTTTCATTATCTCAACCTTCTGCTGGCTGCCAACCGGGAGATCATCCACCCTGGCATCTGGATCAATTTTAAGTCCATACTTTCTGGAGAGATCTGATATTTTTTTTTTCGCTTTTTTGAAATCAAGGGAAATCCCTCTGTTTATCTCTTTTCCCAGAATAATATTTTCAAGTACAGTAAACCCCGGGATCAGCATAAAATGCTGATGGATCATGCCGATTCCAAGATCTATGGCAGAACGCGGATTTTGAATGTTTCTCTTTTTTCCATCTATATAGATGTCTCCTCTATCAGGCTGATAAAGTCCTGAGATGATATTCATCAATGTGGTTTTACCTGATCCGTTTTCTCCAAGAAGGCCATGAATTTCATTGGGTCTCAAGGTCAGATTTATGTTGTCATTGGCAGCAGTACCGGAGAAATATTTTGTGATGTTTTTAATTTTAATGGGCAGATCTGTTTTCAATTATTCTTCTTCCCTGTATGGTGTCCCGAGTGCTGCAGGAGGACGGTTTCTGCCGAAAAACATTGCCAGGGCAATAATGGTGATTACATAGGGCAGCATGCCAATGAACTGGTGTGGTATATTGATCTCTTCACCGAACTGAAGCTGGGTCTGCAAAGCAGTGGCAAGCCCGAAAAGAAGAGCTGCACCCCATGCTCCAAAAGGGGTCCACCGTCCGAAAATCATTACTGCCAGTGCAATGAACCCCCTGCCGTTGATCATTCCTCTTTCAAATATGCCAACCGCTTCAAGGGAGAGATAGACTCCGGCAAGGCCGGCAAGTGCTCCTCCGATTATGACTCTGGAATATCTGATTAAATATATGTTCAGCCCCATGGTTGCCGCAGCCCTGGGGAATTCTCCAACAGCTCTCGTACGAAGGCCCCACGCTGTTTTGAAGAGCAGAAAATGAAAAAGGAAAACAAGGATGACAGCGCAGAGTGTAATGGGTGGCGTGTTAAAAAAAAGGGGGCCGATCAGAGGTATTTCAGAGAGGAAAGGAATGGTAAAGGCCTGCAGTTTACCAGATGCTGTCATACCGGTCTGATAAAAATATCCAGTCAGGCCCAGGGCCATGATATTGATTACAGAACCACCGATTATCTGGTCAATTCTCAAGGAGACAGACATCCATGCCAGAAAGAGTCCGGCAAAAGCACCAGAAGTCACTCCGGCAGATACTGCCAGTAAAAGGTTGCCTGTTAATGAATTTACACAAAAACCGGTAAATGCCGCTATCAGCATCTGTCCTTCAATCCCGATATTCATCACACCAGCCCGTTCACCAACAAGGCCGCAGAGTGCTCCAAGTACAAGGGGAGTGGATTGCCGTATTGCTGATGAGAGTACGGATACCGTTACAACAGGGTTGATGCAGTAACAGATTATGGTGATAAGGGTAACTGAAAATGCAAAAACTGTTTTTTTCATTTTCCCCAGCCTGTTGTCAGTGTGACTTTTGCATTTTGATCTTTAAATCCAGGTATGAATTTCGTGACAATGACATCTGCTGCAACAAAAAAGAGGATCAGTCCCTGGATAACATCTATGATTCTTGTCGGCACATCGGCAAAAAACTGCATCTGGTTTGCCCCTGCTTTCATTGCGCCGATCAGGAGAGCGGCAGGAATGATGCCAAAGGGGTGGGCTCTTCCCAGAAGGGCTATGGTGATACCTTCAAATCCCAGTCCGGTGTTAAAGCCCGGCTGAAACCGGTGTGTTATGCTCTGGGTCTCTATTGCACCCCCTAATCCTGCAAGGGCTCCGCTTATAAACATGGTAAGTATGATGGTTCGGTTTATATTTATTCCAGAGTATATGGCTGCATCAACGCCTGCTCCTGTTGTCCTGATCTCAAAACCTGTGGTTGTCTGTTTCAGCAGCCACCAGACAAATGCAGCAGAGAGGAGTGCAATAAAAAAACCTGTGGGAATTCCATGTACAGCCGGAATATGGCTTGATTCATGTATCAAAGGGGTCCGTGCGATAACATTTCCCGGTGAGGTGTCTTTTAGAGGACCATTTGTAAGAAAATCAGTTATATTGATGGCAATATAGTTCAGCATGATACCGGTAATGACTTCATGGGCTCCGGTCCATGCTTTCAGCACTCCCTGGAAAGCGCCATACAAGCCTGCTGCTGCTATGGCTGTGAGCATGGTAAGGGGCATATGGATATAAGCGGGAAGCCCGCTGATTCCAGATCCTGCAGCAGCAGCAGCAATGGCTCCGAAAATCAGCTGTCCCTGGGTACCGATATTGAATAGTCCGGCTTTAAGGGCAAAAGCCATTGCCATTCCACTGAATATGAGAGGTGTGGCTTTTTCAAGGGTTCTGCCAACTGCTTCTGTATTACCGAATGCACCCTGAAACAGTGCCGTGTATGCGGCCAGTGGATCAGCACCTGAAAAGAGCAGGATGACTCCACCGATAGAGCATGCCAGTATTACAGATATGACAGGTATGGTGACGGATTTAATCAGTTTTGCTATGGTTTTAGGACTCCTTTTTCAAGTTGTTTCTCTATTTCAACAAGTTTGATTTTAATTGATGCTGGAATCTTATCATCAAAATCGTGAAAAGGTGCCAGGCCGATATCGCCAAAATAGTTGCCTGAAGGGAACTGACCATTTTTTGCCAGTGAGATAAGATCAAACACAGCAGGGGTAATCTTTTTCAGAGCGCAGGAGACAAGACAGGGACGGGCTGCAGGCAGTGTAAACCACTGGTCTTTGTCAACCCCTATACAGTATCTGCCTTTATGGGCAGCAGTCTCAATAAGTCCTCCATTTCCGGTTAACCCTCCAAGGGAAAAGATAACATCAGCACCCTGAGATATAGCCTGTTTTGCAGTACTTGCACCCCATTCAGGGTCGGTAAAGGCAACATCAAATCCGCCGGGGTGGTATGTGGAAATAATTTTAATGTCAGGATTGATATATCTTGCTCCGGATTCATACCCTTTTTTAAAGGCAACAATAGGAGGGACCATATCTGTTGCAAGGACGGCAGCAATAATTTTTGACTTGCTCAGCATTGCAGCAAGTGCTCCTGCTTCAAAGCCGGCATTTTTTTCGTTGAATATCAGTCCTGCAACATTGGAAACCGGTTTGACCTGGAACTGGTCAATACCAATGAACCTGACAGCCGGGTATTTTGCTGCAGCCTGCTGAGTAGCCTCACTGAGTCCGAATCCAACGGTTACAACAACATCATAACCACTGTTTATAAACAGCTCTATATTTGACATATAGTCGTTGGCATCCCTTGTTTCAATGTATTTAATTTTCACATCAAGTTCTGAGGCTGCTTTTTCAAGACCATTCCATGCGCTCTGATTAAAAGATTTGTCATCAATTACACCAACATCTGTAACCAGACCGACACAGAATGTTGACGGGTCTTTGCAGTTTTGAGCAAAAGCAGCAGATACAGAGGATATGGTAAAAAGCAACACAAGACCAAGGGAAAAAAAAGATTTTTTAAGCATGGCATGTCTCCTGAAAATTTAAAATTGATAATTAATTTATGCTGGATTCTTTTGATCTTTTTACGATCAGAGAGCAGCAGTTTTGAATATTTTCTCTGGTATAGAGGGTGAATTCATCCACATATCCCTTTTTAAACAGCTGGTCAGCAAGTGTCTTGTCAGGCTTGGAAGACGCTTTTACCATTTTTATGGTATTTACGGTGATATCAAAGGAGTCTTGAAGCGCCTTGACTGCATTTCTGCCTTCCAGCGGACCCTGGTGTGCAGGACAGATTATTGAAGGGTTTAATTCTTTTATGAGTTTGAAAGTGGCAAGGTAAGGGTCAGCTCCTGTGAAAAAAAGCGGAAAAAAGCCTCTGCAGGGATAGTGAAACCCGATACTGTCAGAAGAGAATACTATTTTACCTGAGTTGATCAGGCCGATGAGATTACCTGGAGAGTGACCTTCCACCTTAATTAAATCAAGGGTTATGCCACCCAGATCCAGAGAGAGTTTTTCATCAACAACAAGGGCATGGTCAAGATCTGGAATGATTTCCAGAGGCGGTCTTCCAGGAGTTATATCATACTGCGCAAGGCTTTGGGACATAAATCTCTCTTCCCTGAACATCACTTCTGCGGCTTTGGGATGCTTAATAAATTCTTTTGCACCTTTTGCAGCGACTATCTCTGCAGCGGGATATTTTCCAGCAAGACCCGGCAGGCCGGTAATGTGATCTGAATGGGGGTGGGAGGGAATGATAAAATCAGGTATTATGCCAAGATTCTCCATCTGCTTTATTACCTGGTCGACCACTGCTGATATTCCAACCTCAAAAAGTGCACTTTTTTTTTCCCCTGCAACCAGGAAGAGATTAAAAAAATAGTTACCCAGGATATAGATATTTTCATCAAGTTTAATGGGAAATTTCTCTTCAGGTATATAATGTTTTTTCATTACACTTTTTTCCTCTGAACAAAATGATCAGGAATTGTTGCATAAGGGAGCGGAAAATACACTTCAGTTAATGGTACCGGAGGCGAGACTTGAACTCGCAAGGGCATAAAGCCCGGAGGATTTTGAATCCTCTGCGTCTACCAATTCCGCCACTCCGGCACGAATTCTCTTTTTTTAAGGTAAAACCGTCTGTTTGTCAAGTATTTCATCTGTTCAGTGCCTTATTAATCAATATTTCTGGAATGGCTCCCTCCCGTATGATATTGATCTCTGAATGCCGGGTAACATCTACAATTGTGCTTCCTGTACCGCCTTTGAGTCTGCCGGCATCCAGTACCAGGTCTGCATTGGCAATAATGGAGGGATGCATCTGATCTGTCCTGCTGCAGCTTCTCTCTCCTGACAGGTTTGCACTGGTTCCTGTAACAGGAATCCTTACATATTCGACCACTGCTCTTGCAACAGGATGGGCTGGAATTCTTATGCCTATCTTGGACGTGCCGGCTGTTAAAAGTCCCGGGATGCTCTTTTTAGCCTTGAACACAATGGTAAGGTTACCGGGCCAGAATGTATCCATCAATATTTCTGCAGATGATGGAATCTCCTGAACAAGCTCTTTGAGTTGAGATTGATCATGTATCAGGACAAGAAGGGGATTGTTCAGATCTCTCTTCTTTAAATGAAAAACCTTTTGTACGGCTGTCTCATTCAAGGCATCTGCTGCTACACCATAAAGGCATTGAGCCGGGAATATCACCACTCCACTGTTCAGGATAATCTTACCGGCTCTTCTGATAATTTCTGTTTCAGGCAGTTCTGCGTCAACCGTAACTATTTTTTGCCTGTCATGCAAATGACCGCGCCTTTTTTTCCACTTTGTCAGCCATCTCTTTTTTAAAAACGGCAAGTTTTTCTGCAATCACAGGGTCTGAGACTCCAAGGATCTGGGCTGCAGAGATGCCTGCATTATGTGCGCCTGATTTTCCAATTGCCATAGTGGAAACTGGAATTCCAGGAGGCATCTGGACTGTTGCCAGTAGAGAATCCATACCCTGAAGCGCAGATGAGTCTATGGGAACTCCTATTACAGGCAGGGTGGTGTGAGCGGCAATGACTCCGGCAAGATGAGCTGCATGGCCTGCACCGCAGATAAGGACCTTGATGCCTTTCTCCTTAGCCTCTGTTGCAAGCTGCATGGCCCTGGCAGGCGTTCTGTGGGCAGAAGATACGGTAACATAATAGGGGATATCAAATTTCTTTAGGATTGAAAGTGCTTTCTCCATGACATTGAAATCAGAATCACTTCCCATGATAACGCCTACTTCAGGCGGTATGGCAAGTCTTTTCAATGCTTTTGCACCAATGTCCCTGCGCAGGAAATGATTTTTAAAAGAAATCTTGTCACACGTCTCATATGCCCTGTCAATAGCCTGTTGCACACTGTTTCCCAAGGCTGTAACCCCGAGAACCCGTCCGCCTGAAGTGACGATTTTATTGTCTTTTAAGGCTGTACCGGCATGAAAAACAACACTCTCTTCCACCCTGCCTGCTTCATCAAGACCAATGATCTCTTTTCCGATATCATAGGATCCTGGATAACCTCCGGATGATACCACAACACACACGGCAACCCTTGGATCAATTTTTGTGGAGTGGTTATGGAGGGTGGCGTCACAGCATGCTTCCATCAGGGGAACAAGATCATTTTCAAGCCTCATCAGAATGGGCTGGGTTTCCGGATCTCCAAGTCTGGTGTTAAATTCAAGAACCTTGATTTTATCCTTATCAACCATAAGTCCTGCATAAAGTACACCTTTAAATGGCGTTCCCTCTTCTGCCATTCCTCTGACTGCAGGAATCATAACCTCTTTCATGGCTTTCTCTCTGAGCATGTGATCAAGGACCGGTGCAGGAGAGTAAGCCCCCATACCACCGGTGTTCGGACCCTCATCATTTTCAAAAACTCTTTTATGATCCTGAGATTCAGGCAGGGGCAGCACAGTATAACCATCTGTCAGGGCTATAAATGATGCTTCCTCTCCTTTCAGGCACTCCTCCACAACGACAAGACGGCCTGCCTCTCCAAATGCATCTCCTTCCAGCATGGAGTCAATAGCCTCATACGCTTCCTCCAGGCTTGAACAGATTATCACCCCTTTTCCTGCTGCAAGTCCGTCTGCTTTAACTACACAGGGAGCACCCAGAGATTTTGCATAGACTTTTGCTTTGGGAGCATTTGAGAACGCTTTTCCCTCTGCACAGGGAATATTGTACTTCTGCATATGTTTTTTAGAAAATAACTTGCTGCCTTCAAGCTGCGCAGCTGCTCTGCTTGGTCCGAAAACCTTGAGTCCCCTTTCTTCAAAAACATCTGTTATACCATTCACTAAAGGATCTTCAGGTCCTACTACTGTAAGGTCAATACGTTTCTCTTCTGCAAAATCTGCAAGGGAATTAATATCGTTTGCACTGATGGGAACAGATTCCGCAAGTTCCAGTGTGCCTGCATTTCCCGGGGCACAGTATATTTTTTCCACAAGAGGGCTTTTTGCTATTTTCCATACCATTGTATGTTCACGGCCGCCGCCGCCAACCACGAGAATTTTCATGATGATCTCCTTAATTTTAATTTTTTGTGCTCTTCCATTGCAAGTTCTATCAGTTTGTCAAGAAGCTCTGTAAAAGTGTATCCTCCAACCCTGGCAGACTGTGGATACAGACTGGTTGCAGTCATGCCCGGGATTGTATTGGTTTCAAGAACCTGCAGTTCATTATGGCTTAAAATGAAATCTGTTCTTGAATATCCTTTCAGAAAGAGTGCTTTATGTGCTCTCATTGCCAGCTTCTGAACTTTTTTTGTTGTATGTTCATCAATTCTTGCTGGACAGATTTCCTCTGTCTCTCCGGCAGTATATTTGGCTTTGTAATCAAAAAATTCATGTCCCTTGCCTGGGATGATCTCAATTACCGGCAGTGCTTCCAGGTCATCATTTCCCAGAACTCCACAGGTGAGTTCAACTCCTTTGATATACTTTTCAACAATAATTGTATCATCATGCTCAAAAGCGGATCTGACAGCATCTTCAATCTCTTTTTTATCTTTTACAATAGTCATCCCCACGCTTGATCCGGCACAGGCCGGTTTTACAACTACTGGCAGGTTTAACGATTCCATAATCATTTCATTATCTATTTTTTCATTCAGGAAAAATGCATGATAGGAGGGAGTGGGTACCCCTGCATGGTCATACAGCCTTTTTGCCGTAAGCTTGTTCATTGCAGCTGCACTTCCCAGAACGCCTGCTCCCTGGTAGGGGATGTCAAGCAGATCCAGCAGACCCTGAACCGTGCCGTCTTCTCCAAAAGGACCGTGCAGGATGATCAGGGCAGCATCAATTGATTCAGAATCGATTACAAGCTGTTTTAAATCATATTTAGGATCATAGCAGGAAATATCATACTTCTCCTTATCAAGGGCATTCATGACCTGTTTGCCGCTGTTAAGGGACACCTCTCTCTCCGAGGAGATTCCACCGGATAAAAGTGCCAGCTTAATTTTTTTCATTGTAAAAGCTCCTTTGTTTATAAATCCTTGTAAAAGTTCTGCTTTAAATTTTAAAATATCTCTTTCAAAGTCATATGTTTTCTTTAACTTTTTACTTTTCGTTTCCGGCAGAATTTTCAATCATCGGGGTGGTTGAACGCTTATCGCCTTTATAGTCGACAAGGGCATGATTGTTGTTTTCAGGGGATATCTTAAAAGATGCAATCCCCCCAAGCAGCTTTACATCCACTGCTCTGTTCTGAAATTGCGGCATGGAAAGAACCTCTTTTAACTCCAGGGAGTTTCTCTTGATTCGCTGGTAGATAATATAGATTGTTGCAACCACCAGAAGGCTGAATCCTCCCATTATCCACGGCAGATACTGATACATGCCTTTGAACAGGATAATGGTAATACCGATACCTGCAAGCAGTACAACATGGAGCATAAGAATCAGATAGGCTGTAAATATATTTTTGTATAATCCGCTCTTGCTTAATATGTTAAACATCATGATATCTTTTTAATAATATTTTTCCGGTAAATATCTGATAAGAGAGGAGAACATGGCCGGTCTCCCCTTGCTGTATTTAATTTGGTCAACAGGTAGTTGAGTTTTTTTTGAATTTTAACTCTCTCAGGAGAGTTGTCTGCAACAGTTGTGAGCAGTTGCTCTGTATTATTGATTTTTTTTTTAAGTTCAATTTCAGGGGGAAGAAAACCTGCATTTTTCAGGATCTTGTGGGCAAGCCGTGTATCATCAGGTACATTCTGATCTTCAAAATGCAGGGGTTTGCTCTTTCCTTTCAGATTGTCAAATAAGCCCTCTTTCTGGGCTTTTTTTATTCTCTCTTCAACTAGTGATTCAAAACCGGGAATCATATACTGTTATCAACTCCTGAAATATTTTTGTTGAATATATTAAGTTGTTAATTTATTAAACCTGTCAGGGATTTGCAAGGGATATTTTCTTGACACGATACAGGCAATGCTGTATCAAAGATCATTTAACTGCAGGAAATTTTCTTAAGAAAAACATAGATATCAACTTTGTTATTGTTAAAAAATTTTATTTCAACCTGAAAATATTATAAATTTTAAGTAGAATATTGGTTTCAACCTAAAGGTTATACGTAAAATGAGCAAGCAGAAAAAAATCAGTCAGTTTAGAAATATAGGAATCATGGCCCATATTGATGCGGGAAAGACCACTGTCACGGAAAGGATCCTATACTATACGGGCAAATCACATAAACTGGGCGAAGTCCACGATGGCGAAGCTGTCATGGACTGGATGCAGGATGAGCAGGACAGGGGGATCACCATTACGTCTGCAGTAACAACGTGTGAATGGGGTAAATCAGTTATACAGATTATCGATACACCCGGACATGTTGATTTTACTGTTGAGGTGGAAAGAGCTTTAAGAGTTCTGGATGGGGCAATCGGCGTTTTCTGTGCTGTGGGGGGGGTTGAGCCTCAGTCTGAAACTGTATGGAGACAGGCTGATCGCTATCTTGTTCCGCGGATGGCATTTATCAATAAAATGGACAGAACCGGTGCAGACTATTTTGCTGCTGTGACTTCCATAAAAGAAAAACTGGGGGCAAATCCGGTGATTCTTCAGCTGCCCATGGGTGCAGAAGAGAGTTTCAGAGGTGTGATTGACCTTATCAAGATGAAACAGATTGTGTGGGATGATGAAACCATGGGGGCCGAGTATTCAGAACATGAAATCATCCCTGAATTTGAAGAGATTGCTTTAGAATATCGTGAGACACTGCTTGAAGCGGTTTCAGAAGTTAATGATGACATAATGGAAAAATATCTTTCTGAAGAGGAGATTTCAGAAGAGGAAATAACAAAAGCTGTGAGGGAAGCAACAATAGCAAGGCAGATTGTGCCTGTGCTGTGCGGAAGTGCTTTGAAGAATAAAGGAATTCAAACCTTACTGGATGCTATTGAATCTTTCCTGCCAAGTCCAGACGATGTACCGCCGGTGGCGGGCATACATCCTGAAACCAATGAGGAGCTGGAATTCCTTCCCCGGAAAAATGGTCCGCTTGCAGCTCTGATTTTCAAGGTTTCCATGATTGAGGGGAGAAAACTCTCTTTTGCAAGGATTTATTCAGGGAAAATTGAAACAGGCTCTGATGTCTTTAACCCGCTGTTGAACAAAAAAGAGAAGCTCTCCAGAATTCTCAAGATGCATGCCAACAAGAGAGAACGGCTCAAGGAAGCAGGCGCAGGAGATATTATCGGGATTGTAGGTCTCAAGAACTCCAGCACCGGTGATACCCTCTGTTCAAAAGAGAAGCCGGTTCTTCTGGAAAAGATGGAATACGAAGACCCTGTTATTTCCATAGCTATTGAGCCTAAAACCTATGCTGACCAGGAAAAACTGGATGATGTCCTTGAAAAGTTCATGATAGAGGATCCGACACTCAAGGTGAGAAAAGATGATGAAACCGGGCAGACAATCCTCTCCGGAATGGGCGAGCTCCATCTGGAAGTCGTGATTTCAAGGATGCTTAAGGAGTTCAAGACCAATGTGAATGTGGGTAATCCCCAGGTGGTCTACAGAGAAATCATCACCTCTCAGGCAGAGGGAAAAGCTGCTTTTGAGAGAGAGATTTCAGGAAAAATACATTTTGCCGGTGTGAATATTACGCTTACACCGCTTGAACGTGGTGAAGGGGTCGTCTTTGAATCCAGGGTAAGTAAAGATCAGATTCCTGAACAATACATCACAGCTATTGAAAAAGGAGTGAGAGAAAGCCTTGAAGGAGGCTTTTTAAAAGGTTATCCTCTGGTGGATCTTTTAATTGAACTCAATGACGTCAGTTCTGATGACAGGAGTTCTGAACTTGCCTTTTCTGTCTGTGCATCCATGGCGTGCAGGAATGCACTGGAAAATTCTTTGCTGGCGCTTCTTGAACCCATAATGGATGTGGAGATTTTTGTTCCTGATTCATATATGGGAGATGCCATATCTGATCTTAACATAAGGGGAGGCAAAGTAGAATCCATTACCCCTAAATCAGGTGTTCAGGTTGTAAAAGCAATGGCCCCGCTTGCCAGAATGTTCGGATATTCCACTGCACTCCGTTCCGTAAGCCAGGGAAGAGGGACATTTACCATGCAGTTTTCACGATTTGATTTGATTTAAATTTTTTTATCCAAATCATCAAGGGCTTTTAACAGCTCTTTGCTCTTTTTTATCATACCCGGATTGTCAAGTGTATCAATCGCTTTGCTGAAATGCAGTTTTGCAGTTTTGTATTTTTTCATCCTTGAGTAATACTGCCCCAGATAAAAGTGGGAAAGAGCCTGCTCCTTTGTCATGGACATGATTTTTGCCATATTGTAATATGCTCTGGGAAATAGAGAGGGTTTTTCCTGAATGACATTTTCAAAACAGCGTCTGGCAGATTGAAAATTGTCCATCTCAAGATGAGCCTCTCCCATATGAAATTTTGCCATGATGCCGATGACAGGATCTGACAGCGTTCCTTCAAGAAGGCTGACAGCCTTTTCAGGTTTTCCGTCAAGGATAAAAACTCTTCCCATGTCAAGAAGTATCATCGGGTCAAAAATATTTATGGACAGCGCTTTTCTAAAGTGTATCAGCGCTTTTTCCAGCATGAATTTTCTGGCATAGACAAGTCCGATTCCATAATGGACAGCAGGGTTTAACGGCTCATTCTCAACCTGTATCTTCAGTTTGCTGAACGCCGGTTCAATATCGGTATAAAGTCCTAAAATGCGATATTTTACCATATCAAACCTGAAATCTTTCCTGCACGCTGCTTTCCTGGAAGAGGGGGGTACTCCTGAAAGAATATTTTCAACATGGGCAATCCGCTTACCGGTTCCGGGATGGGTTTTTACATAATCTGGAATGGATTCAACACCCTGAAAATCCGATGCCCTTATTTTCATTAACCCTGTTTTCAGGCCCTCCGGTGAAAAGCACGATTTTTTCAGGAACATAATTCCCTTTTCATCTGCCTCTGTCTCATTGCTTCTGGTGAATGCAAGCATTACCGTCTGTCCCGCAGCCATTGAACCCTGTATGACAGCATTTCCTGCTTCTCTGCTTGAGTTGCTGTTTATAATTGCTCCTGCAAGTATTCCTGCAAGACTTCCTATACTGATGAATTTTGAACGGTCAATTGACTGGGATACATGTCTGCTGGCAGCATGGGCAATCTCATGTCCGATAATGCCGGCAAGTTCATCAATTGAGTCAAGGGATGTGATAACGCCTCGGTAAATGAAAATATTGGCTGCAGGACTAGCAAAGGCATTAAATACATCACTGTCAATAACATGGAATGAATATTTGAAAGGTTGCGGCGGCAGATGTGAAAGAATCCGGGTCCCGACATCGGTGACCAGATGATTGACAATCAAGTCATGTAACAGGATCTCTCTTTTTTGAATCATCTGCATGAATGTCTCTGCAAGTTTTTTTTCATCAGGGATAGAGATTGCAGAGCTCTTTTGAAAGGGATACAGCAGGAGCAGGGAGAGATAGAAAACTATAAAAATTTTTTTATTAATTTATCTTTCTCCCCGTTTATAAGGTTCTGCAAGCATGGCAGGCGCATTCAGTTTTTTCGGATCTTTAAAACTGATCAGCAGTAAAATTAAGAGAGTTGCAATATAAGGGAGCATGGAAAGAAAGTTAGGGGAGATTCCAATGGGCTGCAGCAGGTACTGCACAACAAAGATTCCTCCAAATACAAATGCTGCCCAGATGGCCCGCCCTGGATTCCACAGGGCAAATATGGTAAGGGCAATGGCAATCCAGCCCCGGCCGGCAGTCATTCCCTCTATCCACGATTTTGAGTATGAAATAGAGAGATGTGCTCCTGCAAGAGCTGAAAACCCTCCGCCGATGAGAACACTCAGGTATCTCAGTTTTGATACACTCACCCCCTGGGCTTCAGAGGCTTTTGGATTTTCTCCTGTTGATCGAATCGCTATTCCAAGGCGGGTTCTTTCAAGAAAAAACCAGGATACAAATGCAAGCAGAATGGCAAGATAGAAAAAAGGACTCTGGGAAAATAAAATTTTCCCAAGCCATGGAATATCAGAAAGCCATGGAATATTCCAATCTTCCATTTTAATTGAGAGCGGTTTTCCAACATATGGTTTGCCGAGCATGCCTGAAAGTCCAAGACCGAGCATGGTCAATGCAAGCCCTGAAACAACCTGGTTGGCCTGGAGTGTTATGGATGCAAAGGCATGTATGACAGATATTGTGACACCTGCAGCAACTGCAACAGCTGTACCGAGCCAGGGAGATCCTGTTGTCATGGTGACAATAAAAGCGGTTACAGCCCCTATAGCCATGACACCTTCAACCCCAAGGTTAAGAATGCCTGATCTTTCACATATCACTTCACCTGTTGTTGCAAGCAGCAGTGGCGTGCCAGCTACCATTGTCCGCTGAAGTGTAGAAACTATTATATCTTCCATCCATTATACCCCAGATATCAATAACGTAAAAAAGTGTTTATTTCTCTTTGACTGCACCGGCCTGGATATTTTATGGCATTCTGCTTATTTTATTATGCTGCAAAACTATTTGTTAAATATCCAGGCTCATATATAGATGAAGAAGGCTCTTTATGTCAATAAGAAGATAGTGTTGATACTTTTATATCTGACGACCGAATTTCAGAGAATTTTTCGGAATACTGAAACCGAGTGTATCCTGGATATACTCACTCCCGGCCGCATGGAACGGCATATAAGCAAGGCTGCAGGATCTTAATTTCAATTTTTCATGTTTAAGAATTTTCCAGGTGCCCTCTTTATTACTGCATAAATTCATCAAAATGGGAGCTACTGCCTGCATTCCCTCTTCAAGGGGAAGATCAACCGGATGGAAAGGGTCATTCCTGATAGTTTCTACTTCTGCCGGTTCTATCTCAGCCATGGTCACCTGTTTTCCAATCCGCAAAAACAGTTTGGGATTGAGTTTGAAAGCAGGGATGTAAAAATATAATATCTGCTGCATATCTTTCTCCCTGATAATTTTCGGAATATTGGCAGTTTTTATGAGATTGGCCCTTGTGGAGAGCTGCAGAGTGGAAAATTCAATATGAAACCGCCAGAAAGGAACCTGAAGCTGGATATCTTTTTTTGAGCTGAAAAACAGTGCGTTAATCCGGTTCAGTTTCCTGTTGCGGACCAGCCAGAAACTCATGCAGTTATCACAGTGGAGGACAAGTGAATCTGTTTCACCTTTAAGATCCCATCCGCAGTTGGGACAGATACTCGGGGTAAATTTGAGGTTATAGTCAGGGGGTTTTTTACCTGCATCAGTATCAGGTGGTTCAACAGCCAGTTTATTTCCTGTCAGTCCATCATATAATGTATGGCTGTCCAGGTAAAACGGCATGAAGATCAGGCTTAATATTTCTCCGATATATACTTTTCTGTCACTGTTCCCTCCAATCTGATGAAGGATGTTTTTTCTGGAGATTTCAGGCTGGATAAATACTCCGTTTATTCCTTTGTGCACAAATTTAAGTCTCTGTGTCTGGGAATGAAACCCAAGTGCAGGGGGCAGTGATGTTTTCTGTACTGCAATAGAGGAGATATCATTCACCCGGAAGCGTGGTATATTTCCACCCAGTGTGAATTCAAGCCCTTTGAATCTCCAGTAGGGTATATATATAATTTTAAGATCAGCATATTTTTTCTGGTTCGGTTCCATATAGTAGCACGGGTATGGATAGGCATGAATGATATTACAGGTTCTGCAGGAACTGCATTTTATAATATATTGTGTCTCATTTAATACTGCAGGGGCACCGCATTGCGGGCACTGCAGATCTATCTTGAAATTATAACCTTTTACCGCAGCCATTGCAGAAATTTGAGTTGTTGAGGTTTATATTACCACACACCTGGCAGAATATGTCTGTCATTTTTTTATTATCTCTGGTTCTACATCTGGGAACCGAATCTGATTTTTTCGGAACCTCTGTCAGGAATACGCTTTACTATATTCCTGCCTGTTCTATCAAATCATTCAAGGATTTCAAGGAAAATCACACTGTTATTTCCCACAGCGATCTCCTCTGTGTTTAATTGCCAATTTCTATTTTTATTTCATTTTTTAAAAAATAATCACCCATAATTAGAAATATCAACAGCGTCCCGTTGACAATTTGAACCGTTGCTGCGGGCAGGCCAAGAGATATTTGAATGGCATCACCCCCTACAAGAATTCCGGCAAAGAAAATGCCTGAAACAATTGCATACAGCGGGTTCAGTTTGGCAAGCCATGCCACTATAATCGCAGTAAATCCATATCCTGAAGAGACAGATGCCGGATATCCAAGATAGTGATGTATGCCTGCAATTTCACCAACACCGGCAAATCCAGCGAGGCCACCGCTGACTGCCATCAGGATAACAGTTGTCTTTAAAAAATTAATTCCTGCATATCTGCCTGCATCAGGGTTTTCTCCGACAACCCTTGCTTCATATCCAAAGCGGGTCTTATAGATGACGATACAGAGAATAACAGCACATAAGAGTGATAAAATCAGTGTTGCATAATGGATTCTTGAACCCGGGATCAGTCCAAGGATGGCTGAGTCGGGCAGGTTGTTTGTCCCTGGAAACCCAAAACGCTGTTTTCCTTTCCAGGGGCCCACAATCAGCATGGTGAGGATTTCCGCACAGATATAGTTGAGCATTAATGTTGAAATAACTTCATTAATTGAAAACTTTATCTTCAATATTGCAGGAATAATTCCCCACAGGGCACCGCCAATAAAACCGGCGAGAAAAATAAGCGGAACCATGATATAGGGAGATAAACCGTCTCCGATTGCAAGTCCAGTCCAGGTGGCACAGATGGCACCCATCAGAAGCTGGCCCTCAGCACCGATATTCCAGAATTTTGCTCTGAATGCAAGGGTAAGTCCCGCCCCAATCAGAATAAGAGGGATTGCCTTGGTAATGGTCTCTTTTATACCATACAGAGAGCCGAATGACCCTGAAAAAATCTCTTTGATCGCAAATATGGGGTTTACGCCGACAATGAGAAACAGGATGCTGATGGCAGCAAGGGCTGTAACAAGACAGAGGATATTGGTTATAAATGATCTCAGCGGTGTAATATTATATCTGTCTGCAGTTCTAATTTTAATCATTTTTCTGAAAATTTTTTACAAACTGGTTTTTCATTTCTATCCTAAATATCACTGGACACTGTCGTTTCGGGTATCTATCTTTTTTGAGCCTGCCATCATCAATCCAATATCAGATAAGTTTTTATCATCTGAATCAAGCACAGCCATGAATTCACCATCAAAAATAACAGCTATTCTGTCACACAGTTCAAAGATCTCTTCAAGGTCCTCTGAAAACAGGAGAACACCACTTCCCTGTTTTCTCAACTGCAGAAGGTGTTCTCTTAAAAATTGTGTTGCCCCGACATCAAGGCCGTATGTCGGGTGTGATGCCACAAGAAGCTGGGGCTGTTCACTTATCTCTCTTCCCAGTATCAGCTTCTGGATATTGCCGCCTGATAAATTTCTGATCTGGTTGTTTATGGAGTGAGTGGAAATGTTATAGTCCCTGACTATATTATTTGTGTGATCTTTTATTCTTCCGTATTTCAGGAACCACCTCCTGGAAAATTTCTGCAGGTGGTGCTGTTTTAAAATGGCATTGTCATACAGGAACAGGCCCGGGGCTATTCCAAATCGTATTCTCTCTTCAGGAACATGGGAAACACCTGTATCATAGATATGCCTGGGAGATTTGTTGGTTATATTCTCTCCATTAATTTTGATTTTTCCCGACTCAATATGCCTTATTCCTGTTATTGCCTCTGCAAGCTCCCGCTGTCCATTGCCTGAAACTCCTGCAACACCGAGTATCTCATTTTCAAAAAGCTCAAATGATATATTTCTGACAGCGTCAAGCCCTTTGTCTCCTTTTACCTTTATACCTTCCACAGATAAAATTTTTTTCCCCCTTGGTATTTTGTCTTTATCAATATTAAAAACAATATCACGGCCTACCATCATCCTTGCAAGGGATTTTTTATCTGTATCTTTTGTGTCAGCACCTCCTACAATCATGCCCTTCTGCAGGACAACGACCCTGTCACAGATATCCATGATTTCATCAAGTTTGTGTGAGATGAAGATAATCATGTGACCGCTGGCTTTCATCTGCCTTAAAATATCAATGAGTTCACTTATCTCTTCAGGAGTTAAAACGGATGTGGGTTCATCAAAAATGAGAAGGTCTGCGCCATTTAAAAGTGCTTTAATTATTTCCACTCTCTGCTGTTCCCCAGCTGAAAGCTGCCACACTTTTTTATCAGGGTCTATGTTAAAATCAAACTCTTTTGAAAATTGCTCAATTCTGTCCCTGATCTTGATCTTAGGAAAAAAAAACGGAGTGTCCTTATATCCTAATGCAATGTTTTCAATCACAGAGTGATTCTGTACAAGCATGAAATGCTGGTGAACCATTCCGATTCCAAGGTTGATGGATTCAACAGGATTTCTGATCTGAATATCTTTATTGTTGATTCTGATCCGGCCTGAGTCAGGTTTGTAAAGGCCGCATAAAATATTCATCAGGGTGGTTTTGCCAGCCCCGTTCTCCCCAAGAAGTCCGACAATTTCACCTGACTCGATCTTCAGATCAATATTTTTATTTGCAAAAATACCATGAAATGACTTTGAGATCTTTTTCATTTCAAGGGTTTTAATTTTTTTTATCATGATTCAAGTGTGAGCTGTGAGATCTGAGATGTCAGTTTTACTACTGCCTTCTGTTCTGGAAAACAGCCTGTTTCAAACTATATCCTTTTCATATCCCACTGCTCATACCTGTTCCTCATTGCTCTGTTCTATTTAGGAATGTTTCCCTTAACATTATCCACATAGTACATAATGCTCAGGAGATCCTGTTTTGAAGCTTTTTCACCAGCTTTTATCTGCAGATTGCCTTTATTGTCTTTAATAGGTCCTGTAAAGGGTTCAAATACATCAACACCCTGTTTCATCTGAGAATATCTCATCATTACAAGCTTATATGCAGACATTTTGCCAAATTCCTTGGTATCGATTACGGCATTTTTCAAGTCATCAACAAATTTAGGATTGATCACTTCCGTATGGCTTCCGCCAAGGAGAGCAGCTTTTTCCTTTGCAAGCCACCAGATATCTTCATTTGTCCATGTTCCATTATAGATGCTTTCAAGAATTTTCACATATATTCCACCCCAGTCCATGAGCTGTCCTGATACAACAGAGTCTACTCCATAGGGCTGCATGGCAGAGTAATGGCTGAAGGTATAGATTTGTTTGCCTTTTTCACTGTGACTTTGTCCCACTTCAATTACTGCAGGCGTATCTTCAGTAAAAGCAAGGGTATCACAGCCTTCTGCAATCAAAGCTTCAGCAGCTTCTTTAGCCTTGTCAGGTCCGTACCATGCATATATCCATTTTACATCAAGTGTGGCTTCCGGATTTGCCGCTTTGATGCCAAGGGCGTATGCATTAATATGGCGGATAAGTTCAGGAATCGGGAAGGCTGCCACATAACCTATTTTATTGGTTTTGGTCAGGGCACCAGCCATTAATCCATTTAAATAGTACATCTGGTAGAGATCACCAAAATAGGTTCCAACGTTTTTTGAGCGTTTAAATCCTGAACAGTGCATGAACTTCTTGTCAGGATATCTCTGTCCCGCTTTAACGGTATCATCCATGTATCCAAAGCTTGTGGTGAAAACAACATCACATTTCTGTTTCTGGATAAGCCTGTCAATAATTCTTGCACTGTCTGCTTCTCCAACAGATTCTACAATAATGGTTTCAAGCCATGGCAGTTTCTCTTCTGCAAATTTTTTGCCCATGTCGTGGGCATGGGACCATCCATAATCACCAACCGGACCCACATAAATAAATCCTGCCTTCAGTTTTTTATCTGCTGCAAAGCCGGCATTGGCTAATCCCACAAGAAAGATGGAACAGATTAATAATAACAGCAACCTTGTTTTCATTTTTAACGACTCCTTATTTTGAATTAATTAAAATTTGAGGGATAATACGATATTTAGTTGATTGCAGTCAACAATTAGATTTTGAATCCAGGGATTTTCTGCCGTATCAATAATTTGTGCGGCTGAAAATCTTATTTTTATCTTCCAGTGGCATACAAACGGATAGACGAGAGTGTCAGACTCGCTCTGTAAAGTATACGGGCTGAATTAAAATCAATCCATTAAATGTCCGGGCTGAAGACCACAGCATTCTCTCCTTGCAGTTCTAATCGGGAACGGCAATACCCATTTCTGCCAGATCAGCTTTCAGCTCTATTTCATTATAGATTTTACCTTCCCGCCATTTTCCATTGAATTCAAGGGTTGGAACAACCCAGTCATCCCCTCCGTTTACATTAATAATTTTTCGAACAATGTTTTCAGGCTGTTTTTCAATGTCAATATATTCAAATTCAATATTGTTTTTTTTAAAGTAGGTTACGGCTTTTGTACAGTGTGGACACCATTTGGCAGCATATACTTTCAACACGATAACTCCTTTTTTGTTTAGATTTTCCTTTTCGGTTCCCATCTCCTCCATTTTTTACTTAACAGATGAACCGGAAACTCTCTGTATCAGCCTGTATTAACCTGGAGAGATTCCGCCATTTTTATTATAGTCAGATCATCCATGTTCAATATTGTCAAAAAGGCGGTCAGTCTCTATTAAAGGAAAAGCTTGTGTCCATCTTCAGGAAAAAATATACCAGAGCTGTATTTTTCCACCATTTTTTCTGCAGATTTCTGCTGTTCCCGCGCTTCCTGACAGAGATGAACAAGTCCCATCTTTCTGCACCTGTTTCTCCTGTACAGCTCAATGCATTCTGCAACAGATCCGTGGTCCTGAAACCTGTTTTCCAGACTGAATGCCTCATGTATGATAAGATCTGCACCTTTCATCAACTTTTCGGAATGAATGCTGCTTTTTCCATCGCCGCTGTAATAAATTTTTTTCTCTTCACTCTCCAGGAGAACAGAGAAGTTTTCTATTGAGTGTACATTTTCTGCAGCACGCCAGCATATTTCATCTATTATCACGGGTTTTTCTTTTTCAACAATCTGAAAAGAGAGTTCAAAGCCAAGCTTTGACAGCAGAGAGGGGTAGGCGAGATTTACTGCCTGTTTTATTCTCTTTTCAACAGGGCAGCCACTGAGGAGATAGAGGTTTTTTTTCCGTTTCTGCTGAAAAAGGTGTAAAATTAGCTGGGGCAGTCCAAAATAGTGGTCGCCGTGCAGGTGGGATATCCACACGGCATCAAGGGGTTTATGGTCAGATTCGTGCAGAAAATATGCCGATGCTGCAGAAAAACCGCAATCAAGCAGAACAGAGTTGTATCTGTTTTCAATCAGAACAGAAGTGTTTGCTCTTGTTCTGTCACACGCTTCACCTGTCCCGATAAATATAATATTCATTAAAATACTCCAGGCTGAATTTGATTTAAAATGATACACTTTATATCATATAAAATAAAGCAGAATCAAAATCATGGGAACGGTCCGATTCTGTCATCTCCTTTTGGTTTTTATCAATATGTCCGGATTTCAGACAGAGAACCTCAGATCCGGGATGTTTTTGCAGGGCAGCTATTCACTTTAACAGGGATTTACTGCATAGAGAGAAGTTAAGTGATGGATCAGGCAATTGGTCCAGAATCACATGTGCTGTCTTCTAAATGGCAGACTTCCGGATAAATGGCAGATCTCCGGACCGGAGGCGGTTATTGATCTCCTGGATCACCGGCAGAACATCAGCTGTCTGCTCCAGTACATAGTGGGCTCCGGCCTTTTTAAAGCGTGTCCTGACATCTTCCAGTCGTTTTAACAGCTCATGGGGATCAAGGACGTCTGTTTCTGTCCTGGTCAGGCCGAGCTCGTTTCCGGTCCGGGTGATACCGACGGTCCACATGCCGGCGTTCAGGCCTTCTTCAATATCTTTAACCGTATCTCCGATTTTTACCATGCTTTCCATGGGATAGGTCTGCAGTTTGATGGCATTCAGGTAACACATCCACGGGTAAGGACGTCCCTGCGGCACATCAGACGAGCACACAACAGCATCCGGATGGTATCCTTTTTCTCTGGCAATGGGAACCAGTACATCCATCATTTCTCTCACGTATCCGGTTGAAGATCCAATCTTAATATCCATGTCCCGAAGTTTATCAATGGTTTCAATGACACCGTCGATGGGGTCACTGTGGTTTTTGATGGTATTGACCATCAAAGAAGTGGTTCGCTCATAAAGCGTGTCCACATCTTTTCCATCCGGAAAAGCGCCATGTTTTTTTTCCCAGGCTGATGCAATGGCGGACAGTTTACACATTTCCCGGATATGATCTTTTTTGGCAAGGCCCATAAATTGTCTGGCATCTTTAACCGTTACTTTCACACCCTGTTCTGCAAATACATCCACAAATACCGCAGCAGGTCCCATACACCCGTGATCAACAGTTGTTCCTGCCCAGTCCAGCACAATGGACTGTACCGGTCCGGTATATAATTTATTTTTGATAAACATTGTCATGCATTCCTTTTTTTTACCTGTTTTTCACTTATGTAAGAAATCTGACAGGCTTTTTAGTATTTGATGTTCTTTTTCAGCTCCTCTGAGTTACGTTATCCTCTTAGCATATGAACCACAAATAGTCAGTCCGAGTCAAGAGAGATCACACACCATGTCCACTTATTGCCGGAAGATGATCATGTCATATTCAACAGACGCTTTTAGCCATCTTCTTTAGTCATTCTCAGCAGGAGACATACTGCAGCAGGATATAATATACCGGGGCTGTAACTATTTGCCGTTTTTGAATGGCCGGCAGATAAAATCAGAGAACTCTATCAAGAATCCGGGTGAACGGAGTGGAAACAAGGGTGTGCTGTTCCATTCTTTTCTCAAATGATATGTCATTATACTGCATCTGGCAGTGGGTGCAAGCCGTACATATATAATCTGCTCCAGCATCTATTGCAGCATCGAGTTTGGAATCAAGAATTTTTAAAGAGAGTTTTTTATTGTTTTTTAAAATCGGGTTTCCACAGCATTCTGTACTTTTTGTCCACTCCACACTTCTCAACCCGGTTATATTGATAAGATCTTCAAAAATATGCGGTGCATGGGGATTGTCAAATCCTGTGACAGTGAAAGGTCTCAGGGCATGACACCCGTACTGGGCAACAACTTTTTTTTCCGGAAGTGTCTGTTTTATTCTCTTTTTCAGATCATTGATGCCGATATCGTGGTATAAGAAGGAGAGAAGGTGTCTGATATTGATGTTCCCGTTCCAGAAAAGATTTTCCTTTGCCAGCAGGTTATTGAATTTCTGTTTTAATCCCGGATGATGCTTATCCACACTTTTCCACTGCCAGGATACATACTGCAGTTGTCCATAGCAGCATTTGCAGGGCGTAATAATATCAAGGCCATGTTTTCCGGCTATGGCAAAATTTCTTACAGAAGAGAAAAGGGAGGTTTCAAAGTCGTTATCCCTTGCAGGATATCCGCAGCAGTTAAACGGCAGTTCAACCAGTTGGACAGAGAGTTTTTCCATAACGGATTTAAAGGAAAAATCATACGCTTTTAAATGAAAATCTATTTTACATCCGGGAAAATATGCAAGCTTCATGATTGACCAGCCTTGGCAGATGCCTCTCTTAGTTCTGTTATAATATCGGTCACCCTTATTTCACTGGGACAGTTCTCCTGGCAGGAATAACATGTCAGGCAGTTGTTAACCATCAAGGTTGCTGCTGCCATCTGTTTTCTTCCAAGCCGTAACAGGTTCATTACCTGCTGGGGAGTCATATCATTTTCATCTTTTGAGCTGTATAAGACAACAGGGCATACATTTGTGCAGATGGTACACTGGGCACAATTTTTAAAAGAGGTTCTGCTGTACGAGATATCATGCTCACGGGTAAGCTGAAAGTCAGAAGGGAGATCTGTTTTTCCAGAAGCAGGTTTACATAAAAGATCTGAAAGTTTTACCCATAAACTCTGCAGATCAATATTTGAAGGGCATATGTCCGTACAGTTATTACATTGTGTACACGCTTCATTGGCGTTTTTTAATCTGATCATCTCATCTTTATGGAGATGTTTTCCTGTTATTATATTTTTAAAGGCCTCAATTTTATGATGGGGCAGCACTCTGATATTGTTCGTTACAGCATAGTTTGGATATACACTGCATACGTCGGAACAGAACCTGCAGTCTGTACAGGCTCCCAGGGTAACAGGGTTGAATTCAACTTTCAGTTTTTGATGATCCTCTATATCAGCCTTTTGATTCATGCTTGCAAAAGGGATTAAAAGAATATGGAAAAATCTTGAAAAAGGAAGAGATATAAGCATGAGAAAGCAGAGCAGGTAATGAACATGGTAAAAAATTCTGTCTGCACGATACTGGTTTAAAAGAGAGCCGCTCTTTTTTAAACTCCTTGATAAAAGATGGGATACAAAAGCGCTTGATATTTTTGAATGGCAGTCAAGGCAGTAATCTTCGTTAATAATTTCACCCTCTTCAACTGCATTTTCCATGGTGTAAGACAGTTGATCAAACACAACATTGTAATGTTTTTCCCAGTAGATTTTAAGCTCATCAAGTCCTGAATCTTCATCAATACCGGCATAATCTTCAACCATTTCCATAAAAACAGGTTCTGAAATGATCTTGCTCGTTTCGAGCATGAATCCTGAAAGGATTACCAAAAGAGTTAAAAAGATGGAAAACAGATTATTATATCCTGATTTCAGCCTCGGGTTATTTTTTCTGATATGGAATTTTTTAATTAAAAAGCCAAGACAGCCTGTTCCTACAAGAAATCCTGCAAAGTTTCTCAAAAATTGATAAGGATCTACAGTGGGTTGATAATAGCTGAAAATCCGGTTTGAAACCAGTTCATCCAGAGCGTGGAAAAAGAGTAAAAATATAAAGCCTGAAAAAACAAGGAAGTGAATACACCACCTTACCCTGGAAGCTTTGAACAGTTTTGTCTGAAAAAGCGTGTTAAAAAATGCAGGAGCAAGATTGGATTTTACCGTGTGGAGTTTTAATCCTGCTGAACCGGTTTTCTGCAGTTTAAAAATTTGGAATAAAATCCCTGCCAGTGAAAGCGCTGATGCAATATATAAAGATATGGTAAACATAATTCAAATGTCAAATTCGTTATTCACTGCTGCTGCCTGAATTTGGTTTGTGACGGTTATAAAAATCATTGACTGCTGTACATGCACTGACAACAGATACCCCTGACCCTGATTTAAGTCTTGTCCAGTCATTGTGGGCAAGTATGGCTCCTGCAGCATAGAGGTTTTTATGAATAACTGATCCGTAACTGTCTACAGGCCGGAACAGATTATCTGTCTCTATTCCAGCGGAGTTAATCATGTGCCCTTTTTTTTCAAAAAAATTTCGATGGTGCCATAGATTTCTATGTTCCGGCTGATACACCGGCAAATTGAATAGAGGTTCAAAGATTTTTTTTCTGTGTGCAAACAGTCCCTTACTCTGAAATCTTCCAGATGCAAGGATTACACAGTCAGCTTCTATCCTTGTGACCATATTCTGATTAACAGCATTTAAAATAAATTTATTCTCATTCATAACAGGAGATTCTATTTTTGCCTGGTTTAAAAACCACACCCTGTTAATTTTTGACAGCTGTTTTTCAAATGCATTTTTTAATCTTAAACCGGGAATGGAGGGCGGCATCATTGGAATTTCAAATATTTCTAGATTTGTTTTTTTTTCAAGTTTCCTCAACACATCTAAACTCCTGTTAATCCCGCAGACAGCAGGCATGCCGAGAATGTCCGCCTTAAATCCACTGCTGGAAATTTTTCTGGCAATCTGTTCGGGAAAATCACTGTTTTCAAACATTGAAGCCAGATGCACCGGGGCTCTTACATCTTTTTGAGTTGAAAGTTCAATGCTCAGAGTATGGGGAGCGGTATATTTTTTTTTCAATCCTGCTGCAACCTGTTTTGCACTGAAACCATTTAACCCTTTAAAATCAATTATCAGCAGTTTTCTGCCCTGATTGATCATCTGGCATTTTTTAATGGTTTCCGGGACAAGGAAGCTGGGTTTAAATGTTCCAGCACCAGTAAGGACTGAAATATTTCCACTGCTGGAGGACCTATATTCAAGTCCGGCTGATTTTAAGAAGCGTGTTATAAACTCAAAACTGTTTTGTACCTGTTTCAATCCTGTTTTTGAATATGGATGGTCAGGCAGCTCTTTTTTCAGTATGACATATCCCTCTTCAGGGGTTTTTAATACGTTACCTTCAGCCGGGGGATAGACACCGAGAAGATCAAACAATCCGCTTGTAAAATAGAACTGGGATGAATTGCCCGCAATGACGGTTTTTAATCCAAGTTCTGAAGCTCTTGCACAGGCAGTCATTCCTGCAAAACCGGCACCGATTATCATCACATTACATGAAATTTTCTGTTTCTGTATCATCCTAACTCTTGAATTCTCATATGAAAGTTTTAAAATCTACTGAAAACATAAGCCACCCTGATTGTTTATTAATATGACTCTCCTTCTGTCTCAAGGCAGAAAAGCCCACAGTGGATCATCTCCTTCAAGGAAGAGTGGACAAGCGTCTGATCCCATAAAAGGGAGTGTTCTCCTTTCCACCTTTCGTTTAAAAAACGTTTCAGATCTTTGAGGGTGTTGTCTGTTCTGTAATCATCACGACTGCACAGATAGGAGATCACTCTTGAACTGCAGTAAGTGCCCTGGCATGTTCCTTTGCCTATTCTCGTTCTGAGAGCTATGGATTCGAGACCAGGGCAGCCTCCGCTGTTTTTTATGGCATCAATGACTCTGTGGACAGCCTTTTCAGGAACCATTTCACACTCGCACAGGTAGGAATCTTGAAGGGTTTCAAGATCATTGGATTTTTCTGAGAAAACAGCAGGCTCAGACCATTCACCATCAATGGTGGAAGGCAGTGGCGTTATGGCTGTTATGCATTTTTTACGGATACCCAGTTTTCTGCAGGCTATATCAGATGTCTTTTCAGCCATAAGTCTGTATGTGGATAGTTTGCCGCCTGTTATGGTAATAAAATTTTTAACTCCCTCTTTTTCGTGGTCGAGCAGTGTGAAGCCGCGGCTCACATCTCTGTCATCACCATCACCCCCCATGCTGACCAGAGGGCGGACTCCTGAATAGGCCCTTATATATCTGCTTTCTTTAAGGGCAGGGATCATCTGTTCTCCCTGTTCAATTATGCGATCCACCTCATCAACAGATGGATATGCTCTGTCTGGCTCTTTTATTCTTATGGATGTGGTTCCAAGAATGGAGACAACACCTCCCGGAACAAGGATATCACCGTCGGCAGGAACCCTTAATCTGTTGATGACTCTTCTGGTAACTCTTTTATCAGTAACAAGAAGACTTCCCATGGAAAATACCATATTTACAGTTATTCCTGCCATGGCAGCAACTTTTTTTGCCCATGCTCCTGAAGCGTTTATATAGGCTTTTGCCCGGATTTTGATTGTTTTACCACCTGTTTCATCCCGGGCTACAGCATAGATGATTTTTTTATTTTCTATTTTGAAATTTTCAATTTTTGTATGCATCAGACAGGAAGAGCCTGAAGCAATTGCACTGTTCATATTTTCAATGGATAATTTGAAAGGATTTATCGACGCGTCATTCACCTGATATGCGGCAATGATATCCTTTGAGAGCGCAGGCTCCATTTCCAGGGCTTTTCCAGGATCTACTGCTTTGGCTTCAATGCCTGATTTTTCACACAACATGGGAAAATCCTGGATATAATTCAATTCATCCCCTTTAACGGCAACAAATAATCCTCCGGTCTCTTCAATACAGTGGCCAGCCAGTTTTTTAAGTATTTTCTGTTCCTGCTGGCACTCCTTTGCAGCTTCAGGATCAGAGTGAATGTATCTTGCCCCGCTGTGTAAAAGACCGTGGTTACCTCCAGAGGCACCTGCATTTAAATCTTTTTTTTCAACAAGTATGACATTGAACCCTCTTAAGGTGAGATCTCTTGCAATACCGGTGCCTGTAACCCCGCCGCCAATAATTAATATATCTGTTTCCATATTCATATTTTAAGTGCAATAAACCATATCTGAATTAATATGTTCTTTTTTTATTGTTTTTTAAGTTTTTTTTTCTGTTTGTGCAAGCTTTTTTTTAAATTTAGATGCAGATTTCATTTTTTTCAGAGAGAATCTTTCCAATATTATCTGTATGTGTATAATAAGATGAAAAAAATAGTAGAGCGCTAATGAAATCTAATGGATGCAATGAACGTTTTTTAATTAAACCAATATTAAAGGGTATAATAGGGAGAAATTACTTATGGCTGATAAAAAATATATAATTGCAATTGATCAGGGTACAACCAGTTCAAGGGTAATTGTATTTGACAGACAGGGGCAGATCCTCCTTGTAACCAGAAAAGAATTCAAGCAGATTTTTCCTCATCCCGGCTGGGTTGAACACGATGCAATGGAGATATGGAATTCAGTGCAGCAGGTAGTGGATAAAGCCCTTGCCCATGAAGAAGTGGATGGTGCCGATATAGTGGCTGTGGGTATTACCAATCAGCGTGAAACCACGGTTGTATGGGATAAACATACAGGAATTCCGGTATATAATGCAATTGTATGGCAGTCCAGACAGACTGCTGATATCTGCAGTGCGCTTGTTAATAGAGGGCTTGATCAGGAATTCAGGCAGAAAACAGGTCTTTTGATTGATGCCTATTTTTCAGGTACAAAGGTAAAATGGATTCTTGATAATGTTCCAGGGGTCAGGCAGAGGGCTGAAAAAGGTGATCTGCTTTTTGGAACAATTGATACATGGCTTGTGTGGAAGCTGACCAGGGGCAGAGTCCATGTGACAGATTATTCAAATGCATCCAGAACGCTTCTTTACAATATCCATGAATGCAGATGGGATGAAGAACTTCTTGAGTATCTTGATATTCCTGCTTCAATGCTGCCGGAAGTAAAATCTTCATCAGAAGTTTATGCGCACACGTCTCCTGAAATGTTCTGCGGGTTTGACATTCCCATAGCCGGCATTGCAGGAGACCAGCAGGCAGCCCTGTTCGGCCAGGCGTGTTTTGAAAAAGGGATGGCTAAAAATACCTATGGCACGGGTTGTTTCATGTTGATGAATACCGGTGAAAAAGCAGTAATATCTGAAAACGGATTGTTGACAACTATTGCCTGGGGCTTTGATGGAAAGATAACCTATGCACTTGAAGGTTCCGTATTTGTAGCAGGCTCTGCTGTCCAATGGCTGAGGGACGGGCTCAGAATGTTCAGTCATGCCGCAGATTCTGAAAAATATGCCCTTGCAGTAAAGGATTCAGATGGTGTTTATGTTGTGCCTGCCTTTGTGGGGCTTGGAACACCCTATTGGAAACCAGATGTAAGGGGGTGTGTTTTTGGTCTGACAAGAGGAACCTCTAAAGAGCATTTTATAAGGGCCACCCTGGAATCTCTCTCCTATCAGAGTAAAGACGTTTTATCTGTAATGGAACTGGATTCAAAGATTGATATGGTCAAGCTGCGGGTTGACGGCGGAGCAGTTTCCAATAACATGCTGCTCCAGTTTCAAAGTGATATCCTGGGTGTTGATGTGGAGAGACCTGAATGTATCGAGACAACAGCACTTGGAGCTGCTTTTTTTGCAGGAATTGCAACGGGCTTCTGGAAAAACAGGGAAGAGGCAGCTTCAAGCTGGTCAAGTGATACCGTTTTCAGTCCGAAAATGGAGAAGAGTACTGCAGCTGAATACTATGAAGGATGGAAGAGGGCTGTTACCGCAGCCATGGGATTTGTGGGTTCATAAAAAGGATATCTGTGTTGTAAAACAAATTGCCTGGATCTGTTTTTTAATCTTCTGCAGCTTCTTGGATTAGAACCGAAGTGTGCAGGTTTAAAACAATGAACATGTATATTGATCAGCATGCCAGTTCAAACAGTTTTTTAATTTGGGGAGATGAAAATGGCAAAAACCTTGATACCCGTTGACCGACAGAGAAGAATTCAGACTTTAATTAAAGAGGAAGGGATTGTAAAGGTTGCGCAGTTAAGCCGGGTATTTGGTGTGACCGAGCTTACCATCAGACGCGATTTCGATGTGCTGGAAAAAAAAGGCGTACTGGATCGGACTCATGGTGGAGCTGTATTACGCCGTCGTGTAACAGAAGAGTCTGTTTATGCGGAAAAAAATCTCAAACACTTCACCCAGAAAGAGAAAATCGGTATGGCAGCCGGCAGGATAATTGAGCCGGAAGATACACTTCTTATAAATACCGGTTCCACCTGTACACAGGTTTTAAAACATCTGCCTCCAAAAAAAATGTGCGTTATCACAAGCAATGCAAATGCCCTTTCAGCAGTTAAAAACAGTGAGATTGAGATCATATTGACAGGTGGACGCTTCAGGAGAGAATCAAATTCTTTAATAGGTGATTTTACCCATACCATACTTAACAGTGTCTGCGGCAGCAAAACAATTATAGGTGTTGACGGTGTAAGTCTGAAATTTGGTTTAACAACTCCTGTACCGGAAGAGGCCGCAGTTGCCCGCCTGATGATCAAGCAGACTTTAGGTCCTGTCATAGTGGTGGCAGACAGCAGTAAAATGGGGGTTGTATCCAATTTTGTCACAGCACCTGTAGATAAGATAAATATGCTTATTACAGATGACTCAATTAAACCCGGTTTTAAAAAAAAGATTGAGGAGAGAGGAATAGAGGTGATTATTGCATAGGGCAGGTGCTGTTATGAGATCTTTGCATAATGCTCAATTTTGCCACTACCTGAAATAAGCCGGGTATTTTTGTCACCTGTATTCTAAACTCAGTAGATTACCTGGGTAGTTGATGCATCAAACAGATGCATTTCCTTCAGGTTCATATTCAGTTTGATTTTTTCATTTGGCCTGTAAATTTTTTTTCCCTCACTTTTTGACATCATGGTAACGCCATTCATATCAACATGCAGATGGGTTTCATTTCCAAGGGGTTCTGCAACCACTATTTTCCCTTCAAATTTCCATTGATCAGGAAAGTTGTTATGTCTGTCTGCAGGTACGATTTCTTCTGCCCTGAGTCCCAGGACAACCTCCTGATTATCAGTCAACCTGGAGTTGTTTTTTTCAGGAACAGGGATTTTAAGACCGCTTTCAAATTCAATAAAGGTGCTGTTATCCAGGATTTTAACTCTGCACGATTTAAGATTCATTGGAGGTGTGCCGATAAAGCCGGCTACAAAAGTATTTGAAGGTTTTGAAAAAAGCTCCAAAGGTGTTCCCACCTGTTCAATATACCCATCTCTCAGAACAACAATCCTGTCAGCAAGGGTCATGGCTTCCACCTGATCATGGGTGACATATATTATGGTTGAATCAACTCTCTGGTGCAGCATTTTTATTTCTGCTCTCATCTGGATACGAAGTTTTGCATCAAGATTTGAAAGGGGTTCATCAAAAAGGAAGATGGATGGTTTTCTTACCATTGCACGCCCCATTGCCACACGCTGCCTCTGCCCTCCTGACAGTTCATGGGGTTTTCTTGACAACAGCTCTTCAAGCCCCAGTATAACAGCTACCTCTTGTACTCTCTCCTGAATATTCTTTTTGGGGGTTTTGCTGAGTTTAAGCCCGAAAGCCATATTGTCAAACACATTCATATGGGGGTAGAGCGCATAGTTTTGAAAAACCATGGCAAGGCCTCTATCTTTTGGAGCAATATCGTTTACAACTTTTCCATTTATTGCAATGGTGCCATCTGAAATCTCTTCTAATCCAGCCACCATTCTAAGCAGGGTTGATTTGCCGCATCCTGAAGGGCCGACCAGCACAAGAAATTCCTTATTTTTAATTTCAAGGTTTAATTTATGGATCACCTCGAGGCGGCCATATTTTTTTCCAACATTTTTGAATTGTAGTTCAGCCATTTAATGTCCTATGATCTGTTTTATATGAAAAATATATGTATTAATATTGGACATAAAACAACAAAAGTGATCATTATGCAAATCTTTTTTTATGAAAACGTACTCTTGATTCATTAAAGGTGCAATAATAAAACAGGAATCAACAGCGTAAAAGTGAAAGGTTTTTTTGATAAAAACGACTATTAAATTGAAAAATCAGATAGATAACCCGGATCTGCAACTACATGCAAATATCCCGTAACTGTTTTTTGTAATTGACATACCCGTTTCAAAAATATATACAGGAATTAAATTTCAGACAGAAGTCTGAATGTAAAATTAAAATTTATTGAATAACAGTTTAAACCACGAAGGTTATATATCGATAAAAATATCGAATCCTTTGTGGTTTTTTTATTTTTGAGGAGGCTTGAATGAAAGTTGTTAAATTGAATTTTATGATATTATGTTTTATTTTTTTCTGCTTTGGTATCTCCCATGCCCATTTTGGAATGATTATTCCAGATGATAATATGATCATGCAGGACGATAAAAGAAGTGTAGAAATTTTTCTCTCTTTTTCACACCCTTTTGAGATGAGAGGGATGCCTCTGGAAAAACCAGAGAGATTTTTTGTTGTTAAAAACAGTGGGAAGACAGATTTAAAAGCGTCGCTTAAAAAGAGTGAAATATTGGATAATCCGGCCTGGAAAACTGAATACAGGATAAAGAGACCGGGAGTCCATACGTTTGTCATGGAACCCAGACCCTACTGGGAACCGGCAGAAAACTGTTTTATCATACACTATACAAAAAGTGTTGTAGCCGCTTTTGGAGATGATGAAGGGTGGGACCGGGAAGTTGGACTTAAAACAGAAATTGTACCCCTTTCCAGACCCTTTGGTTTATATGCCGGCAATGTTTTTCAGGGGATTGTAAAATTAGACGGCAAGGCAGTTCCGTTTGCACAGGTTGAAGTGGAATATTATAATCAGAGAAAAAATGGTGCTGCCCCTTCTGATTATATGATTACCCAGACTGTAAAAGCAGACAGAAATGGTGTATTTACATATGCTGCTCCAGTTGCAGGGTGGTGGGGATTTGCCGCTTTAAATACATCTGACAGGAAAATGATGCATAAAGAGATGGAGAAAGAGATTGAACTGGGTGCTGTTTTGTGGGTGAAATTTGAAAAATGGCAGGAAAAATAGATGCATATTTCAGAAGGAGTGATTTCCGGGCAGGTTTTAACCTGTGGAGCTGCTGTTGCTTTTATTGGAACAGGCATTGGGTTGAAAAAGATTGATTATGATAAAATTGTGCATGTGGCAATACTGGCATCTGCTTTTTTTGTTGCATCTCTTATTCATATCAATATCGGGCCTGCAAGTGTTCATCTGATTTTAAACGGGATAGTGGGACTGCTGCTTGGCTTTGCAGCAGTTCCGGCAATTTTGACTGCACTGCTGCTGCAGGCGGTTTTTTTCCAATATGGCGGCATTACAGCCCTGGGCGTAAATGTTATTATAATGGCTGTTCCGGCCGTGCTCGTGCATTATCTGTTTTTACCTCTTCTTGGCAGATCACCAAAGCTTACCTTTACCGCAGGATTCATGGCAGGTTTTTTTTCTATCCTGATTTCATGTAATCTGTTGGGGGCAGCTCTCTGGTTTACGGATCAGAATTTTTTTAAAACAAGTCTTGCAATTATAGCGGCCTATACTCCGGTAATGGTTATAGAAGGAATTGTAACTGGTTTCTGTGTGAGTTTTCTGTTAAAGGTATATCCTGAAATAATCCCGGTAAAATCATGAAAATAATGAAGATAGGAAAAGGTTTTAAAAAACAGTTTATGGAACTCAAAAAAACAGCAGTTTTATTGATTGTCTTAATTTTCATGCCGGTCACTATTGCCTCTGCTCACAGAGTTATTATATTTGCATGGGCGGAAGAGGGTGTGGTTTTTTCCGAAAGTTACTTTGATGCTGAAAAGAGGGCTGCCAATTGTAAGATAACAGTTGTGGATGAAAACGGAGATATCGTTCATACAGGCAGAACAGATAAAAATGGGAATTATTCATTTAAAATTCCAGACAACCTTGACGCCGGGCTTATGTTACATCTTGATGCAGGCCAGGGGCATAAAGCACACTGGAAAATATCTCTGGATGAACTTATTGCAGACTCTGGCAAGAGTAGTGTTGAAAAGGCAGTGGAAACCAGAAAGGAATTAAAAAAGAGTCCGCCTGTCTATAAAATTGTGGCCGGCGTGGGAATTATTTTTTTTCTTGCATTTTCTTTAAAATTTATAAAAAGAAAAAGATATAATAAAAATGACTGAAGAAAAATTTATTTCAGGCAACTCATTCATACATAAACTTGATCCAAAAGCACGTATTCTTGCTTCAATCGTTTTATCTTTTGCTGCTGCACTCTGTAATCATATTTTTATTGCTGTGTGCTATCTGACTATTTCATTTGTTTTACTGGCAATGGCAAAACTGAATGCAAGAGATATCCTTGCCCGGATCAAACCGGTTTTCTGGTTTCTGTTGATGATATGGATACTTCTTCCCATAACATTTGAAGGAGCTGCTCTATACCAGTTTTACGGGTTAAAAATTTCATCTGCAGGTGTTATGTTATGTTTGAAGATCACAGTTAAATCAATAACCATACTGTTGCTTTTTACCGCTCTTGTTGCCACAATGAGCATTGGATGTCTTGGAAATACCCTCCATAAGCTTTATGTCCCTGACAAGATGGTTTTTTTGATTTTGATGTCTTATAGATATATAGCAGTAATTGAAGAAGAATATCTGAAGCTTCTGAGGGCTGCAAAATTCAGGGGGTTTAGTCCGGGTACAAATCTTCACTCGTATAAAACCTTTGCCTATCTGGCGGGAATGCTTTTTGTGAGGGCATCTTTAAGGGCTAAAAGAGTCCACCAGGCAATGCTTTGCCGCGGGTTTAAAAATAAATTTTATACGATTGACGTTTTTTATGCTGGAAAATCAAATTGGATTTTTTTAACTTGTGTATTATTTGCAGGATCAACTCTTGTAATAGTTGAAAATATCTGGATCTGATTAATCCATAAAGAGGAAACTTATAATGAACAGCAGGAAAGATATCATTCAGTTAAAAAATATCTCTTTTTCATATCCAGGCCTGAACAAGCGTATTCTCAACAGCCTTGATCTTGAAATCAACAGGGGTGAAAAAATAGGCATGATGGCCCCCAACGGATCGGGAAAAACTACTTTGCTCCATACTATAATGGGGCTTTGCAGGCCTGATTCAGGAACAATAGAAATTTTCGGGAATAAATTAGAACAGGAAAAAGATTTTGTTCCCATCCGATCAAAAATCGGACTGCTTTTCCAGGATTCAGATGATCAGCTGTTCTGTCCTACCGTACTGGAAGATGTTACATTCGGCCCGCTTAACCTTGGACTTTCCCGGAATGATGCTGTCATTATTGCAAAAAAGACTCTCCAGAAGCTTGGCATGCAGGATTTTGAGCAGAGTATTACCCATTATATGTCAGGCGGACAGAAACGTCTTGTTGCTCTGGCAACAATTCTTGCCATGGAACCTGAAATTTTACTGCTGGATGAACCGACTGCAGGCCTGGATAACAAGGTAAAAGGAAAATTAATTGATATCTTGAATGGACTTGATATTACTTTTCTGGTTATATCACATGAGTTTGATTTTGTTCAGGCTGTAACCGATAAAATATACTCAATGGAAAATGGTACGGTTCTGACTGATGAGCAATTTCATATTCACAGACATGAGCATGTGCACAAGCACGGCAGACATCCCCATGTCCATAAATAGAAACCTCTGCATAATGCGGAGATCTCAAATAGTAACTACATATGTTCAGGAGTTATTCAAGAGTTCTTTTTTGATACAATAGTAGACATCTTCATCACTGCCGTATATATCAATAACATCTTTGTGATTTATCAGTGTTTCCACTACAAATGCTGTTAAATAGAGGCATGCAATATTAGGGTTTGAGACAAGGGTTCTGAAAGGAGCAACCATGTAGTCAATATCAAAATCCTCTGCTGTGCAGAGTTTATCAAGGCATCGTGTTATCTGCTTTTCCACACTTGATTTTGATACGGTTTCAATAATGCCGGTTTCAATAAGTTTCATTGAAATTTTATTGCTGAATGTTTCAATATTGTCACGGATATTTGTTATAGTTCTTATTCTTTCCCGCTCTTTGGAAGATTCTATTTTAGAAAGAAGTTTTTCTTCCTTGTTGCCGGTATAAAAGATTTTGGCCATCTGTTTTTCCTTAAATTTTCAAAAACTATAAAATGTTAATTTATATATATACAATAAAACCAGGTAGTTTTTCAAGCAATAATCTAAAGTTGTTCAATAATGATCTGGGGGCTCTTTTTTTTAAATTTATTAATTTTAAGCTTAAAGGCAATTTCAGAATAGTAATCAGGAAGTTTTTCAGGGTTGTCTATATTAAAGTGAAAAGCTTCAATCTGTGCGCTGCCGGGGGATATATTATTGCTGAGAAGCATTTTTCTATGCCTGCCTGCAATCATATATGAGGAGGTTACAATGATGTTTCTGCATAAAAAAACAGGCTCTTTATTATCCACTCCAAAGGGCCGTAACTGATCAATCTCTTTTGCAAGATCAAAGTGAATCTCTTCAAAATCAAGAACAGCATCAATAAATTTTGTATTCTGGAAATCCTGGCTCGAGTGTTTTTTTTCCAGGTATGAATTTAGATTTTTACCAAGCGTATCAAGATTTTCACTCTTGACAGTAAGACCGCAGGCCATGGCATGTCCGCCGGACTTCACAAGCAGAGACTGATGTTCCTGAAGGGCTTTATGGATATTGATATTATTCACACTGCGACCTGAGCCGACAGCATGGTTTTTATTTATGGACAGAAGAATAACAGGACGGCAATATTTTTTTGAAAGTTTGGATGCGGCAATCCCGAGTACACCTGGATTCCACTTATCACTCCACAGGAACAAAATGTTTTTTTTTACTATCTCCTGGTTTTTGAGTATTCTGTTCTCAATTTCATCTACAATTTCCTGTTCAATCCGCTGCCGTTCAATATTGAGCTTATCAAGGATTGATGCAGTTTTCCGGGCTGCTGTCACATCGGTTGTCATCAGTTGTGAAACACATATTCTGGCATGGGAAATCCTGCCTGCAGCATTAATTCTCGGGACAATTTTAAATGAGATGTCATCGGAATCAATTTTTTTTACATCAAGCCTGCATACTCCTGCAATAGAACGCAGCCCCTCCCTTGTCCCCTGCCTGATTTTCTTTAATCCGGCAATACTCAATACGCGGTTTGCATGAACAAGAGGAACCATATCACCAATTGTTCCAATGGCAAACAGATCAAGGTAATTCAGTAGATTCGGCTCTGGAAGTTCTTCCCAGAAACGGTTGTCCCTGAAAAATTTTCTCAAGGCCATTACCAGGAAAAACACAACCCCCACACCTGCAAGATATTCAAGACCTGCTTTGCACTCTTCTCTTTTGGGATTTATAACTGCAATTGAATCAGGCAGGTTTTTATCAGGTTCATGGTGATCGGTTATGATAACATCTATATCTTCAAGTTTTGCCCGGGTAACAGCCTCAAAGCTTGTCACACCGCAGTCAACAGTAATAATCAGATCAATGTCCCGGTCTGCAGCCATCTGAATATGATTTAACTGAAGGGAGTACCCCTCTTTATCTCTATGGGGGATATACCATGATATATCAGCATTGCAGTACTCAAGAAACTCAGACAGGAGTGCTGTGGAAGTAATCCCGTCTGCATCAAAATCTCCAAAAATCAGAATTTTTTCCCTGTTTTTAACAGCTGTAAATATTCGCCTGACAGCTTTGTCCATATCTTTCAACAGAAAAGGATCAGCCAGATTGTTAAAATCCGGGTTCAGAAAAAAGCGGGCATTGTCTATCGTGGTGATTCCTCTGCCGGTCAGCAGAGCAGCCAGTATTCTGCTGCAGTCAAGATTCTCTGCCAGTGCATCAACTTTTTCAGGTTCAGGTTTAAAATATTTGAGTATTGTATCCATGAAAGCTCATAAAATTTTTATTTAAACAAAACATTATCAAGTCAAATGGTTTACCCTTAAATGCAGTAACGGGTAAATGAAATTATTTCAGGTTTTTTTTTTATTCCGGGTAAGGGTCTCTTCTGTCATGATATAGCATGCCGCAATAATTACAAGGCAGATACTGCAGAATATGAAAGCACTCTTAAAAGCCGGTATTCCAAGAGAGGTGCCAGGATATAGAAGTTTCATCAGTGAGCCCATGCCCTGTAAAAAGACAGCAACCCCGGCCATGGTAAAAAAATTGATTGCAGTCATTGCCATGCCTGCATTTTCATGGGGAACCTGCTCTTTGATATGTGCATACATTATCTGACCGGAACTGCTGAACAATCCAAAAAAGAGAAAGAGGAGAGCCATGATTCCTTTTCCTGTCCCTTCAGGCAGAGATATAATGATCAATAGAACAGTCACCATTCCCATGATGCCGGAGATTATTATTTTTTTTCTTGAATGAAATATCTCATCAGAGAGGTATCCGCATAAAGGGCTGCCGATTATCAGACCTAAACTCATCAGAAGAATTATATTGCCTGCTGTAACAGAAGAGAGACCAATGGCATTTATGAGATACGGTCCTGCCCATAGCGCCTGAACAGAAGCAAAAATGCCGTAGCGGCAGAATGTAGAAAAAGAGATTATCCAGAAATCCAGCCTTGAAAACAGTTTTTTAGCACTTTTAACTGTGTCCCTCACACTGGGGCGGACAGCACTGTTTTGTTTCATATCTGTATATGTGTCAGGTCTGTCTTTTACCACCAGAAAAAAGAGAGCTGTTATGACAAATGTGAACCCTCCCATAACCATGAAACTGCTTCTCCACCCAATTACCTGTACCATTAATACCAGAGGTGTTGCTGCTGCAATATTGCCGGCTGTTCCTGCTGAAACGATTACAGCAGATAAAGTGGCAAATTGTTTTGGTGCAAACCAGGTTGTGATCAGTTTTAAAGTTCCCATAAAATTGCAGGCCATACCAATACCTAAAAACATTCTGCCGATAACAAGATGGTAATAGGATTCACCCTGGGAAAAAATAACGGCACCGCCAATGGCAATCAAGGTGAGAAAGGTCATGGTAAATCTCGGACCTGTGCTGTCAAGGAAGAGTCCAACCGGTATCTGCATGAGGGCAAAGGCATAAAAAAAAGATGCTGACACAGTGCTCAGTTCCCATGCATCAAGCTGCAGGTCCTGGATCAGGTTGGGAGTGATAACGGCAATGGATGATCTGTAAAACTGAGACAGGACAAACAGCGTTCCAGCAATAATCAGTATCAGCCAGCGGCGTGATGATGTCAATTTATTCAATATGGTTTTACCTGTATGGAGTTTTTATTCAGAGCAGTTTAACAGATCATGGGTAAAGTTTAAAGACTCTATATTTCATTTTTCTGCCGCCTCCATCATTGCCTCCCAGCAGTAATAAAATGTTATGTTCTCTCATCTCTTATGTATCTCTTTTCTCTTACAGCTTTTTAAGAGGCAACCGGAAACATGGAGATCGCGTGCTGGATAAATGGGACAATTATATTGACAACCACTGAACGAATAATGTATTGTATCTGGAAAGACAGAGCCATGCACTGAATACATTATTGTAAAAAACGATGATTAAACATAGCTCATCTCACACGACTGCTTGAAAACCAAATCCTGGCTGCATTTTCCTATGATGATTTTCCTATTGCGCTGTTAACCCAGTGCTGTTCTTTTGAGTGAATTCCGGTACGCCCGTTTAAAAGAAATTTAAAAGATAAGGGGGTTTCATGCTGAAGATATCCGTCCTTACACCAAACTACAGTGCTGTTTATGCAAAAGAATTCGAACTGACGGTTTTGCTCAACAGCCTGGTTAAAATGATACTGGCAAACCTGTTAAGCCTTGTAATTGACTTTGTTAAGGTCAAAAATACCACACTGGAGTTATACGAGAAAAACTTTGTCATTAAAAATGATCAGATGCTGATGGTAAAGGAGGCACAGGAAAATGAAGCCGGCGAGCTGATCCGCTATGTGTATAAAATCAGTAAAGACAGCAGCTTTCTCTCCTTTGATGAGGGGATTGATAATATTTCAGTGGATAACGAAAGAAAGCATATCAGAAAATGCAGGAATTCAGAGCATCATGCACTTCTGGTAGGCTGGCTGCAGGATGAGGTCGTTGGATATCTTGCCTTCAGATCCACTATGTGGCAACGACTTCGAAGTGCAGGAGAATTTGCTTTTTCTGTTTCTAAAAAGAACTGGGGGCTGGGGGTTGGCAGTCATATAATGGGGGCATTGCTGGATTGGGCCGGAAAATCAAAAGCAATAAAGACCATTGAATTCCGTGTCAGGTCTGATAATGAACGCGCTATTGCAGTATACAGGAAACTGGGGTTTACTCCAAAACGATCTTTATTATGGGAGCCGTTTGATTATACCGTTATGAAACTTACCCTGCCTTGATCATCCCTGTTTTACAAAGGGATATCCAGATTAATCAAATCCTTCGCAGAATGAATTTACATTGAGCCCGAGAACAGCGTGGTTGTATCCGCCTTCAAGGAGTGCAAACCTCCTGCCCTGGCAGAGCCGCTCGGCTGTCTGTTTCATCATACGGCCCAGTTCCCGGTAATCTTCTGTGGTAAGAAGGCCTCCCCAGTCGTCAATTCCATGATCAAACCCTGCAGATGCCGCCAGTATATCTGCATCGGTCAAATTGTCCATGACGTTTTTGACCTCACTCAGATAATTTATCCTGTCTGTTGAGCCGGGATTTAGAATCGTGACCTTAAATCCGTCTTTCCTGTTTTCCAGTATGTTTATATTCCCGTCTCCGGTGTGAAAGTCAAAATCCAGGATAAAGGCAGTCTCAATCTTTTGTTCGGAATATAGTTTGAGCAGGCTGATGGCCATATTGTTGAAATAACAGAATCCCCAGCATGAGTTGCTTGAGGCATGATGCCCGGGTGGCCGGATCACGGCAAAGCCCGGGGTCCCTTTATAGGCTGTCTGGGCTGCTTTAATGGCACCTCCGGCTGCCAGTGCCGCCAATTGGTATCGAAGGGGGTTGAATTGAATGATATTGAATTGACCCCTATCGTGGGCCCTTAATATATCCGTATCTGAAGCTGGTTCCGGCTTTGAAATGTGGTACATGTCCGGCCTGGATTTAACAGTCGCCATAATTCCTTCCAGGCGGCCCGGAAGAGCTGCAGGATCATCTGCATAGTCTGAATTATAATATTGTTCATGAAAAATGATATCAATGCTCATGGGTGGAACCTTCTGAATCTCCTGCGTTTTGATATATGAGATCTGGGGACAATACAAATTTCCAGGAGACATGGGCTAAAACAGTATCATCTTCCTGGAATTCTTCATTGTGTTCCCTTGTTTCCCTAAATCTTATTCCTTTATTTATAATCATGCCTCTTTTGATTTTGTCTGTTTTATAGAAAACAGTTACTCCTATTAAAAGGCTGTGTCAATACAATGCCAGATTTTAATAAAAAAATATTTGATCCAATTTTAACTGTTATTTGAAACTCATTTTTTTATTTTGACTTGTGATACGACTCAGGATCTAATACTATGTGAATTTTTATCAATGAATTGTAGATTGGATGGCATTTATGAAAACTGCAGGTGTTAAGAAAACAAATCCGTTATGACAGATTTTTCACATCAAAAGGCGATCTCCTACAGTACTGTTATTACAGCATCTTGTTTTAGTATTCAAGCTGTTGGGGTGGGCATGTATATCTCTTACGGGGTTTTTTTCAACTCTTTAATGGATGAATTCAACTGGTCAAGGACAGCTATATCCGGTGCTTCTGCCACAGCTTTTTTTATTATGGGATTGTTTGGCATTCTCATTGGCAGGCTCAATGATAAATTCGGTCCCAGAATTTTAATGAGTGTTGCTGCCATCTTTTTCAGCCTGGGTTTCTCCTGCATGTCGCAGATTGGTACACTGTGGCAGCTTTATCTGAGTTTTGGCCTGATTTTCGGTATTGGACTCAGTTCGGTGGATGTCATTGCGCTGACCACTATTGCAAGATGGTTTGGAAAAAAACGCGGTCAGATGACAGGGCTTGTCAAAGTGGGCACTGGAACGGGTCAGTTCATATTTCCTATTCTGGCCAGTTTTTTAATCATAAGGTTTGGCTGGCAGAAAGCATTTTTATTCATGGGGTTTTTATCCTTCATCCTTTTAATTGCAATTGCCCAGTTTCTTCGGCGAGATCCAGAGTCTGCCGGTCATCCATTTGTCCGTGATCAGGGGGAGGTGCCACAATCGCAGAACCAGGGATTTTCCTTTTCAAGAGCTTTGAAAACATATGAATTATGGCTTCTGTGCCTGATAAATCTACTGCTGGTTTTCTGTCTGCTGAGTATAATGGTCCATATTGTCCCCCATGCCCGTGACATCGGTATTTCCTCTCACCAGGCAGCTGGTATACTTTCCACTATTGGTGCCGTGAGTATGCTGGGGAGATTCATCTCCGGTATTGCCATTGATCGTATCGGCAGCAAACAGACCATGTCCATCTGTTTCGGCATTCTGGTCATCAGTTTTCTCTGGCTTATGAAAGCTGATGTTTTATGGAAGCTCTATGGGTTTGCCTGCGTGTATGGAATTGCCCATGGAGGCTTTTTTACAGCTATCTCCCCTATCACAGTGGAACTGTTTGGAATCCGGGCTCACGGTTTACTGCTCGGACTGGTGGTTTTTTTCGGATCCACTGGTGGCGCTCTGGGGCCGATATTAACGGGTTATCTGTTTGATATGACGCAAAGCTATAGAATCGCATTTTCCCTGTTACTGATCATCAGCTGTATTTCCTTTGGACTTTTGTTAACCCTGAAGATCAAAGCTGGAGATCAGTAACATCATTGATGCAGATCAGCTTCCTTTTTCATGGTTTCGGTAAGAAAACAGGATGCCCCAAAAGCGATCAGAGCAAAAAGAACATATAGTAAAAAAGCCTTGGAATACGCCTCGGCCGAGTATCCTGTTGCAGTTTTTTCCTGTGCTTCCAGAATGGCTCCCAGTATCGGGGGCGCCACTGCACCACCCAGGAATGGGAACAGGTTTAGCAGGCCCACCGAAGTTCCTGCGATTTCCACCGGGAACAGTTCCTTGACTAAAGTGAATGCCACTACCACTATGGCGCTGTTGAACATCCCTAAAAGAAAGCACAGCAGATAAAGAGCAGGTTTGTTCATTACATCAGGAAAGAAGGCCAGAGGTATGGTGAGACATAAGGTAATGAGCGAGGCCAGAACAATGACTTTCTTTCGGGATCGAAACACCTTATCCGACAGCCAGCTGACAAAAGGGCTGCCCACTACCATAGCCAGGGCCAGCATACCAAGTATGTTACCGGCTTCAGTTTTGCTGAAACCATAGATATGCATCAGATAAGGACCGCCCCACAGTCCTCCGAAGCTGAAAAATATGCAGAACGAGAAAAAAGACCAGGTTGCCAGAATCCAGAAAGGTCCGGACATAAATATAGTTTTTATACCCTGAATCAGTCCGATAGCTTCACTTTTACCCGGATTGTCTTCAGCTGGTTTGTTAACCAATGGAAATCCCATATCCTGAGGTGTGTTTCGTACGAGAAACCATATGGCTGCCGCTACCACTATTGTGATGACTCCGATTACTACAAAGCTGCCCCGCCAGCCTATAATGTCACTCAGCCAGGCAAGGGGCCGGGCAGCAGCATACGCCCCCAGGCCTCCCACAGCCATGAGTATGCCAGTCATCCTGGCGAACTCCTCAGTTTTGAACCAGTGGGTCATCACTTTCATGGTGGGTACAAAAAGCATAGCCACGCCAAACCCCACCAGTATCCGGGCCAGGATGGCCAGACCCAGTGATTCGACCACGCCCAGCAGGATAGAGGAGAAACCGGCCAGGGCAAAAAAGACAGTGATGGTTTTGCGCGGCCCCCAGGAATCGGAAAGCAGGCCCGAAGGAATCTGCATCAGAGCATAAGGATAAAAATAAGCGGCTGCTAAAAAGCCCAGCAAAGCCCCGCTTGTGTTCAGGTCAGCCTGCATGTCCAGAGCAACCACTGCCGGGCAGAGCCGATGAAAATAAACCAATAAATAGCCAAAAGCCAGCAGACAGAATATGACCCAACGATATCCACTGCTTTTTGCTAAAGATTTTGCTTGAATCACGAACTACCTCCTAACAATAGTCAGATGCACAATCCGACAGCAATTGAAATTAATGTGCAGACTATAGTTTTTTTTTGAAAATATTCCAATCAATAAATTTTATTTTAAATATGCCAAACCCTATGCCCTGTTCATCAGTGCAGGAAATGACGGTCGGAATACCGCTGTTCAAATTGAACGGATCTGCAAAGGGTTTTCGTTTCAAAAGGTGTATGAACCGATCATATCCAGGGGAGCTGTTTCAGAAAATATCCTGCAGGAGTGTTTTGAGATGGGACAAACTCTTGCAGCAGGATGTGATTTTGGAATTTATTAAAATTTGAGGACCCGATCTGGTTTTCAACTGAGGAAACCTCCATCCTGGCACAAGGGGTTCCACGGATATAATAATAGTTTACTGATACTGTTTTGAGTTTATTTAAGCCCGATATTATCAATAAAATGTTTGCGCTTCATCCGGTAGAGTGCTCTGTCTTCTCTGACAAGGTAATAAAAAGGATTGTTATTATCATCACGACAGACATAGAGACCTGTGCAGTCCTTGTGTTTATCATAATCCATGATCCGTTCAACATCATCATTAAACTTTTTACAGACTTCTGCCCAATCTTCTTTTTCACCATTTTTCTTAATTGTAACTTTTTTTGATTCTGGATCATAATCGACCTGGATGGCTTTCATATTACCCCTGATGGATTGTATTAAATTTCAAATTACCATTTTTATACACAATTGTAACAAAGCAGGATGAGTCATGCAAGTATATTCGGGATCTTAATATCCACTGGCTGACAGCGGGTCATTTTTGAACGCTGCCTGGCATAACGCGAAGTAGTCATCTTTAAATTAGGGCTTGTCAGGCCACTGGATTTTGAATATAAATATAGCCGACATATATGCGGGAATCCAGCATGGCTCTGTGCCTGCAGGCAGCAGGAAAGATCTCTCAACCGGGGTTAGCTGGTATCTGACAGTATGGCTAACTTAATATTTTACGGAGTTAAAATTGATCAATAAACCCGCTGACTATCTGGTCAGAACCATTGTCTTTACAAGCCTGGCATTAATTGCATTTGCCGCAAATTCGGTGCTGTGCCGGCTGGCACTGGATGAGAGAGCCATTGATGCATCCAGTTTTACCATTATACGCCTGATGTCAGGAGCTGTTTTTCTCATGGGAATTATCGGTATTAATAAAACCAAACATGGTTCAACCACAAAAGGCAGCTGGTCTGCCGGTGTGATGCTGTTCCTTTATGCCATTTCATTCTCCTTTGCCTATATTACACTGAACACGGCAACTGGTGCGCTTATTTTATTTGGTTCCGTCCAGATAACAATGATACTGTTATCTCTTCTTTCTGGAAACCGATTGCATATTGCGGAATGGAGCGGTGTCATAATCGCTTTCACAGGATTTGTCTATCTGATCCTTCCATCAGTGACAACACCATCGGCTGCAGGCTTTTTACTTATGGCAGTGGCGGGTATGGCGTGGGGTATTTATACCCTTATGGGACGAGGCTCAAAAAATCCGCTTACTGATACTGCCTATAATTTTTTCAGGACGATTCCCATTGCTGTTGTTTTGCTGCTGATTACGATTAAAAATTCAAGTTTTTCATTTGAAGGCGTGTTTCTGGCAGTATTATCAGGCGGAGTAACATCAGGAATCGGTTATACGATCTGGTACATTGCACTTGGGGGACTTACCGCATTGCAGGCAGCTGTACTCCAACTGCTGGTTCCTGTAATCGCAGCTTTCGGAGGAGTCATATTTGTATCTGAGACGATTACGCTGCGTTTAACCATATCAGCCATGATGATATTAGGTGGTATTTTAATGGTAGTTCTGGGTAGAAATTACTTTGTCCAGCCAGAGTCAACCCGTATAAAATAGCATGATTGATCTCTGTTTCTGGTTGATGAAACTGCATAGTGATGTCTCTCTATATGGATCTTTCCCCGCTATTTATAGATATCCATAAGACGGTTTTCCGCATCGCTTGTTCCAATCAAAACCATTTCATCATATTCTTGAAGAAGAGTGGAGGGTTCCGGGTTGATATCCATTTTATTATTTTGGCCAATAGCTATCACACTGCAGCCTGTCTGTTTCCTGATCTGACTCTCAGCAAGGGATTTACCCGCAAGGGATGAGTGAACCGGCGTACGGAAAATGTTCAGGCCTTCTGCAAACATGAGTACCTTATCAGGTTTTAAAAGATTGAGAATGGTATTCGCTCCCATGGAAGCGTATGACATGACAAGGTCTGCTCCAGCTCTGTGGAGTTTGGAGATATTACCATCCAGGTTTGCCCTGCTGATAATCTGTATATTCGGTCGCAGTTGACGGCAGTAAATGGTTAGATAAATATTCATTGAGTCATCATGAGTTGTAATGATTACAGATGGTGTTTTTTGTATCCCGGCCCGGATCAAAGTCTCAAGATCAGCAGCATTTCCTTGAACATATTTGTCATTTTTAATCAATCTTGGTTTTTTTTCCACAACCTTGTATACAATCTGCCTCTCTTCTAAAATCTGTGCAGCTGAATGTCCGACACGACCGCCGCCCAGTATAAGTACAGGAGCGTCAAGGGTTTGATAATCACGATAAATGGAAAAAATTTTATCATAATTTTTAAGCTGTTCAGCCGAACCGGCAAGCACGAGGACAGTCGTGGAATTGATCCGGGTATGTGGTCTCGGTATTTTAAACTGGCCTCTCTCCCAAAGTCCCACAACTGTTACACCCGTTTTTTCCCGCAGATTACTCTGTATGAGTGTTTTTCCCTCAAGAGGTGTTCGCATTGCTGATGCTTCAGCAATGATAAGCTGATCAAATTTTCCAACAATATTGGATCCCATACTCATTCCCAGCGTTCTTCGTGCCAGCGATTCTCCAAGCATCTTCCTGAACGGGAAAACATAAGTACTGCCGGCAAGCTGTAGAATATCGATGGAGTCATCTGCATTTGCATTGGTGATAATGGGTATATTTTTAGAGATTTCCCTCACTGTAAAAGATATATTTGTATTCACCATATCATCATTATTGGCAACCAGCATGGCAGCATCTTTTATATGCAGACGTCTATAGGTTTCTGGATCACCAAGATCACCCACAACCACCTTGAAGTTTAAATCATAAAGTTCTAATACCTGTTGCTGGTCCGCTGCGATAATGGCATATTCATAATTATATTTTTCAAGCTGTTTGACCAGATTTATGGTTAAGGAATCAAAACTTGTCAATATCACATGCCCTTTTGTTTTTTCCGGCAATTCCCGCGGTGTTTTAGCCCTTGACTGGGCTTCAAGCCATGGCGCATAAAAAAATTGAATAAAGGTAAAGGGCAGCATGACAAGAAGAAAAAGAATGCCTGAGATGAGTACAACCATTGTAAAGGCCTTGCCGAGATCACTGGTAAACGTAATATCACCAAAACCAAGTGTGGACATGACAGTGAGTGTCCAATAAAAACCGGTAATCCAGGTAAACTCTTTGTCCTCAAAAAGCATTATAAAATGAAACAAAACACTGTAGACTGTAATCATCAGTGCCAACACAATAAGGAATTTAAAAAGAAGGTTAAAATTCCGTTTGGTTGTTCTGCTTCTGGTAAAATAGAGAATCTGGGCAGGAAGAAATTTCATTATGGTAAACCTTTATTCAGTTTTAATCAAAAGCATTCAGCTTATATCCGGTCTCCGGAATTGTCAAAATATATTGGGACAGATCACGGTTTTCTTAAAGAATAGAGAGGGTCTCTCCGTCAGGTGCAGCAGTGAACACTTCATAACCATCAAGTTCCAGATTGTCCTTTATAAGTGATATATATCCATAGTTAACAGTAAATCTGTTTAAAATTTTGTATCAAAAAGAATTGTAGATGTAAACAGAAGAAAACTCAAAAATAGTTGCACTATCCTGATGTCAGGCTTGTCATGATCGGTTCTGAATTATATCGGTATCTGAAATACTTCACAGTTCAGACGATCTCAAAACCGGCATTCCCCTGCAGTGAATGAAAATCCGGAGTGGTGAGACAAACTATTGGTAGCCTGCTGAATCTGATTCCTGGCTGATAATACCATTAGTACTTTACCCTGTTTTGTGGTAATCTTTAACAATAGAAATCAGGATCATCTTCTGTTCCGAGTTTGTTCTGCATGCTGAATGTTTCATCTTTTTTGGGAAACAATTGCAATCTTTCATATTCACAGGGGAACATATCATAACCCATCTGGTTTTTTTATTAGAGAGAGGTTGATTTGGGAAACTGCAGATTACAAATAGCTATGCTTTTAACTCTTTTATCTCTTGTCAGTGGGTGCGTTATTATTCCAGTGCCGGAAAAATGTATTTCTGGAGAGGAAATAACAGATAACGAGCTTGCATCACTCAAACCAGGCACGACCTCTAAAGCTGAAATTGTTGAAATGCTGGGGAAACCTGACGTATTATGGATCGATGAAAATATCTTTGCGTATAACTGGAAAACAGTTTGGGCATTAATGCCATGGATAGTTGCAGGAGGATATCAGGCCTACGGAGGGATTGAGGAGTTAACAAAAGATTATGTGCTACTCATCCAGTTTGACCACCAAAACCGGATGACAAGATTTAAAGTGGTAAAACGATCTATGTTTAAAACATACGGTGACCTGCTAAAAAACTGGGCAGAACAGGATGACGGCACATCTTCAGATAATAGTAGTGTGGAAAAGTGATTGCATTAACATTTTTTCAATTGTAATGGTGTGAATTGAGGTAATAACAAGTGAAAAGGATAGGATTCAGCAATTCAATCAAGGTTTTTTCCCGCATATTGATGTTATTATGGTTTACAGGATTCTCTATCGGATGCAGTTATACGAGCCCATTAAAGAAAAGTGATAACTCGGCCATCATAGAGGGACAAAAGGTATTGGTTCTTCTCAGAGTCACCTGTGAAATAGGGGATGAATCCGGAGCAGATCCGGTTAAGGGGTGTATATCCGGGGAGAATGCGAATATGGCAATGGGTGATTTTGAAACCGGTGGCATGCTCAAACCCATCATAATGCCTAAATTTCTATCAGCTGATACACGCAGACAGGGATGGACCTATTTTATTTTGGAACCGGGCATCTATTATTTAGGTTTTCAAGGGCAGCGGAGAACAGATGCCCTTACTTATAAAACAGAGTGGGAAAATGTGCAGATCTATCGCATGGATATTGAACCTGATTCATCAATTATTTATATAGGCACCATGCATCTTCACTGTGATAGTGACTGGTTCTTATTCGGAGGCAGACATTGCTGTTTTATACAGAATCAAGTTGTTAAAGATGAAACACTCCTGGCTCAAAAATTAGTTTCTGAAGATTTAATGGATATGGGGCATCCCAAAACGGTTTTATTGAAAATACATACTGGTGAAACGTTTGTTTTCGGCATACCAAAGCCCGGAAGATAAGTGCTCCAGAAAGTGAGCACCCCGCCTATGCAGGATCTGTTTCATGAAATTTTATTTTCAGGTTTTACCACAACGGTTCAGCACCGGCAGAATCATGTGGTGGTACAGTGCGGCGAATTTCATACCCGGGATCTGGAAACCGCTCCCCTTCCTGTTTATTTCCAGTCTGTTTCTTTATCTTTCAGACCTGTTTTACTTGAAATCATTAAACTATACAAATGGCTTTATTCAGGGAGATTTCAGACGCCAACTTTGAATCCCAGATCAATCTCAGAAGCGGGAACACCTCCACGGATACCCCAGTTCTCCAATGGAATCTCATGAAGTACAATAAAAACATCACTTTTCAATATCCGCAGTTTGCCCAAATTAGCAACAATATTCTGATACAGCTCTTTCTGCACCTTCCCAAAAAATTGGAGCCTGGGTTAAGCCACATCTTTTAGGTTGTACCATGCCTGCTCACAGTGAGCAGGCATTTTCCAGTCGTTGGCCGAATGTTTTCTTGTTGATTATAATAAACTTCAAATGCAATCAGATATTTTTTTTAATTCTGTGTTAAAAATTCGACTAATCTTTGTATGCAACCTTCTTTATCATAATCATACAATAAAATGTGATTAGAGTTAGGATAATCTATTATTTCGACATGTTGATGACCTTCAAACAGATCTTTTGTAACCTTAAAGGAAGCCACTTCGTCATTATGCGAGCCAATTATAATTGCTGGTATATCTATATCAGCGGCTCGTAATTTAGCCAATTGACCTAATTTGCTTAATTGGTAATATGCTGATAATGATATAAAATAGGAACCTGGGAAATATTGTTTCTTCCCGTCTTTGTAATTGATTTTACCTTTACTTAATTTTAGAATCACTGGAATATAATGTTTTATTCTGCTGGCAATGTTAGTGTATAAAGTATGATTTTTAGTGAGCTCGAAAAAAGGTGCAATTAATGCTAACTTATATATTTTGCCTTCAGTGGCAACAATTGTAGATGTCGCTCCTCCCATAGAAAAACCCACCAATGATGGCAATAATCCTGTTTGTTTAATTTCATTGTCAACTATTTTTTGGAGTGAATTAACATAATCTTGTGGAGTATAACCGCCCCTTGCTAAAATTTTGCTACTTGAAGTTTGACCTGGAACTAAAGGAATAACAACTCTGTAACCTTTATCGGCTAAAACATCAGCAAGCGGTTTCATATCATATGGGCTTCCTACAAAGCCATGAACAAGAATGATCGACCTATTCTGAGTCGGTAATGTTTTGTTCAGAATCTGCCCTTTTTTTGTCCAATTATTTATAACTTTTCTCATATTATCCTTATTGTCAAACAGCGTTGAAGTTTGACCCCTTTCAGCACAAGATCAACTCTTTTTTGATGATTTTTCAAAAAATCATTAAATCTTTTTTACATCCTGTTGGGCAGGTGATTCAGCCGTATATACTAAACATACTTTTTCTTACAAGAAGATACACCGGACGCTGCTATGGAGTCAATTTTGAATGCTGATTGACAGCCAGATTAATTGCAAATACCGGCAACAGCTTGAGGCGTGATTTGTTATAGTTAAATAAAAATAACAATTGATTCAAATTGATGGATTTATACGAAATTTATAGAACCGGTTAAAAAAGGCTGATCAGCGTAAACCGCTGTCAGCCTTGATTTCTATGATGGGCCGTCAGGGGATCGAACCCGGGACCTACTGATTAAGAGTTAGCTGCTTATTCAGCTCTTTATTGAATTGAATCCCCGGTTGCAAATACTTCAAAACAACAAATACCATCATATATTGTATCACGCTGAATTTCAAAAATATTATGGCTACACGTTACAGTGCTCAGTCTTATAAATAAAGGACTTTATAGACATAATCAATTCATGTTGTTCTTGCCGCTTCCCGTCCAACAATCATTTTTTTTCTTGAAGAACCCCACCGATATTGATGAATTTTACCTGATTTAGAAATCACTCTATGACATGGTATCAAATAAGCAACTGGATTGATTGCAATTGCACTGGCAACCGCTCGAAATGCTTTCGGGCGACCAATATATTCAGCAATATCTTGATAACTTGCCACATTTCCACTGGGTATCCGCAATAAAGCCTTCCATACATTAATTTGAAAATTTGTGCCTCTGATTAAAAGATTGAATTGGCGAGATTTTTTGGTTTTATCAAGATTGAATATCTGATTTAAAAAAGGCTCAATGGATTTAGAATTTTCACTGAACTCGGCACCAGGCCATGTTTCAAAAAGTTGCTGGAGAGCATCTGATTTATTGTCTTTTTGAATAAATCCAAGATGACAAATCCCTCTTTGAGTTATTGCCATTAAACATTCTCCAAAAGGAGAAGTACAAAATCCATAGTCAATGTTTAATCCAGCACCCATTTTCTTGAAATCGCCAGGAGTCATAGCATCAAACGTCACAAACAGATCATGCAATCTGCCTGGTCCAGAAAGACCGGATTCTAATGAAGTATCAAGAAGATTTTTTGATTCAGATAGTTTTTTTTTGGTATAATCAAGTGTAACAAACTGCAAAAACTGAACTGGTCCAATTCCTGCCCACCTTTTAAACAAGCGGGTAAAATGATATTTGCTTAAATGAACACTGCTTGCAATTTCATCAAGATTTGGTTGAGTTTTAAAATTTTTTTCAATAAAACGAATGGCCCTTTCAATTTTTTTATAATCATCTGCCTGTTGTGATAGATCATACATCGCTATTTTACCCTCCTCTTGTTTATAACAGTCTAATACATTCAATAACTGATGACCACCCGAATTTTGCTCCATAATTCAGCAATATTCGGGTGGTGCATTATCGAATAAAAAAGTACTCTCCAAAGCAAAAATAAAGAGACAAATAAGATTTAATGACTTTAGGAGGAAAACATGCCCAGAAAAACATATTTTAACCCAGGTTGCGCTTTAAACATTTATAAGCCTGAAATGGAAAATAAAATTTTAAAATTTCTGAACCAGAATTATAATGAAACGGTTTTGCACAAAATATGTTGCCGCCATGAACCACAACTTGAAAAAGGCTCTTTGATCATAAATGTATGTGCTGGTTGTGATAAACGGTTCGGCAGCCTTTATGAGGGAATATCAACAATATCCTTGTGGGAAATAATTGACAGCCTTGATTTGTTTCCGTATCCCGATTATGAAGGATTGAAAATGTCCGTTCATGATGCTTGCCCAGTGCGGGAGAACCCGAAGGTTCACCAAGCTGTACGCAATTGCCTGGAAAAAATGAATATAGAAATTGTTGAAACAAAATTCAACCGTACACGTTCCGTCTGCTGCGGTGATGATTTTTACCCTAAACTTCCTTTGGAAAAAATTCACAATCTGATGAAAAAAAGGGCCGATTCGATGCCCTGTGAAGATGTTTGTGTCTATTGCGTTTCCTGCATTAAATCAATGCATATAGGCGGAAAGACACCTCGATATTTAGTTGATCTCTTAATGAATGAGCTAAGTGATCCACAGATATATGATACAGTAAAATGGCATGAGGAGTTACAGGAATACATCGATAATCACTGATAAAATCCATTCTTTGGATTCACGCATGTTATAATGAAAAACATTGATCTTGGGCCAATGCCTGTGAATTATTGGAGGGTATTATCTTTTCTGTTTTAAGAACATTTATTGGGTCTTCACCTGAGCTTTTATGGTAAAAGATCGCTGATCTGTCCCGGTTCCTAAAAACGATGACTTCTAATAGTGTTGGATTTCAGACAGAATAAATTATCCATTATGTTTTTCAAAAAACGTTATTTATCACGTATTATATTGGGTCTTTTTAATTGGAGCCCCCCTAATGGCTATCTCAGTGGATGAAATTGGTGTGTGGTTCATGTGCACCATAATTATACTATTCATTGGATACGAATATTTGAGGACTCCCTTTGGCATTATTATTAACAATGAAGAGCTAAAAATTAAGTATCCGTTATCATCAAAAAATATTAAAATTGGAGATGTCTCCAAAATTGAATTGGCAAAAAGTTATGTTAAGGGGTATGAATATCCTAAAGTTCATATTCATACCAAATCAAGTTTAAAATCTATACCGCTTAAAACAATCGGGACAAGTTCGATAAGATTGCACAAAATATTAAAAGCATTAACCTTAAAAAGGAATGACCTCTCTAATCCTTCGCTCCACTGGGAGCGCTGAAGACGGGACGGTCTTTGGCCAAAGCGCCCCAGTCCTCTCCCTTCGGTCGGTGGCTGTAACGCGGCACGTAATCTAAGGAATTTGGGCAAATGAACTAAGGTTTTTGAAAAAAATTATTTTTTTTGTTAAAATAACTCACCAATAAAGAACATTCTGACAGACTCGTCCTGAGTCAATTAAATTTTCATTTTAGCAGCTTGAAAAAAATCTTTCTCGGAGTGTGTAACTAAATCTCCAATTAAGTTGATTTTATTGGATTCAATCTGAATCAATCAAATTTCCACTAAAGTTGAAGATTATTTTATTTTTTTTTACACCTCTTATCTTTATTGACCTTTGATTTTTTTCCATCTATATCTGTTAATAGCATGGACTTTTTCCATTTATTAATACTGATAGATCGGACCGCTACGCGCTCCGATCTATCGTTCGCCGGATAAGCAAAGCTCCATGGGCCTGACAGCCTTCGCGCAAAAACGCTCCGTCTATCAGGCCCATGGAGCCGACTGCGGTGTTTTCCGATTATGAACACCGCAGCGCGGTGCCCATAACCAGAAAACATCCTCGCGGCTCATCCGGCGGACGTTATGTGCCATCAAATTTGCTCAAGGAATAATATGTACTCAAATCAAAGAGATTAGATGTGGAAGCGATATTTCTTATTTGTGGGGTTTTTACTCTAAGCCTTTATATACTATATCAAATCTTGTACTGGATTTACATTTTTCCACCATTGCATCGTATTGGTAAGGCTTCTTTTTTTAAATCTTTCTTTTTATGGGGTCAGGATTTAGCAGACATAACAGAATCTGAAGAGCTTTTTAAAGATAGGGGTTTCCAAAAACGATTAGCTCTGATTAAAAAAGTGGGTTGGGCAATTGCATTCATGTTTGTGCTATTTATTATGATAGTAGGCCCTGCATATATGATCATTGATGGAATTTCTCAGCATCAATAGGCATAAGGCACATAACCCAGCGCTCCACCGGACCGCAAGGGGCGGCTTTTTCTAAAGTAAGCAACAACTTTAAAAAGGGTGGCTTTCAAGCAACTTTACTGCAAACCCTTGCGGCCCGTGAGCTTTACCGTTAAACGTAAAAAATAATAAGGCTCTATGAAAAATTCGACAGCAGTAATAATGCTAATAATTATATTTTTAGTTTGTGCTTTTGTGGTATTTAAAGTTAACCAGGAAAATAATAAACGTATTAATATTGATACCTCTAAAGTTCCTATCTTCAGTGGTGCTATTATAGGTTTTTTATTAGGGCCATTGCTTGGATACTTATTGAGTAAATATATTTTACCCGTTGATTTGGCAATAAACTCTGATATTGGGCGGGATCTAGAGTTTACCTTTTTAGGAAGTTTTTTCGGTTTAATTTGTGGTGTTATTGGTGCGGTTATATATTTCGGTTGGAAAGAGAATAAAAGAAATAATTCAAAAAAAAACGTTTAGCCATGTTTGTTGTAGAGAACTATTAAACTATATTTCTTGTTAAGTTACATTTTAGGTGCTTTACTGCCGTGTTTTTTATATATTTACATCATTTTAGCAGCTTGAAAAAAATCTTTCTCGGAGTGTGTAACTAAATCTCCAATAAAATATCCTGGGGTCTTGATTTATTTGGTTATTGGGTTTCCCATATATTTTAATTTCGAGTTCCAAATTGAAAAATTTGTCTATACCAGATATGGTATTCTTAAAATATTTACAAAGTACGGACTGCTGAAGGAAGCGCTCGGTAAATTGGAGGATTTGACTCGTCTCTAATGATACCATGATTAAACGCTAGTAATTCAGGAAAAATCGGAGGGGTTTTGAAAAGGAAGTGTTACTGTTATTTATATAAAAATTGATTGTCGGTATGATGAATAAAATTGCCATCAACCACAACATATGGTGCTATATTAATCTTAAGAAAACCCCAGAATTTTAATAATAGTGTTGATGTTTGATTTCCGGTATAGAGGACAACCCTAATAGACACAGTCTTCGGTATTCCCCATATGAATTTTCCTTTCACTAATACCATTATTCCTCTTTTTTTTTGGGGGGGGGAGATGATTATAACAAAAGGAATAAATAAGCCTGGGATAGCATTGAAAAACTGATAGGTTTTGCAAAGTTATGACTTACAACGGCACTCGCTCTATTGTAAAATTTATAGATAAAGCATATAAAAAAGGTGTTAAATTTACTAAAAAGGCCACACAAGAATTAAAAAAAAGATATAACGAGTGAAAGGTATTGAAAAATGAACTGTCAATATCCCTTGCTATTAAGGGCATGATAGTGGTGGCTTTATTTTCTCAATACATCTAATACCTCAAATGAAAGGGGGGCTTCGTGTCGCTATTTGATCACATATTTGGACGTGAAGAGAAAGTGAAGTCCAAACCCAAAAGTGGTGGTTTGGGTGCGTTTGGCCGAAAAGATACCTACAAAATCGGTGACAAAATTGGCAACGAGTATCTGGTGGAGGCAATTTTCGGAGGTAAAGGTAAGTCAGGGATGGGTATCGTCTACAAGGTCATGCACGAGAAGGAACCACTGCCCCTGGCCCTAAAAACATTCCAAGGTGATTATGCGGCGAAGGCGACGGAGGCGCTTCGCCAGGAAGTCAATGTATGGGCATCCTTGGAATACCACCCGAATATTGTGAAAGTCAGGTTTGCCGGTGAACTTGATTTTCGTTTGTTTGTGGGTTCGGAGTTTATTGTCGGACCAAGAACCGATTTTGCGTCGCTGCGCGATGCCATTTCATTCCAGCATATTAGCATCGAGGTCGCGGTTTCCTGGGCGAAGCAGTTTTGTGATGCAATGGAGTTTGCCATGAAGTCGGGCCTACAATCTCACCGTGATATCAAGCCAGAGAACCTGCTGATAGATCAAAATGGGGTTTTGAAGGTCACCGATTTTGGAATGGCATCAATGGTCGGGGAAGAAGGCCACCGCGGCGGGACATTGCCTTATATGGCTCCTGAACAGTTCAGCCAGGACCAACCAATCGATCATCGCGCAGATATATATGCCTTCGGAGTCATCCTGTATGAATTGGTTTCTCGTGGTAGATACCCATACATAATACCACCTGGGGCACGAGATCTATTCAGGACATACTCCGAGTTACATCGGAACGCAGAAGTAAAAATTCAGCAGACGCCCCTGAACAATATAATAAAAAAGTGTATGCAAAAGAATCCCACAAAAAGGTATCAAACTTTTGATGCATTTCGTTCGGACATCCTAAAAGTTATTAAAAATTATAATTTGGAGTTGATGCCTGTGCCACGGACATCGTCAGATGAGGCTTATCGAGGGCGTTACGCAAGAGCCATGGTGTACAGGGAAAATGGAAAGTTCAAGGAAAGCAAATCATTGCTGCGGGAGCTTCAGAAAGAAGATCCGTCAGATCCCGGTATTTACAATGAATTAGGGCTTATTTATTACCAGGGTGAGAATTGGAATCAGGCGATAAAGCACCTCGAGAAGGCTGTGTCGATATATGGGAATTATTCAGTCGCTTGGAACAACTTGGGGCTGGCGTACAAAAAGGTCGACGAGTACAAGCGTGCCTGGAATGCGTTTACAAGAGCAACCGAGGCCGACCCTCTGAATTCAGGGGCGTATCTGAATCTGATAGGTGCCTATTTCGAGGAGGGCAATCACTCGGAGGCAGTTGAGGCCGCTGTTCGGGCGCTGGAACTGTTTCCTGAAAAAATGACCCTGGTATTGAAATGCGAGGCCATGGCTGAGGAACTGCTTCGTGAACAAAAATTGGTTTTGGCAGCGGAGGTTTTTAACTCCCTGGTGAAGATTGGGGAGCCTGAAGCGGGTTGGTTCCAGAACTTGGCTGTGGCTCTTATCGCAATGGATCAGGCAGATGACGCAATCGGTCCTCTTACCACGCTTCTCAAATTGGAAAATAATAACACCTTCGCCATAGAAAACCTGATACGTCTGCATGTTTCTCGGGGCGATGTTAAAAGCGCTCTGAAATTCTGTGACATAGGAATGAAACATAACAATATAGGCTTCAAGAGTGCAACTATGAAGGCCCAACTTCTGTGCCAGACCGGACAGATTAAAGAAGGGATTGGCCTGCTGGATTCTCTTATCAGGACCTTTCCGCGGGAAGACAGTTTGTATTTTGTGAAAGCGACCGAGTTGGCGAAGGCAGGCCAAAGAACGAAGGCACTGCTGTCCGCTAAAAAAAGCCTGGAATTGGGCAGGCAGAAGCCTGGGATTGATCCCGATAATTTGCGGATGTGTGAGCAGTTGATCAGACAGCTTCAGCAGTAGTAATTCTCTCAACGGTGGCCTTTTTACGCTCCAAATTAGTGGGAATCAGGCGCTCTTTTATAGCAAGTTAGCAGCAAAATATAAGCACACGTGAGGGCGTGCCTTATCTATAATCAAACGCTGAATCTTTTCTTAAACGTTATATCTATTCGTATTCGAGTATAAAAAAATAATCAATAAAGACTCAAGGCATCTGACTGTTGGAGCCATCATGATTTTTGCATTGCCAATATTTGTAAACAAATATTAATAGACTGAGAATGCTTGCTAACATTGCTGAAAAAATTGAAAAGGATTCTTTTGAGAAATTCGTATAAAATTGAACATTTTTCTTTTCAAAAAAAACACCTGTATGTAAATATTCAATATTTGGTTTGTATTTTCGAACCAGCATACCAGGCTTACTAATAAGGGGAAATTTAGGTTCAGGGTCCAAAACTTTGATTTTGGGAATTTCTATATCCTCATAGGTCCAATGTGGATTTTTTAAAATAGGTATCATAACTTCAATTACTTCTGAACCAGTTATTTTAGGTGTGCCTTTGCCAGAATAAGTCTTCTCTGAAATTCTTAACATAGGATTACCGTTGATATCTAACACAGGCATTTTTTCATAGACAATTCTGTATTTCTTGGGATCGCCTCCAGCATGCTGATAAGAATGAAAAACTTCGTCTTGAGGGATTCTAACAAATTCAACTTTATTTATAACAGCTTCCTTAACTTTAACCTTAACCTCTTTTAAAGGTGTCAAATAAAGATAAAGAGGATATAAAATCCAACCGAGTAGCAATCCAATCCCAGGAAGTATTGCGGCAACATCACTCCAAAATATTATAGATTTTTTAGACATTGTTATTAGTTAAATTTACAGTTTGGGAAATATTTCCTGTTTGTCCTTTCAAGTCCGATTATTTAATGTATTGTCAAGATAAAGTTCAATCAATCTTAATATGAGATACTATTTTTTATCTGTTTATCAGGATTATTTTGTCAATACAATATTTTTCTATCATTCTCTCAGAGTCATAAATGAAAAAAAGTTATGAATTATAACGGTATCTTTAGGATTTTTCACTGTGGACTATGTCTGTGATCAATGCTTTAAAAAAGCTGAACACTACTGGCTATAGTATCCTTTATTCCATTATCAAAATATTCTGTGGATTATCCCTGTAATTCCACATTTTATTCAAGCCTATCCAACCACTACATGTAGTATCTAAATTTCTCTTATTCCAATGTGCAGTATTAAATTTAATTGGGGGATAACAAGCATCAATAGAGACAACATAAGCAGGTAGTAAAAACGTGTTTAATGTGTCTATAATCGCTTAGGATAGGCGCATTCTCTGGGGTGTGTACTGGAACTTTAAAGGCTTAGTCCAGGTAAAATTTTGACACCCCAATATGTGGTATACCAGTTTTTTTGGGATGGAAGTTTCCATTCCAATATATGAACTGGAAACAGCGCCATAAACGATTTCTCCATATTCCAGTTGATAAAGTACCAGGAGGGAATCAACCCCAAATTTCAAATATTTTTTTGGCCGCAC